>NZ_JALJXF010000001.1:1046428-1652857 GCF_024169925.1 Methylorubrum extorquens
GCTGACGGCAGAGCGGCGCCGGCAGGAAGTCTTCGCCGCCCTCACCGGCGCGAATCCTCGCAAGGGAGGGGCAGCGTGACCTCCCCTCCCACTGCGTCCCTCGTCTCCGCAGACGAGGGGAAGGCCCTTCGCGTGTTGGACCTGTTTTCCGGCATCGGCGGCTTCAGCCTCGGCTTGGAGCGCGCCAGCGGCTTCGAAACCGTCGCCTTCTGCGAAATCGATCCCTTCTGCCGGCGTGTGCTGGCGAAGCATTGGCCCGAGGTTCCCTGCTACGATGACGTCCATACGCTTACCACTGACCGCCTCCGCTCAGATGGAATTGCCGTGGACGTCGTCTGTGGCGGCTTCCCCTGCCAAGATCTCAGTCTTGCGGGTCCCGGCTCCGGACTTGCCGGCGCCCGTTCCGGCCTCTTCTGGCAGCTGATTCGTGCCATTCGCATGGTTCGACCGACAGTCGCGGTCGTGGAGAACGTGGCGGCCCTCCTCGGGCGGGGAATGGGCACCGTTCTCGGGGCGCTGGCCGAGGAGGGGTATGACGCGGAATGGGATTGCGTTCGCGCTGTTGACGCCGGCCGTCCGCACCCACGGGACCGGGCTTATCTTGTTGCCCACGCCCAGGGCGACGGATGGGGACCGGGGTGGCCGGGGGGACTTGCTGACGGCCTTGCGGGGCTACCAATCGAGCCATGTTGGAGCGGCGATCCGGTCGCGTGGTTCGAGGAAAGGTTCGCCCAACCCGCGCTTCTGGGAATGGATGATGGGCTTCCCGGAGGACTTCACCGCCTCGGACCCTGTGGCAACGCCGTCGTCCCGCAGATCCCGGAGCTAATCGGTCGCGCGATCCTGTCCGCGCGCCGAGCCTCCCACACCCCCATTTCATCCGACACCCCGACCGGTGGAGGTGCTGCATGAACGCGAGCGTGAAGCCCGTGGGCAAGGAGCGGCCAATCATCATGAGCGGGCCGATAGTGCGGGCGATCCTGGCCGGGCGGAAGACGCAAATTCGGCGCGTCCTGAAGCAACAGCCCGATCCGCTGGCGCCGGTTGGCTTCATTCAGAGTTACGAGGGTTCTCGGACTTTCGATCTGCACGCCCGACCGCGGTTCGCGAACGGACGCTTCATCGGCTCTGACCGGATGCAGATCGTGACGGCGCCTTACGCGCCTGGTGACCGGCTGTGGGTCCGCGAGACGTGGGCTGCCATTGGCGATCTGACGCACAACGACCCCGGCACGCGGGCGCTTGCTGAGGGCTGCTTCTACCGGGCAGACGACGGCACCGTTGAGGGCGAGATCCCGCGCTGGCGATCGCCGATCCACATGCCGCGAGCCCTGTCCCGCCTCACCCTTGAGGTGACGGAGGTCCGCGTCGAGCGGCTTCAGGGCATCAGCGAAGCAGATGCGGTCGCCGAGGGTATCGAGCGGTCGAAAGAGTTCCCCGATCGGTTCCTGACGCCCGCAGGCGATTACGCGGTGCCGGTGGTCGCATACCAGCGCCTCTGGAACAGCATCCACGGCAAGGACGCCTGGGACGCCAACCCGTGGGTCGCCGCGATCAGCTTTCGCCGCCTTCAAGCCGACGCCGTCTCGTCTCCTGCCGCTGAGGGGGAGAGGGCGTGAAGGTCCTTACCCCCGGCCACCGCTACGAACTCGACCACCTCGATGGCAGCGGCAAGACGATCCTGCAATTCGTCAGCCGCAAGCCGCTGCACGAGCCGCAGGAAGGCGTCATCAACCAAGAGGTTCTGCGCGCGATTATCGACCGCGTGCAGGTGCTCGATGGCGAAGTGCCTTGGGAGGGCAATCGCCAAATCCTGATGCACCTCCGCATGGCGCTCGCCCTACACGAGGCCCGCGCCATGCTGCGGCACGTCGAGAAGGGCGAGATCAAGCCCGAGCTTCTGCCGGTCGGCGCTGACGGGCACTTCATCGTCCAAGGCGCCTCTCACCCCGCCCCGTTCGAGATCGAAGGAGGGCGGTCGTGAGCGCGTGGTCCGATGGCGCCCTGCGGCCGGGATCAACTTGCTCGTTCTGCCTCGGGCGCGGGGCCTTCTTCCATCTGCGCAATGAGCGTCCCGCGTGGCGAGACTGCCGCGCCTGCGACGGCCAGGGGTCACCGGCCGTCTGCGTCCCTGCCGAGATGCGTATCGGCGCCGCACAGGGACGCTTCCTCAAGCCGTACCCCGCCACCCCGGAGTCCTGACATGTCCATGACCCCCACCACCGAAGAGGCGAAGACGAAGGGGCAGGAGCCCACAACGAGCGCGGATCACGCCCCCAACAATGCGCCGTCGTTTTGGCGGTGCCCCGACTGCTGCTGCCATTCCTACGCGCATGTCCATGAGCAGAAGCAGGATGGCAGCTTTGGCCCTGGTCCAAAGATCCGCTGCGTGAACTGCAAGGCTTTGTGGCCCGACCCCGCTCTCGCCGCACCCCGCGCGGACAGTGCCCTCGGAACGCTCGCCGTGCCGGACGGCTGGTTGCTCGTGCCGGAGGAGGTAACCGGCGCGATGTGGTCGGCAGGCCAGGAAGCCGATACGCACCCAGGCAACGGCTACAGCGCGGTCTGGCGGGCGATGGTCGAGGCCGCCACGGCGCCGCCTGTTCTCTGTTCCCCCGCGCCGCCGTCCGTGCCGGACAGTGCCGAGGGGACGGCGGGGGAGGATCGGAAACGGATCGCCGACCGGCTCGTGGTGGACGCCTGCGAACTGCCGGATCGCACGAGCCCCGAAGATCAGCCGGAAATGCTGCTCATCACGGGCGAGGAGCTTCACGGTTTCCTGATGCAGGCCATGGAGGAGGCCACCCCCGCCCCGTCATCGCCGGGCGTGCCGGATAGCGTGCGGAATTTCGCAGCCGAGGATTTGGCTCGCATCCGAGCGGCGATCCCCGCGTCGCTTCTGTTCGAGGTTCCAGATCTGGCGGAGGCGGTCGCATCGACCTTCCAGCAGTATGTGAAGGTCGCAGCCGAGGCGACGGGGCTTCGGAAGCAGGCCGCCGATCTCCGTACCGCCCTTGGAGAGCCGTTCCTAACGGCTCACGCTGGCGACGAGGGCGGCTCGTTTATCAGGCTCAAGTACAAGGCGCTTTCTGAGGCCCAGGCCGCTCACAACGCCTTGGTTCAGTTCTTCGCCGCCCATCCGGCCGGGCAGAGCACCGGGCAGGGGGCGGAGGCGATCGGCACTGCCATCCCCCTCCGGGCACTCAGCATTGCTGAGGAGCAGTGGGGCATCCGGTGGGTGGCGAACGAGGTCGAGGGGCTATCGAAATTCCTCCAAGCCGCGCACGTCAATGGCCGGCTGGATGTCGAGCCGCTGGTCTTTGACGGCGGCCGGTTTGCGGAGTGGAAGGCGGCGGATCTCGCGGCACAGTGCCGGGCGCAGGCACTCGGGATGATGGACCCAGACTTCGGCAGGTTCCTCAGCGCGGTTGCTGATCGTCTTACGATTGCCCCCGACAGCACCCGCACGGGGCAGGTGGAGACGGGGCAAGACCGACTGATCAGCCCCAAGATGACGCCCGAGCAAGAGCGGCGGATCGCTCACAACCTCTGCGGCGAGTTCGGGCCGGATGCTGTGATCGCGAACGCCACCTTCGTCAAAGCCTTCTACGACGAGCTTTACGCCGCCGCCCGCCAGGCAGCCCCGGAAGCGCAAGGGGCGTGGAGGCCGAAAGACGTGCGCGATCTTCGCGAGAAGGCCGCTCAAGTCCTGGCGGCCTGCGAAATCGACCAAGAAGTGGACCTTGCGCAGACCGGAGCGCAGCGACCTCATTACGAGGCGATCGACGCCATCATGAAGGTGCTCGGGTTGCCCGCTCCCCCGGCCTCCTCCGGTCAGGAGGGCGCGTGATGAGCGGCAACGTAGTCTCTCTCCCAGATGGCCACAGGGCTGGCCGCGTCCGCCGCGATCTGGCTCGACACCTGCGCGAGATCGCGGACCTCATCGAAGCCGACCAGGTCGAAACCGAACCACACGCCTTTTGGCTCGTACTCACCGGAATGGCGCAGCACGAGGTGCTGTACGCGGGATACGCCGAGGACGGCGATGGTTTTCGCGGCGCGCTCTCTGCTGCCGGCTTCATTGGTGGGGCAGCTTTTCCAACGCGGGGCGGCCCTGTTCGTCGGCGCGAAGGCGAGGTCTACGGGCGCCCCTATCGCAACGAAAACGTCGTCGATTTCGGCGCCCCGCGCTCCAAGCCGAAGGATCGCCGCCCATGAAGCCTGCCGCCACCCCAGAGGCGCTGGAACAGGCGCCCTACGTCCTGCTGAAGCGTGGGCTATTCGAGCGGCCAGATCACCACGGCTACACCGGGGTTCTCCGCCATGCCGGCCGGTTCTCCTACAAGGAAGCGTCCGCCTACTCGGGCCACGGCGATGGCGTCACGATGATGCCGGCAAGTGAGGCCCCCGATTACTCGCCCGCCTGCTGGCATGAAACACAGGTCGAGGATCTACTCGACCTCTTGCGCATCGAGCGTGAAGCCAAGGACTCTGCCCTCGCCGACCTTCAGCGGGTCGAGGCCGAGAGGGACGAGGCGGACCGGCGCGCAGGTGCCGCCGAGCGTGAAGCCGAGAGCGACCGCGAAGGCACCCGCAAGCGAAACTCCTGGCTGCATCAGGCGAAGTTGCAGGCCGGCTACAGCACTGGCGTCAGCTTCGACAAGGTGTGGGCCGAGACACTTGAGAAGGCCGGCCGCGCAGACACCGCCACCGCCGAGGCCGCCAGCCTCCGGGCCGAGGTGGAGGCGAAGGACAAGGCGCTGAAGGAGATTGTGGGAGCGCAGCACCGGTCTTCGTCAGACTCGGAGGCTGTTGTGCGGATGGTCCGCATCGCCCGAGCCGCCCGCGCGGCCACGGCGGGGGAGGGGTAGATGGACCTCCTGTTTGGCCTTCGCCTGCATTGGGGCGATCCGAACCGCCCGACCGAAATCCGCGCTTGGACGACAGCGTTCAGTCGGAAGGATAGTCCTTGGCGACACGACTACATCACGCATCAGGTGTGCCGCTGGTACGGGCTCAGCCGTAAGCGCGACTGGTTCTGTGGCTTCTGCCGGCTCGGCAAGACCGAAATGTACAGCAGCCCGGAGAAGCCTCGCGTCGGCTGGCCGAGCGAGATGAGCGACCGCCCGTCCGACATTACGATGGGCGATGAGGCCACGGCGGGGGAGGGTCGCAGCGATGGGTGAGGCACACGAAATCACCGACGAACTGCGCTTGATAGCCGCCATTGGCCGAGTCTCGCATCGGCAAATCATGGCTCGCGCCCGCGACCTTGCGGCCCCCTCCTATCGTGGTGATCCGAACTGGAGCTTCGCGATGCATCTATTCGGGCTCAGCGCCTTCCACTCGAAGTTCATTTGCGAGCGCATGGGCATCGATCCTGAAGGCTACGAGGTGCTGCCGCATCCGGAAAGCCTCTACCGCGACCCCGAGCCAGCATCCACCCTCCTCGCCCAGGCCGAAGCCCCTTCCACCAGCGCAGGTCGTCAGGAGGGCGAACATCATGGCTGATATCCCTGCTCAGATTGCGCGCCTTGAAGGCTTCACAGCCGAACAGCGAACGGCGCCCCACGGTTCGGCCCGGATGTACGCGGCCATGATGACCGCAGGGGCAGCAGACGGCTACCGTCTCGCTCTAGCCGACGTGGCCGAATGGCTCCGCAAGCGCGGCAACCACGGGGTTGCGGCAGACCTCGAAAGGCTCGGGCGGACCACCCCTTCCACCAGCGCAGGAGGGAAGACCGATGCGTAACGTGAAGTCAGGGGGCACTGATCGGCCGAACAATGCGCTGGTGCCAACCATCACAGTAAAGCTGCGCCTATGTGACAAGCACGCAGGCGGCTTAAATAGGCAGGCAAGATCTGTAAATTATGTTTGGAACTACTGCAACGAAACGCAGAAAAAGGCAGCTCAAGCCAAGCGTAAATGGCTATTCGCGCAGGATTTTATGAAGTTGACTGCTGGGTCAGGCGGGGATCTCGGTCTCCACGCCCATACAGTTCAGCGCGTTTGCCGCGAATACGACATCTCTCGCAAGAGAGATAGCAAGGCTTGGCTTCGCTGGAGGTCGAGAAAATCTCTTGGTTGGGTTCCGTTTAACACTGGGCATGTAAAATTTGATGGGTCTCGCTTTGTGTTCAATGGCGTTCACTACGAGCCGATGCATCTGCGCGAGCATTTGACGCCGGGCATGCGGTTTGGCGCTGGCAGCTTCAATTCCGATGCGAAAGGCCGCTGGTACATCAACGTTCCTGTCGCGGTGCCGTGTGCAGAGCCGAGGCCAGAGAATGCGGTCGGTATCGACCTGGGCCTGAAGACGCTCGCGACGCTATCTACCAGCGCGAAGATTGAGATGCCGCGCTTCTACCGCGAGAGCGAGAAGGCGTTGGCGACGTCGCAGCGCGCGAAGAAAACCAAGCGGACCAAGGCGATCCATGCCAAGGCGCGGAACCGCCGCAAAGACTTCCTGCACAAGGCGTCTCTCGCTTTGGTGCAAGAATACGGGACGATCATCGTTGGCGATGTGAGCCCGTCAAAGCTAGCCAAGACCACTATGGCGAAGTCGATCTACGACGCCGGGTGGGCAGGCTTCCGGCACATGCTCTCGTACAAGGCCATTAGGCATGGCGGGCGCTACGTCGAAGTCTCTGAGGCTTATAGTACCCGAACCTGTTCTGCATGCGGAAGCATCGGCGGCCCGACAGGGCTGAAAGGTCTCGGAATAAGAGAATGGCAATGCCTCGATTGCGGCTCGGTTCATGACCGGGACGAAAACTCAGCGCAAGTCATTCTCGGTATTGGGCTGAATACCCTTGCTGAAGGAGTCCAGAAATGAGGGGCGCTATGGATAAAACCGTGTCCCGCAAATCTGGGAGCAGCCACGTGAAGAGCCTTGCCGCGGAGATTGAGGCGGACACGACCGCGCTTCGCCTCGCCGTCCACGCCTGGATCAGAGAGGACGCCCCGCTCGCCGCAAAGATGAACCTGCTACCAAAGCACGTTGATGCGCTGATGGCCCGCCTCGCCGCCGAGATCGCCGCCAACCAGAGCCGTGCCTTTGAGGACGGGGCGCGGTGGATGCGAGGGGTCGCGGCTCAGCGCGTAGTCCGGTCCTTTCGAGGCGACGCACCAACCGATGCCGAGCGGTACACGCTGAACGAGGCTGTCCGGTGCGTGCGGCTCCTCCCCCTCCAGCCCGAAGGGGAGCGGAGCGATGGGTAGACTCTCACCCTCCCGACTGCGTGTCCTGCGCACGCTCGCCGACTACCCGCAGGGCGGTTTGCTGACGCGCCAACTCGCCGAGAAAATCGGCCTGACGACCGCCAGCGCCCGCCGCCTATGCCAAGCCATGCGGTTCTTCGGCCTCGTGCTGCGGTACGAGACCAACGATCAACGCTGGTGGATCACCGACGCCGGCCGCGCCGCCCTCGCCGAACAGGAGAAGGGCGATGCGTAGCACAATCGCGCTTTTCATCGTCACGTGGGGGCTGATCGAACTCGGTCGGCTCATCAGCGAGGGCTTCAGTTGGGGCTTTGCGGCAGGCTGTGCCTACGCCAGCCTCATCGCCTTCGTGTCCGTCCGCCGCCTCGCCCTCGCCAACTCGACAGAAGGGAGAACGGATCGTGGGTAGCGTTCGCACCTCGGCTCCGGCCCAGGAGCCATCCTGCCTGTATCCCGACGAGGCCGAACTAGCGCGAGTCGTGCTCGGCCCTAAGCGGGCAAAGGCGTGGGGCGGTCTCGCCGCCGTCCTCGAGCGCAGCGGCCTCCCGAGGGTCGATCCGATGATGGGCGGTCGCTACTGGCCCGCCGTCCGAGAATTTCTGGACCGCTACCACCATACCGGCGACCATGCCTCCACCCGGCAGCAGGGCCGGAGGGAGGAGGGTGGCCATGCCAGCGGAGCACGAGTTGCACGCGCCCGGTCTTAAACGGATGAAGCGCCACAACGGGCGCGTCGATCTCTATTGGGTGGCCGACGAGAAGCTCGTCGCCAAGGGGTTCACACCGAAGACGGTTCGCCTGTTCGGGGACTGGCCCTCACAGGAGATCGCATCGCGTTGCGCGGTTCTGCAGGCCGAAATGTTGGAGTGGGCCGCAGGCCGCGAGCCAGGTCGGAACGCGTTCGCCCTCGGCACCATCGGCTGGATCTGCCGCGCCTTCGAGACTGACCCCGATTCGCCTATCCATGAGCGCCGACGAGACACCCGCGTCTTCTACGGCAAATATATCCGACACCTCGTCGAGGCGGCCGGCGACGAGCACATGGCCGACATCATCGGCCGCGACGTGCGGCGCTGGCATCGCGCCTGGACCGACGATCTCGGCGAGCGCGGCGCCTATGCCTGCATCCAAACGCTTCGCCGGGTCGTGAACTACGGCTGCGAGCTGCGGGACCGAGACGCGATTGAGCTGGCGACCGTGTTGTCGAAGACGACGTTCCGGCAGCCGCGCGCCCGCAAGCTCCGCCCGAGTCACGAGATGATCGTCGCGTTGCGCGCCGCCGCCCACGAGGCCGGCCGGCCGAGCATCGCGCTCGCGGTGACGCTTCAGTTCGAGCTCGGGCTTCGGCAGAAGGACGTGATCGGCGAGTGGGACCGCCCCGACGCGGAGGCACGATCCCGAATCGCCGGCGCCATCACGGACGGCGCATGGGTCTGGGATTGGGGCCTCGTCTGGAACCACATCGACGGGACGATCCTGCGCAAGCCGACGTCGAAGTCGAACGGCAACGAGTTCGCCGAGCACGATCTCAGCCATTACCCCGAGTTGCTCACCGAATTGCCGCCGCAGGGCGTCGGTCCGCTGGTCATCGATGAGCGGTCCGGCCTGCCATGGAAGCGCTCGCACTTCAGCCGGACGTTTCGCGAGATCGCCAGAACCTCCGGCTGGCCCGACGGCATCTGGAACATGGACAGCAGGGCAGGGGCGGTCAGCGAGGCTTTCGAGGCGGGCGCAGCGCCGGCCGACGTGATGCGCACCGCGACCCACACACAGATGTCGACGACGATGCTCTATAACCGAGGATCGGTGGTGCAGTCGGGTCGCGTGGCCGAGCTACGAACGGCGCGGCGAAAGGCGAAGCCTGCGGGCTGAAAACACCCTGAGAACAGCGACGGTAACAGGCGCGGTAACACGCCCCGGCCGATGTCTAGCTAAGTGATTGAAAGATTTGGCTCCCCGAGCAGGACTCGAACCTGCGACAAAGCGATTAACAGTCGCTTGCTCTACCAACTGAGCTATCGGGGATCACCGGGCCGCCTCAGCGGCGGTGGCGGGTCATTAGCCTTCGTCGGTTTCGGACGCAAGGGTCCTATCGCCGGTTTTTGCGCCTTCTGAGCCGACAACGCACTTTTTCCCACCGGGGCGCGGTGCAGCGGTGTCGTTTGTGTCGATCGAGCGACAAGACCGTTGCCGAGCGGGTCGAGCCTCTGCTAGAGACGCCTCGCTCCGGACCGGCCGCTCGGCCCGGAGTGTCGCGCATTCGCGATGAGGCCTCGTGGCGGAGTGGTTACGCAGAGGACTGCAAATCCTTGCACCCCGGTTCGATTCCGGGCGAGGCCTCCAAACTTCCCGATACCCCTGACAATCTGCTGCTTTCTGGACACGCAAGGCGCTCGTGCGAGCCTTGCAATTCCGGGAACGATCCACGACAACCCGACCCGCTCGGGCCGGCGCCGCTCGACGGGCGGGCGGAGAAACGGTCTGGCGCAGCGGCGAGGGATGGACGGCTCATGCTCGATTATGCTCAGGCGCGGCGCCTCATGGTCGATTGTCAGCTCCGGACCTTCGACGTGAATGACGTCGCAGTGCTCGATGCCTTCGACACCGTGCCCCGCGAGCGCTTCGTCCCGCCAGGTCGCGAAGACTTCGCCTATATTGACCAGACTCTGACTCTCGATGCGGGGGAGGACGGGATCCGCGCCATGCCGGCCCCAATGCTGCTGGCGCGCCTGATTCAGGCGCTCAAGATCCGCCCCGGCATCCGCGCCCTCGATGTCGGCACCGGCTACGGCTATGGCGCGGCCCTGCTCCGGCAGCTCGGCGCCGAGGTCGTCGCCCTGGAATCCGACCCGGATCTCATCGGCGCCGCCCGCGAGCGCCTCGGCGACACCGTCAATCTCGTCCAGGATGCCCTGACCGCTCCGGCCAAGGGCGGGCCTTTCGACGCCATCCTCGTCGAGGGACGAGTCGAGGTCCGGCCGCAGGCGCTGCTCGATCAATTGCGCGACGACGGGCGCTTGGTCTGCGTGCTGGGCCCGCATCGCAACGCCAAGGCGACCCTGTTCGTACGGGCGGGCGATGCCTTCGGAGCCCGCCCGCTCTTCGATGCCTCGCTGCCGCCCCTGAAAAGTTTCGCGACCGAGCCCGGCTTCGCGTTCTGATAGCGCCCGGCGACCGGTCGCCTTCCTTTCGGAAATGGCAGCGCGGCGAAACTTTGTGAGAGGCACCAAGGCGCGCTGGGGCCATCTTCAGCCCCTCGGCACTCTGCAATCCGGGCGCGTCGTGCCCCGCCGAAAAACCCATTCCATCTCATGCCGACGGCGGCAGCTACGGCAACGGCCTGACGCAGCGCGAAAGCACTCCTTCGCGCCCGCACGCGACCATGAGGATTAGTCCGTCGGGGTGTCGCTTTTTTGAGGCACCCGCCGGCAATCCGACGACGCGGTGCGGTAAGCCCTGTCGTCGGCAGCGCAAGCTCGGCTACTCTCCGGCACGAGGCGGGCTGGCCATTCCATCGCATGGGCGTGCATGCGGCACCCCTGTCGCGACCCTTACGGTGCGGGTCGTCCGGTCGATGTCCCATGGGGCATTTGCCGGGGCGAAGCACCGGAGCGGACACGGCGGTGCGGCGGGACGGCATATCGAGAAACCGCAAGGGCTGATCGACGTGAAAGAACGGAACCCTGCGGCGCGGTCCGCGCTTCGGCTGGCTGGCGCCGTCGTCTCGGCACTGGCCGTCGCAAGTCCGGCGGTTGCCGAGACCCTTGAGAGCGCGTTGTCCCGCGCCTATCAGGCCAACCCGGCGCTGAACGCGGCACGGGCGAACCTGCGCGCCACCGACGAGGATGTGAATCGTTTCCAGTCCGGCTACCGACCGAACGCCGCGCTTTCAGCCGACATCGGCCTCCAGCAGTTCCAAGGTAAGATCGGCGGCATCGGTACCACCGGGCCGATCAATCTCACGACCCGCCCGGGCGGCGCGGGCCTGACCATCAACCAGAACGTCTTCGACGGCTTTCAGACCGACAACCGGGTGCGCGCGGCCGAATCGACCGTGCTCGGGACGCGGGAGGGTCTGCGCCAGACGGAGATGAACACGCTGTTCAACGCTGCTCAGGCCTACATGAACGTCCTGAGCGACACGGCGACGCTGGAGCTTCAGCGCAACAACGTCGAGGTGCTCGAAGAGCAGCTGCGTCAGACCCGTGACCGCTTCAATGTCGGCGAGGTGACCCGCACCGACGTCGCCCAGGCCGAGGCGCGGCTCGCCGGTGCCCGCTCCCAGGTGGGCGCGGCGGAGGCGGCTCTGCGCGCCTCGATCGGCATCTTCCGCCAGGTCGTCGGCGTCGAGCCTCGCCAGCTCGCCCCTGGTCGCCCGCTCGACCGCTACGTGCCGGCCTCGCTCGATCAGGCGATTCTCATCGGCCTGAAGGAGCACCCGCAGATTCTCGCCTCGCTGCACGCCGTGGACGTGGCGGAGTTGCAGGTGAAGGTGAACGAGGGCGCGCTCTATCCGCAGGCGCAGATCACCGGCGCGGTGCAGCAGCGATACGATCAGCAGTTCCCCGGCGACAACGGCGTCACCGCCTCGATCGTCGGACGGGTCAACATCCCGCTCTATCAGGGTGGGGCCGAGTACGCCGCAATTCGGCAGGCCAAGGAGAATGCCGGGCGCGCCCGCCTTGTCGCCGACCAGGACCGCGACACCATCCGCGCTTCGATCGTACGGACCTGGGGCAATCTCGAAGCCTCAAAGGCGCAGGTGATCGCCTCGCAGGCGCAGGTCCAGGCCAACGAGGTGGCGCTGAACGGTGTGCGTGAAGAGGCCCGCGTCGGCCAGCGGACCACCCTCGACGTGCTGAACGCGCAGCAGGAACTGCTCTCCGCGCGCGTCGCCCTGATCCGCGCCCAGCGCGACCGCGTGGTGAACTCCTACGATGTCGTCCAGGCCGTCGGACGGCTCACGGTCCGCTTCACCAGTCTGCCGGTTACCCCGTACTCCGCCCGCGAACATCTCGATCAGGTGCGCGACCTCTGGTTCGGCCTGCGCACCCCCGACGGGCGCTGACCGCCTCGCCGCCGACGACGTTTTCCTGTTGGCCGGCGGCGGACCATGGTTGATGCCGGGCGAGGCGATGAAATAGTTCGTTAACCAAGTCATCGTCTTGTCAATCGTCACCGAGTATCGTCCCGATGAGCGCAGCGAGCCCTAAGGTTCAGGACAAGTCGCAGGAGCCCTCCATGGAGGAGATCCTGGCTTCGATCCGCCGCATCATCGCCGACGACCAGGCCCCGAAGCCGGCCGAGGCCGAGGCGCCTCCGACGCCGGCGCCGGCTCCCGCGCCGCCGGACGACGACGTGCTCGATCTTGCCGAGGTCGCCGAGCCGGTGCGCAAGCCCGAGCCCGTCGCCTTCGACATCCCCGAAATCGATTTCCGGATGCCGGAGTTCGACCCGGAGCCGGAACCCGATTTCGAGCCCCCGGCGGCGGAAAAGCCGGATCCCTTCGACTTCACCCCCGAGCCGCCTCCCGCCCCGCGCGTGACCGAGCGCGTCCGCGCGGCGGTCGAGGAGGAGGTGACGGAGCGGCTCGTCTCGTCCGGCACCGGCGAGAGCGTCGGTCAGCACTTCCAGCTTCTCGCCCACACGGTGCTGTCGCAGAACGCTCGCACGCTGGAGGATCTCGTCAAGGAGATGCTGCGGCCGATGCTGAAGAGCTGGCTCGATGAGAACCTTCCGCACATGGTCGAGCGGCTGGTGCGGATCGAGATCGAGCGGGTCGCCCGCGGGCGATAAGCCGTTCGGACCTCGATCACGGGGTGATTGCACCGCGGCACCGACGGGCCGACGGTTGACGACGGCCCCGCGGCGGGCCGATAGCGGCGGCGACATCTTTTAGAACGCCGTCTCGAAAAGCCCGCCCCGCCCATGATGGACAAGACCTTCGACCCCGCCGCCGTCGAGGCGCGCGTCTCCGCGGCCTGGGAAGAGGGTCAGGCCTTCCGCGCCGGACGCCCCGAGCGGGCCGGCGCCGAACCCTTCAGCATCGTGATCCCGCCGCCGAACGTGACGGGCTCGCTGCATATGGGCCACGCGCTCAACAACACGATCCAGGACATCCTCGTCCGCTTCGAGCGGATGCGAGGCAAGGATGTGCTGTGGCAGCCCGGCACGGATCATGCCGGCATCGCCACGCAGATGGTGGTCGAGCGCCGGCTCATGGAGACGGGAGCGCCCGGCCGTCGGGAACTCGGACGCGAGGAATTCCTGCGCCGGGTCTGGGCCTGGAAGGAGGAATCCGGCGGCACGATCATCGGCCAGCTCAAGCGACTCGGCGCCTCCTGCGACTGGTCGCGGGAGCGCTTCACCATGGATGAGGGCCTGAGCCGTGCCGTGCTCAAGACCTTCGTCGATCTGCACGCCCAGGGGCTGATCTACCGCGACAAGCGCCTCGTGAACTGGGACCCAAAGTTCCAGACCGCGATCTCGGACCTCGAAGTCCAGCAGATCGAGGTGAAGGGCCATCTCTGGCACTTCGACTACCCCGTCGTGGACGAGGCCGGCAGCCCGACGGGCGCGATCATCACCGTGGCGACCACGCGGCCCGAGACGATGCTCGGCGACACGGCGGTGGCCGTCCACCCGGACGATGAGCGCTACCGCGATCTTGTCGGAAAGCGTGTTCGCCTGCCGCTGGTCAACCGGCTGATCCCCATCGTCGCCGACGCCTATTCCGATCCGGAAAAGGGCACCGGCGCGGTCAAGATCACCCCGGCCCACGACTTCAACGACTTCGAGGTCGGGCGCCGCAACGGTTGCCGGCCGATCAACGTGCTCGATCCGGAAGCGCGCATCCAGATCGCGGGCAACGCCGATTTCCTCGACGGCGCCGAGCCGGAGGACGCCGCGCTGGCGCTCGACGGGCTCGACCGGTTCGCGGCGCGCAAAGCGGTCGTCGCCCTGATGGAGGAGCGCGGCCTGCTGCGCTTGGTCGAGCCGAACACCCATGCGGTGCCACACGGCGACCGCTCGGGCGTGGTGATCGAGCCCTACCTCACCGACCAGTGGTACGTGAACGTCAAGCCGCTGGCCGAGCGCGCGCTCCAGGCTGTGCGCGACGGGCAGACGAAGTTCGTCCCCGAGAACTACGAAAAGATCTTCTTCCAGTGGCTGGAGAACATCGAGCCGTGGTGCGTCTCGCGCCAGCTCTGGTGGGGACACCAGATCCCGGTCTGGTACGATGCCGAGGGCGGCATCTTCGTCGCCGAGAGCGAGGCGGAAGCGGTCGCGCAGGCCAAGGCCAAGCACGGCGCCGAGGTCGCGCTGACCCGGGACGCCGACGTGCTCGACACATGGTTCTCGTCCGCCTTGTGGCCGTTCTCGACGCTCGGCTGGCCGGACAAGACCCCGGAGCTCGCCCGCTTCTACCCCACCAGCACCCTGGTCACGGGCAAGGACATCATCTTCTTCTGGGTCGCCCGGATGATGATGATGGGCCTGCACCTGACCGATCAGGCGCCGTTCGAGACCGTCTACCTGCACACCCTCGTCCGCGATGAGAAGGGTGCGAAGATGTCGAAGTCGAAGGGCAACGTGGTCGATCCGGTCGATCTGATCGACCGGTTCGGTGCCGACGCGCTTCGCTTCACGCTCGCCGCGCTGGCCGCCCCCGGCCGCGACATCAAGCTTGGGGCCCAGCGGGTCGAGGGCTACCGCAACTTCGCGACCAAGCTCTGGAACGCCGCGCGCTTTGCCGAGCTGAACGGCTGCGAACTCAAGGCCGATTTCCGGCCGGAGGCCGTGCGCGAAACGCTCAATGCCTGGGCGCTCACCGAGGCCGCTAAGGCGGTGGCGGAGGTGGCGCAGGGCATCACGGTCTACCGCTTCAACGACGCGGCCGCCGCCGCCTACCGCTTCGTCTGGAACGTGTTCTGCGATTGGTATCTCGAACTCGCCAAGCCCGTGCTTCAGGGCGAGGGGGTCGATCCGGCCGCACGCGCCGAGACGCAGGCGACCATCGCCTTCCTCATCGACCAGATCGCCATGCTGCTGCACCCGTTCATGCCGTTCCTCACGGAGGAGCTATGGGCGATCAAGGGGCAGGTGCTGCCGACGGAACGCGGCCTGCTCGCGCTCGAATCCTGGCCGGAGCTGTCGGCCTACACGAACCCGCAGGCCGAGGACGAGATCGGCTGGCTGGTCGATCTGATCTCCGAGGTCCGCTCGGCCCGCTCGGAGACCAACGTGCCCGCCGGCGCCCAGGTGCCGCTGGTGCTGGTGGCCGCCGACGCGGGCGTCCGCGCCCGGGTCGAGCGCTGGAGCGAGACGCTCACCCGCCTCGCCCGCCTCTCCGAGATCGGTTTTGCCGAGGCCGCACCGAAGAACGCCGTCCAGCTCCTCGTGCGGGGCAGCGTGGCGGCCCTTCCGCTCGAAGGCATCGTCGATCTCGCGGCCGAGGTCGCGCGGTTGAAGAAGGAGGCGGGCAAGGCAAGGTCCGAGATCGGCAAGATCGACGGCAAGCTCGGCAATGCCGACTTCCTCGCCCGTGCGCCGGAAGAGGTGGTGGACGAGCAGCGCGAGCGCCGCGACGCGGAGGCGGCACGGCTCGTCAAGATCGAGGAAGCTTTGGTCCGGCTCAGCGAGGCATGAGAGCGCTGCGGCGGCTCGGTCTGGCCCTGGCCGGGCTGGCCGCCGCGCTTCTCACGCTCACGCTCTGGACGGCCCAGCCCGGAGACCCGAGCCTCTACCCGCCGTCCGACCCGGATAGGCAGACCGTGCTTCTCGTCAGCCACGGCTGGCATTCCGGTCTCGTCCTGCCGCGCGACAGCCTGACGGGGGAGGGGGCCGGCACCGCCCTGCGCAATCTCGCCACGCGCTTTGCGGCCTACGACGCCCTGGAATTCGGCTGGGGCGAGGCCCGCTTCTACCGGGCGACGCCGACGCTTGCCGCGTTCGACTGGAGGCTCGCCCTCTCGGCCCTGTTCACGCCCGGCGGGAGCGATGGCGTGGTCCAGGTCGTCGGCCTCGCGCGCCCCGCCCGCGAGAGTTTCCCGCAGGCCGACATCGTTCCGGTCCCGGTCTCGCGACAGGGCTTAGCCCGGCTTCTCGCGCGGCTGGAGACGAGCTTCCGCCTCGCCGACGGCCAGCCCAAGGATCTCGGCCCAGGGCTCTACGGCCCGAGCCTGTTCTACGAGGCGCATGGCCGCTTCTCGTACAGTAATGTCTGCAATCACTGGGCGGCGGGTCTGCTGAACGCGGCGGGGCTGCCGATCACGCCGGTGCTCGACACGCATCCCTCGGGCCTTCTCGCCGACCTGCGCTGGCGAGCGGGCCTGACGGCGTCGGCGCCCGACGCGGTGGAGCCGGACCTGTCCAAACCGTAATCTTCGCGCCATCCGGCGGTCAGGCTCCGGCCCCTAGAAGTCTCCTTACGGATCGCTGCCCCGACGTTCGAACGGAGGGGCGGCCGACCGACCCATTTCCCGTCGGAGACTTCCATGAGCATGACCGTCCGCCGCCGCGCCTTCGCCTCCGTCGCCGCAGCGGCCCTCGTCGCCGGCGGCGCCGCCGGGTTCGGCCTGACCGAGCCCGGCACGCCGGCCTATGCCCAGGCCCTGCCCAAGACCCCGATCGAAGCGCCCGAGCACCCGCCGGGCTCCTTCGCCAACGTCGTCGACAAGGTGAAGCCGGGCGTCGTCGCCGTGAAGGTGAAGCTCGACAACAGCGCCGACGATGACGACGACAGCGCGGGCGGCCCCAACCTGCAGCAGGTGCCGCCGCAGTTGCGCGAGTTCTTCAAGCGCTTCGGCCAGGGTGGACCTGGTGGTCCGGGCGGGCCCGGCGGCCGTGGGATGCCGCAGCGCGGCGAGCGCGGCGCGGTCGGCTCGGGCTTCATCATCTCGGCGGACGGCTATGTGGTCACCAACAACCACGTCGTCGACAAGGCCAAGACCGTGCAGGTCACCCTCGATGACAGCCGCACCCTCGACGCCAAGGTGATCGGCAAGGATCCGAAGACCGACATCGCGCTCCTCAAGATCACCGAGAGCGGCAGCTACCCCTACGTCCAGTTCGGCAAGAGCGCCCCGCGGGTCGGCGACTGGGTCGTCGCCATCGGCAACCCGTTCGGCCTCGGCGGCACAGTGACGGCAGGCATCGTCTCGGCCCGCGGTCGCGACATCGGCGCCGGCCCCTACGACGACTTCCTTCAGATCGACGCGCCGATCAACAAGGGCAATTCCGGCGGCCCGACCTTCAACGTCAACGGCGAGGTCGTGGGCGTGAACACGGCGATCGCCTCGCCGTCCGGCGGCTCGGTCGGCCTCGCCTTCGCGATCCCCGCCGAGACCGTGCAGACGGTGGTCGACCAACTCCGCAGCGACGGCAAGGTGGTGCGCGGCTATCTCGGCGTGCAGGTCCAGCCCGTCACCAAGGACATCGCCGACGGGCTCGGCCTCGACAAGGCCAAGGGCGCGCTGGTCGATCACGCCGAGAACGGCACCCCCGCCGCCAAGGCCGGCCTGAAATCCGGTGACGTGATCGAGTCGGTCAACGGCGCCCCGGTCAACGACGCCCGCGATCTCTCGCGGCGCATCGCCGGCCTCAAGCCCGGCACCGAGGTGAAGCTGGCTTATCTGCGGGGCGGCAAGAGCGACGTCGCGACGGTCGAACTCGGCACGCTTCCGACCGACGCGAAGGTCGCGAGCCGCAGCGACAGCTCCACCGGCGGCCAGCCGCGCCTCGGCCTCAGCCTGGCGCCGGCGAACGATGTCGGCCTCGGCGACGAGGGCGTGGCGGTGATGGATGTCGATCCCGACGGCCCGGCCGCATCCAAAGGCATCGCGCAGGGCGACGTGATCCTAGATGTCGCCGGCACCAGCGTCTCGAAGCCCTCCGACGTCCAGGCGCAGATCCGCGCCGCCGAGTCGAACGGCCGCAAGGCCGTGCTGATGCGGGTGAAGAGCGCCAAGGGCCAGACCCGCTTCGTCGCCGTGGCGCTCGGCAAGAAGGAGGGCTGATCTCCCCTCGCGAACGACGGCGGGACCGCCTCCGGCCCCGCCGACCGCACTGCATCTCCTCCCGACTTCGTGCCCGCTCCCTGAGCGGGCATTTTTTCGTTCGGTCTCTCGCTCTGCGCCCGGCCGGCAGCATTTCACCGAACGGCGGGGACGGCGCGGTCCGCGACGCCAAGTCCTGCGACAGGCGTCGATCGTGTTCGACGAGACCCGCACGACCACAGGAACATTCTCTCAGGTTACTCGAGCACCCTCAGGTTATCTATCTGATCCGTCTACGTAACTGCCCGATTTCCGAGCCATAAGCATCGTATTTTAAGAGCACATAAAGACATCGTTCTGCACAGCGAAACAACACTTTTTGTCTCGACGGCAGCACGATGAAAATCGGTATTCGTACGCGTCTCTACGGTGGTTTTTCTGCGTTGGTCGTCCTGTCCTGCGGTATGGGGGCGTTCTCCTACACGCAGCTCGACAGTCTCGACGACATGTTTCGTGCGCGGGCGCAGCTCGAATCCGCGGCCCGGACCCTCTATACCATCAACGGCCTGTCCGACCGGCTGATCGGCCAAGCGGCCCAGTACAGGCTGACCCAGGCGCCCGACTACACGACCGGAATGTTCGCGTCGCTGGACTCGATCCGGCAGGGGTCCGACAAACTCATCGCGAGCACACCGAGCGCGGAGCGGCGCAAAGCCTACGAGCGGCTTCGGGATCAGTCGGCCGATCTCGGCAAGGCGCTGCCGAAGCTGGTCGAACTCGGTGCTCAGATCCGCGAGAACCGGGCCGGCGTCTACGCCAACGGCGACGACCTGACCAAGGCCTCCGGCGTTCTCGTCGCCCAGTTGCGGGCCACGGGCCAAGATGAAGTGATCGCCCAGGCCGTGGAGGTCGAGCGCACGCTCCTTCTGTTCCGCATCATGAACTGGCGCTTCCTCGCCACCAAGGATCCGAAGGGCCGTGCCCTCTCGGCCAACGCCTTCGGCAACGCCGAGGCCGCCCTGGCAAAACTGAAGGCTCTCGATCTCACCGCCGACGACGAGAAGACGGCACAGCTCGTCGGCGAGACTCTGAGCCGCCTCAACACCAGCATCGTCGCCGCCTCCCAGGCCATCGTCGAGAGCGAAGCGTTTTTCGAGGAGACGCTGAAGCCGAGGGTGGACGGCATCAACGCGACGGGCCTGTTCGTGCGCAGCAAGCTCGAGACGGCGCTTCAGGAAGGGGTCGAGCAGAGCAACGCCCTGATGACGCGGGCGAAGACCGTCCAGCTCATCCTGCTCGGCCTGATCCTGGCCACCGGCGCGGCAATGGCCTTCCTGATCGCCCGCAGCCTGATCCGCCCGATCTCGGGGATGACCACCGCGATGAGCCGCCTCGCGGCGGGTGAGACGGCTATCGACGTGCCGTCTCGGCACGCGGTGGACGAGATGGGCCGGATGGCCGAGGCCGTCGAGGTGTTCCGGCAGAACGCCGTGGCACGCATCGAGCTGGAAGCGGAGCAGGTCGCGCAGCAATCCGCCCGCCAGCGCCGGGCCGACCGTGTCGATGGGCTCGTGCGCGGCTTCGAGGAAAAGATCGCCGCCTCCATCGCCATCGTGACTTCGGCGGCGACCGAACTGGACAGCACCGCCCGCTCGATGACGCAGGTCGCCGACAGCACCAACGGGCAGGCGGTCGCCTCCAGCGCCGCGGCCGAGGAAGCCACCGTGAACGTGCAGACGGTCGCCGCAGCGGCGGAAGAGATGGTCGCCTCGCTCGGCGAGATCGAGCGGCGCGTCCAGCAATCCAACGATGTGGCGAGCCATGCCAGCCACGAGGCCCGCACGACCACCGACTCGATGAGCCATCTCAGCCGCGCCGCCGAGAAGATCGGCGAGGCGGTGACGATGATCTCAGGGCTCGCGAGCCAGACGAACCTGCTCGCCCTCAACGCCACCATCGAGGCGGCGCGGGCCGGCGAGGCGGGCCGCGGCTTCGCGGTCGTCGCCACCGAGGTCAAGGAACTGGCGGCGCAGACCGCCCGCACGACGGAGGCGATCTCCGATCAGGTCACGGCGATCCAAGCCGCCTCGACCCAGGCGCTCGGCGCAATCCAGCAGATCGGCCGGACCATCGTCTCGGTCAACGACATCACCGCCTCGATCGCGGCGACCGTCGTGCAGCAGACCGCCGCGACCAACGAGATCGCCCGCAACGCATCCGAGGCCGCCCGCGGCACCCAGGACGTGTCGATGAGCGTGGCGCAGGTGCAGGCGCTTTCGAGCGAGACCGGATCAGCCGCACAGCAGGTGATGATGGCCTCGTCCGAACTGTCGACCCAGTCCGAGAACGTGCGGCGCGAGGTCGAGAATTTTCTTGCCGCGATCCGGGCCGCCTGACGGTCCCGCGACACGGACGGATTGGCGGTCCGCCCATCAGCGTCTACCAACGTCCGGTCCCGCCACGGAGCCGGACGTTGGTAGACGAGATGCTCGGACCGTGAGACCGGTGCCGCCCCGCTCCCATCACGGCTTCCTTGATCGGCTCGCCCTCGCGGCGGGCCGAACCGCGTCGGGGCTGGGCCCGTGGGCAGCGATGATCCGCAGCCTCGCGCTGGCTCTGGCCGCCTGCGCCGTCTCTCCGGCCATCGCCCGTGTCGAACCGCTCGCGGCGGAGAGTCCGCGCATTCCCGAACCGATGGTGTTCGACCTGCTGCGACCGCTCGGGGCGCGGGCGGGGGAGCGCGAGGTCAACGTCCTGACGGTGCGTCCGCTGAGCCGGGGAACGACGGATTGGGCCCCCGAACTCGAATACGCCTACGCGGATGGTCAATCGTTCGAGCTGGAGCTTCCGTTCGAGGACGGACGCCTGACGCAGGTCAAGGTCGCCCTCCAGGGCACCTTCGGCACGGGGGCGGGCGGGCGCTGGATCCACGGCTGGCAGTATATCGGCCAAGTCGAGCGCGGCAGCGCGACGGTCCGCAACTCCCTGCTCTACATCTCCGGATACCGCTTCGACGCGCGCTGGAGCATGTTGAGCATGGCCGGATTGCGGCAAGTCGGCATCCGACAGATCGGGCCGACCTCGCTGCTTCTCAACCATTCGTTCTTCTACGACCTCGATCCGGAGACGGTACTCGGGTGCGAATTCAACCTGAGGCAGGACATCGCCGGGGACGACCGCACCCGCGCCCTCGTCATCCCCCAGATCCACCGCCGGCTCTCGGAGTTGACGAGCCTCCAGGCCGGCCTCGGGATCGAGTTCCAGACGAACCGTGACCCTGGGCTCGTCGCGGCCATGCGGCTGATCCGCGAGTTCTGAAGCCCCTTGGCCGCCGACGGACCCGGCGGCGGCCTTTCGGGTTCTCCCGTCACCGGGAGTGCTGCGAGAGGAACACGGGCATGGCGAGCGTCGAGGCATCGGGCACCTTCGCGATCGGTGGCGATCTCACCGTCCACCGGCTCGGGTTCGGCGCCATGCGCGTCACCGGCTCCGGCATCTGGGGGGATCCGCCCGACCGGGATAAGGCGAAGGCGACCCTGCGGGCGGTGCCCAACCTCGGGATCGACCTGATCGACACCGCCGACAGTTACGGCCCCTTCGTCAGCGAGGATCTGATCCGCGAGACGCTTCATCCCTACGAGGGGCTCGTCATCGCCACCAAGGGCGGCCTGACGCGGCACGGGCCCGACATCTGGCGGCCGGTCGGCAATCCCGATTACCTGCGCCAATGCGTGCTGATGAGCCTGCGGCGGCTCGGTCTCGAACGGATCGACCTGTGGCAGCTTCATCGGATCGGCCCGGACTGCCCTCGCGAGGTGCAGTTCGAAGCAATCGCCCGAATGCGGGAGGAGGGGTTGATCCGCCATGTCGGACTGTCCGAGGTGTCGGTCGAGGACATCGAAGCCGCCCAGAAGTTCTTCCCCGTCGCGAGCGTGCAGAACCGCTACAATCTCGTCGATCGCACCAGCGAGGCCGTGCTGGCGCATTGCGAGCGGCACGGGATCGGCTTCATCCCGTGGGCGCCCCTCGACAAGGGATCGCTGACGGGCCCTGCTTCGGCTCTGGAATCGATTGCCGGGCGTCTCGGCGCGAGCGGCGGCGCGGTGGCGCTCGCGTGGCTGCTGAAGCGCTCGCCGGTGATGCTGCCGATCCCCGGCACCGGCGATCCCGGTCACCTCGCCGAGAATGCCGCGGGTGCAACCCTCACCCTGAGCGACGAAGATTTCGCCGTCCTCGACCGGGCAGGCCGCGAGGCATGGCGGGGCGGCAGCATATGAGACCCGGAACGTGCTGGCGCGCACCTTGCACCGAGGTGGCGACGGAACCGGGCAGGTCCTGAGCCTTTCCGTTTCGGGCGCCGACACGGTGCCGGACAGGAAGGATCGACATGTCGTCAGCCGGCCACCTCGCACGCTCCGGTCTTCTCGGTGGTCTGATCGCTGGCTTGGCGCTCGCCGGTCTCGCCACCCTGCCGGCAGAGGCGCGCACGAGCTGGGTCTCCGGCACCTACGTCTACGCTGACCTCTGCACGATGCCGGCGGACGGCGCGCAGGCCGGCCGGCGCATCACGCTCAAGCGGTGGCCCAAGGGGGACAACCTCGTCTACGAGGGGGCGGGACTGCCGGCCCCGATCGAGACCGCGGTTTCGATCGACGACGGCACCAAGGATGTCGCCTTCCATCTCGAGACGAGCGCCGGTCTCGTCAGCTTCCGCGGCACGGCCGGAGCCGACGCCCTGGTCGGCACGCTGCACGGCGCCGACGGCTCGCAGTCGCTGCGCCTGAAGCGCGTCCTGCGCGCCCGCGCTCAGGAGACATGCCCAGGCGAGACCACCGGCTCGATCAACTGAGCCACCGCGCCCGAACCTCCGTGGCCGGACCCTGACGCCTGCTGCCCGATAGCATCGATACCACCTGTCTCCTTCCGCCATTGACGCCGCGTGGCTCTGGCGCAAGTGAGACGCCGGGGGCGGACACGAGGCGACGAGCATGGGCGGGACGAAGCGCAGCTACCGGATCGCGGTGATTCCCGGAGACGGCATCGGCAAGGAGGTCGTGCCGGAGGGCGTTCGGGTTCTGGAACGGGCCGCCACCCGCCACGGCTTCGAGATCGTGCAGGACTGGTTCGATTTCGCGAGTTGCGACTACTACGAAGCGCACGGGCAGATGATGCCCGAGGACTGGAAGGCGCAGATCGGCTCCCACGATGCGATCTTCTTCGGCGCCGTCGGCATGCCCGAGCGGGTGCCGGACCACATTTCGCTCTGGGGCTCGCTGATCCAGTTCCGGCGCGAATTCGACCAATACGTCAACCTGCGCCCGGTGCGACTGATGCCGGGCGTGCCGTCGCCGCTCGCCGGCCGCGAGCCCGGCGACATCGATTTCTGGGTCGTCCGCGAGAACACCGAGGGCGAGTATTCCAACGCGGGCGGGCGGATGTTTCCCGGCACCGAGCGCGAATTCGCGGTGCAGGAATCGGTGTTCACCCGGCACGGCATCGATCGCGTACTAAAGTTCGCCTTCGAGCTGGCGCAGAGCCGCCCGAAGCGCCACCTCACCTCGGCGACCAAATCGAACGGCATCTCGATCACCATGCCGTTCTGGGATGAGCGGGTGCGGGCCGTCGCCGAGCGCTTCCCCGATATCCGTTGGGACCAGTACCACATTGACATCCTGACCGCGCATTTCGTGCTGAATCCGGATCGGTTCGACGTGGTGGTCGCCTCGAACCTCTTCGGCGACATCCTCTCCGATCTTGGCCCGGCCTGCACCGGCACCATCGGCATCGCGCCATCGGGCAACATCAACCCGGAGCGCCTGCACCCGTCCGTGTTCGAACCGGTGCACGGCTCGGCCCCCGACATCGCCGGCCAGGGGCTCGCCAACCCGATCGGCCAGATCTGGTCGGGGGCGATGATGCTGGAGCATCTCGGCGAGCGGGAGGCTGCCGGCGAAATCGTTGCCGCCATCGAGCGGGTACTCACGGAGCAGACGCTGCGCACGCGCGATCTCGGCGGCACCGCCGACACGCAGGCCTGCGGCCGCGCGGTCGAACAGGCGATGGGCTGAAGGACCGCCCGCGATGAGACCCGTCGTCGTCACCGTCGCGATCACCGGCTCGGTCGCCCGCAAGGCCGACAACCCGACCGTGCCGATCACCCCCGCCGAGCAGATCGAATCGACCCACGCCGCCTACGAGGCCGGCGCGGCGCTCGCCCACATCCATGTCCGCGAGGACGACGAGAGCCCCTCCCTCGATCCCGACCGGTTCGCGGCGGTGCAGGCGGGCATCCGGCGGCATTGCCCGGACATGATCGTCCAGTTCTCGACGAGCGGGGCGGGGCCCGATCCCACGGAGCGGGGCGCCTGCCTGATCCACCGGCCCGATATGGCCTCGCTCACCACCGGCTCCGTCAATTTCGGCGACGGCGTCTACGAGAACCCGGCCGCCTCGTTCACGGCGCTCGGCCAGCGGATGCGGGACGAGGGCGTACGCCCGGAGATCGAGGTGTTCGACCTCACTCACATCCACAACGCCCGCCGTCTCGTGGACGAGGGATTAATCGGCGCCGAGCCCCATCTGCAGTTCGTCATGGGCATCCGCAACGCCCTGCCGCCCGACCCGCACCTGCTCGACATCCTGCTGGCCGAGACCCGGCGCCTGTTGCCGGGCGCGACCTGGGGCGCCTTCGGCATCGGCCGCTTTCAGAGCCCGGTGATGGGCTGGGCTGTGTCGCGGGGCGCGCAGAGCGTGCGCACGGGTTTGGAGGACAACGTGCGACTCTCGAAGGAGCGGCTCGCCGACGGCAATGCCGACCTTGTCCGTCTGGCTACCCGAATCTGCGCCGAGCACAGCGCCCGGCCGGCGACACCGGCCGAGGCGCGAGCGATCCTGCACCTCGGCTGAGCCCAGGGCGTCGTCCCGAAAGGCGGTTCAAGCCTCTCTGGACGACGCACTCGCGCGCCGATCAGGCGAGAACCGGGCTCGTCTTGCGCCCCAGCGCCTCCTCGACGGTGCCGTCCCCGTCGAGATAGCCGTGGCGCTTCGGGTTCGGCATCACCAGCGAAGCGATGAACGAGATCGCCAGCATCACCGCGACGTACCAGAAGAAGCTGCTCTCGGCGCCGACATGCTTGAGCCAGAGCGCGACTGCCTCCGCCGTGCCGCCGAACAGTGAGTTGGCCACCGCGTAGGACAGGCCGACGCCGAGCGCACGCACCTGGGTCGGGAACAGCTCCGCTTTCACGATGCCGCTGATGCCGGTGTAGAAGCTGATCACGACGAGCCCGGTCATGATGAGGCCGAAGGACAGGATCGGATCGGTGGTGGTGCCGATCGCCGTCATCAGCGGCACGATCATCACCATGCCGAGGCCGCTGAACAGCAGCATGTTCGTCTTTCGGCCGATCCGGTCGGAGAGCCAGCCGAAGAAGGGCTGGATCACCATGTAGGCGAACAGCGCCACCGTCGTGATCTTCGATGCGGTTACCTTGTCCAGATGGGCGGTGTTGAAGAGGTACTTCGGCATGTAGGTCGTGAGCGTGTAGAACGACAGCGACCCGCCGGCCGTATAGGCCAGCACCACGGCGAAGGCCCGCCAGTGCTTGAGAAGCCCGGAGAGGGTTCCCGCTTCCTTCGAATCCTTGTTCTCCGCGCTCATCGTCTCGGAGAGCGAGCGGCGCAGGAACAGGGCGACCACCGCGGCCAGCGCGCCGATGACGAAGGGGATGCGCCAGCCCCAGGCCGTGAGTTGCTCGGCCGTGAGCAAGCTCTGGAGCACGACGAGGACCAGCGAGGCGAGCAACTGGCCGCCGATCAGCGTGACGTATTGGAACGAGGCGAAGAACCCGCGCTGCCCCTTGGTCGCGACCTCGCTCATGTAGGTCGCGCTGGTGCCGTACTCGCCGCCAACGGACAGGCCCTGCACCATGCGCGCGATGACGAGCAGGACCGGCGCGAGGTGGCCGACGGTCGCGTAGGTCGGCAACAGGGCGATGGCGAGCGAGCCGCCGCACATCATCAGCACCGAGATCATCAAGGAGGTCTTGCGCCCGAGACGGTCGGCGATGCGCCCGAACAGCCAGCCGCCGATCGGCCGCATGAAGAAGCCCACCGCGAAGACCGCGGCCGACTTCAGGAGTTGGCCCGTGTCGTCGCCCTCCGGAAAGAAGACCGGGGCGAAGTAGAGGGCGAAGAAGGCGTAGCAGTAGAAGTCGTACCACTCGACGAGATTGCCCGACGAGGAACCGACGATGGCCATGATGCGGCGGCGGCGGTCGGCGGCCTCGTCGAGCGGCGGCGCGGTGGCGCTGGTCTCCAGCATGCGTTTCCCCTGATGGTCCGGCCCTTGAGCGGCCGTGAGCGTTTATCAGAGGCCGGTATTTACCCGAGACGGGCCCCGCGCCGACGCGGTCGGCGGCCATTCCATGACAGATGCCGGGGAACGTTGCGCACAAAGGCTTGGATCGATCGGAACGATGGGCCCTCGTTCCGGCATGGCAGGCGGCAAGCCCTGCCGGCCACCGTGCCTGGGCCTTCCCAGTGCGGGGGGAGAGAGGCCCGGGCGGCACGAGGGTCAGCTCAAGCGCGGTTCCCCCGTCTCAGTCTTCCCAAGCACATGACAGCCTGACTTTCGGACGCCGAAAGACTCAAGCGTATCCATTCGTGCAACCCCACGGTTTTCCCGAAGAACAAGCTGGAGAGCTTATTCCGGGAACGGTTTTGCGACGTTTGCCGTTGCGTCCCCGGCTTCGGCACCAAGTCGGTCGCTGAGAAGAAACAGGGACGGAACATGACGAAACTCTTTCGCAGCACGGCGACGGCGGCGATCCTGATGTTGGGCGCGGCAACCGCACTCGCTCAAGGCGGCGGCGGCGGCGGCGGTGTTGGGGCCGGGGGGGCCGGCGGCGGTGGTGCTGGCGCAGGAGGTGCCGGGATGGGCGCAGGCGGTGCCGGTGGAGGCGCTGGAGGCGCGGGCGGCGCGGGTGGCGGTGCGGCCGGCGGAGCACGGGGCGGCGCGGGCGAGGCCGGCGGCGCAGGCGGTGCCCGTGGGGGCGCCGATGTCGGTGGGACCCGTGGCGGCGAGAGCGGCGGGGCACCCGGTGGCGCGTCGCGCGGCGGCGAGAGTGGAGAGCCGGGTGTCCGTGGCGGGCGCGAAGGTGGCCCGGCCCGTGCCGAACAGCCGAGCGAGCGCGGCAACCGCGAGTCCGGGCAGACCGACCGCGGCGGCGCAGGCGAGCGCGGCGGACGGGACGGACGAGACGGGCCGGGCGAGCGCGGCGGGCGTGACGGCCGAGATGGGGCCGGCGAGCGCGGCGGGCGGGATGCGGCGGGTGAACGCGGCGGTGCCGGCGAGCGAGGTGGTCGTGGGGCCGCCACCGAGGCGCGGGGCGCTTCGAAGAACCTGAGCTCGACGCAACGCGGCGAGTTCCGCCAGTCGATCACCCGTTCCAGCGTTCGCGCCGTCACGAATGTCAACTTCGCCGTCCGCGTCGGCACGGCAATCCCGCGCTCGGTCTCGCTGCACCCGCTACCCCCAGCGATTCTCTCGGTGGTGCCGGCCTATCGCGGTCTGCAATTCATTCTCGTCGGGGACGACATCGTCATCATCGATCCTGACACCTACGAGATCGTCGACGTGATCCCGGCCTGATCCGGCTGCACGGCACGACCGGAGAGGCGGCGGGGCGACAGCTCCGCCGCCTCTTTCGCTTCCCGAGGTATGCTTGCGGAACAGGAGAGGAACGTCTAGGCTGTTCGTGCTTTGTTTTCAACGATTCTGCGGCGCCCTCGGCCCGCGCTCGACAGCAGGTGCCGCATGCTGACCCGCAAGCAACTCGAACTGCTCCAGTTCATCCAGCAGAGGATGCAGGAGAGCGGTGTGCCGCCGTCCTTCGACGAAATGAAGGACGCGCTCGACCTGAAATCCAAGTCCGGTATCCACCGCCTTATCATGGCGCTGGAAGAACGCGGCTTCCTCCGCCGTCTGCCGAACCGGGCGCGGGCGATCGAGATCCTGCGCATGCCCGATATGCCGGCGGCCAAGCCCGCATCGTCCGAGCCGCGACGCTTCACGCCGAGCGTGGTCGAGGGCGGCCTTTCGGCCAAGCCTGCCGCGCCGAAGCCTGCCATGCTTCAGGCCCATGACGGCAAGGGCCAGTCGGTGATGGTGCCGGTGATGGGCCGGATCGCTGCCGGTGTTCCGATCTCGGCGATCGAGAGCCAGAGCCATTCGATTTCGATGTCCCCCGACTTCCTGGCGGGCGGCGAGCACTACGCGTTGGAAGTGCGCGGCGATTCGATGATCGAGGCCGGCATCCTCGATGGCGATCTCGTGGTGATCCACAAGCAGGAGACCGCCAATAACGGCGACATCATCGTCGCGCTGATCGATGACGAGGAGGCGACGCTCAAGCGCTTGCGCCGCCGCGGTTCGTCGATCGCGCTGGAAGCCGCCAACCCGGCCTACGAGACCCGCGTGCTCGGTCCCGACCGGGTGCGCATCCAGGGCAAGCTCGTGAGCCTCGTGCGCCGTTACTGAGGGCTCTCGGCGTGCGGCGGGTCTGACGGATCCGCCGCACTCGGATCGTAGGAAGGTTGGGAGTCCGACAGGGCTGCCGGCGTTGTTGGGCCGGAAGGCCGGGGCTGCCAGGGCTGCGGCCGATCGGCCCCGCGGGCGGTGACGATGTCAGGCCCTGTCGTTCCAAGGCGGATCGCGGTGGCCCCCCGCGCCGCCAGAAATGCCCGGTCGGCGATCAGCGGCGCGGCACAGCCCGGCGGGGCACGCAAGCGGCTGATGAGGATGTCGGCCCGGGCGCAATCCTCGGCGAAGGCGCGCTTGTCGGTGACGAGGGCGACGGCACGGCCGTCCACCGCCGTGAGGGTGCAGCCGATCCGGTCGCAGCGCGGACCGTCGGCGCCGGTCGCGGCCTCCGGACGGCGCCCGTCACCGTCGGCCTTCAACCATTGTTCGAGTACGAAGCCGGGCGGGCGTCCGAGGACCACGAGGCGGCCGTCCTTGCCGCGGACCGCGGCGCCCGCCCCATCCCGATCGATATAGATGTCGTACCGGATCGGGCTCGCGGCGAGGGCGATTCCAAGCCCGGCCGGTATGAGGGCGAGGAGACGCAGCCGCGATACGGGGAGTGTTGCCAGCAGCAGGGCGACGGCGAGCAGCATCAGCGCACCCGTCCCGAAGGCCGGCAGCACGACGGTGGCCTGCCCAAACCCAGCGATCCAGGCGGAGATCTCGAGCATGCCGCGCACCGCAAGCCCCATCAGCCACCAGACCGGACGGTCGAGGGCGAAGGGGTAGGCCAGCATGCCGAGTACCGCCGCGGGCATCACCGCGAGCGAGACGAGCGGCAGAGTCAGCGCGTTGCCGACGAGGCCGAAGGGCTGCACGGTCTGGAAGTGGTAGGTCGCGAACGGTGCGGTGGCGAGCTGCGCCACCAGCGTCGTGGCAAGCGTTCCGACCACCGCCTTCGCCACCCATGAGGCGGCCCGCGCGATCCGAGACGAGCTGTCGGTTCGTAAGACCCGCCCGTCGATGAGCGGCGCGCAGGCGATGAGGCCGGCCACCGCGCCGAACGACATCTGAAAACTCGGGCCCAGCAGCGCCTCCGGCTCGCGGGCGAGCGCCAGGATCGCCGCGAGGGCGAGGTTCCGCAGGCTGAGCGCCGGGCGGTCGACGAGGATCGCGCCGAGCATCACCAGCGTCATGATCAGTGCCCGCTCGGCGGCGACATCCCAACCCGAGAAGGCGCAGTAGGCGGTCACGCCCAGCATCGCCGTACCCGCCGCGATCTTCTTGATGGGCCAGGCGAGGGCGAGCACCGGCACCAGGGCGAGACCGGCTCGCACCAGCCAGAACACGACGCCGGCCGCGAGCACCATGTGGAGCCCAGAGATCGAAACGACGTGATAAATCCCCGCCGCCCGCAGCACGTCGTTGGTCTCGTTGGAGATCAGCCCGCGCTTTCCGGTGACGAGAGCCGCCGCCACCGCGCCGGCCTGTCCGCCGATCGCGTCGGTGATGCGGCGGGTGAAGGCGTTGCGGGCCGCGTCGATGGCGGCGGTCAACCGCAGCGATAGGGCCAGCGGCTCGGCCGGGGGGCCGACCTCGACCTTGCCGACCAGCGAGCCCACGGCACCGATTCTGCGAAAGTAGGCGTCGCGCGCAAAGTCGTAGCCGCCCGGCCGCACCGCCTCCGGCGGCGGTAGGAGACGGGCGGTGGCGCGGATGGCGTCCCCCGGCCGCACCGCCTGCGCGGCACGGTAGGAGACCCGCACCCGGCGCGGACGGCGCTCCGCATCGAGATCGCCGAATCGCTCGACACGCACGATCAGCCGGGCGCCGCCCTCGCGCTCATCGAGCCCTTCGACCAAGCCAACGAGCGGCGCGATGGTGACGCGGGTCAGCACAGGCCCCGCCACGGAGGCGACGCGCCAGACGCCCGCGGCGAAGCCGAGGAAGACGGCGGCAAGGCCGAGCATCAGCGCGAGCGCTACCGGGCGCGCCCGCAGAAACAGCGTCACCGCAAGGCAGAGCCCCGCTGCGATCAGCGGCGCAGCCAGCGACGGCTCTCCATCGGTCGCGGTGAAGAAGACGAGAATGCCGGCCCCGAAGGCGACGGCGAGCCAGGGGAACAGCCGCCGCTGCTCGGCCTCGCGGGCGATGCTGCCGCGCAGACCGTCGAGAGTGGCCTGCCAGAGCTGTGCGGGGGCGGGAACGCGGCCGGCGAGGAGGGCCGGAACGGCCCCGCGCATCGCCCTGCCGCTGCCCCCTGCCATGCGCCCCCTGCCGCCCCCCGCCGCGCTCCGAGACCTGCGATGCCCGCGCGGCGGGCAATCGTGACGAATTCTTAACGCATCCGCTCGCTCGTGCTACACGCCCGCAGAGACCGGCCGCGGCCGCACGCGCGCCATCCCGCACTTTTTCAAGAAGAAGCCTCCCAGCAGCCGATGTCGTCACCGGTCGTCACGCGCTTTGCGCCCTCACCCACGGGCTTCCTGCATATCGGGGGAGCGCGCACGGCTCTGTTCAATTGGCTCTACGCCCGCCGCTTCGGCGGGCGGATGCTGCTGCGCATCGAGGACACCGACCGGGAGCGATCGACGCAAGGTGCGATCGACGCGATCCTCGACGGGATGCGCTGGCTCGGCCTCGATTGGGACGGGGAGGTGATCTACCAGTTCGCCCGCGCCGAGCGGCACCGCGAGGTCGCCGAGAGCCTGCTCGCCTCGGGCAACGCCTATCACTGTTACGCCACCGCCGAGGAACTCGTGCAGATGCGCGAGACCGCCCGTGCCGAGGGCCGTGCCCCGCGCTACGACGGCCGCTGGCGCGACCGCGACCCGTCCGAGGCGCCCGCGGGCGTGAAGCCGGTGATCCGCCTGCGCGCGCCGAGCGACGGTGAGACCGTGGTCGAGGACGCCGTGCAGGGCCGCGTCACCTGGGCCAACCGAGACCTCGACGACCTCGTGCTGCTGCGCTCCGACGGCACGCCGACCTACATGCTCGCCGTCGTGGTGGACGACCACGACATGGGCGTCAGCCAAGTGATCCGCGGCGACGACCACCTCACCAACGCCGCCCGCCAGAGCCAGATCTACCGGGCGCTCGGCTGGGACGTGCCGGCGATGGCGCATATCCCGCTCATCCACGGGGCGGACGGCGCCAAGCTGTCGAAGCGCCACGGTGCGCTCGGCGTCGAGGAGTATCGCGACCGCGGCTACCTCCCGGCGGCGCTGCGCAACTACCTCGTGCGGCTCGGCTGGAGCCACGGCGATCAGGAAGTGTTCTCCACGGAGGAGATGATCGCCGCCTTCGACCTGAAGGCGATCGGCCGCTCGGCGGCGCGGTTCGACTTCACCAAGCTGGAAAGCCTCAACGGGCTCTACATCCGCGGCAGCGACGATTCGGTGCTGGTGGATGCGATCGACGCGATCCTGCCGGTCCGTGGCCCCGAGCGGGGCCTGCCGACCAAGCTGACGCCGGATCTGCGCGAAAAAGTCCTGTCGGCGATGCCTGGCCTGAAGGAGCGCGCCAAGACCCTCGTCGAACTCCTCGACAGCGCCTACTACCTCTACGCCCCGCGCCCGCTCGCTCTCGACGCCAAGGCCGAAGCCTTGCTCGCGGGCGAAGCGCCCGAGCGGCTGCGCGCGCTCCTGCCGGCGCTCGAAGCCCTCCCGGAATGGAACGCAGCGACGACCGAGGCTGCGGTGCGCCAGTTCGCGGACGGTCAGGGAGTCAAGCTCGGCCAAGTCGCCCAGCCCCTGCGGGCGGCGCTGACGGGGCGCGCTACCTCGCCGCCGGTCTTCGACGTCCTGGCCGTGCTCGGCCGGGACGAGGCACTCGCCCGCCTCCGGGATCGCTTGCCGGCCTAAAGGCCGGCCACGCGACGGATCAACGCATAAGCCCTCTCGACGCATCGGCCGAGCCGATGCGTCGAGTCGCGATATCCGCACCTCTGGGCTTCGTGGCGCCATGAATGACAATCCGGCGCAAATGACAGCCCCAACTTTTGCCGGCGGCACATCGTCCGGTCGAGGGCCGGAAGATCCTGCTCGGACGCGTATTTCGGCGTCATCTTCGCTCTGACAGAGCGCTCTGAGTGACCAAGAGTTGCGCGCGGGAACCGGTCGGATGAGATTTCATCCCTCTCGTGCAGTAACAGATGCGGCCTGTTTTTCGCATATGCGAAGAGGCCGGGAGCGGCCCACCGTTGCTGGGCGCCGACCGATCCGCTAACCCGGTGCCTCAGTGAGCGGGTGCAGTGCTCTGCTGCGGCGCCACAACGGAGCGGGCGGCATTGGCCTCCGGTCCCGTGCTGTTCCCGTCGCAAGAAAGGGTCCGCGATCCCATGAGCGCTTCCGCCAGCACCATCATCGTGGGCGACAAGAACGTCGAATTGCCCATCAAGACCGGAACGATCGGTCCCGACGTCGTCGATATCGGCAAGCTCTACGCCCAGACCGGCAAGTTCACCTTCGATCCGGGCTTCACCTCGACCGCCTCCTGCGAATCGAAGATCACCTACATCGACGGCGACGAGGGCGTGCTGCTCTATCGCGGCTACCCGATCGAACAGCTCGCCGAGAACGGCGACTTCCTCGAAACCGCCTACCTGATGCTGTTCGGCGAGCTACCCAGCTCGGCCCAGAAGGCGGATTTCGACTACCGGGTCACGCGCCATACCATGGTGCACGACCAGATGAACCGCTTCTTCCAGGGCTTCCGCCGCGACGCCCACCCGATGGCGGTGATGGTGGCCTGCGTCGGCGCACTCTCGGCCTTCTACCACGACTCGACCGACATCTCGGACGAGTCCCAGCGGATGATCGCCTCGCTGCGCATGATCGCGAAGATGCCGACGCTGGCGGCGATGGCCTACAAGTACACGATCGGCCAACCTTTCGTGTATCCGAAGAACGACCTCGATTACACCTCGAACTTCCTGCGGATGTGCTTCGCGGTTCCGTGCGAGGAATACGTCGTCAACCCGATCTACGCCCGCGCGCTCGACAAGATCTTCATCCTTCACGCCGACCACGAACAGAATGCCTCGACCTCGACGGTGCGTCTCGCCGGCTCCTCGGGCGCGAACCCGTTCGCCTGCATCGCGGCCGGCATCGCCTGCCTGTGGGGCCCGGCCCATGGCGGCGCCAACGAGGCGGCGCTCAAGATGCTCATGGAAATCGGGCATCCCGAGAACGTGCAGAAATACGTCGCTAAGGCGAAGGACAAGAACGATCCCTTCCGCCTGATGGGCTTCGGCCACCGGGTCTACAAGAACTACGACCCGCGCGCGCGCATCATGCAGAAGACGACCCACGAGGTCCTGAACGAACTCGGGATCAAGGACGACCTGTTGGAGGTCGCCGTCCAGCTCGAGAAGATCGCTCTCGAGGATGAGTACTTCATCGAGAAGAAGCTCTACCCGAACATCGACTTCTACTCGGGCATCACCCTCAAGGCGCTCGGCTTCCCGACCTCGATGTTCACGGTGCTGTTCGCGCTCGCCCGCACCGTCGGCTGGATCGCGCAGTGGGCCGAGATGATCGAGGACCCGTCGCAGAAGATCGGCCGCCCGCGCCAGCTCTACATCGGCCCGGATCGCCGCGACTACACGCCGATCGGCCAGCGGAGCTGAGCTGAAGAGCGCCTCCGGACCCCGCGGTCCGGAGGCGCTCGATGTCAAAGCTTAAGATCGCGCTTGAGGCGCATGACCACGCGATCCAGCGCGCCGAGGAAGGCCGAGCGATCCTTCGGGGAGAATGGCCTTGGACCGCCAGTGATCGCGCCGGCTTCGCGCAGGTCCTGCATCAGGTTGCGGGTGGCGAGCGCGAGACCAACCGATGATTCCGTGAACGCCTTGCCATTCGGCGCGAGCGCGACCGCGCCGGCCTTCACGCAGCGGCTCGCCAGCGGCACGTCCGCCGTGATCACGACGGAGCCGGGGCCCACGCGCTCGGCGATCCAGTCGTCCGCCGCATCGAACTTGTCTCCGACGACGATGCGTTCGATCCAGGGCTCGCGCGGCAGGTTCAGGAAGCTGTTCGAGACGACGAACACGTGCAGGCCGTAGCGCCCGGCAACGCGGTACACCTCATCCTTCACCGGGCAGGCGTCGGCATCGACGTAGATCGCGATCCTCGGGGGTGCTTCCGTGCTCATGCCGCCCGCCGCGCCTCCAGCACGATCCGGGCCGCCGCCCGGCTCGGTTCCTCGTCGCCGGGCAGCCGCATCCGGCCGTCGATGCGGGCCAGCGCGTCGAGTTGCACCCGCCGGGCAGGGCCGCCTGCGAGAAGCGGGGCCAGCGTCTCGGCGAGCCGCTGCGGCGTGCAATCGGCCTGCACGAATTCCGGCATGGCGTTCTCGGACAGGATTAGATTCGGGAGCACGATCGTCGGCACCTGGATCAGGCGCCGAGCGATGACTTCCTCGACCCGCGACACCTTGTAGGCCACCACCATCGGCACGCCGGCGAGCGCGAGTTCAAGGGTCACGGTGCCGGAGGCCGCGAGCGCGGCCCGCGCCCGGCGGAAGGTGGCGTACTTGCCGGCCTCTCCGTGGACGATCCGCGGATGCCGCTCCCACGCGGCGGCGAGCCGCTCGATCAGGGCGCGGTGACGGCTCACCGCCGGCAGCTCGATCTCGAAGGGACCAACCCGTCGGCTGAGTTCGGCCGTCGCCTGTCCGAAGACCGGCATCAGCCGCTCGATCTCCGAGCGGCGCGAGCCCGGCAGGACGGCGAGGACCGGCGGGCGGCCTTCGCGGATCGCTGCCTCGTCGGGGGAGGGACGCAGCTCGGCCAGACGCTCGATCAACGGGTGGCCGACATAGGAGCAGGGCGGCCCGCCGAGGCGGCGATGCGCGTCCGGCTCGAAGGGGAGGAGGGCAAGCACGTGGTCGATGAAGGGCACCATGCCCTTAGCCCGCCAGGGCCGCCACGCCCAGACGCTCGGCGAAACGTAATCGACGATCGGCAGATCCGGCAGGCGCTTGCGCACACGGGTCGCCACCGCATGGGTGAAGCCGGGGCTGTCGATGATGACGAGCACGTCGGGCCGGCCCGCCACGACGTCGTCCACAGTCTCGCGGATACGCCGCAGCAGGGTGCGGGCGCGGGCGACCACGGGAAGGTAGCCCATCACCGCCACGTCATCGATGGGGAAGAGTGAGGGTAAGCCCTCCGCCTCCATCGCCTCGCCGCCGACGCCGCCGAGCGTGAGGGGCGCGGGCGCGAGCGCCCGCAGCGCCCGGATCAGCTTGGCGCCGAGCTGGTCGCCGGAATCCTCACCCGCGACGAGCCAGATCCGCCGATGCGTCATGGGGTGACCTCCACGCCGATCAGGAACAGACCCGCCGCATCCGCCGCCGCAACCGTCGCCTCGCAATCGATCACCAGGGTATGGCCGGCGCCGATAGCGATGCCGGCACATCCCGCTTCCGCCGCGCGGCGCACGGTGCGCGGGCCGATCGCCGGCAGGTCGATGCGCAGATCCTGGCCGAGTTTCGGCAGTTTGACGAGCACGGTCCCCTTCGCGGGCGTACCGCGACCGAAGGGCTTGCGGTTGAGGGCGCGGGCGCGGGCGAGCATGCGGTCGGTGCCCTCGGGGCCTTCGACGGCGATGACGCGCTCACCCGCCACCACGGCCGCCTGCCCCACATCGAAGGGGCTCAGGGCACCGAGCATGGCGCGGCCCGTGGCGATCGAGAGGGTCGCGTTGGAATCGGGCTCCGCCCGGCCGAGCCGACCGAGCCGGCCGAGCAGATCGGGCGCGACCTCGTGGACGCCGAGCACCCGGTGCCCGTTCTCTTCGAGGAGCAAGAGCACGGCCCGCAGCAGCCGGTCATCACCACCAGCAAGACTCTTGAGAATATCGCGGTTGCGCACCGCGTGGGCCGCGTTGAGCAGCGCAGCCGGACTCGGGCGGGCGACGCCGCCGGCCGGTACGACCGCGGCAGGCGCCCACTCCTTGAGGATGCGCAGGGTGCCGGGGATGTCGAGGAGATCGACCACCGCATCGGCGCGCCGCCGCATCGCCCGCTCGGTGAAGCCGCGCACGGCGAGCACGCGGAACGGCCGGCGGGCCCGCTCGAGGGAGGCGGCGACCAGTTCCGGCAAGCGGCCCGCGCCGGCCACCAGGGCGAGGGGCCGGGCGGGATCGACCATTCTTAAGGCCCTCAGGCCGCTGCGGAAACGGGACGGGGCGTACAGATCGAGCGCTTGCCGCCCGCGCGAATAAAGGCGAGGATCTCGTGGATCGCCGGATGGGTGTCGAACTCGGCGGCCACGTCCTCGACGCGCTCCATCAGCGTGCCCTCCTGGGCGAAGAGCAGACGGTAAGCCCGGCGCAGGATGTGAATGTCCTCGCGTGAAAAACCGCGGCGCTGGAGTCCGATGATGTTGAGCCCGGAGAGGTAGGCGCGGTTGCCGAGCACCATGCCGTAGGGGATGCAGTCGTTCTCAAGCCCCGACAGGCCGCCGACGAAGGCGTGGTCGCCGACGCGGGCGAACTGGATCACCGCCGCGCCGCCGCCGAGGATGGCGTAGTTGCCCACCGTGCAATGCCCGGCGAGCATCACGTTGTTGGAGAAGATGACGTGGTCGCCCACCCGGCAATCGTGCCCGACATGGCTGTTGGCGAGGAACGCGCAGCCGTTGCCGACCACCGTCTCAAGCCCTCCGCCGGCGGTGCCGGGATTCATCGTCACGCCTTCGCGGATCAGGCAATCGGAGCCGACCGCGAGTGTCGAGGGCTCGCCGCGGAACTTCAGATCCTGCGGCGGATGGCCGATCGAGGCGAAGGGATAGATCCGGGTGCGCGCGCCCACCGTCGTCCGTCCGGCGACCACGACGTGGCTGACGAGCTCGCAGCCGTCGCCGAGCACGACGTCGGGTCCGATATGGCAGAACGGGCCGATCCGCACGCCGTCCCCAAGCCGGGCGCCGTCCTCGACGACGCTGCTCGGATGGATCCCGTCCCGCACCGCGCTCACTCCGTCACCAGCATGGCACCGATCTCGGCCTGGGCCACAAGCGCGCCATCGACGCGAGCCTCGCCGCGGAACCACCACATGGTCTTGCGTTGGTTCATCTTCGTCATGTGGAAGCGCACTTGGTCGCCGGGTACGACGGGCTTGCGGAACTTGCACTTGTCGATGGTCATGAAGAAGACCTGCTTGGTCTTAAGGTCGTCGTTCATGATGTGGCGGCAGCAGATCGCGCCCGCGGTCTGAGCCATGCCCTCGATCAGCAGCACGCCGGGGAACACCGGCAAGCCGGGGAAGTGGCCGGTGAATTGCGGCTCGTTCGCCGTGACGTTCTTGATGCCGATGCAGCTCTCGTCGCGGTCGATCTCGATGATGCGGTCGATCATCAGGAAGGGATAGCGGTGGGGCAGCAGTTCCAGCACCTTCTGGATGTCGGCCGAACCCAGCTCCCGCGTCTCACTCATCGGTTCCAACACTCCCCGCCCATGCTTGCCCGGCGGCGTCCGCCGCACGGTCCCGTGCCTTTTGCCGGTGAAGGCCGCCCTCTTCGGCAGAAAATCGGGCGGATGCAAGACTTTTGCGCCGTCGGGGGACCACAACCAGCGGCATCAACCGCGATAGCCGCTCAGACGATCCGCCGGTCCAGCCGCAGGATGCGGCACGGGTCGCCCGCCTTGGCCGGGCTCGCATGCGGCGGTCGGATGAGCAGCGCCTCACTGGTGCCGAGCACCGAGAGCATCGAGGAATCCTGACGCGACTCGGGATGGACAACCGGCAACCGATCCGGCGCCATGTCGAGGCGGGCGCGCAGGTAGTCCTGGCGGGCGTCGTTCTCCGGCATGTCGCGGCCGAGGGTCGCCGGCTCGCTGCGGTCCTCGCCCGCGCGCGGATCGCCGAGGAGCGCGCGGATCGCCGGGACCACGAAAAGCAGGCCGCAGACGATCGAGGAGACCGGATTGCCCGGCAGACCGATCACCAGCATCGGCCCGAGCCGACCGTGCATCAGCGGCTTGCCGGGGCGGAGCGCCACTCGCCAGAAGCCGAGTTCCAGCCCCTCGGCCCCGAGTGCGGCCTGGACGAGATCGTGGTCGCCGACCGAAGCGCCGCCGAGTGTGATGAGCAGGTCGGCCCCGGCCGAGCGCGCGCGGCCGACCGCCGCGCGCAGGGCACCGAGATCGTCGGTGACGATACCGAGATCGATGACCTCCGCACCCGACTCGAGGCTCAGCGCTCCGAGCGCGAGGCCGTTCGAGGCGACGATCTGGTCCCAGGCCGCCGGCTCGCCCGGACGAACCAGTTCGTCGCCGGTCGCGAGGACGGCGACCCGTGGCTTGCGCCGTACCGGCAGCACGGCGTAGCCGGCGCTGGCGGCGAGCGCGAGGCGGCGTGCGTCGAGGGTGTCGCCGGCCCGCACCAGCGTCTCGCCCTCGCGGAAATCGAGGCCGGCGCGGCGCAGGAAGCGGCCCGCCGCCACCGGCTCGCGGGCGTTGACGGTCTGGCCCTCGGCCTCGGCGTTCTCCTGAATCAGGATCGCGTCGGCACCCTCGGGCACGGGCGCGCCGGTGAAGATGCGCACCGCCTCGCCCGGCCCCACCGTTCCGGAAAATCCGTGACCGGCGGCGCTGGTGCCGATCAGACGCAGGCGCGCCGGAACGGTCGCCACGTCGGCGGCGCGCACGGCGTAGCCGTCCATGGCGGAGGCCGGGAAGGGCGGCTGGGTGCGCCGGGCGGTCAGGTCGGCGGCGAGCGTCCGGCCGGCGCCCTGCGCGATGGGGATCTCCTCCGTCCCGACCGGGCCGGGGATGGCGGCGAGGATCTTTGCGAGGGCCTCAGCAACCGGGAGCAGACTCATTCGTCGGCGCTCCAGGCGCCGGACTTGCCGCCCTCCTTCGACAGGAGGCGGATGCCCTCGATGCGCATGCCGCGATCGGCGGCCTTCACCATGTCGTAGACCGTCAGGCAGGCGACCGAGACGGCGGTCAGCGCCTCCATCTCGACGCCGGTCTGGCCCTGTACCTTCACCTCGGCGGTGAGGCGCAGGCCCGGCAGGGCGTCGTCGGGCTCGCAGGTCAGCCGCACCTTGGTGATCAGCAGCGGGTGGCAGAGCGGGATCAGCTCATGCGTGCGCTTGGCCGCCATGATGCCGGCGAGCCGGGCGGTACCGATGACGTCGCCCTTCTTGGCGTCGCCCTCGCGGATCAGCGCCAGGGTCTCGGGAAGCATCACCACGACGCCCTCCGCCACCGCCGTGCGCGAGGTCGCGGCCTTGTCCGAGACGTCGACCATGTTGGCCGCGCCGGTCCGGTCGATATGGGTGAGGGTGGCGCCGCTCACCGGCCCTGATCCCCGAACAGCAGGGCCTTTGTCGCCGCGGTCACGTCGTCCTGCCGCATCAGGCTTTCGCCGACCAGGATGGTATCGAGCCCGTGCTGCTTCAGCCGCAGCACGTCGGCGTGGCCGCCGATGCCGCTTTCGGCCACCGCGATGCGGTCGGCCGGGATGCCGGGCTTGAGGGTGATCGCCGTTTCGAACGACACTTCGAAGGTCTTGAGGTTGCGGTTATTGACGCCGATCATCCGCGTGCCGAGCGGCACGGCGCGTTCCAGCTCCTGCGCGTCGTGGACCTCGACCAGCACGTCCATGCCGAGATCGTGGGCCGTCTCGGTGATGGCTGCGGCCTCCGCGTCATCGAGGCAGGCCATGATGACGAGGACGCAATCGGCGCCCCAGGCGCGGGCCTCGTAGACCTGATACGGCTCGAACATGAAGTCTTTTCGTAGTACCGGCAGGTCGCAGGCTCCGCGCGCCTCGATCAGGAAGTCCGGCGCCCCCTGGAAGGACGGGGTATCGGTCAGCACCGAAAGGCAGGTGGCGCCGCCCTTGGCATAGGCCTTGGCCAGCGTCTTCGGGTTGAAATCGGCGCGGATCAGTCCCTTGGAGGGCGAGGCCTTCTTGATCTCGGCGATCAGGGCCGGGCGGCCTTCCGCGATATGCCGGGCGATGGCGTCGGCGAAGCCGCGGGGCGGCTCGGCCTTGGCGACCTGCTTTTCCAGCTTGGCCAGCGGCACGCGCAGCTTCGCCTCGGCGATCTCGCGGCGCTTATAGGCCTCGATCCGCGCCAGCACGCTCGCCCGTTCCGGGGCGGGCCCGGCGGTCACGTCGGCGACGATATCGTCCATCGGGTTGTCCTTAGAATCGTTCGAGGCCGTCTATCACGCATTGGAGACGGCGACGAGGCGCGCCAGCGTGCCCCGCGCCGCGCCGGAATCGATCGCCTCTTGCGCCCGCGCAACGCCCTCGGCGAGCGTGCCGGCGGCCCCCGCCACCACGAGGCCGGCACCGGCGTTCAGCACGGCGATGTCGCGGTAGGCGCTGCGAGCACCCTCCAGCACGGCGCCCAAAGCGGCGGCGTTGTGCTCGGGGTCGCCCCCGCGCAGGTCGTCCAGGGTCGCGAGCGGCAGGCCGACCTCGCGCGGATCGAGGGTGAAGTGCCGGAACACGCCATCTTCCAGCGCAACCACGGCGGTGGGGCCGGTAGTGGTGATCTCGTCGAGCCCGTCGGAGCCGTGCACGGTCCAGACCCGGCAGCTGCCGAGCGTGGCCAGCACCCGCGTCAGCGGCTCGGCCCAGGCGGGCCGCGAGACGCCGAACACCTGCGCCGTCACGCCGGCCGGGTTCGAGAGCGGCCCGAGCATGTTGAAGATGGTGCGGAACGGCAGTTCGGTGCGTACCGGCGCGACATGGCGCATGGCGCCGTGATGCGTCTGCGCGAACATGAAGCAGAGCCCGGCCTCCGAGAGGCAGCGCGCCAGAGCCTCGGGGGGCAAGCCGATCTTCACGCCGAGCGCGGCCAGCACGTCGGCAGCGCCGGAGCGCGAGGTGGCGGCACGGTTGCCGTGCTTAGCCACGGGCACGCCGCAGGCGGCGGTGAGGATCGCGGCCAGCGTCGAGACGTTGTAGCTGCCCGAATGGTCGCCACCGGTGCCGACGATGTCGATGGCGCCCTCGGGCGCCGCCACCGGCAGCATCCGCGCGCGCATCGCCGAGACCGCACCGACGATCTCGTCCTCGCTCTCGCCGCGCACGGAGAGGGCGGTGAGGAAGGCGCCGGCCTGGATCGGCGTGACCTCGCCCGAGAGCAGGTCGTCGAAGGCGGCGCGGGCCTGCTCGCGGCTCAGCGGGACGCCGGCCGCGACGGTCGCGAGATGGGTTTTGAAGGACTCCATGGGTCCGTGATCATCCGCTGGAAGCCCTCTCACCTTCGCGGAGGAGGGTGGCCCGCGAGGCGGGTCGGGCGAGGGGAGGGCTCCGCGCAATTCGGAACGCCTCGCTCCCCTCCCGCCTCTCATCCGCGAGGCACCTTCACCCGCGAAAGGGGGAGGGAATAGGGTGTGCCCCGTCAATGCACGCCGAGGCCGGGCTTGTCACGCGCGGGCGGCCGACTCCTTGCGCCACGCCGCGGCGATGTCGAGGAAGTTGCGCAGGATCTGCGTGCCGTGGTTCGAGAGGATGCTCTCGGGGTGGAACTGCACGCCGTGGACCGGCAGTTCCCGGTGCTGGAGCCCCATGATGAGGCCGTCGGCTTCCGCCGTGACCGCGAGATCCTGCGGGCAGCTCGCGCGGTCCACCACCAGCGAGTGGTAGCGCGTGGCGGCAAAGCCCTCGTTGATGCCGCGAAAGACGCCCTTGGCCTCGTGGCGGATGGTCGAGACCTTGCCGTGCATGGGGGAGGGCGCCCGCACCACGTCGCCGCCATAGGCCTGCCCGATGGTCTGGAGCCCGAGGCACACGCCGAAGATCGGGATCTCGGCGCCCAGCTCGCGCACCGCATCAAGGCAAATGCCGGCCTCATTCGGGGTGCACGGCCCCGGCGAGAGCACGAGCGCGTCCGGGGCCCGTTCGCGGATGCCGGCGACATCGATCTGATCGTTGCGCACCACGTCGATCCGCTCGCAGAGCGGGCCGATCAGGTGGACGAGATTCCAGGTGAAGGAATCGTAATTGTCGATGACGAGGACGTTGGACATCGAACTCAGCCGTAGCGCCTTGTGTCCCGCTCACACCCTCATCCTGAGGTGCCGCGAAGCAGCTTCGAAGGATCCTCCAGGGATCAGGCGGGATCTGGAAGATCCTTCGAGGCCGACGCTGCGCGCCGGCACCTCAGGATGAGGAAGATGACGGGATTACCGTTCTCTAGAGGGGTGGCGACGGGAAGCCGGCAAGTCAAGACGACGTGCCCGTGCGCCTACTGCCCACGCTTGGCCCGGCTCGCAAACTGCACCGCATCCTCGGCTGCCCGGAACAAGGCCTTGGCCTTGTTCACGCATTCCTGCTGCTCGGAGGCGGGATCGGAATCGTAAACGATGCCGGCGCCGGCCTGCACGTGCATGCGGCCGTCCTTCACGATGGCCGTGCGCAGGACGATGCAGGTATCCATCTCGCCGCGCGCGCCGAAATAGCCGATGCAGCCGCCATAAGGTCCGCGCTTCTCGCGCTCCAACTCGTCGATGATCTCCATCGCCCGCACCTTCGGCGCGCCCGAGACGGTGCCCGCCGGAAACCCGGCGGCGAGCGCCGAGAGCGCGTCGTGCTTCGGGTCGAGGTCGCCCTCGACGTTCGAAACGATGTGCATGACCTGGGAATAGTATTCGAGGAAGAACGAGTCGGTGACGGTGACGCTGCCGATCTTCGAGACGCGGCCGACATCGTTGCGGCCGAGGTCGAGCAGCATCAGGTGCTCGGAACGCTCCTTCGGGTCGGCCAGGAGTTCGTCGGCCAGCGCCCGGTCCTCGGCGGGCGTGGCGCCGCGCCGCCGCGTGCCGGCGATCGGGCGGATCGTCACCTTGCCCTCGCGCACCCGCACGAGGATCTCAGGCGAGGAGCAGACGACCTGAAACGCCTCGAAATCGAGGTAGCACAGGAACGGCGCCGGGTTGGTGCGGCGCAAGGAGCGGTAGAGCGCGAGGGCCGGCAGGGTGAAGGGCGCCTCGAAGCGCTGCGACAGCACCACTTGGAAGATGTCGCCCGCGACGATGTACTCCTTGGCCTTGGCCACCATGCCGAGGAACGCGTCCGGCTCGGTGTTCGAGACCGGGGAGGGCAGGGCTAGGCTTGCCGCATCCGCCCGGGCCTCGACCGGCAACGGGCCTTCGAGAGCTTCCGCCACCCGGTCGAGCCGGGCCTGCGCGGCTTCCAGCGCAGCGCGGGCGCTCACGCCCTCGGTTGGCCGCACGGGGGTGACGACGGTGAGCGCATCGGCCACCGCGTCGAACACCACCATCACCCGCGGGCGCATCAGGATCGCGTCGGGTACGCCGAGCGGATCGGGGTTCGGCTCCGGCAGGCGCTCCATGGCGCGGACCATGTCGTAGCCGAGATAGCCGAACAGGCCGGCGGCCATCGGCGGCAGTGCGGCGCTTTCGGCGTCGTCACCCACCGCACTCTCGGCGATGAGGGCGCGCAACGAGGCGAGCGGTGCCCGCTCGTCGGCCACGAAATCCGCGAGGCCCGCGTCGCGGGCGATCTCGGTGCGCCCGTCGCGGCAGCGCCAGATCAGGTCGGGGTCGAGCCCGATCATCGAGTAGCGCCCGCGCACCGCGCCGCCCTCGACCGATTCGAGCAGGAAGCCGGGGCCGGCATGGACCGCCTTCAGCTTGAGGAAGGCCGCGACCGGCGTTTCCAGATCGGCCACCAGGGTAAGGCCGAGCAGGCTCGCCCGTCCCGCCTCGTAGGCGCGCGCCACTGCCTCGTGCGCAGGCTCGGTCATGACGGCCTCAGTACTCGCCGCCGAGCGCACGTCGCAGGGCGGTCTGGTTCACGTTGACGCCCGCGCTCTTCTGCACCTCGGCGATGAACTCAGCCAGCACGTCGTCGGCGATCGCCGTGCGCAGCGACGCCACGAGTTGCCCGTCGCTCGGCGTGCCCGGCACGAAGGCCGGCATCGTGGCCGCCGTGACCTTGAACACCGCGCGTCCCTCGCCGGCGGGCGCCGAGGCCGCCTTGCCGACCGGGGTGGTGAAGATGCGCTCGACGATCTCGGTCGAGAGGTCGTCCTTCGCTTGGTTGCGGCCGATCTCGGAGACCGTCTTCAGCGGCACGCCCGCTTCCTGCGCCACGGTCTCGATGGCCTCGCCCTTGTCGAGGCGCTCGCTCAGCTCCTTCGATTTGGCGACGAGGCGCTTCTCGACCTCGGCCGCGGTCCAGCCCTTCACCACATCGTCGCGGACCTCCGCCAGCGGCTTCTCGTGCGAAGGATCGATCTTGACGACGTCGTACCAGATCGCGCCACCGGCCTTGGTGCGCAGCACCTCGGTGTCGTTGCCGACATCGGCACGGAAGGCGGCCGGCAACGTGGTCTCCTTGTCCGGAATGCCGGCGACCGGCTGGCCGGACGGGTCGTTGCCCTGCGCATCGACCGCGGGAATGCTCAGCAGCGTCAGACCCTGATCCTTGGCGATCTCGGCGAGCGGCTTGGCGGAGGCGCGGGCATCCTCGATGGCGTCCTGCACCTTGTCGAGGCCGCCGTCGCGCACGCGCTTCAGCGCGATCTCCCTGCGGATCTCGTCCTTGACCTCGTCGAACGGCTTGACCGTGCCCGGCTCGATGGCCGTGACGCGCAGGAGCACGGTGCCGAAGCGGCCCTTCACCGGCTCGCTCACCTTGCCCTGTTCCACGGCGAAAGCAGCGTTGCCCACCGTCGGATCGAACAGCTCGGCCTTCGTCATCGTGCCGAGATCGAGCTGCTTCGGATCGAGGCCGCGCTCGGCGGCCACGGTCTCGAACGGCGTCGCGCCGCTCTCGATCTTGGCCCGCGCCTCCGCGGCAGCGGTCTCGTCGGGGAAGCTGATCTGCTGGATCGTGCGGCGCTCCGCCTTGCCAAACCGGCCCTGGTTGGCCTCGTAGACCTTGCGCGCTTCCTCGTCGGACACCTCATCCGGCTTGGCCAGGGCAGAGGGGTCGAGCACCAGCAGGTTGAGGGTGCGGTATTCGGGGGCGCGGAACGAGCCCTTGTTGTTGTCGTAGTAGGCGTTGAGCTGTTCGTCGGTCGGGGCGGGGATCTCGCCCGCGGCGGAGGGCGCCAGCGTCAGCACGGCGGCGTCGCGGCGCTCGGTGGAGTAGCGGTGCACCGCCTCGCGGATCGCCTGGGGCACCGGCATCTCGGCCACGATCGCGTCCGCCAGTTGCAGGCGGGCGATGACCGAGCGCTGCTCGCGCACGAACATCCCCTCGTTCAGGCCCGCCCGCTGCAGCGTCTGGAAGAACAGCGCCCGGTCGAAGCTTCCATTGGCGTTCTTGAAACTCGGCTCGTCCTGGATCGCCCGCAGCACCGTCGCATCGGAGACCGCCAGCCCGAGATCCGTGGTCTTCTGGTCGAGGGCCGCCTCGGTGATGAGCTGCGCCAGCACCTGCCGCTCCAGACCCATCGCCCGCGCCTGGTCCGGCGTCAGCGTCCGCTTGAGCTGCGCCTGGTAGCGCTGAAGCTGGTTCTGGTAGGCCGTGCGGACCTCCTCGGCCGAAATCGGCGTCTTGCCGACGGTGGCGACGGCGGTGGTCGATCCGCCGCGGAAAAACTCCTCCACACCGAAGATCGCGACGCCCGCGATCAGGAAGGTGAAGATCACCGACAGCACGACCTTGCCGAGCCAATGCTGGCTGGCACTGCGAATGGACTGGAGCATCGGACGCCCGGGCCTAAATCTCTACGGTCCCTGCCCGCGCGGGCAGGGAACAAATTCGAGCCCCGCGATAGACGATCGGGACGGCGGCGCAAAGGGCATGTCATCCGGGCGCCCGGAAGGGGGCGGGATGGGGGCGGGATGGGGGCGGGACGATCTCAAAGGTGGTTTGCGCGCCTAAGCTTGCTCTGCTAGGCCCGCCCACGACGTTGTAAGTCCTCGAACGAGACACGGAGAACCGGGACGCCATGGCAAGCGAGGGACGCCGTCCGCTGGTTGCCGGCAACTGGAAGATGAACGGTCTGCTCTCCTCGGTCCCGACCGTCGAGGCGATCCGTGACGGGCTTTCGCCGGCGCTCGCAGACAAGATCGACGTGCTGATCTGCCCGCCCGCGACGCTGATCTCCTCCTGCTTGGCGGCGGTCTACGGCTCCGCGGTCGCCATCGGCGGCCAGAACCTGCATGCCCGCCCGAGCGGCGCCTTCACAGGCTCGATCTCGGCGGAGATGTTCGCCGATCTCGGCGCCACCTACGTCATCGTCGGCCATTCCGAGCGGCGCGCCTACCATTACGAGACCGATGACGGCGTCCACGCCAAGGCGCTCGGCGCCCGCCGCGCGGGCCTGCGCGGCATCATCTGCGTCGGTGAGACCATGGAGGAGCGCCAGCAGGGCCGGGCGCTCGACATCGTGCGCGCGCAGCTCGCCATCGGCCTGCCGAAGGGCGCGACCGGCGCCGACACGGTGATCGCCTACGAGCCGGTCTGGGCGATCGGCTCGGGCCGCACGCCGACCGCCAAGGAGATCGCCGAGGTCCACGCGTCGCTGCGCGAGATGCTCGACAAGCTCGTCGGCGAGGAGGCGCACAAGATCCGCATCCTCTACGGCGGCTCGGTGAAGCCCTCGAACGCCCGCGAACTGATGGCGGTGGAGAACGTCGACGGCGCGCTGGTCGGCGGCGCCAGCCTCGTAGCGGAGGACTTTTTGGGAATCTGCCGAGCCTACGAGGGGTGAGCGTTCCCCAGCCGCGCAGCGCCGCGGGGCGCATCGGGCCGAGACTGTTCGGCGCCCGGCCGCTTCTGTCGGCCGCCGGAACGATCCTCGTTTTCCTCACAACCACGGCATCGCAGGGTGCGGCGATCACGGCCCCGGGCGGCTGTCGGCCGACCCTCGATATCCCCAAGGGTTTTTCGGCCCAGGCACGCGGCGACGAGATCGTCCTGCAACCGATCGGGCAGCAGGGCCGGCGCAGCGTGTTCGAGATCAGGCTGATGCCCGGACAAGGCAGTGACGCGGCTCCCATGCCGAAGCGCCGGCCGCTCGGTGCGACGATCGCCCGCTACCGGGTCACGCGCGAGGCCGGAGGATCCGGCGGCGAGGAGACGACGCTCGTCGCCGAGGTCGAGCGTTCGGGCGGTGTCGTGCGCCTCGAAGCGACGGTGCAGCGAGACGACGGGGCCGAGCCGGATTTCGAACCGGCATGGTCGGCGCTGGCGACCGCGCGCTGCACCGCGACCCGCTGAGCCCGTGATTTGCCCGTAGGCTACATCGCCTCGGGACCGATCAGAACGCTTCCGAAATGATGCCGCCAGAGCTCGGCTCCGAGTGAGCCGGAGCGGTCGAGGGACGATCCGACGCTGAGCCACGGCAGCAGGGTCGGGCGCAACCCGGCATCGAACAGCATGAAGCCGGCGGCGAGACAGCAGGTCTCCGACTGCACGCCGCAGACGAGGACGCGCTCGATGTCGAGCGCCCTGAAATGATCGATCAGCGCGAGCGGCGGCAGGTAGCCGCGCTTGACGAAAACCCGGTCGGCCGGGACCAGCGGCTCTTCGTCCGCCGGCGGCGCCCAGCCGAGTTGCGCCCTGAACGGCGTCACCGCCTCGTCGTGCCGCTCGACGGTGGCGACCGTGTGCAGCGTCCGGCTTAGCGCGGCGATGCCCGCGACGATCGTGCCTGGCACGCGAAAGCTCGCCTGGTCATCGACGACGAGGAGGGCCTGCCGGTCCCGTCGCATGGAACGCGCCGGGCTCGCGGTCAGTCCGCCCGGGCCGGCGCCTTCGCCACCGCCTCCTTGGTGCGTTCGATCATCGAGAGCACCGCGACGTAGAAGGCCTGCTGCAGCGGGCTCATCGCGTCCGGCCGGATCCGGTCGGAGAGGGCTGCCTGCAGCGCATCCATCGCCTGCGCCCGCCCCGCCGGATCGGGCCGCTCCAGGGCGATCCGCAGGAGGTCGGACTGCACGGCCTCCATCTCCTCGCGGTCGGCGCGGTCAATGAAGGCGGCGAACCGCCCGGCTTCGTGCTGAAAATCGCTCATTCCGACTCCTCGCACGGGCCGTGGCCCTATGACCATGCTCCTGCGGCGTTTTTCCAGAACGCTGTCTTTATATCGAGGCGAGCGGCGGCTCCGGATGCCGCGACACATCCTTCGTGTGGGCCTCGTGCAAATCGTTTGTCCCGCCCGCTTGCATGAAGGCCGGTTGGCGCGGGTGGGCAAACGGTGTAGGAGCCCCCACTTCGTGCAGCGGATACGCGGGCGCGCTGCTTTTGCGCGCGACCTTTAGTCCGGCACACCGACAGCGTCCGCGCGAGCGGGCACCGGAATCGCTATGCAGACCGTCCTCATCGTCGTCCACCTCATCATCGTCCTGGCGCTCATCGCCGTGGTGCTGCTGCAGCGCTCGGAGGGCGGGCTCGGGCTCGGCGGCGGCGGGGGCGGCGGCGTCTCAGGCTTCATGACCGGCCGCGGTCAGGCGAACGCGCTCACGCGGGCGACCGCGATCCTGGCGGCACTCTTCTTCACCACCAGCATCGCGCTGGCGATCATGGCCCACCGCACCGCTGCGCCGCGCTCGATCCTCGACGAGGCCGGGACGCCGCAGGGCCAGACGCAGACCCAGAAGCCGGTGAACGCGGACAACCTGCTCGACACGCTTCGCAGCGGCGCTCCGGCTCAGCCCGGCCAGCCGGCCTCGGTGCCGACCGACGCGCCCGCCACGCCGGCGACGCCGGCTCCCGCCCCGAGCACGCCGCCGGCCGCACCGACGACGCCGGATGCGCCGCAATCGCGCTGAGCCCGCTGCGGCCGAGCCGCACCATCTGCGGATAAGACCCTTGCGGCCGGCGCATCGGCCGCGGGGATGTGAGAGACGAATTCCTCAACGGCATGAGGGGCCTCGCCCCGTGCCGCCTCCCGCGTGGCCGGCGGGGTGCGGCAACCGTTGCGGTTTGGCGAATCGCTTGAGCCCCTTTATGGACCGGAGCCCATGACGCGGTACGTTTTCATCACCGGCGGCGTGGTTTCCTCCCTGGGTAAGGGCCTCGCCTCCGCCGCCCTGGCAGCTTTGCTCCAAGCCCGCGGCTACCGCGTGCGCCTGCGCAAGCTCGACCCCTATCTCAACGTCGATCCGGGCACGATGAGCCCGACGCAGCACGGCGAGGTGTTCGTCACCGACGACGGCGCCGAGACCGACCTCGATCTGGGCCATTACGAGCGCTTCACTGGCCTGCCGGCTTCACGCGCCGACAACGTGACCACGGGGCGGATCTACCTCGACATCATCACCAAGGAGCGGCGCGGCGACTATCTCGGCGCCACGATCCAGGTGATCCCGCACGTCACCAACGCCATCAAGACGTTCGTGCTCGACGGCAACGACGATTACGACTTCGTGCTGGTCGAGATCGGCGGCACGGTCGGCGACATCGAGGGCCTGCCCTTCTTCGAGGCCATCCGCCAGATCGGCCAGGAACGCCCGCGCGGCAGCGTCTGCTACCTGCATCTAACGCTGCTGCCCTACATCCCGTCCGCCGGTGAATTGAAGACCAAGCCGACGCAGCACTCCGTGAAGGAGTTGCGCTCCATCGGCATCCAGCCCGACATCCTGCTCTGCCGCTGCGACCGGCCGATCCCGCAAGACGAGCGGCGCAAGCTCGGCCTGTTCTGCAACGTGCGGGAGAGCGCAGTCATCGAGGCGCGCGACGTCGATACGATCTACGCCGTGCCACTTTCCTACCGCGAGGCGGGCCTCGACCGGGAGATCCTGGCGCATTTCCAGATGGAGCCCGAGACTGAGCCGAAGCTCGACCTCTGGCAGGACATCCTCGAGCGGGTGCGCAACCCCGAGGGCGAGGTCACCATCGCCATCGTCGGCAAGTACACGGGGCTCAAGGACGCCTACAAATCGCTCACCGAGGCGCTGACGCATGGCGGCATCGCCAACAACGTCCGCGTCAACCTCGAATGGATCGAGGCGGAGGTGTTCGAGCGCGAGGACCCGGCGCCGTTCCTCGAAGGCTTGCACGGCATCCTCGTGCCCGGCGGTTTCGGCCAGCGCGGCGCGGAGGGCAAGATCCGCGCGGCCCGCTACGCCCGCGAGCGCAACATCCCCTATTTCGGCATCTGCTTCGGGATGCAGATGGCGGTGATCGAAGCGGCGCGCTCGCTCGCCGGGATCGAGGGGGCCAACTCCACCGAGTTCGGCACGACCGAGGAACCGGTGGTCGGCCTTCTCACCGAGTGGATGCGCGGCAACGAGCTGGAACGCCGTGCGGCCGAGAGCGATCTCGGCGGCACCATGCGGCTCGGCGCCTACAAGGCGACGCTCGGTGCGGACACCAAGATCGCGCAGATGTACGGCGGCACCGAGATCTCGGAGCGCCACCGGCACCGCTACGAGGTCAACATGGCCTATCGCGCGTGTCTAGAGGCCAAGGGTCTGCGCTTCTCCGGCACCTCGCCGGACGGACTGCTGCCCGAGACAGTTGAACACGAGGGCCACCCGTGGTTCATCGGCGTGCAATTCCATCCGGAGTTGAAGTCGCGCCCCTTCGAGCCGCACCCGTTGTTCAAAGGGTTCATCGCCGCCGCGATCGAGCAGAGCCGGCTGGTGTGACAGGAAGCGGTGCGATCCTCGAAGAGCGATTGCATCGCTGTCCAGGCGCCAAGAGCGCCCGCGGAGCGGCCTCGGCTCAGCCGAGGCGTCGAGCGAAGCGTGAGCCAAGGCCGCGGATGCGGCCGCCGGCGCTTGAGGCTGGAGGGAGCCATTGACGACGATCTCGGGCTTGCCGGCCTTCCTTGCCTACTTCGCCGTCTCCCTCGGGCTCACTGCCCTCTACCTCGTGACCTACCTCACCGCGACGGCGCACCGGGAGATCGCCCTGGTGCGCGAGGGCAACCTTGCCGCGTCCCTGGCGCTCGGCGGCAGCCTGCTCGGCTACTCGATCCCGCTCTCGGCGGCGGTGCGCTATGCCGGCTCTCTGATCGACTGCATCGTCTGGGGGCTCGTCGCCCTGGTGGTGCAGGTCGCGATTTACTGGATGATGCGGCCGCTGCTGCCGAACCTGTCGCGGCGGATCGACGAGGGTGAGACCGCGCCCGCCGTGCTGCTCGGAGCCGCTTCTCTCGCGGGCGGCCTCGTGAACGCTGCCTGCATGAGCTACTGACGCCGTGGCGGACGACCGCGAGACTTCGGGAGATTTCGGCCGCCGGTCGCCGAGCCGATCCACGCCGGCCGTCACCCCGCCCGATCGCGCCGCGACCAAGCGCTCTCAGACGGTCTCGACCGTACTGGTAGCCGGTGCGGGCCTCGCCGCGCTCACCCTGGGTGGCCTCGACCGGACGGCCCCGGGCCGGGACGTCCTGGTTTACGCGGACGTGACCGCCTGCACCGCCGAAGCGATCCGCACCACCGAAGATTGCCGCACTGCCTACGACATCGCCCGCGCCGCCTATCCCTCCACGGCCCCGCATTACGAGTCGCTGCCGCAATGCGAGCAGCATCACGGCAGCGACCATTGCGCGTTGGACAGGACGGTCGATGCCGTGATCGACCCGATGCGCTTCGTGCCACGCATGGCCGGCTACCTGCTCGGGCGCACGGCCGCCGAAGGTGTGACGCCCGAGCCGGTCTACGACCATAGCAGCGGCCAGAGCGGCCATCACGGTGCCTACTGCACCGGATCGGGCGGACGCATCACCACGGGTTCGGGGAGCCACGCCTCATCGGGCTCCCTCAAATCGGGGTCTGCGCAGGCGACGAAGTTCGGAGGCTTCGGCAACAGCGGGCGCGGCTTCTCCTCCTTCGGCGGAACCTGATGCGCCGCATCGCCTGCGGAGAGCGGCCCGGCTGGCGGGAGATCGCGCGGGATGCGGGCTTTGCCTTCCACACCATCGACGGCGACCCCTACTGGGACGAGAGCCACGCCTACACCTTCACGCTCGCCGAGATCGAGGACGACATCGAAGGGCCGAGCGCAGACCTGCACGCCCTCTGCCTCGACTTCGCCGCCGAAGCGGTGGCGGACGAGCGCATCCTCGCCTCGCTCGCCATTCCCGAGCCGGTCTGGGACACGGTGCGGGCGAGCTGGCGCCGGAACGATCCAAGTCTCTACGGGCGCCTCGACTTCTCTTACGGTGGAACGGGACCGGCCAAGCTCCTCGAATACAACGCCGACACGCCGACCGCGCTCTACGAGACCGCCGTGTTCCAGTGGCTCTGGCTCGAACAGGGGTTGCGCGAGGGGCGCTTGGCCCCTGGCGGCGACCAGTTCAACGCCGTCCACGAACGACTGATTGCGCGTCTCGTCGAGATCGCGCCGCCCGGCCTGTTCGCCTTCGCCGCCGATACGAGCGGCCCGGAAGACCTCGGCACCGCCGGCTACCTTCAGGATTGTGCGGTCCAGGCCGGCTGCGCGACGATCCTGCTCGACCTCGCCCAGATCGGCCTGCGCGCGGACGGCGCCTTCTGCGGGCCGGACGAACAACCCTTCGCCTCCCTGTTCAAGCTCTATCCTTGGGAATGGGCGTTTCAGGACGCGTTCGGAGCAGCGGTCGCGGCCTCGCCGACGCGCTTCTTCGAGCCGCCCTGGAAGATGGTGCTCTCCAACAAGGGCCTGCTCGTCCATCTCTGGGCCCGCGAGCCCGGCCACCCGAACCTGCTGCCGGCCTTCTTCGAGGGAGATCCCGCCTGCGCGAGCATGGGCGGCGCCTATGTGCGCAAGCCGCTGTTCTCGCGAGAGGGCGCCAATGTCGAGATTTTTTCTGATGGGGCTCGCATCGCCGGGGCGGATGGGCCCTACGGTGCGGACGGCTTCATCCGCCAGGGTCTGGCCGAGCTGCCGTGCTTCGATGGCCGGCGCCCGCTCCTCGGCGCGTGGATCGTCGGGGATACGCCGGCCGGTCTCTGCATCCGTGAATCCGACGGCCCGATCACCGGCGACGGCGCACTGTTCGTGCCGCACCTGATCGAACCGGGCTGAGACCGGGCATGGAAAAAGGGGCCGGATCGGCTCCGGCCCCCTTGCTTGCGCTCCGGCTCTCGTTAGCGGCCCGCAGCGCTGTTGCCGCCTCCGGCGCTGCCCGCGCCACCGCCCATGGTGCCGCCCGGTGCGGTGCCGGTCGTGGCGCCGGGGGCCATGGTGCCCGTCGAGCCGGTGGTTGCGCCCGCGGCGCTGCCGTTCGTCGGCCGCATGCTGTTGCCGGTGTTGTTCCGAACCGGGCTGGCACTGTCCGTCGTGCCGCCGGTTCCGCCCTTGCCGGTGCTCGACTGGGCGAAGGCCGCCCCGGAAACGGCGAGGGTCAGCGCGGCGGCGAGCGTGATCATCTTGGTCGGCATGGCTCTTTCCTTCCCTGATATTGATTGTGGAAAGCGAACCCGCCTCCGACGGCATGGTTCAGTGCGAATTTTCTCTGCCGTCGCGATCCAGGGGTCCGGCAGCCGCGACGCCACGCCCGCACTGCCCTAGAGGCAGTAGACCCTATATGGTTCGATGCCGTGACCGAGATCCTGTTCTACCACCTCCAGCGCCAGCCCCTCGAAAAGGTGCTGCCCAGCCTCGTCGAGAAGTCGCTGGAGCGCGGCTGGCAAGCGGCGATCCAGGCGGTGAGCGAGGAGCGGCTCCAGGCGCTCGACGACGGACTCTGGACCTATACCGACGAGAGCTTCCTGCCCCACGGCACGGACCGTGACACGGACGCGGCGAGCCAGCCCGTGGTGCTGACCCTGCGTGAGACCAACCCCAACGGCGCTTCGATCCGCTTCCTCGTGGAGGGCGCGGAACTGCCGGAGGATGCGGAGAGCTACCAGCGGATCTGCATCCTGTTCGACGGCACCGACACCGACGCGCTGCTACACGCCCGGGAGCAATGGCGCGGCGCCAAGGCCGCCGGCCACGCCATCGCCTACTGGCAGCAGGACGAGGGCGGGCGCTGGACCAAGAAGGCGTGAGACCCGCACCCCGTCCGATGGCGCGGCGCGACCAACTGCCGAAGGATCGCGAGAGACCGATGACGCAAACCTTCCCTCTCTCTCCCCGTGCCGGAACGGCACGACTCTGCCTTGCCGGCCTCCTCTCCCTCGCCGTGGGGCTGGGGCCGATGCCGGTGCTCGCCCAGCACGGCCCGGCACAGGGCGACGGGCCTGCCCAAGCACAGGGGAGGGGACCGGGGCAGGGCCAGCCGCGCAAGGCGCCTGAGGGACGCCGCCTGCCGCCGGATGCCACCACCGAGCACAGCATCGACGGGCCGAACGGCCGTGCGCTCGCCTTCACCGCCACCGCCGGCAGCCTCGCGCTGGTGGACGAGGAGGGTAAGCTTCAGTCCGAAATCGCCTTCATCGCCTACACGAAGGCGGGCAAGCCGGAGGAGACCGCTGCCCGGCCGATCACCTTCGGCGTCAATGGCGGACCGGGCGCGGCCTCGGCCTATCTCAACATCGGCGCGATCGGCCCCTGGCGCCTGCCGACCGACGGCGCCTCGATCAGCCCGTCGCAGACGATCGCGCTCCAGCCGAACCCGGCGACCTGGCTCGATTTCACGGATCTGGTCTTTATCGATCCCGTCGGCACCGGCTACAGCCGCGCGGCGGACGGCGACGGCAAGAAGTACTGGAGCGTCGATGCGGATGCCTCGGTGCTTGCAGCCGCCATCGCCCGTTATCTGCGCCAGAACGACCGCCTCGCCTCGCCGAAGTTCTTCGTCGGCGAGAGCTATGGTGGCTTCCGCGGCCCGCTGATCGCGCAGAAGCTGCAGCAGGATGTCGGCGTCGGCCTCTCGGGCCTCGTGCTGCTCTCCCCCGTGCTCGACTTCGCGTGGCTGCAGCCGGCCCGCACCACGCCGTGGGGCTTCGTGACAAAGCTCCCCTCGTTTGCCGCGGCGGCGCTGGAACGCGCGGGCACGACGCCGAGCCGTGAACTCATGAAGGAGGCCGAGACCTACGCGTCCGGCGCATATCTCACCGATCTCCTGAAAGGCCCGTCCGACCGCGAGGCGGTGGCGCGCCTCGCCGAGAAGGTCTCGGCGCTGACCGGCCTCGATCCGGAGACTGTGCGGCGTCAGGCCGGGCGGCTCAGCGCCCACAGCTACCAGCGCGAGATCGGGCGGGACGCCGGCCGAGTGTCTTCCGCCTACGACACCGGCGTGACCGGCTGGGACCCGGACCCGACCGCCCCGCAATCGGGCTTCGAGGATCCGGTGCTCGACGCGCTTCAGGCGCCGCTGACCACCGCCATGGTGCAGCTCTATCAGGGCCGCCTCAACTGGCGTGTCGAGAACATGCGCTACGAGTTGCTCAACGGCGCGGTCAACCGCGGCTGGACCTGGGGCTCGGGCCGATCGGCCCCGGAAGCCATGGGCGCACTGAAGGACGCGCTGGCGCTCGACGGACGGATGCGGGTGCTCGTCGCCCACGGCTTCACCGATCTCGTGACGCCCTACTTCAGCTCGAAGATGCTGCTGGACCAGATGCCGGTCTACGGCTCGCCCGACCGCCTCAAGCTCTCGGTTTATCCCGGCGGCCACATGTTCTACACGCGGCCGGACTCGCGCAACGCCTTCCACGACGACGCCGCCGACCTGTTCGCCCGAGCGCTGGAAACCCGCTCCGACGGCAGCGCGAAGGGCGGGAGCGCATTGGGCGCGACCGTGCCGGAGAAGAGACCGACGCCTTGAGACTGTATTTCGGACTCCTACCCGCCCTGCTGCTGGCGGGCTGCAACACCGCCGAGCGCCGCGAACCGATCCCGCCGCCGCCTCCCCCGAGCGCAGTGCTGCCCGCCGTCCCGACGGCGCCGGCCGCCGCGCTTGGCCCCGTGCTCGACGGCAACGGCGCTTGCACCGGCCCGGCGCCGAGCACGGCCGCCGCCATCGCGACCGGGATCGGCGAGTGCGACCTCGTGCGGCTCAAGGGTCGCCCGCCCACCGACGTGCTGGTCGGCGAGGGCCGCTCCGGCCGCGAGGTGCAGGTGCTCTACACCGAGCCCGGCGCCAAGGAGCTGTACTTCTTCGTGAACAACCGCCTGGATCGTATCGTTCGTTAACGCACGAACCAGTTGGGCCCGCGCTTGCTTCCCCTCGGACCGGGAAGGTGGGACGGGCGATGGCAGATGCGTACCGGTTCGGGATCGAGGAAGAGCTGTTCCTGGCCAGCAGCCGCACCCGGGCGGCGCCCGGCGAGTCGGTCTCGGCCTTCCACAAGGCGGCGCGAACCCGGCTGGAGGGCGTCGAGCGCGAGATGCTCGAAAGCCAGGCCGAGCTCTGCTCCAAGCCCTCGACGAGCTTCAGCGAGACCCACGAGGCCCTGGCCAAGCTCCGCACCGGCCTGTGCGGCATCGGCCGGGAGCACGGCCTGAAGGTCTTCGCCTCCGGCACCCACCCGACCGCGATCTGGACCGACCAGCGCGAGACCGCCAAGCTCCGCTACCGCAAAATGATCGAGACGCTGCAGATGGTGGGCCGGCGCTCCATCGTCTGCGGCCTGCACGTCCATGTCGAGGTGCCCGAGCCCGACCGGCGCATCGACCTCATCAACCGGCTGATGCCGTTCCTGCCGGTGCTGCTCGCGCTCTCCACCTCCTCGCCCTTCTACGAGCGTCACCGCACCGGGCTCGCCGGCTACCGCCTGCGGGCCTATGCCGAATTGCCGCGCACCGGCCTGCCGGAACTGTTCGATGGGGCCGACGACTTCGAGCGCTACGTGCGGGTGATGACGCGGGCGGGTGCCGTGGAGGACGCGACCTATTTCTGGTGGCACATCCGCCCGTCGATCCGTTACCCGACCCTCGAATTGCGGGTCGCCGACAGCTGCACCCGGCTCAAGGACACGCTGGCCATCGCCGCGCTCTACCGATGCCTCGTGCGGCTCTGCGTGCGCCGGCCGGAATTGAACGCCCGGCCGACGGGCGCCTCGCGGGGCTTCGTGATGGAGAACCTATGGCGGGCGCAGCGCGACGGCGTTCACGCCGCCCTGATCGATGAGGCTGCGGAGGAGGCGGTGCCGGTGCGCCGTCTCGTCGAGCGCCTGCTCGACCTCGTGGCGGAGGATGCGGCGGCTCTGGGCTGCAACGCGCAGGTCGCACACGCCCTCACCATCACCGAATGCGGCTCCAGCGCCGACGGGCAGATCCGGGCCTACGAGGCGTCGCTCGCCGCGGGCGGCAGCGAGCGCAAGGCGTTGTCCTGCGTCATCGATTGGCTCGCCCGCGAGACCGCGAACTGCGAGGCGTGACGGCTCCCGCCCGGCTCCGACAGGAACATCGAACGCCCGCTCCGGTTGCTCCGACAGATCCGATTCAGTCCTAGGAGATTTCCATGAGAACGACGCTCACCGCCGCCGCCTGCCTGCTCCTGCTGGGCGCGGCGGGGATGCCGGCCCATGCCCAATCGGTCGGCGAGAAGACCGGCGTGAACTCGCTGATCGGCGTCGCCCCCACGGCTCAGGACTTCGTCACGCAAGCCGTGATCAGCGACATGTTCGAGAAGCAGACCAGCCAGCTCGCGCTCGAAAAGGCCGACGAGAAGACCAAGGCCTATGCCAAGAAGATGATCGACGACCACAAGATGACGTCGGACGAGCTGACGACCGTGGTCAAGACCGGCGATATGAAGCTCACCATGCCGACCGCCCTGGATTCGAGCCATCAGAGCAAGCTCGACAAGCTCAAGAGCCTGAGCGGCGAAGACTTCACCAAGCAGTATCATGACGATCAGGTCACGGCGCACAAGAACGCCACCGACCTCTACAAGCGCTACGCCGAGGGCGGCGACAATGCGGCGCTCAAGGCCTACGCCATCAAGACGAAGCCGCATCTCGACGAGCACCTGAAGATGGCTCAGGACCTCGACAACAAGAAGTAGTTCTTTATGCGTTTCGGGCGGCGTTCTTCTGTAAGCGCCGCCCGGTTTCAAGCGCGATCGTTCGTTTCTTCTACTCGGCCTTTGCTGCGAACGCCGCGGCCTTTGCGCGGATCACTTCCGCCGCCCGGTCGATGCCTGCGCGATCCACGTCGAGATTGGCGGTCGCGCGGATCTGATGCGCTCCGATCGCCCGCACCCGCACCCCGTCTTCGAGACAGGCGTTCGCGAAGGTCGAGGCGGTGATGCCCAAGGCGTCCACCGTGAAGCACAGGATGTTCGACTGCCCCGCCGTTGGGTCGAAACCCAAGCCCGGCACGTCGGCGATGGCCCGGTGCAGCCGGCCGGCGTTGGCGTTGTCCTCGGCGAGCTGCGTCATGTGGTGGTCGAGGGCGTAGAGACCCGCCGCCGCCAGAACGCCCGACTGGCGCATCGCGCCGCCGAGCCGGTACTTCCACTGCCACGCCTGCTCGATGAAATCCCGCGTTCCGCACAGGACCGCCCCGACCGGGCAACCGAGGCCCTTGCTGAGATCGATCCAGGCGCTGTCGAAGCCGGCCGCATACTCCGCCGCCGAAAGGCCGGTTGCCACGACCGCGTTGAGCAGGCGCGCCCCGTCGATATGCGCCTTCAGCCCGCGCGCCTGCGCGTAGTCGCGGATCAGGCGCATCTCGCCGATGTCCCAGACCGTACCGCCGGAAAAGCTCGTCGTCTGCTCGACCGAGACCAGCCGTGAGCGCGGCGCCGTCCGCTGCGGAACCCTGATCGCCGCCTCGACCTGGGCCAGGGTGAACAGTCCGACTCGTGTCGGCAGCGCCTTCACCGAGACGCCACCGATCGCGGCGGAGCCTGCGGCCTCGGTGTTGTAGATGTGGGACTGGTCGTCGACGATAATCTCGTCGCCGGGTCGGCAATGGACGAGGATCGACGCGAGGTTGCACATCGTGCCCGACGGCATGAACACCGCCGCCTCTTGACCGAGCATCTCCGCCACGCGCTCGCATAGGGCATTGGTGGTCGGATCGGAATTCGACTGCTCGTCGCCGACCTCTGCCCGCGCCATGGCCTCTCGCATGCCCGGTGTCGGACGCGTCTGGGTGTCGCTGAACAGGTCGATCATGGCGCATCCCTTCCTGGCGACGGGCCCCGTCCGGTGGGCCATGCCGCTACCCTCCGCCGCAACGGGCTTCGACAGCGCCTCTGAATGCATGAAAAATTCAATTCACCGCAAGCCGTCCCGCGTTCCGCACCGACGGTCGGCGTCCGCAGGCCCGGAACTTTCCGTGTGGCTCACGAAGCTGGGAACGGCCACGTATCTCGACAGACGGTAGCCGCAAGTCTAGAAATTGCGACGCGTAGTTTCGCATTTAAAATTCTTTGAGAGCTCGATGAATAGAATTGAGCCCAGTATCGGGATCAGCCGTCGCTACCTTCATGACGAGGTGGCGGATCGGATGCGTGAACTGATCAACGAAGGCGAACTCGAGCCGCGTGCGCGCGTCAACGAGAGCGAGTTGACCGAGCGGTTCGGAATCTCGCGCACGCCGCTGCGCGAGGCGATCAAGATCCTGGCGACCGAAGGACTTCTGGAGCTGCTGCCCAATCGCGGCGCGCGGGTCGCAAGCATCTCACCCGACGAGTTGGAGGAGATGATCGAGGTCATCGCCGGGCTCGAAGCGACCGCCTGCGACCTTGCCTGCCGGACGATCAGCGACGAGGAACTGGCGGAGATCGAGGCGAAGCATCAGGCGATGATGGCGGCGTGGCAGGCCCGCGACGAGGCGATCTACTTCCGTCTGAACCGCGAGATCCACGAAGCGATCATGCTCGCCAGCCGCAACACTAAGTTGCGCAGCCTGTATCTGGGTCTCACCGGCCGGATTCAACGCTCCCGCTACAGCGCCCACCAGACCGAGGCGCAATGGGCCCAGGCGGTCGAGGAGCACAAGCGGATGATCCCGCTGCTCCGCGCCCGCGACGGCGAGGAACTCGCCGCGCTCATGCGCCGGCATATCCGCTCCAAGAAACCGGTGATCGCCGCGATCTACGGCGAAGAGGAGACCTGAGGCGCCGCGATCGAACGGACGCCGGCTCAGCGCCCTTTGAAGTGGGGCGAGCGCTTGCCGAGGAAGGCCTCCATGCCCTCTCGGAAATCCTCGCTCATGTAGGTCATCACGATCAGGTCGTCGCCGGGCCGCTCGCCCTCGGCGGCCTCCGCCGCGCCCTCCTCGCCGATCCGTCGCAGGCCTTCCTTGGTGGCCTGGAGGGTGAGGGGCGCGTGGCTCGCGAGCAGGGTCGCCAGCGCATCCGCGCGGGCCGCGACGGCCGCGGCATCCTCGACCACCTCGTTGACGAGGCCGATCGCCAGAGCCTCCTGCGCCTCGACGAGCCGAGCGGTGAACAGGATGTCCTTCACGCGCGGCGCGCCGATGAGATTCGCCAGCCGCCTCAGTGTGTTCTGCGAGAGGCAGTTGCCGAGCGTGCGGGCGATGGGGATGCCGAAGCGGGCGTCGCGGCTGGCAATGCGCATATCGCAGGCCGCAGCGATGGCCGCGCCGCCGCCGGTGCAGGCTCCGGCGACCGCCGCGATGGTCGGCACCCGCAGGCGCTCCAGGCCGCCGAGCACCCGGTCCATGAAGCGCTCGTAGCCGATCGCATCCTCAGGTTTGCTGAAGCTACGGAACTGGGCGATGTCGGTGCCCGCCGCGAACGCCTTGTCCCCGGCGCCGGTGATGATCATCGCCTTGATCGCGCGGTCCGCCTCGATCCGCTCGCACAGTTCCACCAGCCCGCGATACATCGCGAAGGTCAGCGCGTTGCGCGCCTTCGGCCGGTTGAGGGTGATGCGGGCGATGCCCGCCGCGTCCACCGCGAAGAGCAGTTCGTCGGTCGCAGCGGTCTCGGCGTCAGCGTTCATGGGGCGGTTCCTCGTCAAGCGTCTCAGGCCGTCGTCTCGCGCACGACGCCCCGAGCGATCAAATCGTCGATCGCCGCCCCGTCATAGCCGGCTTGGGCCAAGATGGCGCGGCTGTGCTCGCCGAGCAGCGGCGCGGGGCCATGCACCCGCCCCGGCGTCGCCGAGAATTTGACCGGCAGACCGAGCGTGCTCATCCGCCCGGCGCGGGCATGCTCGACCTCGACCACCATCTCGCGGGCGCGGGCCTGCGGGTCGGCCTGCATCGCGAGCACGTCGAGCACCGGTCCGGCCGGCACGCCGCCGGCTTCCAGCCGCGCGAGCCAGTCGGCGGAGGGCGCGGTGCGGAAATGCGGGGCCAGCGCCTGGGCCAGGGCCGCGCGGTTCGCCATCCGGTCGCGGTTGGCCGAGAAGCGCGGATCGGCGGCGAGATCTTCGGCGCCGAGCACCGCAAGCAGGCGCAGCCAGTTGGTCTGGTTCGCCGCGCCGAGGGTGATCCAACCATCCGCCGTCTCGAACGCCTCGTAGGGCGCGTTCAGCGGATGGGCCGAGCCCATCGGCCCCGGCGCGACGCCGGTCGCCATGGCGATGGCCGATTGCCAGTAGGTGAGGGTGATCCCGGCCTCGAACAGCGAGGTATCGACGACCTGCCCCTCGCCGGTCTTCAGCTTGTGGACATGGGCGGCGAGCACGCCCATCGCCGCCAGGATGCCGGCAGTGATGTCGGTGACCGGCGGACCGCACTTCATCGGCGGCCGGCCCGGCCCCTCGCCGGTGATGCTCATCAGCCCGCTCATGCCCTGCGCCACGAGGTCGAAGCCGGCGCGCTCGGCGTAGGGCCCTGAGCGGCCGAAGCCCGAGAGCGAGCAGTAGATCAGTCCCGGAAACTCCGCGCTGAGGACGTCGTAACCGAGGCCAAGGCGCTCCATCGTGCCGGCGCGGTAGTTCTCGATCAGCACATCGGTATCTGCGAGCAGGCGACGCAGCACCGCCTTGCCTTCCCCGCTCTTGAGGTCGAGGGCGATCCCGCGCTTGCCGCGGTTCATCATCATGTAGGCGGCGCTCTCGCCCTCGATCGCCGGCGGCACCGAGCGGCGGGTGTCATCACCGCCATCGATCTTCTCGACCTTGATGACCTCGGCGCCCATGTCGCCGAGCATCAACCCGCAGACCGGTCCGGCCATGATGTGGGCGAGTTCGATGACCTTCACGCCGGCCAGCGGGCCGGACTTCGCGGCTTCCGTCATCGACCGCGCCTCAGTCGTGCCGCCGGGTCGAGGCACACGCACGACGCGAATTGGAAGCTGGCCGAGAGCCCATCACCTCAATCCTCCCAACGACGGCCGACCTTCCCTCCCGTGCAGCGATAGAGCCGCGTGAGAGGCAATGATGACCCGCATTTTGAATTGATTTTATGGCCCCGATCGCCGGCGAGGCAACCTATTTTGAATGCGGTTTCTCGCACAAGGGCGAAACAACGGGCGTGTTCGATGCGCGCGATGGAACGCGCGAGCCGGCTCCTGGTTGTCGGCGAAAGCGTGGCCGTCGGAATGTCTCCCTTTCGGCCCTATGGAGCGGAGGGATCGATGCGCGGGTTGAGCACGGCACTGGGACTTGCGGCGGCCCTCGCCGTGACGGCAGCGAGCATCGCTCCGACAGAGGCGTCCTGCGCCCGCCGCATCATCAACAAATCCGGCTACATCGCCCTCGTCAGCCGCGACGGCGGACCATGGGTCGCGGTGCAGCCGAACCGCTCGCAGACGATCCAGTATTATCAATCCGGCCGCATCGACGTGGCCTTGACCTGCGGTCCCGGCGCCCTGCCGGAGCAGGCCGCCTATCGGGCGAGCTACAGCACCGTTGCCGTCATCGACCGCTGCTACATCCGCTTCAGCGACGGCTTCTTCGAGGAGCAGCTCGGCGGCGGCTTCATCGGCCGGAAGGATCCGGGCCCGCTTGCCCTCAACAATCCGCGCCAGGGCGACCTCGTGGTCGGCCCGCAGGCCGGCGCCTGCCCGTCTATGGAGCGTGGGGCGATCACCGCCCGCTATTAGCCTTGCAGCCGGGCGCGTGTTAACCCGCGCGCCCCGTCGTCAGCGACGACGCGCCGAGACGAGATTCATGCGCTCGATCATTCCCCTAGCCGGAGCCATCGCCCTCGCCATGACCAGTGCCGCTTCCGCCGCCCAGCCCGTCACGCTGCCCTCGGGCCTCAGCTACACCGACGAGGTGGTCGGCACCGGCCCCGAGCCGAAGACCGGCCAGCAGGTCACCGTCCACTATACCGGCTGGCTCGATGAGGGCGGCGGCAAGCGTGGCAAGAAGTTCGATTCGTCGCGCGATCGCGGCCAGCCCTTCTCGTTCACCATCGGCGCGGGCCAGGTGATCCGCGGCTGGGACGAGGGCGTTGCCACGATGAAGGCCGGCGGCCGCCGCATCCTCACGATTCCGCCGGATCTCGGCTACGGCGCCCGCGGCGCCGGCGGCGTGATCCCGCCGAACGCCACGCTCATCTTCGACGTCGAGCTGATCGGCTCGCGCTGATCGTCGATTTCCGTCCGGCGCCCTCGCGGGCGCCGGATCGCCTTCGTGGCGGTCTCAGATCAGCTTGTGCTCGCGCGCCAGCGCCAGGAGATCGCGCTGCGGCCGCGCGCCGATATGCTCGATGACCTCGGCCGCCGCGAGCGCGCCGAGACGGGCCGAGGCCACGTAGTCGATGCCGCGGGTGTAGCCCGCGAGGAAGCCCGCCGCGAACAGGTCGCCGGCCCCGGTGGTGTCGATGACCTCGCGCACCGGGAAGGCATCCACCGCCCGCACCTCGCCCCCGCGCACCACCAGCGCGCCCTGGGACGAGCGGGTGACGAGGCCGAGCAGATGCGTGCCCTGGCCGCCGCGCTCCTCGCGCAGAGCCGCAACGGCGGCGTCCGGATCGTCGGTCTGATAGAGGCTCTGCAACTCACCGATGTTGGCGAACAGGATGTCGATGCTGCCGTTGCGGATCAGTTCGAGGAATTCCTCGCGGTAGCGGCCGACGCAGAACGCGTCCGACAGGGTCAGCGCCACGGCGTTGCCGGCGGAATGCGCGACCTTCACCGCCTTGCGGAACGCGTCCTTGGCAGCCGGCGGATCCCACAGGTAACCTTCGAGATAGGTGACGCGGGCCGAGCGCACGATCGCCTCGTCCACGTCGTCGGGGGAGAGGCCCTGGCAGGCGCCGAGATAGGTGTTCATGGTGCGCTCGCCGTCGGGCGTCACCAGGATGAAGCAGCGGGCAGTGGCCGGGCCCTCGGTCGCGGGGGGCACGTCGAAGCGCACGCCGGTCGCCTTCAGGTCGTGGCTGAACAGGCGGCCAAGTTCGTCCTCGTGCACCTTGCCGACGAAGCCGGTCTTGGCACCGAGCAGAGCGGCGCCGACGGCGGTGTTGGCACCCGAACCGCCGGAGACGACGGTCGCCGGGCCCATCACCTCGAAGAGGGTCTCGGCCCGCGGCTCGTCGATGAGCTGCATTGCGCCCTTCGCGACCCCTTGCTTGACGAGGAAGTCCTCGTCGGCGTGGGCGATGAGATCGACGATGGCGTTGCCGAGGACGAGGAGGTCGAGGGATTGGGACATCGGGCCGTCCGGTCTCGCGTGACAGATGGGCCGGGCCTGTCGCACCCCGCTCGGCAAGCGTCAAGCAAAGGCCGGCTCAAGGCTCCGCGACCAGGGCCGCGACGGGAAGGGTGAGGCCGGGCGGATCGAGCGAGAGATCACCCGAGGCGGCGATGCCGTCCCTTGGCCAAGTCGATGAACTCAGTAACCGTCATCACTGCTGCAGCGCCTTCACCTCGCACTGCGCGTAATCCGAACTCGCTTTGACGTAAGCATTGAGCCGCTGGACGTAAGCCCCTGCGATCGATTGGAAAGCCTGAGCCTGGGCGTTGTAGGCCTTGATCGCGTCGTTGTAGCTGTAAGCCTCCCAGCCGGGGCAGCCGTCCTTCTTGTCGAGGCAGGCGGGCTTTTCGGGAAGCTTCGGCTTTTCCGGCCGTGCCTCCGCGGGCGGAGGCGTCGGCGGCGTGCAGGGGGCGGCGAGCGCCGGTCCCGCGAGGCCGGCAAGCGCCAGTGCCGTGATGATGCGTCCTGCCATGGTCCGTCCCCGAGCCGTCGTTTCGAGGGTTCTGACGGTCGAGTTGTGGCGGGAATGGGGTCGCGTTAACGCACGGTCGCGCGAGATGCGGTAAACGCAGCTCATGCCGAGCACGCCCCTCTCCGCCGACGTCGAAGCCTTGAGCGAGGATGCCGCCCAGGCGCGCCATGTCGAGCTGTCGCGGGCGATCGAGCGGGCGAACGATCTTTACTACAATGAGGATGCGCCCGAACTCACGGACGCCGAGTACGACACCCTGCGCATGGAGCTGGAGGCGATCGAGGCGCATTTTCCCGCGCTGAGTGGCACCACCGAGGCGAGCGCGGGCGTCGGCGCCAAGCCTTCGGAGAAGTTCGCCAAGGTCCGCCACGCGGTGCCGATGCTGTCGCTCGGCAACGCCTTCGCCGACGAGGATGTCGAGGAATTCGTCGCCCGCGTGCGCCGCTTCCTGAACCTCGCGACCGAGGAGCCTCTGGCCTTCACCGCCGAACCGAAGATCGACGGCCTGTCGTTGTCGCTGCGTTACGAGGCGGGCCGGCTCGTCACCGCGGCGACACGGGGCGACGGCGAGGTTGGCGAGAACGTCACCGCCAACGCGCTGACGGTGAACGACATCCCTGAAACGCTCTCTGGCGAGGGCATCCCCGAGGTGCTGGAGGTGCGCGGCGAGGTCTATCTCTCGCACGAGGATTTCGCCGCCATCAACGCGCGCCAGGAGGCGGCGGGCAAACCGCTCTTCGCCAATCCGCGCAACGCCGCCGCCGGCTCGCTGCGCCAGCTCGATCCGGCGATCACCGCGTCGCGCCCCTTGCGCTTCTTCGCCTATGCCTGGGGCGAGGTCTCCGAGCCCTTCGCCGACACGCAATCGGCGGTGCTGGAGCGGTTCCGAGGCTGGGGCCTACCGGTGAACCCGCGGACCAAGCTGTGCCGCTCGGCCGAAGAGATGATCGCGCATTACCGCGCCATCGAGGCCGAGCGGGCGGGGCTCGGCTACGACATCGACGGCGTCGTCTACAAGGTAGACGACCTCGGCTTCCAGCGCCGGCTCGGCTTCGTCAGCCGGGCACCGCGCTGGGCGCTGGCGCACAAATTCGCGGCGCAGGAAGCGATCACCGAACTTCTGGCCATCGACATCAATGTCGGCCGCACCGGCTCACTCAACCCGCTGGCGCGCCTCAAGCCCGTCACTGTCGGCGGCGTCGTGGTCTCGAACGCGACGCTGCACAACGAGGGCTACGTGCAAGGCGTCGGCGCCGACGGTGACCCGATCCGCGAGGGCCGCGACATCCGCGTCGGCGACACGGTGATCGTGGTGCGCGCAGGCGACGTCATCCCGAAGGTGCGGGACGTGGTGCTCGACAAGCGCCCGGCCGATGCGGTGCCCTACGTCTTCCCGGACACCTGCCCGGCCTGCGGCAGCCGGGCCGTGCGCGAACTCAACCCACGCACGAAGAAGATCGACGCGATCCGCCGTTGCACCGGGGGGCTGATCTGCCCGGCGCAGGGGGTGGAGCGGCTCAAGCACTTCGTCTCGCGCAATGGCTTCGACCTCGAAGGCTTCGGGCAGACCTATATCGAGGTGCTGTTCGAAGCCGGCCTCGTGAAGCAGCCCGCCGATCTGTTCCGCCTGCCATTCGAGCCCCTGAAGGCCGCGATCGTCGCCCGGCGCGAGGCGCTGTCTGCGCAACGCCGCGCCGAGGGCGAGCCGGCGCCGAAGAAGCCGACCAAGAAGAAGGGCGAGGAGGAGGACAAGGCGATCAAAAATCTGCTCGCCTCGCTCGACGCACGCCGAACAATCCCGCTCAACCGCTTCCTGTTCGCGCTCGGCATCCCGCAGATCGGCGAATCGACGGCGAAGGCGCTGGCCAAGCGCTTCCCCGACATGCCCGCCCTGATGGCGGCGATCGAGACGGCGACGCGGGAGCAGGCCGGCCAGGACTGGCTCGAACTCTCGGCACTCCCGCGGATCGGCCCCGGCACCCGCGACCGGCTGTTCGAAACACTCGATCCGTTGCCCGGCGAGGCGATGCAGGATTTGCCCCTCGGTGCGCGCCTGCGCGGGCGGCTCACGCCCAGCCAGCGCGAGGCGGTGCTCGCCCATTACGGCAGCGAGGAGGCTACGGACGCGGCGCTGGAGCGGGCCGCCTCGCAGCGGCCCGGTGACGCTTACCGGCTGTTCGCCGATGACGGCGAGATCGGTCCCGTGGCGACGGATTCATTGATTCAGTTCTTCTCCGAGCCGCACAACGACGCGGCGGTGCGGGCGCTGCTCGAAGAGGTGGGAACCGAGCCGCTCGCCGCCACGGCCTCGGCAGCGGCGTTTGCCGGCAAGACCGTGGTGTTCACCGGCACCCTCGAAAAGATGACCCGCAGCGAGGCCAAGGCCACCGCCGAGCGCCTCGGCGCCAAGGTCTCGGGTTCGGTCTCGGCCAAGACCGACCTCGTGGTCGCCGGCCCCGGCGCCGGCTCGAAACTCAAGGACGCCGAGCGCCACGGGGTGAAGGTAATCTCGGAGGACGATTGGCTGGCGATGCTGGCGGAGGCGTGAGGCACTTGCCCTTGGGCCGGCAATGACTTTGTCATACACTGGGCCGATCGCTCTCGAAGCACTGGCAAGTGTCATGCGAAGCAGCAAGCCCGTCACCGTCACCCTCGGCGAGATGCAGGATCGAGTAGAGGCCCGCATCCGCTCCGGCACATACGCCTCGGTCAGCGAGGTGGTTCGCGCAGGGCTACGTGCCCTGGAACGCGAGGAAGCAGCCATCGAAACCGTCCTGCATCGGAAGGTGCAGGAGGCACTGGACGATCCTAGCCAACCGCTCCCGGCCGATCAGGTGTTTGCGGAACTGCGCGCCCATCACGCGGGGCGTCGGAAGGCCGACAAGGATGACGTGTGAACTCACCTTCCACCGGCTTGCCAGGGCCGACCTGTTTGGCATCTACGACTACATCGACGAACGAAGCGGCTCAGCTCGCGCCAGCAGCTTTCTCGACCGGATCGAGGCCGCATGCCGGGGTCTAACGGAATTTCCTGAGAAAGGCTCGCCGCATGACGATATCTCCGCCGGCCTGCGCACCTGGGCGATGGAGCGCCGTATTCTGATCGTCTATCGGGGGACCCGTGAGCGGGTCGAAGTCCTGCGCGTGCTCTATGGCGGCCGAGACTTCAGAGCAGACGAAATCCCGAATTGAGGGTGGCTGCCGAGTCGCCGATATGCCCTCTTTCTTCCGATGAGAAATGCCTGCCGAGCCTTGACCCCGCGCGCCCCGCGGCGCAATCGGGGCCCCGGATCAGCCGGCCGGGCGGCCGCTCCGTCGTCAGACGGGGAGGAAAGTCCGGGCTCCATGGAGAGACGGTGCCGGATAACCTCCGGCGGGGGCGACCCTAGGGACAGTGCCACAGAGAGCAGACCGCCTTGCTTGGGCTCGTCCTTCGCAAGGTCAGGGTGAAAGGGTGCGGTAAGAGCGCACCGCGGACGCGGCAACGCGGACGGCACGGCAAACCCCACCGGGAGCAAAACCGAATAGGGGCGACACGCCTTTCCCGCGAGGGGAGGGCAGGCCCTCTCTCCAGGCTCGTCGCCCGGGTTGGTTGCTCGAGGCGGCCGGTAACGGACGTCCCAGAGGAATGGCTGCCACGTCCGTGAGTTCATCTCACGGGCCCTACAGAACCCGGCTTACAGGCCGGCTGATCCACCCGATCCGACCGACGCGTGCGGTCCTGGTTCCGTCGGGGCAAGTGCGTCCTGAGTTTCGCGAATTCCGCCGCAGCGCATCGGACGCCCGTGGAGAGAGTTGCCGCGGCGCCGCTTGGTAAACCTCAAGAAAACGACCCCGTTATTGACGCTCGGTTAACCTTGATGCGGTCAGATCAGAGCTGCCTGCATGGTCAAGCTCGTTGACGCGTTTCGAGGGCCCATGTTACCCCGCGCCATCCCGTTGACGCCCTGTTCTGGATCGGCCAACACTCGCTCAGGTTGCCTCGCGGGACTGCGCGCGCATGGCCGGAGCCGCTCGCGGTTCGGCGTCGCCCCATCTGATCGGGCCGCCCTGCGGTCCGTCCACTCTGCAGGCTCCCATGATGCATCCCTCGCCGGGTCGCGCCCGAGCTGTCTCCGGACTCCGCGAGAGCGCCGCGGGGCAATGCCGATGAGCCGGGCGCCGCGCACGGCAAGGCCCGAGATGCCGAAGGGCGAGCAGGCTCGCCACGTTCCCGTCCTGCTCGCCGAAGTTCTCGCCGCGCTCTCCCTCGACCGGCCGGGCCTGGCCGTGGACGGCACCTTCGGTGCGGGCGGCTACACCCGCGCGCTGCTCGAGGCCGGGCCGGAGGTGCGCGTGATCGCCATCGACCGCGATCCCAGCGCGATCCGGGGCGGAGCGGATCTCGTGAATGCCTCCGGGGGCCGACTGCGACTGGTCCAAGGGCGCTTCGGCGATCTCGACACGCTCATTGCCGATCAGGACGAGGCGCAGGCCGATTGGGTCGTGCTCGATATCGGCGTGTCCTCGATGCAGATCGACGAGGCGCAGCGCGGCTTCTCGTTCCGGCAGGACGGGCCGCTCGACATGCGCATGGGCGGGGAGGGCCCCTCGGCAGCCGACCTCGTGAACGGCGAGGAGGAGACCACGCTCGCCGACATCCTCTACCATTTCGGCGAGGAGCGCCGCTCGCGCGCGGTGGCCCGCGCCATCGTCGAGGCGCGGCGCCGCGCCCCGATCGAGACAACGGCGCAGCTTGCCGACCTCATCGCCGGCGTGGTGCGGCCCGAGCCCGGCAGCCCGATCCATCCGGCGACCCGCAGCTTCCAGGGCCTGCGGATCGCGGTGAACGACGAACTCGGCGAATTGGTGCGCGGCCTGCATGCCGCCGAGCGGGTGCTCAAGCCCGGCGGCCGGCTCGCGGTGGTGACGTTCCATTCGCTGGAAGACCGCATCGTCAAGCAGTTCTTCTCCGCCCGCAGCGGCCGGGCGGCGCAGGCCTCCCGGCACGTCCCGGGCGTGGAGCGGCCGGCGCCCAAGAGTTTCAAGCTGGTGACCAAGGGCCCCATCCTGCCCTCGGAAGCCGAGACGGACGTGAACCCGCGGTCGCGCTCGGCCAAGCTGCGCGCCGGCGAGCGGACCGACGCGCCCGCGCCGCCGGTGCTGAGCGCCATCGAAACGCTGGCGAGCCTGCCGGCTCCACAGGGACGGGGGCCACGGCGGTGATCCGGCTTCTCAACGTGCTGGCGATCGTCGGGCTGATCGGCTCGGCGGTCTACGCCTACTCGATCAAATACGACACGCTCTATCAGGCGGGTCAGGTCTCCAAGCTGAAGACCGGACTGCACAGGGAGCGGCAGGCCATCGCGGTGCTGCGCGCCGAGTGGCAACTCCTGACCCGCCCGGACCGGCTCCAGGCGGCGGTCGAGCGGCATCTCACCCTCGAACCGATCGGCAACGGGCATCTCGCCCGCCTCTCCGACCTGCCGAACCGGCCCGACCGCGGTGACGAGATCGGCCGCCTGCTCGCCTCCACGGCGACCCCGACCGTGACCCCGACGGACAAGCCGGGGAGCGTCCGCGACGAGCCGCGCACCACGGGCTCCGTAACCACCCGCACCGTCTCCACCCGCCCGCCCGCGGTTTCGAGGTAGCGTCCCCGTGTCCCACGATCCGTCCCAGGAAGATCCGTCTCAGGGTCTGCAGCACGAGCAGCCGGTCGCGGCCGATGCGGCCGTGCCGGAGCCGGGCCCGGACCGTGTGGTGAGAAGCGAGCCGCCGGCCTCGGCGCTGACGCGGCTCGCCCGGATGATGTTCCGTCTCGCGATCGAACGCTCGCATGCCCGCGTGGCGCTGGTCGGCCTCGCCTTCACGGCGGTCTTCCTTACCATCAGCGTGCGGCTGATCGTGATCGCGGCGACGCCGGCGAGCAACAGCGACGAGCACCGGGTGGCAGCCGCCGCCACCACGGCGATCCGCCCGGACATCATCGACCGCAACGGCGAGATCCTCGCCACCGACATCCGCACCGTCTCGGTCTTCGCCGAGCCGAAGCGGATGGTGCGCACCTTCGACACCGACGAGGCGGTCGAGCTCCTGACCGCGGTGCTGCCGGAGCTGAACGCGGCGGAGCTGCGCGCCAAGCTGTCCTCGAAGAAGGGCTTCGTCTGGATCAAGCGCGAGATCACGCCGAAGCAACAGCTCGAAGTCCACCGCCTCGGCATCCCCGGCGTCGGCTTCCTTCCCGATCACAAGCGCGTCTACCCGAACGGGGTCGCGGCCGCGCACATCATCGGTGCGACCAACCTCGACAATATCGGCATCGCCGGCATCGAGAAGTACATCGACAACCGCGGCAACAAGGCGCTCAACGAGTTCGGCCTCGTGGCCAAGCAGACCGACCTCTCGCCGATCCAGCTGTCCCTCGACCTGCGCGCCCAGTTCGCCCTGCGCGACGAGCTCGTGAAGGGCGTGGAGAAGTTCAAGGCCAAGGCCGGCGCTTCGATGATCCTCGACGTGACCACCGGCGAGGTCGTCGCGCTGGCCTCCTACCCGGATTTCGACCCGAACGAGCCGAAGGACGCGTTGTCGGACGACCGCATCAACCGGATGAATGTCGGCGTCTACGAGATGGGCTCGACCTTCAAGGCGATGACCCTCGCCATGGCGCTCGATTCCGGCAAGTACAACGTCAACTCCACCTTCGACACCCGCGGCGGCGTGCTGCACTGGGGCCGGCAGAAGATCCACGATTACCACGCCACCGGGCGCGTGCTGACCATGCCGGAGGTGTTCACCCACTCCTCCAACATCGGCTCGGCCAAGATGGCGCTCGGCGTCGGCGTGCCCGGCCACCGCGCCTTCCTCAAGAAGATGGGCCTGCTCGACCGGATGCGCACCGAGCTGCCGGAATCGGCCGCGCCGATCCTTCCGCCGCGCTGGGCCGAGATCAACACCATCACCATCGCCTTCGGCCACGGCATCGCGGTGGCGCCGATCCAGGCGGCGGCGGCGGTGGCGGCGATCATCAATGGCGGCGACCTGATGACGCCGACCTTCCTCAAGACCGACGAGCCGACCGCGCGGGGCAAGGCCAGCCACGTGATGAAGCCGGAGGCCAGCGAGGCGATGCGCTTCATCATGCGCCTCAACGCCGTCGAGGGCTCGGCCAAGAAGGCGTCGATCCCGCTCTACTACGTCGGCGGCAAGACCGGCACGGCGGAGAAGGTCATCAACGGGCGCTACGCCAAGAACCGCCTGTTCACGACCTTCATGGCCGCCGCCCCGATGGACAAGCCGAAATACCTGTTCCTGACGATCATGGACGAGCCGCAGGGCCTGCCCGAGACCGGCGGCTACGCCACGGCCGCCTACAATTCCGGCACGGTCACGGGCAAGATCATCGAGCGGGCCGCGCCGATCCTCGGGTTGGCCCCGCGCTTCGATCCGCCGGTGAAGCCGTTCCCGCTGATGGTGAAGCTCGGCGCCTACCATGCGACCATGGTGGACGGGCAGTGACGATGGCCTGTACCCCAGGGCGATCGCCTACAGCGATCACTCTGGGTTTTATGCCAGCCTCAAGCGCCGGCGCCCGCCTCCGCGGGCTCAGGCTTTCGCTCCGCTCGATGCATCTCAGGACCGAAGTCCCGAGATGCCCGCTCCGCGCGACGCTCTTCGCGCCGCGAAGCCGCTCATGCGACTTCGAGTATTGGCCTTTGGCCCATACACAGACGGCCTGACCCGCACGGACGCTTCCGAGGATTGTTTTGCCGATGAGCCAGCCGACGCCTGACGACCGGACTCTTGGCGACCAAACTCTTGGCGCCCTGTTCCCGGAGGCGGACGCCGCCATCGCCGGCCGGCCCGTGTCTGGCCTCACCGCCGACAGCCGTAAGGTCGTACCCGGCGGCGTGTTCGTGGCTGTTCCCGGCACCGCCGCCGACGGCCGCCGCTTTGCCGCCGCCGCCGGATCGGCCGGCGCGGTCGCCGTGGCCGGGGAGGGGACGCGCCCGGACGACCTGGCCGTATCGACGGCCTGGATCGAAGTCGCGGATGCCCGCCGGGCGCTGGCGCTCGCCGCCGCCCGCCTGTCCGGGCGCCAACCGGAGACCGTGGTGGCGGTCACCGGCACCAGCGGCAAAAGTTCGGTCGCCGACTTCGTGCGGCAGATCCTGTCACGCCTCGGCCGGGACTCGGCGAGCCTCGGCACCGTCGGCATCGTCACGAACCGGGGCGCGGAATACGGCTCGCTGACGACGCCCGACCCCGTCACGCTGCACGAGACCCTGGCGCGTCTGGCCGAGGAGGGCATCACCGATCTGGCGATGGAGGCCTCCTCCCACGGCATCGAGCAGCGCCGTCTCGACGGGGTGGAACTGACGGCCGCGGCCTTCACCAATCTCGGCCGCGACCACCTCGATTATCACCCCACCATCGAGGACTATCTGGAAGCCAAGCTCCGCCTGTTCACGACGCTGCTGCCGAAGGGCCGCCCGGCCATCGTCAACGCCGACGGCGCCTATGCCGAGCGCGTCGTCGGCGTCGCCGATGCCGCCGGCCATGCCATCCGCACCACGGGGCGCGGCGGCGAATTCATCCGCCTCGTCGAGGCCGGGACGGAGGGTTTTGCGCAGAGCCTGACGCTCGCCCATGACGGTCGGGAGTACCGCGTGCGCCTGCCGCTCGTCGGCGGCTTCCAGGTGGAGAACGCCCTCGTCGCGGCGGGCCTCGCCCTGGCGACGGCGGCGGGGGCCGCCGATCCGGCCGGCGTCTTCGCCGCGCTCGAAGGGCTCACCGGCGTGCCGGGCCGCATGGAGCGGATCGGCGAGGCGAAGGGCGGGCTCTGCCTCGTCGATTACGCCCATAAGCCGGAGGCGCTGGAACACGTCTTGAGCGCGCTCCGCCCCTTTGCCAGCGGGCGCCTCGTCGTCGTGTTCGGCTGCGGCGGCAACCGCGACGCCGGCAAGCGGCCGATCATGGGCGCCATCGCCGCGCGCCTCGCGGATCGGGTCATCGTCACCGACGACAACCCCCGCAACGAGGAGCCCGCTGCCATTCGCGCCGCCATCCTCGCCGCGGCACCGGGCGCGGAGGAGATCGGCGACCGGGCCGAGGCGATCCGCGCGGGCGTGCGGGACTTGGCGCCCGGCGACGTGCTGGTGGTGGCCGGCAAAGGTCATGAAACCGGCCAGATCGTCGGGCCACGTGTGCTCCCGTTCTCGGATCACGACACCCTGCGCGCCGCGATCGCGGAGTTGAACGGATGACCGACGCCCCCCTCTGGACCCCTGCCGCCCTGGAGGCGGCCACCGGCGGGCGCCTGATCGGCGCGGCGCGCGCCATCACCGGCGCCTCGATCGACACCCGCAGCCTGGAGCCCGGCGACCTGTTCTTCGCCATCCGCGGCGAGGCGCGGGACGGGCACGACTTCGTGCGCGCTGCCCTGGACAAGGGCGCCGGCGCGGCGGTGGTCGCGGAAGCGCGTGCTAAGGAATTCGAGGGCGTCGGCCCGGTGCTCGCCGTCCCGGGCGAGGGCGAGGATCCGGTGCTGGAGGCGATGCGTCGCCTGGGCCTCGCCGCCCGCGCCCGCACGGGAGCGGCGATCGTCGCCGTGACCGGCTCCGTCGGCAAGACCGGCACCAAGGAAGCCCTGCGCCACGTGCTCTCGACGCAAGGCGCCACGCACGCCTCGGTCGCCTCCTACAACAACCACTGGGGCGTGCCGCTGACGCTGGCGCGGATGCCGGAGGCCAGCCGCTTCGGCGTGTTCGAGATCGGCATGAACCACGGCGCCGAGATCCTGCCGCTGACCGCCATGGTGCGGCCGGACGTAGCGCTGATCACCACGGTCGAGCCGGTGCATATCGAGCATTTCCGCTCGCTCTCCGCCATCGCCGACGCCAAGGGCGAGATCTTTTCCGGGTTGAAGCCCGGCGGCATCGCCGTGATCAACCGCGACAACCCGAACTACGAGCGGCTGCTCGCCCACGCGCACGCCTCGCGGGCGGGCCGTGTCATCACCTTCGGCGAGCACGCGGCGGCGGATGTGCGCGCCCACCGCATCCTGACCCGGCCCGACGTCTCGGTGGTCGACGCCACCGTGATGGGCGTGCCCCTGACCTACCAGCTCGGCACGCCGGGCCGGCACGTCGCAATGAACTCGCTCGGCGTGCTCGCCTGCATCCACGCGCTGGGCGCCGACCTCGCCCGCGCCGCCCTGTCGCTGGCGAGCCTCAAGCCGCCGGTCGGGCGCGGCGAGCGCACGGCGCTTCGGATCGGAGACGGCGAGGCCTTCCTGATCGACGAGAGCTATAACGCCAACCCCGCCTCGATCCGCGCCGCCCTGGCGACGCTCGCCGGGATCGAGACCGGCGCCAAGGGGCGGCGCATCGCCGTGCTCGGCGACATGAAGGAACTCGGCGCGGCCGGCGAAGCGCTGCACCGCGAGTTGGCGGAAGCGGTCGCCGCGAACGGCATCGATCGCGTCTTCGCCGTCGGCCCGCTGATGGCGCACCTGTTCGAGGCACTGCCGATGCCGGTGCGGGGGACGGCCGCGCCGACCGCCGAGGGTGTCACCGACGCCGTCCTCGCGACCCTGCAGCCGTGCGATGCCGTGATGGTCAAGGGCTCCAACTCCATGCGCATGGTCCGCATTGTCGAAGCGGTCAAAGCCCGCTACGCGGTCGCGCCGGACCCGCGCGAAGCCTCACTGAACGCGGTTCGCTGAGCTTTACTCCATCGTCCGGGCCCTCGCGCCCGGCCGTTCCATCCGGCCGCGCGCGACGCCGTGCCGGGCGTGTCGACAAAGAACCTGCCGCGGGCGGACTGAACGCATGCTCTATCTGCTGTCGGAACTGAGCGGCACGCTCACGCCCCTCAACGTGTTCCGCTACATCACCTTCCGCACCGGCGGCGCGCTGTTCACGGCGGGCTTCTTCGTGTTCTGGTTCGGGCCCTGGATCATCTCGCTGCTGCGCCTGCGCCAGGGCAAGGGCCAGCCAATCCGCGAGGATGGCCCGGCCTCCCACCTGACCAAGCGCGGCACGCCGACCATGGGCGGCCTGATGATCCTGGCCGGCGCCGTGGTCTCGATCCTGCTCTGGACCAACCCGCACAACCACTACGTCTGGGTAACGCTCGCGGTGACCCTCGGCTTCGGGGCGATCGGCTTCTACGACGACTACCTCAAGGTGACGAAGCAGTCGCACAAGGGCTTCTCGGGCCGCTTCCGTCTGCTGCTCGAATTCGCGATCGCGGGCGCCGCCTGCCTGATGATCTCGCTCTACTCGCCCGCCGGATTGCAGAACCAGCTCGCCTTCCCGGTCCTCAAGGACACATTGCTGAACCTCGGCTGGTTCTGGGTGCCGTTCGCCGCCTTCGTGATCGTGGGGGCGGGCAACGCGGTCAACATCACCGACGGCCTCGACGGGCTCGCCATCGTCCCCGTGATGATCGCCTGCGCCACCTTCGGCGTGATCGCCTACCTCGTCGGCAACGTCATCTATGCCGGCTACCTGCAGGTGAACTACGTGCGCGACACCGGCGAACTCGCCGTGGTCTGCGGCGCGGTGATCGGGGCGGGGCTTGGCTTCCTCTGGTTCAACGCGCCGCCCGCGCAGATCTTCATGGGCGATACCGGCTCGCTGGCACTCGGCGGCCTGCTCGGCTCCATCGCCGTGGCAGCCAAGCACGAGATCGTGCTCGCCATCGTCGGCGGCCTGTTCGTCTTGGAGATCATGTCGGTGATCATCCAGGTCGTCTCGTTCAAGCTCACGGGCAAACGCGTCTTCCGCATGGCGCCGATCCACCACCACTTCGAGCAGAAGGGCTGGAAGGAGCCGCAGGTCGTGATCCGGTTCTGGATCATCGCCGTCATCCTGGCGCTGGTCGGGCTCGCCACGCTGAAGCTGCGCTGAGCCGGGACGAGAGATACAAACCATGACCCCAGCCACCACCTTCGCCGGCCGGAAGGTCGCCCTGTTCGGCCTCGGCGGGTCCGGGCTCGCCACCGTGCGCTCGCTGCTGGCCGGCGGCGCCGACGTGCTGGCCTGGGATGACAACGCGGGGAGCCGCGACCGCGCCCGCGAGCAGGGCATCACCGTCACCGATCTCAACGAAGCCGATTGGTCGGGCTTCGAAGCCCTGGTGCTAGCGCCGGGCGTGCCGCTGACCCACCCCGAGCCGCACTGGACGGTGGGGCTGGCGCGGCAGGCCGGCATCCCGATCATCGGCGACATCGAGATTTTCTGCCGCGAGCGTGCGACCCTGGCGCCCGACGCAGCCTTCGTGGCCATCACCGGTACCAACGGCAAATCCACAACCACGGCGCTCACCGCCCACCTGCTGCGCCATGCCGGGCGCGACGTGCAGATGGGCGGCAATATCGGCACCGCGATCCTGTCGCTGGAGCCACCGGCGGCAAACCGCGTCCACGTGGTCGAAATGTCCTCGTTCCAGATCGACCTGACCCCCTCGCTCAAGCCCGGCGTCGGCATCCTGCTCAATCTGACGCCGGACCATCTCGACCGTCACGGCACCATGGAGAACTACGCCGCGATCAAGGAGCGGCTGGTAGCGGGCGCGGATCTCGCGGTGATCGGCGTCGATGACACCTCGTGCGCAGCGATCGCCGCGCGCCATACGGGTGAGCGCATTCGCCTCCATGTCGAGGGGCACGGCGACGTGGCGGGCGACTATGTCGGCGCCAACGGTACGGTGCATGGGCCCGACGGCGCCGTGATCGCGGAAGTCACCGGCATCCAGGCGCTGCTCGGCGACCACAACCTCCAGAACACCGCCGCCGCGGTCGCCGCCGCGATCCGGCTCGGCCTCACCGGCGCGGAGATCGCGGCGGGGCTGACGAGCTTTCCCGGCCTCGCTCACCGGATGGAGCCCCTGCGCCGGATCGGCCCGACGCTGTTCGTCAACGATTCCAAGGCGACCAACGCCGATTCCACCGAGAAGGCGCTGCTGGCCTTCCGCGACATCCACTGGATCGTCGGCGGCAAGGCGAAGGAAGGCGGCATCGAACCGCTGGCACCGCTGTTCGAGCGCGTGGCCCACGCCTACCTCATTGGCGCATCGAGCGAGGCCTTCGCCGCGACGCTGGACGGGCGCCTGCCTTTCACCCGCTGCGACACGCTGGAGGTCGCGACCGAAGCGGCGGCGCGGGCCGCCCAGGCATCCGGAACCGAGGCCCCCGTCGTGCTGCTGTCGCCGGCCTGCGCTTCCTACGACCAGTTCCCGAACTTCGAGGTCCGCGGCGACCGGTTTCGTGGTCTGGTCGCCGCTCTGCCGGACGCCTGAGGGCGGGCCGGAGCCCGCTCAGGCGCTCTTGCCAATGGGCCGCGGGCTCGGGGCCGGTTCGGCGGCCTTGGCCTCGGACGGCGTCTCGCGTCCTTTGCCGACCGTGCGGCGGGCGCGGAAGACGGGCCGCGCCTCCGCTTCCCGCCGCTTCAGCATGGTGCGGAACTCGTCGCGCCGCTCGTGGATCGAGGCAATGACGTTGCCCATGGGCACGCCGACATCGACCAGCACGGCCTCCGAGAGTTGCAGCGAGGCCTCGATCGTCTCGGGCACCGCGTCGTCGACGCCCATCTCGTAGAGCTGTGTGGCGTGGCGTGCGTCGCGGGCGCGGGCGACGATGGTGAGGTCCGGCCGCTCGGCGCGTGCGGCCTGCACCACCGCCTCCACGGCGCGGGGGTTGTCGAGGGTCACCACGAGCGCGCGAGCCGTGGCGATGTCGCAGCGGCGCAGCATCTCCGTGTTGGCGGAATCACCGAAATAGACGGGGCTACCGAGCCGACGCTGTTCGGCGACGCGGGCGGGGTCCGAATCGAGGGCGATGTGCGAAATCGCGTGGCGCTTGAGCATCTCGCCGACGAGCCGCCCGACCCGGCCATAGCCCGCGATGATCACGCGATTCTGCTCCGGCTCCGGCACCGGCTCCGCTTCCGCCGGACCGGTTTGCTGCCTCAAAGCGCGACCGCCGATGCGGCGGGCGAGCGCGGCGAGGCCGGGGATCGCGATCATGGTCACGGTGGTGACGATGAGAGCGGCGCCACCCACCGGCTCCGGCACGAGCCCCGTCGCCATCGCACCGCCGATCAGCACGAAGGCGAACTCGCCGCCGGGGCCGATCAGCAGGGCGGCCTCCAGGGCGACCGAACGGGACAGCTTCATGATGCGGGCGCCGACGAGTACCACGGCGCCCTTGATGACGAGCAGCCCGACCGACAGGCCGAGGATCGCGCCCGGCGCCGCGATGAGCTGGGCCGGATCGAGATTCATGCCGACCGAGACGAAGAACACTCCGAGCAGGAGCCCCTTGAACGGATCGATGGTCGCCTCGATGGCGCGGCGATACTCGGTCTCGGCCAAGAGCAGGCCGGCGACAAAGGCGCCGAGCGTCATCGACAGGCCGCTGCCCGCCGCGACCAGGGCGGTCGCCACGATGACGAGCAGGCAGGCCGCCATGAACAGTTCCGGCGAGCGGGTGCGCGCGACGAGATGAAAGAGCGGGCGCAGTGCGACCCGGCCGGCCACGACGATCACCACGAGCGCGATCGCCGCCTGTCCGAGCGCCAGGGCGAGCGCGACCCCGAGGTCGCCGCCATCCTTGCGGCCGAGCACGGCGATGGCGAACAGGATCGGGGCGACCGCCAGATCCTGGAACAGCAGGATCGCGAAACTGGTGCGGCCGGCCGGCGTGCCGAGCCGCTTCTGCTCGGCGAGCACCGGGAGCACCACGGCGGTCGAGGAGAGGGCGAGCGCGAGCCCCACCAGCACCGCCCCGGCCACGGGCTGATCCAGGACGACGAGGATCACGGCGATCACCGCGGCGGAGGCGATCACCTGGATCGCGCCGAGGCCGAAGACGAGCCGGCGCAACACCCGCAGGCGCTCCCAGGACAGCTCGATCCCGATCATGAACATCAGGAAGATGACGCCGAACTCGGCCAGATGCGCGATCTCGGCGCGGTTGCCGATGGTGAACGGCGCGAGCCACGGATGCGCGTCGGCGAAGCGCCCGAGGCCGAACGGGCCCAGCAGGGCGCCCGCGCCGATGAAGCCGAGCACCGGGCTGATCCGCAGGCGGTGGAACAGCGGCACGACGATGCCGGCGGTGACGAGAAAGAGGATCGCCTCCCGGTAGCCGCCCGCATGCGCGCCGGCTTCCGCGGCGATCTGGGTTCCGGCCTGCACGGGGTCGGTCATCGGGCTGATACGCTGACGCCTGGAGAGGAGGAGAGGGGTCCGGCCCGTCTCCCTGCATCTTCGATGCCGCGGGAGGAGCCGGCCGCATCATGGGCGGCGAGCCCGCAGCGGAGCAACCGTTTTCCGTGGCGAGTCGCCGATTTCGCAGCACCTGCTCACCGGGCCTGATCGCTGTGGGCCGCCATCCACCGCTCATCGCCCCGGTCGGCACAACTTCGGCACAATACGCCCTTACGCTCGGGTAACCCGATGTTAGGGGATGGCAGGTCCGCCGCTCAGCCGGAGGCCCGCAGCGATCTGAGGCCCATGAAGTTCTGGCCCATGAAATTCTTGTCCGACACGCCTCCGAGCCGGGACGTGCAGCGCGAGCGGCGCGAATGGATGCTCGACCAGCAGCGCTGGAAGCACCAGCGCGACATCGAGCGTGGCTACCGCGTCAAGTGGGGCTACGTCGCCATCGCCTATCTCGTCGAGTTCATGGTGATCGGCGCCTCGCTCTGGGGCGCGTGGCTGTTCGCGGGCACCTACAGCGACGGTGACGACCGGGCGTTCTACTTTATGCTGCTGGCGCCGCTGGTCTACGCCGCGGTGGAGCTATGCCGCGTGCCGCTCGGCATCCTGGCGCGTACTCAGCGCTCGTGGTTCGTGAAGGGGCTCGCGATCATCGGCATCATCTTCGCCGCGGGCGTCACCACCAAGTCGGTGTCGCAGCTCGGCGAGATGATGTTCCATCCCCGCCTGATGGACGCGGCCAAGGCCAAGACCGCCCTCAAGGACGCGCAGGCCGACCGCGACAGCATCGACACGCGCATCGCGGCGGCCAACGCCCGGGTCGAGCAATACACCACGGAACTGGAGCAGATCGAGCGGCGCTCGGCCGAGAACGCCTCGCAGCTCGCGGGCTTGCCGGCGCAGCGCTGCGAGCGCGTCTACGGCACCAACAGCCGCGGCATGCGCTACTCGAACCTGAAATGCGTCACCGACCCGCGCACCGCGACGCTCAACGCCGCGGTGGCCAAGGCGGGCAATGACCGGGGCGCCATCGTCAAGGAGTTGGAAGAGGCCCGCAAGGCCCGCGCCGCCCTCGACCGGGGTGCTGCCGACCGCAAGGTGGCCGATGCCGAGCAGGCCTACCGCAACTCGGTCAACCGCTCGCAGCTCCACTCCTTCACGGCCATGGTCTACGGCGTCGATCCGATCGACGTGAACGACGCGCAGGTCCACGCCTTCCTGCGCATCTTCGTGTTCGTGCCCGCACTCTGCGCCGCCTTCGCCTCGACGATCCTGGCGCTCTCGGCGGTCTCGGTGCGCAAGACCTTCATGGACGAGGACGACCTCGGCGCCGCCGTAAACCCGGAGGCAACGCCCTACTTGCTCGCGTCGATCGCCGAGGGCGTGCGCCAGGAGATGGCGCTGGCCCAGCCGAGACCGATGACGCGGGACGCCTCGGTGATCCCGCTGGAGCGGCGCACGGCGCCCGTGGTGCCGCCGCCCCCGCCGCCCGCCAACACCTCCGGCAACGCCCCCACCGGCGCCACCGCGTAAGCCCTTCCAGTCGAGCGCCCGGCCATGAGCATCCACACCGAGGGCACGCACGAGAACATCGTGCTCGCACAACACGTCAACGGCCGTCTGCGGGCGGAGGCGCGGATGCATTTCGCCCGCGCCTTCCTGCTGCGGGCAATCGGCGCCGGCGCCTTCTCGGCGCTCGCCGGGATCGGCATCGGCGCGGCCTGCTACGGCTATGCCTACATGAACCAGTTCGACTCGGCCGCCGAGAAGATCGCCAGCGCGATGCAGGCCGCGCTCTCCGACGTGACGCTGAAGACCAAGGGCGAGGTCACCCTCACCGACAACACCCTGAAGCTCGAAGGCCTGCCCGCGCAGAAGGCCAACGCCGCGCCGACGCCGACCAAGGCGCAGCTCGGCACCGATGCTGCCCCGGCCTCGCAGGCACCGGTCAACACGACCTTCACGGTGTTCAAGCAGGTGCCCTATCTCGACGGACAGATCGTGACCGGCTGGAACTTCAAGGCCAACGAGGAGCGGCCGTTCCAGCAATACTGCTACTTCTCCCGCCGCTCGAACGAGACGAAGGGACAGGTCGAGATCAAGATCGACCTCGCCATGGACGGCAAGACGCTGCCCCAGCCGCAGAAGTCGGACGTGAACCTCGGGATCCTGGCCTCGAACTGCGTGTGGCACGACGGGAAGACGTTGTAGGGGAGCGCCTCGAGCATCGACCGCCGCGCGAGCGGTTGCCGATCCGCGCCGCCTCGGGTTAGTCCGCCTCATCCCCCTCCCGACGCGAGGCTCCATGCGCTTCACCGGAACCGAGTCCTACGTCGCGCCGCCCGATCTCACCACGGCGGTCAACGCGGCGATCGTGCTGGAGCGCCCGCTCCTCGTGAAGGGCGAGCCCGGCACCGGCAAGACGGTGCTGGCCGAAGAGATCGCCCGCGGCCTCGGGGCGCCGCTGCTGACGTGGAACATCAAGTCCACCACCAAGGCGCAGCAGGGCCTCTACGAGTACGACGCCGTCTCGCGGCTGCGCGACTCGCAGCTCGGCGACCCGCGGGTCTCGGACATCGCCAACTACATCCGCCGCGGCAAGCTCTGGGAGGCGTTCACCGCCCCGCAGCGGCCGGTCCTGCTCATCGACGAGATCGACAAGGCCGACATCGAGTTCCCGAACGACCTGCTGACCGAACTCGACCGGATGGAGTTCCACGTCTACGAGACCGGCGAGACGATCCGGGCAGACATCCGCCCCATCGTCATCATCACCTCGAACAACGAGAAAGAGCTGCCGGACGCCTTCCTGCGCCGCTGCTTCTTCCACTACATCAAGTTCCCCGACGCCGAGACGCTGCAACGCATCGTCGAGGTGCACTATCCGGGCATCAAGCACCGCCTCGTCGAGGAGGCTTTGCGGGTGTTCCTGGAAACCCGCGAGGTGCCGGGCCTCAAGAAGAAGCCCTCGACCTCCGAATTGCTCGACTGGCTCAAGCTCCTCGTCTCCGAGGACATCGCGCCCGAGACCCTGCGCGAGCGCGACGGCCGCAAGCTGATCCCGCCGCTGCACGGCGCGCTCCTGAAGAACGAACAGGATGTGAGCCTGTTCGAGAAGCTTGCCTTCATGATGCGCCGGGAGGGGCGGGGCGGGTGACGGAGCGCCGCGGCGCCCCAGTTAAGCGGCTCCGACCCGCCTCCGCGTGACCGACCCTATGCAAACCAAGAAACTCGGCCGTACCGGCCTCGACATCTCGCCCCTCTGCCTCGGCTGCATGACCTACGGCGTGCCGGAGCGGGGACCGCATCCGTGGACGATGCGGGAGGAGGAGAGCCGGCCGCTGATCAAGCGGGCGCTCGATCTCGGGATCAACTTCTTCGACACGGCGAACTACTATTCCGACGGCACCTCCGAGGAGATCGTCGGCCGGGCGCTCAAGGACTACGCCGACCGCGACAGCATCGTGCTGGCCACCAAGGTCTACTATCCGCTCAAGAGCCAGCCCAATGCCGGCGGCCTCTCGCGCAAGGCGATCTTCTCCGCAATCGACGCCTCGTTGAAGCGGCTCGGAACCGATTACGTCGATCTCTACCAGATCCACCGCTGGGATTACGCCACGCCGATCGAGGTGACGCTGGAGGCGCTCCACGACGTCGTGAAGGCGGGCAAGGCCCGGTATATCGGCGCCTCCTCGATGTTCGCGTGGCAATTCGCCAAGGCGCTCTATACCGCCGACCTCAACGGCTGGACGCGGTTTTCCACCATGCAGAACCATCTCAACCTGCTCCACCGCGAGGAAGAGCGCGAGATGATCCCGCTCTGTGCCGACCAGAACATCCCGCTGCTGCCCTGGAGTCCACTCGCCCGTGGCCGGCTCACCCGCGACTTCGATGCCGGCAGCGCCCGGCAGGAGAGCGATCTCGTCGGCAAGAACCTCTATGACGCCACTGTCGACGCCGACCGGCAGGTGGTCGAGGCGGTGGCCGAGGTGGCGAAGAACCGCGGCGTGCCGCGGGCGCAGGTGGCGCTCGCCTGGGTGATCCAGCGGCCGGGCGTGGCCGCCCCGATCATCGGCGCCTCGAAGCCGGGGCATCTCGACGATGCCGCCGCCGCCCTCGACCTGACGCTGACCCAGGACGAGATCGCACGGCTCGAAGCCCCTTACGTTCCGCACGCCGTGGTCGGTTTTCAATGATGCGCCGCCTGCTTCTCCTGCGTCATGCCAAATCCGCCTACCCGCAAGGCGTGGCCGATATCGACCGCCCCCTCAATGGGCGCGGGCGGGAGGCGGCGCCGCTGATGGGCGCCTACATCGCCCGCGAGTCGCTGACGCCCGACCATGTCATGGTCTCACCGGCCCGGCGCACGCAGGAGACCTGGGCCGCCTTACGCGCCGAGCTTCCCGAGACACCGATGGAGACGGTGCCCTCGATCTACGAGGCGCCGGCCGCGCGCATTCTCGACGCAATCCGCTCCGCCCCGGCGGAGGCGGCGACCCTGCTCGTCATCGGCCACAATCCCGGACTCGGCGATCTTGCGCTGCGGCTCGTGGGGCAGGGACCGAAGGACTTGCAGAAGGATCTGCGCGAGAAGTTTCCAACGGCGGCGCTCGCCGTGTTCGCGTTCGAGGGGGAGGGCTGGGAGGACATCGCCGCAGGCGCCGGGCGTCTCCTGCGCTTCGTGCACCCGCGCCAGCTCGCGGCGGACATGGACGACGATTGAGGGGTTTCCGCAGCCGTCACAGAACCCTTGCCCGCCTCGCGCCGTTCCCCAACGAGAACAGCCGAGCTGACACCGCGTGAGGGAAGTCTGGCGTGCTCCTCGAAACGCTCCTTGCCCTGACGATCCTGATGCCGCGGATCGAGCCCGCGCTCGACGCCGCGCGGGCGCGCCTGCCGGCTTTGCCCCGCGCGGCCGAGGCGGCGCCCGTGCCTGCGCCGAGCTTCAGCCTCGTGGCACGGGCCGTCTCGAACTGGCGGGAGCAGGCGGGCGAAAACCTCGCGCCGGGCTCGCTCGCCTTCGTCGTCCGGCATGCGGCGACCGAACCCGGCTTCATCGCCCGCTGCGTTCGGCTCAACAATTACTGGTGCATCAAGCAGGCGCGCTGGAGCGGCGAACTCGGGGGCGACGCGGAGGGCCATACCGGCTTTGCCACCGCCGCCGACGGAGCGGATGCGGCGGTGCAGCTCCTCCGCCGCTACCAGCGCGACTACGGCCGGCGCTCGGCCCTCGCCATCGTGCGCCGCTGGGCACCCGCCGAGTGCGGCCCGGCTCGCCCCGTCCCGGCTGCGGCGCCCACGGGAGGGCCGCGGCGGCCAGCGCGACAGGCCGCAGGAGTCGCGGTGTCGAAGACGACCGCCCCGCAGGGCATCGGCGGAACGCTGCGCGCCCGTTTCCTCGCGCGGCACGGGCGCGGCGGCGTCGCGCGGGCCGCGCCGAGTGCCGGCGCGGGGCTCCGGGTGCAGCCGTGGTCGGCCCGGGCGCGGCTCGCCGGGCATCCTGGCCGGGTGCCCCGCGCCCTGGCACGATCGGCCGTCTCCGTGCCGAGGCCCCCCGCCGCCATCGCGACGGGCGTGATCGAGACACCGACGACCGCGCAGATCGCGGCTAGACCTTCAGCAGCGATTGCATCAGCTCGCGCTCCCGTCGCCTCCGGCGCGGCCAATCCCGCCGCCCTGCTGGCACCCGACCGGCTCGCGGCGGAAGCGGCGGCACTGCCCTCGATCGCCGCCTCGCTGCCGAAGGGTAGCCTGCTCGATCTCAGCCTCCCGGCCCCCGTCTGCGCCAACGACGAGACGCGCATTCGCAACTACGCCGCGCGAATCGCCGGCAGCGTCGGCCTCAAGCCCGACGACGATCTGCGCCTGTTCCACGACGATGGCCGGCCGAACGGCAACCTCCTGCCGGTGCTGCTGGCGATGTCCTCGGTCGAACTCGGCACGCTTCACGCCTCGAAGGCCCTGGTAAGCGCGGCGATCGAGCGGCTGGAGGCGCGCCTCTCCGGAACTGCTTCGTCGGAGGCGCGGCCGACCTCCGCCTTGTAGGACTGCGCCTCGTGAGGCGCCGACCTGCCCCCGCGCGATGACCCTGCGCGGAGCGGAGAAGCACTACTCCCAAGGAGGCAGATGATCGTCGCCGTCCCGCTGATATGGTCGTCAAGACGTCTCTCGGGGGCTCGCGGGAAGCCGGGTGAAACACCGGCCTGCACATCTCCGGCGACGCGATGACCCTCCTGCTCGTGACGCGAAGGCAGGTGTGCCTCATTGGACGCCCGATCGTCGAGAGCGCCCGGTTCCGACCCGGCGGCGCGGCTGGCGTCCGGTGAGGGATGCCCGGCCTTCGCCGATGAGCCGCACGGCCAGACGAGGATCGGGATGTCCTGCATCGACGGCGAGGCTGTTTTCCAGGCGATCCCGGCCCGTTACGCCGCGCCCGGCTCGGGCGGGGAGGGGCGGCCGGTCGTTCCGCTCGCCGCGCCGACGTCGGAGACGTTGCAGGAGGTCTTCCGGCATCAGCTCGATGCTGTGTGCCGCGTGGTGGAAGAGCAGCTTCGGACGCTCGCGCTGACCTTCACGGCCGCGCAGGTGGGCCGGCCCGAGCCACAGGCATCCCCGGCTCCGCCGATGGCGGATCGCGGGGCAGAGCGGCCGCTGACCGACAGGGAGGCCGAGATCTGGCTCGCAGCGCAGTTCGGCGCCGACGCCAATGCTGCGATGACCGAGATCGTCACCCTGCGGCTCGACGGCCCGCTCGACGCCGAGCGGCTTCTCTCCGTCGTGCGCGTGGTGCTCGGTCGCCACGGCGCCCTGCGCAGCCGCTTCTCGCCGAGCGGCGAGACCGTGCGGATCGATCCCGCTGGCGTCGTGCCGGTGCGATGGATCGATCTTGCAGGGCAATCCGATCCGGAGGCCGCTCTCGCGGTTCACCTTCACGCGCAAGCGGGCCTCTCGTTCGATCCCGTCGCCGGCCCGGTGGCGCGGGCCGACCTCGTCCGCCTCGGCGAGCGGCGTCACGTTCTTGTCCTCTCGGCCCACCACATCGCCTGCGACGGCTGGTCCTTCGCGGTCCTGGCCGACGCGATCGGAAACGCCTACCGCGCCGCGCCGGAGCGGCAGACGCCAGCCCCGCATGCCGATGGACCTGCTCCATCGGAGGCGGAGGCGAACCTGGCGTTGCATTACTGGGCCGGGCTGTACGCGAGTTTGCCCGAGCCGCTCGACCTACCAACCGATCATCCACGGCCGAAGCTGCGCGGCTTTGCCGGCGACACGCGAAGTGCTGCCCTGCCGCCGCTGCTCGTCGCCGCGCTGAAGGCGCTCGCCGCGCGCCAGGGGCAGACGCTGAACGCGACGCTGCTCGCGGCCTTCCAAGTGCTCCTCGCGCGGCTCTCGGGGCAGGACGACCTCGTTGTCGGCATACCGATGGCGGGCCAGCCGCGCCTCGGCGAGCCGGACCTCGTCGGGCACCACGCCGATTTCCTGCCGCTGCGGGCCCGGTTCGACCCGGACGAGCCCTTCGCGGCCCATCTTGCCCGTACCGGCGCGACCCTGGCCGAGACCGCCGCCCACGCTGACTGCACCCTGGGGCGGCTACTGCGCCACCTCGACCGGCCGCACGATCCGGCGCGCCCGCCGCTGGCGCAGGTGCAGTTCAACCTCCAGCGCTTGCCCGACGCCATCGATTTCGGGGCGGGCCTGCGTGGCACCCTCGCACCCGCGCCGAAGCGCTTCTCGACCTTCGAGCTCACCGTCAGCCTCACCGAGACGGCCGACGGACTGACCCTTGAAGCCACCTACAACCGCACCCTGTTCGAGCCGGCCACGATCGAACGCTGGATCGGGCACTACCTCACCCTGCTCGGGCATCTCGCCCGCGATCCCGCGCAGCCGGTCGGGCGCGTTCCGCTGCTCGATGCGGCCGAGCGGCAGACCATGCTGGTGGCCTGGAACGCGACCGAAACGGCGCATCCGCTCGAAGTCGGGGCGATGCGGGCCTTCAGACTTCATGCCCGGCGCGACCCGGACCGGATCGCGATCCGTTTCGGCGAGGAGGCCGTCTCCTACGGCGCCCTCGACCGCTGGGCCGATCGTGTCGCGGGGGCGCTGCAAGCGAGCGCTCTACCCGAGGGAGCCCGCGTCGGCCTGCTCATGCGCCGCTCGCCCGGCCTCGTCGCGGCGATGCTCGGCGCGCTGCGCGCCGGTATCCCCTATGTTCCGCTCGACCCGGCCATGCCGCCCGCCCGCCGCGCGGGGATCGTCGCCGATGCCGGGATCGGCGCGATGCTCACGCTTGCGGCCGACCGGGCGCTCATGCCCGAGGGCGTCCCGCAGGTCATCGAGGTCGATCGTCTCGACAGGCCGGCGCCGACCCGTTTCCCGCGGGTGCCGGCGGAGCGGGCCGCCTACCTGATCTACACGTCGAGCACGACCGGCGCGCCGAAGGGTGTCGAGGTGCTCCACCGTGGCCTCTCGAACCTGCTGTTCTCCATGGCGCGTGCACCGGGGATCGTCCGCGACGACCGGCTCCTGGCGGTGACAACGGTGACCTTCGACATCGCCGGGCTCGAACTGCTGCTGCCGCTGATCCGCGGCGCTCGGATCGTGCTCGCCTCCGCCGAGGAGGCCCGCGACGGCCACGCCCTCCTCGCACGCCTCGATCGCAGCGAGGCCACGATGCTTCAGGCCACACCGATGACGTGGCGGCTCCTGCTGGAGGCGGGGTTCCGCTCCCGTCACGGCTTCAAGATGCTGTGCGGCGGCGAGGCTCTTCCGCTCGATCTGGCCCGGCGCCTGACCGAAGGCGGGGGCGAACTCTGGAACCTCTACGGGCCGACGGAGACGACGATCTGGTCCTCGGCCGCGCGGATCGATCCGGCAGAGGCGACGGTCACGGTCGGGCGGCCGATCGACAACACCAGCCTGTTCATCCTCGACGCACAGGGCGAGCCGGTGCCGGTCGGGGTCACGGGCGAATTGCTGATCGGCGGGATCGGGCTCGCCCGCGGCTATCTCGGACGGCCGGACCTGACGCAGCGGAGCTTCGTCGCGAGCCCCCTGCCGGAATGCGCCGGCGCGCGGCTCTACCGGACCGGCGACCGGGCCCGCTACCGGCCGGACGGGCGCGTCGAGATCCTGGGGCGGGCCGACCACCAGATCAAGCTGCGCGGCTACCGGATCGAGCCCGCTGAGATCGAGGCGGTGCTGCTGCGCCAGACCGGGCTGCACGCCGTCGTGGTGCTGCGCCCCGACGCACGCGGCGAGGATCGCCTCGTCTGCTACTTCGTCCGCCCCGAGGGCGAGGCAGCGCCCACCTTGCGGAACCTGCGCGCGGCGCTCGCCCGCGAACTCCCGGACTACATGATCCCCGCCGAATGGGTCCGGCTATCGGCCCTACCGCTGACGGCGAGCGGCAAGGTCGACCGCCGGGCGCTGCCCCCACCCGAGGCCCGGCCCGCCAGCCTCGCCGAGCCGGCCGCCGCGATCCCGCTTCCCCTCAAGCCCGCTCCGGCTCCGGTGTCCGATGACGGTCTCGAGGCGACCCTGGACGCGATCTGGCGGGAGGTGCTGGGGCTCGCCGTGATCGCGCGCGACGACGACCTGATCGCGCTCGGGGCGGACTCGCTCAGCGTGTTCCGCATCGTCGCGCGGGCGCGGCGCGAGAACCTGCCGCTCGGGGCCGGCGACCTGTTCCAGGAACGCACCATCGCCCGGGTCGCGGCCCTGCTGCGCGGGCGTCGCGGGGAGGGGGGAGAGACACCGGCCGCCGCGCGCGCGCCGATCCCCTCGATCCGGCGTCCCCGGCCCGCCGACGCCGACCGCGCCGCGGTCGGTCAGGCGTAGGGGCGGGCGGAATGCGGCATTTCACGCAGGAATCGCCGGCCGCGCCCGGCGAGGTTCACGGTGACGCCTTCACCGCCCGCTGCTCCCACAGCCAGACGCGGTTCTGGTTGCTCGACCAGTTGCGGCCAGGCGATCCAAGTCTGCACGTCGCCGCCCGCTGGCGCATCGCCGGTCGGCTCGATGCCGAGATCCTGACCCGAGCCTTCCGCCTTCTCCTCGAACGGCACGAGGCTTTGCGCACCGCGATCATCGGGGAGGGCGGACGGCCGGCTCAGCGGATCGCCGCGACGGTGCCTCTCGCCTTCTCCGAAATCGACCTCTCCGGCCTGCCCGGCGACCGCCTGGACGAGGCGCAGGTCATCGCCGAGTCGGAGGCCGTGAAACCGTTCGATCTGGCCCGCGCGCCGCTCCTGCGGGTGACGCTGCTGCGGCTCGGGCGCGGCGATTCCCTGCTGCTCGTCACCGCCCATCACAGCGCCTGCGACGGCTGGTCGATGGTGGTGCTGGCCCGCGAGTTCGTCGCGATCTACGGCGCCCTGATCCGGGGACAGGCACCATCTTTGGCGCCGCCGGCCCTGCACTATGCCGACTTCGCGGAATGGGAGATCTCCCCGGCCCTCGCCGAGGCCGCGGAACGCGACCTCGCGTTCTGGGCGCAATCCTTGCGCGATCTCACGCCGTTCGAACTGCCGCCGGATCATCCCCGCCGCCCCGGCCGGGAGCGCCGCTTCGCCGCCGAGACCCGCTCACTCTCCGCGGATCTCGGCGCCCGTATGGAGGCGTGCGCGCGGGCGCAGGGCGCTACCCCCTTCGTCCTTGCCTGCACCATTCTTTTCGCGCTCCTGAGCGCGCGCACTGGGCGCAGAGACATCGCCATCGGCACGCAGGTGCTGGGGCGCGACGAGATCGAACTGGAAGGGGTCGTCGGCACCTTCGTGAACACGCTGGTGCTTCGAACCCATGTCGAAGCGGAGCAGAGCTTCGCCGAGCGGCTGGCGGCGACGCGCCGGACGATCCTCGACGCCTGCGACCACGCGCTCGCCCCCTTCGACCGAGTGGTGCAGGCGCTGGCCCCCTGCCGCGACGGGCTGCGGCCGCCGCTGGTCTCTGTCAACGTCCGGATGCGGCCGACGCCCCAGGCGACGCCATCCGGCGGGTCCTCGGTCGCGGAGCCGGCCTCGATCCGCCTCGTCGATCTCGACTATGCTGCCACCGGCAGCTTCTTCGACCTCGATCTGGAACTCGCGCCGAGCGAAGCCGGCTGGCGCCTGATCTGCGAATACGATGCCGGCCTCTACACGGCGCAGACCGTTGCCGGCCTGCTCGCGGATTTCGAGCAGGCCGCCCGCGCAGCGGTCGGGGCGCGGCTGCCCGATCCGACCCCCCTTGGAAGAGGCGGGGAAAGGGTCGCTGCCGAGTGTGAGGAGGCTTCCCCGGGAGGCCGCCGCCGGGAGGCGGTGGAGGCGCTCGGGTGGACGACGACGGATGCGGCACCTGCCCGTGAGACGGCGTCCCCCTCGGTAGGCGAGGCACCCGACGCGCTTCTGCCCGAGATACGCGCGATCTGGCGGGAGATGCTCGGCCGCCCCGACCTGTCCGACGACGAGGATTTCTTCGCGGCGGGCGGCCACTCGCTGCTGGCGGCCCGCGTCGTCGCCCGGATCGAGGCGGCGACGGGCCGAACTGTTCCGCTCTGGTCGTTCTTCGAAGCGGGCACGGTCGCGCGGCTGTGTGCGTTGCTGGACGGCGAGGCGGCGGCGGCGGGCGTGCGGCACCGCTCGCTTCAGGAACCACCGCCGACCGCGCAGGCGCGGCCCGGCTTCACCGCAATCCACCACGCCGCGGCCGATCAGGAACTCTACCGGCCCTTGTCCGAGGCCCTGGGGGCGGACCATCCCTTCGCCACGCTCCAACTGGAAAGCCGGGTTCCGCCCCACGAGGAAACCCTGGAGCGGCTGGCCGGCGCCTATCGCGATGCGATCGATGCCGCCCAGCCGCAAGGGCCGATCCGCCTCATCGGGTTCTGCCGCTCGGGCGTCCTGGCTTTCGAGATCGCCCGGCAATTCGCGCAGAGCGGCCGGGACGTCGCCCTCGTCGTCCTCATCGATTGCTGGGAGCCCGGCTATGTCAGGCGCCGCGAGCCGCTCGCGCGCATCCGGGTCATGGCGGCTTACCGGCGCCGCCGGCTCGCCGCGCTCATCCGGCACGTGCGCCGCGATGGCATCGGCTACCTCGGCTCGCGGGCCCATCTCTGGCTCCGCTCGCATCGCGCCTGGCGCGGGTTGCGGCGCGCCCTGAACCAGGTGGGGCTCGCCTCCCCGAGCCCGGAGGACGCGTTCTGGCAATTGACGGACGAACTCGACGCGCTCGCCCTGTCCTACGAGCCGCGCCCCCATTCAGGGCCGGTGCTGATCGTCCGCAGCGAGAGCGTTCCGGTCGGCCCCGCGCTCGACCCGCTGCTCGGCTGGCAAGCCTATGCCGAGAATGGCGAGAGCGTCAGCGTTCCGGGCTTCGGCCACGAGGGCGCGTTCTCCCCCGCCGGCTGCCGGGTGATGGCGGCCAAGATCAGCCTGATGGCGTGCCGGTGATCCTGCCCGCTTGCCCTCCGCACACGCGAAAAGCGAACACTGATCCGCTTGCAATCCGATTTCGGCCGGGCGTAGTTTGGGTTAACAAAAACGTAACGATAAGCGGGGAACGATGACGAGCCTGTCGCTGGTGATCTGTGGTGCGGTCGTCGTCGGATTGCTCGCGATGCTGTTCCTTCTCCACGAACTCAAGAACGCCCCATACGAAGACGGCCCCGAACCGGAACAGGTGTTGTCCGAACTCGAAAAGCAGCGGTGGCGCTACCTGTCGCTGGATTAGAGCATCATCCCGAAAGGTGATTGCCGGCTTTCGGAAAAAGAGGGCGCAGAAACAAGAAGCTAGAGCATCCTGCAGGATCCGATATCCAGGAGGGTGCTCTCGCAGAGAAAGGTCGGGCGGGATCCGCAGCGATGATCCTCGGACCTGCTCGTGCGGGCACGACCGAACCGGGTTCACACGTCTTCACGCGATGGCGCGCCCGTCCCGCATCCGCGCAGCGAGCGCCCTTCGGTAAACCGTCAGCAGCGTGGCGGTCGTCGCCGTCTCGGTCCAGTCGCGCAGGTAGGCGGCACGGGCGGCCGCGCCCATCCGCCGGGCTTCCTCGGGCCGGGCACGCAGCCGCTCGATGGCCCCTGCAAGCTCGGCCGGATCGCCCGGTGTCACCAACAGGCCCGTTACGCCGTCCTCGACCAGACCGGCGAGCGCGCCGATCCGCGAGGCGATGACCGGCGTGCCCGCCGCATAGGCCTCGGCCACGACCATCGGCAGACCCTCGTACCAGAGCGAGGGTACGACGAGGGCGAGCGCCCGGCCCATCCGCGCCCGCATCTCCGCACGGGGCAGGGCGCCGAGCAGATTGAGCCCCGGCGCCCCCTCCAGCATCTCGCGCAGCGGGCCTTCGCCCGCGACATCGACCGGTGCGGTGAGGCGTGCAGCGGCCCCCTTCAGGATCTCGACGCCCTTCTCGGGGCTGAGGCGGCCGGCAAACAGGATTCCCTCGCGCGGGCCGTCGTCCGGCAGCCCCGGATCGGGCAGGCCGTTGGGCTTCACGAAGATGCGGTGCGCGGGCAAACCCGCCGCGATGAAACGACCGCGGGCGAACTCGGTCAGCGCGACGAAGGCATCGACGTCACGCGTCCAGGTGCCGGTGCGGCGGTGCCGGTCGATCATCCGCGCCACGGCGAACGTGCCGAGCCGCGAGCCGCGGTAGCAGCCATGGCGCACCGCCGCGTAGGACGAGCCGGTGAGGCAGGTCTCGCAGGGGGCGCCGTCGCGCATCAGCATGGCGCCGGCGCAGGCGAGGCGGAAATTGTGCAGCGTCTGTACCGTCACCGGGCCGAGCATCCGCACCGCCCCGTGCATGGCGGGCGACACGAGCGGAAAGGTGTTGTGGGCGTGGACCACATCGGGCCGGAAGCGCTCCACCGCCTCGACCACACGAGCGACGCCGCGGGGCGCGTGCGGCGCCTCGAACGCCGTGCGAAGGCGGTCCAGCGGCGTACGGATCTCGTCGTTGTGGAAGGCCAGCGTCTCGACCGTGCAGCCGGCGCCCGCGAGAGCCGCGGCCTCATGCTCCACCACCGCGTCCTCGCCGCCCCGGATCTGGTAGTGGTTGTGGACGATGAGGACGCGCAACGGACGGCTCCTTACGACCGGCGCGGCTCGGGCTGCCGCGCCATCTTCCATAGGAAGACCGGTGCCATGACGAGGTAGCGCCGCCATAGCCGCCGGGGCTCGCTCAGGAGCCGGTGCAGCCATTCGAGAGCGAGCACCTGCATGAGTTTCGGCGCCCGCTTCACCGCACCGGAATGGAAATCGAAGGCGGCGCCGACACCGATCAGCACCATGCCCGGCAAACGGTCGAGGTGATCGTTCATCCAGATGTCCTGTTTCGGCGTCGACATGCCGACCCAGACGATGTGCGGCTCGGCCGCCTTGATCGCATCGGTGAGCCGCGCGTCGAGATCGGGCGCGACGGCGCCGAAGGGCGGGCAGGCAAGGCCGCAGACCTCGCTGCCAGGATATTTGCGGGCGAAATTCGCCGCGACCTCTTCGGCCACGCCCTCCTTGCCGCCGTAGAGATAGTGGCGGATTCCGATATTCTGCGTGGCCGCGAACATCTCCTCCATCAGCGACGGGCCCGGCACGCGGCCGGTGCCGTGCGCGCGGAAGAAGCGGCTGATGATGGTGAGCGGCGCGCCGTCCGGGGTGATCATGCTCGCCCGCTCGTGCGCGGCCCTCAGGTCGGGCTGGTCCTGGGCGCACATGATGCCGTGCACGTCGCGCACGCAAACCATGCTGGTGCGCCGCGCCCGCGCCCAGCCGATGAGGGTACGGACAGCGAACGGCATGTCGATAACGCTGACCGGCACGCCGAGGATGCGGGTCGCCGGGAGACGGTGCGCCGCCGGCCCATCCGCTTGGACGAGATAGGGATCGTTCCGGTTGATCCGGAGCGCGTAGGGCCCAGACGCCGGGATGGCCACGGCATCGCTCATAGGCAGGCTTCCCTCGATCTCAGGCATCGGCGACGTGCTCCTGGAACCACGCATAGGTCGCGGCGACGCCGTCCCGCAGCGGAACCTTGGGTGCCCAGCCGAGGCCGCGCAGCTTATCCGCCGACATCAGCTTGCGCGGCGTGCCGTCGGGCTTGCTCGGATCGCGCACGATCTCCCCCTCGAACCCGACGACGTCGCAGACAAGGCGGGTCAGGTCGTAGATCGGGATATCCTCGCCCGAGCCGACATTGACGTGCTCGGCCTCCGAGTAGGTCTTCATCAGGTGGACGCAGGCATCGGCGCAGTCATCGACGTGCAGGAACTCCCGGCGCGGCGATCCGGTGCCCCAGATCACCATCTCCTCGGCCCCGTTGCGCTTGGCTTCGTGCGCCTTGCGGATCAGGGCGGGCAGGACGTGGCTTGAATTGAGGTCGAAATTGTCGCCCGGCCCGTAGAGATTGGTCGGCATCGCCGAAACGAAGTCGCGGCCGTGCTGCTGGCGGTAGGCCTGGGCGAGCTTGATCCCGGCGATCTTGGCGACCGCGTACCACTCATTGGTCGGTTCCAGCGAGCCGGTGAGCAGGCTAGACTCGACGATCGGCTGCTCGGCGAATTTCGGGTAGATGCAGCTCGATCCGAGGAACAGCAGCTTGCCGACATCGGCGCGGAAGGCCGCCTCGATGACGTTGGCCTCGATCATCAGGTTCTCGTAGAGGAAGTCCGCTGGATAGGTCGCGTTGGCGAGGATCCCGCCGACCTTGGCCGCGGCCAGGAACACCGCGTCGGGCCGTCGATCTCGCATCCAGGTCCGCACGGCGGCCTGATCGCACAGGTCGAGTTCCACGCGGGTGGCGGTGAGGATCTCGCAACCCTCACCCTCCAGCCGCCGCACCAGGGCGCTGCCGACGAGGCCGCGATGTCCGGCCACGAAAACGGTCTTGCCCGCCAAACTGTACATCGGTCGGCCCTTACAGAAGCGGGTTGGAATCGGTCGGCGCCGGGTTCTGCCGGTACCACGCGACCGTGCGCTCGATGCCCTGAACCAGGGAGACGGAGGGCGCGTAGCCGATTGCCTGCATCTTGCCGATGTCGGGGCAGCGGCGCGGCGTCGCCCCGGCGGCAGCCGGACCGGCGACGAGATCGACGCGCACGCCCAGCGCTTCGGCGGTGATCCGGGCGAGATCGCGGATCGCGACCTCCTCCATCGAGCCGATATGGTAGACGTTCATGCTCTCGCCCGAGCGCCACATCCGGACGATGCCGTCCACAACGTCGCTGACGTAGCAGAAGGCGCGGGTCTCGCTGCCGTCGCCCTGGAGCGTGATCGACCCACCGTCACCGGCAGCGATGATCTTCTCGATGAGCTGCGGCACGACATGCTTCCAGCCCATGTCCGGCCCGTAGATGTTGTGCGGGCGAAAGACTTGGACCTTGCGCAGCTTGTCGCGGCAATAGTTGAAGGCGATCAGTTCGGAGATCAGCTTCGACCCGCCGTAGGAGTAGCGCGGGTTGAGCGAGTCGGGGATCACCATCTCGATGGTCTCGTCCGTCGGCACCACGCGCGGGGTCTGGTAGACCTCGGCCGAGGAGGCGACGACGAGATCGGGCACGCCGGCCTCGATGCAGGCTTCCGACACGGCGAGCGCGCCGCGCACGCCGACATCGAGCACGAGCTGCGGCTGCGTGTAGAAATTCTCCGTGCCGTTGACGGCGGCCAGATGAAACACGCACTCGACGCCCAGGAGCGCCTCGACCAGCGCATCCTTGTCACGCACGTCGAGGGTCACCCGCTCGATCGCGCCGGGCGCGTTGGCGAGCCGCGAGGCCTGCCCGCGGATGTAGTTGTCGATCGCGACGACCTCGTGCCCCTCGGCCAGGAGCGCGCGGGTGAGGTGGGCGCCGATGAATCCGCCCGCCCCGGTGACAGCCAGTCTGCTCATTGAAACTTACCCACGAGGTTGCCCACGGTGACGTAGCGATTTTCCAGAACCTCCGCCGGCATCTCGCTGAGGTTGTTCCAGTAATCGTAGACGAAAGCGTCGTCCGACATCGTACCGATGATCGTTTCCAGATCGATCTTCGAATATTCCGGGTGGTTGTTGGCGATCACGAGCACGTCGGCGCCCTCGCAGGCGGCGGCGAGGCTGTCGTAGGGCGTCAGGCCCGACGAGATCGCCCGGATGTGGTCCATCGGCACCACACCGTCATAGACCCGGATCTGCGAGAACTGCTCGCTCGCCATCATCTCGCGGATGACATGGAGCGACATCGACCCGCGCAGGTCGTCGGTCTCCGGGCGGCCCTTGAAGGCGAGGCCCGCGACCACCGCCTTGAACGGTCCGGCGCGGCGCGCCCGCAGCCGCTCGATAAGGCTGCCCACCGTCTCCGCGGGTTGGCGCTCGTTGACGAGGCGGGAGGCGGCGGTGATTTCGAGGTTCACGCCCTTGCCGGACACCGAGGAGAGCAGGATGTGCGGATCCTTCTCCAGGCAGGGCCCGCCGACGAGGCCGGGTGCTGCGACGTTGGTGCGGGTGTAGCCGAGCTTGCCGTAGCGGATGACGTCGTTGGCGTTGATGCCGAGCGCGTCGCAGGCCCGCGCCACCTCGTTGGCGAAGGCGAAGTGGACGTCGCGCGAGGTGTTGTCCACGAGCTTGATCATCTCCGCCGTCTCCGGGCTCGCAACCCGGACGATGGTGTGGGTCAGGCGGCTGAACAGGGCGGCGGCCGCGTCGGAGGCGTCCGGCGTCTCACCGCCGACGATCTGCGGCAGGTTGATGAGTTCACGCATCGCGTCGCCTTCGAGCGTCCGTTCGGGGCACATCGCGAGGTGATAGGGCGTGCCGGTGCGGTCGAGGATCGGCTTGACCACGCCCGTCGTCGTGCCGATCCGCACGGTCGAGCGCAGGATCACCGTCGCGCCGTCGGAGAAGTGCTCGGCCACCTCGTGGGTCGCCTCCTCGATCATGTCGAGGCGCGGCTCGTGCGAGCCGGGATAGAGCGGGGTGCCGACGGTGATGATGTAGTATTCGGCCTGCGGCACATCCTGCGTCGTGGTGCTCGCGACGAAGCGGCCCTTCTTCACGACGTCGGCGAGCGCGGCCTTGAGCCCGACTTCGGCGAAATGCGGAACGCCGGCATTGGTCTTCTCGACGACATCGGCCCGCTTCTCGATGCCGTAGACCTGGACACCGCGGCGCGCTAGCGCAACGGACAGGGTGAGGCCGACATAACCGAGACCGATGATGACGACGTTGGGAGCTTTTCTGGCGTCCATGACTTGGTCCCGTCTGCGATCGATCGTCGAGGTCTCTGACCCGATTTGGATTCCGGCGCTGCGCACGCGCTGGCTTCTCACCGCGTCATCGCTCCACCTCGGGACAGCCAGAGCCGCCGAGGACTGAACTCTGCCGGGTTCCGCAAAGTATGTGCCCGAGGAAAGACGTATCAAATCGGGATCGCCAGCCCGTCAGGGGACAGAGTGATCGCGTCTCGTGAAGATTTCGGGACTTTCGAAGGTAAACGATCGGAGTCCGGCGAGCGCAGCATGCGATCCATGCCGGATCAGCAAGCCCGCGCGGCGACTGAGGAGGGATCCCAAATCCGCGGTCCCGAAGGGATCAGCCGGATTTGGTACGAGAGGATCGAACCGTTCACCCGCCACGTCCTTTCAATCCCGCTGCGCCTGCGCGGCCCATAGCCTCAGCCCGTCCCGGCGCCGGCCAGGCAACGCTTCGCCGCGCGATTCGTTCGTCCTGCCGGAGACGGCGGGGGCGCATCGGGCGCCGACGGCCTGGAAGGAGACGCGGATGCCGGTTCGGATGACCCAGGAAACGCAGGACGTGAGCGACGGCCGGCGGCAGGTGGTGGTGCGGGTCCATTTCGGCCGGCCGGATGCGGGACGCGACGTCGTCGAGGTCGCGGCGACGGTGCGGGTGCCTGCCATCGAATCGGAGACGCAGACGGAGGCCGCCGCGCGGCAGATGGCACGGCGGGCGCTCGAACAGGCGCTGGCAGCCTTCCCGCTGTAGAGATTTCACAACAGCGCCCGGCCGCCGGACGACTCCCCGTCGGTCACGGCGGCGCGGCAGGTGCTTCGTGAGAGACACCGGGGATCGCGCCGCGGATGCCCGCTTGCGTCTTCCCCGCCTTCAACCCCGCATCACGACGGGATCCGGGCCGGCGACGTCGGCACCTCGGATCCGGCTGCGAGGGTCATGAGGGAGCGCAGGAAGGCGGCCCGCGGCGCGCGCAGGACCGCCTGCGCGTCCCGTGCATGGACAAGCCGTTCCGTCAGGCGCAGCACGGTCTCGTCGCTGACACGGGCGGCGATCCGCAGTGCCGCCGTCTGCGCCTCGGGGCCGAACCGGCCGCGGGTGGTGGCGAGAATGGCGCCCACGGTCTGCAGGGGCGGCTGGACGCCGAGACGGTCCACGTACAGATTCCAGATCGGATCGCACGCCATTTCCGTGGCGAGCCAGATCCGCTCGCCCAGCGTCGTCACATCCTGATCCGACGGGTTCGGCGCGTCACCGGCGGTTCCAAGATTCATACGGCCTGTCCCGAGGCTTCGTTGCGGGAGGAGGCCCGCCCCAACTCGGACCGGCCCGCGGGCTCGAGTCCATTGCCCAAGCCCTTTCATGACCAACGAATGCCGTTCTCGCCTCCATCCGGCTGCCCTCCGGTGCGTTCGAGGCAAGGTGCGGATTCTCACGCCGCGCAACCATCGGGCCGATTTCGCCTTTTCCTCGTCATTCCCTTGCGGTCGAACCGTCGGGCATGCCTTAAGTGCACCCGCGAAGGCTGCGCCCTCCGGGGCGAGCGGCCTTGCTCTCACACGCCGTCCCTCTTCGTCCTTCAGGCCGCTCCCGAGCCTGCATCTCGCCCGGGTTGATGTCGTCCAACGCCCTTCTCGCCGCCGCCGCGATCCTCCCCTTCGCGGGCTCCGTTCTCGCGGGTGCTTTGCCGAGCCATGCGCGCACCGCAGCCGCCGTGCTCGCCGGGCTCGTAATTCTAGCCAGCCTCGGCTGCATCCTCGCGCTCACGCCGCACTTGGCTGAGGGCGGCACCGTCGTCCACGCCGTCGAGTGGCTGCCGAGCCTCGGCGTCAACCTCGTCCTGCGGCTCGATGGGCTCGCGTGGCTGTTCGCGGTGCTGGTGCTCGCCATCGGCGCGCTCGTGGTGCTCTACGCGCGCTACTACATGGCCGCCGCCGACCCGGTGCCGCGGCTGTTCTCCTACTTTCTCGCCTTCGTCGGCGCGATGCTCGGCATCGTGCTCTCCGGCAACCTGATCCAGCTCGTCCTGTTCTGGGAATTGACGAGCATCGTCTCGTTCCTGCTCATCGGCTACTGGTACGACAACGCCGCAGCCCGTGACGGGGCGCGGATGTCGCTCACCATCACCGCGGCGGGCGGCCTGTGCCTCCTGGTCGGAACGGTGCTGATCGGGCGCATCGTCGGCAGCTACGATCTGGCCACCGTGCTGGCCTCGGGCGACACGATCCGCAACAGCCCGCTCTACCTGCCGGCCCTGGTGCTGGTGCTGATGGGCGCACTCACCAAGTCGGCGCAGTTCCCGTTCCACATCTGGCTGCCGCGGGCGATGTCGGCGCCGACGCCGATCAGCGCCTACCTGCACTCGGCCACCATGGTGAAGGCCGGCATCTTCCTGATGATCCGTCTGTGGCCGGTGCTGGCCGGTACCGACGCGTGGTACTGGATCGTCGGCAGCGCCGGCATGGCGACCCTGTTGGTCGGGTCGTGGAGCGCGATCTTCCAGCACGACCTGAAGGGTCTGCTCGCCTACTCGACCATCAGCCATCTCGGGCTGATCACGTTGCTGCTCGGCCTCAACTCGCCGCTCGCCGTGGTCGCCGCGATCTTCCACACGGTGAACCACGCGACCTTCAAGGCGTCGCTGTTCATGGCGGTCGGCATCATCGACCACGAGACCGGCACCCGCGACATGCGCCGCCTCTCCGGCCTGTGGCGGGCTATGCCCTACACGGCCACGCTGGCCATGGTCGCCGCCGCGGCGATGGCCGGCGTGCCGCTGCTCAACGGCTTCCTCTCAAAGGAGATGTTCCTCTCCGAGGCGGTCGACAACATGGGCGACCACCCGATCCATATCGCCCTGCCGGTGCTGGCGACCTTGGCCAGCGCCTTCACCATGCTCTATTCGCTGCGCTTCATCCGCCAGACCTTCTTCGGCCCACCCCCGCACGACCTGCCGGAGACGCCGCACGAGCCGGTGCGCTGGATGCGCATCCCGATCGAGATGCTGGTGCTCAACTGCATCGCCATCGGCCTCGTCCCGAACCTGACCATCGGCCCGGCCCTGGAGCGCGCCGTGAGCGCGGTGTTCGGCGACAAGACCCCGACCTACAGCCTCGCGATCTGGCACGGCTTCAACGCGGCGCTGGCGCTCAGCATGATCGCCCTCGTCGGCGGCGTGCTGCTCTACGTCCTGTTCGGAAAGCGCATCAACACCAACCCCCGCGGCGGCCCCTGGCTGATGGACCGGCTCGACGGCGGCTGGCTGTTCGAGCGCGCGATGACCGGGCTGACCAAGGGCGCCCGCGTTCTGGAACGGGCCTTCGGCGCCGAGCGTCTTCAGCCGCAACTGCGCATCCTGTTCCTCGCCGCCCTGCTTGCGGCTTTGGCGACCGGCGTCGCCCGCGGGCTCGACCTCTTCGCGCCGGGCCGGCTGACGCCGTTCGATCCCGCCTTCGCGCTGATGTGGCTCGTCGGCGGCGCCTGCGCGATCGGCGCGGCGGAGCGGGCGAAGTACCACCGCCTCTCGGCCACGATCTTCGTCGGCGGGGCGGGGCTCGTCAGCAGCCTGACCTTCCTCTGGCTCTCGGCGCCGGACTTGGCGGTGACGCAGATCCTCGTGGAGATCGTCACCACCGTCATGCTGCTGCTGGGCCTGCGCTGGCTGCCCAAGCGCGACGCGGCGATTCCCGCGCCCGCCGCCGAGAAGGCGCGGGCCCGCCGCCGCCGCATCGTCGATCTGTGCATCGCCGGCTTTGCCGGGCTCGGGCTCGCCGGCCTCGCCTACGCCGTGATGACCCGCCCGGCCGGCGACGGGATCGCGCGCTGGTTCGTCGAGGAAGCCTATCCGCAGGCGGGCGGGCGCAACGTCGTCAACGTGCTTCTGGTCGATTTCCGCGCCTTCGACACGCTCGGCGAGATCTCGGTGCTCGGCGTCGTCGGGCTCACCGTGTTCGCGCTGCTGCGCCGCTTCCGCCCCGCCCCGGACAGCCTGGAACGGCCCAAGCAGCAGCACCACCACGACGCCTACGACCGGGCTCGCGAGGGCCGCAAACCCGGCGACACCACCGCCGACGCCCTGATGGTGCCGCGGGTGGTGATGACGTGGCTGTTCCCGTTCATCGTCCTCCTGTCGCTGCACCTGTTCCTGCGCGGGCACGACCTGCCCGGCGGCGGCTTCGCGGCGGGCATCGCGCTCACCATCGCCTTCATCCTGCAATACATGGCCTGCGGCGCGCAGTGGGTGGAGGAGCGCCTGCGCATCCAGCCGATCTTGTGGATCGGCCTCGGCCTGCTCATCGCGGTGGGCGCCGGGGCGGCCTCGTGGGCGTTCGGGCGGCCCTTCCTCACCGCCTACTTCGCCTATTGGGAGCTGCCGCTCATCGGCAAGGTGCCGGCGGCCAGCGCCTTGGTGTTCGATCTCGGGATCATGATTCTCGTGGTGGGCGCGAGCGCGCTGATGCTGGTGGCGCTCGCCCACCAATCCCTGCGCCGCACCCGCAGCGCGGAGGCGGACGCCGAACAGGCCGGCGAGGAGACGGCGTAATGGAGATCGTGCTGTCGGCCGGAATCGGCGTCTTCGCCGCCTCCGGCGTGTGGCTGATGCTGCGCCCGCGCACCTTCCAGGTGGCGCTCGGGCTCTCTCTGCTGAGCTACGCCGTCAACCTGTTCATCTTCGCCATGGGCCGGCTCACCGTCGGCGCGCCGCCGGTGCTCGGGGCCGGGCCCGAGACCGTCTCGGTCGATGATCCGGTGCCGCAGGCACTGGTGCTGACCGCGCTGGTGATCAGCTTCGCGCTCACGGCGCTCTTCCTCGTAGTGCTGCTCGCGGCCCGCGGCATCACCGGCAGCGATCACGTCGACGGCCGGGAGCCGCATCACGCCGAACCGACGCCGGAGAACCCGCATCCATGAACGCGCCTCTCCTGAGCGGCCCCGGCGCGGTCCTGTGGTCCGACCACCTCGTCGTCCTGCCGATCGTGCTGCCGATCGCTGCGGCCGGCTTCATGTTCCTGATGGACGAGCGGCGCCACCGCCTGAAATCGGCGATCAGTCTCGCCACGGTTCTGGTGCTGCTTGGCATCGCCCTCGCCCTCGTCGGCCGGGCGGCGGAGGCGCCGGAGGTCTACCGGCTCGGCAACTGGGCTGCGCCCTACGGAATCGTGCTGGTAGCCGACCGGCTCTCGGCCGTGATGCTGACGCTGGCCGGCGTGCTGGGGCTCGCGGCCCTCGTCTTCTCCTTCGCCCGCTGGGGCCGGGCGGGCCCGCGCTTCCACGGCTTGTTCCTGCTGCTGCTGATGGGGGTGAACGGCGCCTTCCTCACCGGCGACGTGTTCAACCTGTTCGTGTTCTTCGAAGTGATGCTGGCGGCCTCCTACGGCCTCGTCCTGCACGGCTCGGGCGAGACCCGCATCCGGGCGGGGCTGGGCTACATCGCCGTCAACCTCGTCGCCTCGCTGTTCTTCCTCATCGGCGTCAGCCTGATCTACGGCACCATGGGCACGCTCAACATGGCCGACCTCGCCCGGCGGCTCGCGAGCCCGCCCGCCGAGGCCGCCCTGTTCGAGGTCGGCTGCGCCGTGCTCGGCATCGCCTTCCTCATCAAGTGCAGCGCCTGGCCCCTCGGCTTCTGGCTGCCGACCACCTATTCCGCCGCCACCGCCCCCGCGGCGGCGATCCTGGCGATCCTGAGCAAGGTCGGCGTCTACGTCGTGATCCGCCTCAGTCTGCTCCTGTTCGGAGACGGCACCTCGGAAGGGTTCGGCCAGGGCTGGATCCTCGCCACAGGCCTCGCGACCATCGCCTTCGGCACGATCGGCCTTCTCGCCGCGCGCGATCTGACGCGGGCGGCGGGCTACGCGGTGATGATCTCCTCGGGCACGGTGCTCGCGGCACTCGGAACCGGCAGCGCGGCGGCGCTCTCGGGCGCGCTCTACTACCTCCTCGGCTCGACCTTCGCCGCCGGCGCCCTGTTCCTGGTCGCCGAGATCCTTCAGCGCAGCCGCGACCCGGCGGACGCGGCCCAGCCCGTCTTCGCCGACGAGTACCGCGATCCCTTCGACGATGCCGACGCCGTCGAGGTCGGCCGGGCGATCCCCGCCACGGTGGCGATCCTCAGCGGCGGCTTCCTCATCTGCACGCTGATGTTGGCCGGCATCCCGCCGCTCGCGGGATTCGTCGGCAAGCTGGCGATGTTCTCGGGGCTGGCTTCGAACACCATGACCGCCTCGGCCTGGTGGCTGATCGGCGCGCTCACGCTCTCCAGCCTCGGCACCCTGATTCCGCTGGTGCGGCTCGGCATCTTCAGCCTGTGGGTGCCCCACGACGACCCGCCGCCGGTACTGCGGACGCCGGAACTGGCGAGCCTCAGCGTCCTGCTCGCGGCCTGCATCGCGCTCGCGCTCTGGGGCGGGCCGGCGCTCGCCTACACCGAGGCCACCGTGCGCTGGCTGTCGCAGCCGCAGGACTACGTCCGCGCCGTCCTCGATACGGGCAAAGGCGAGGCGGGGTCACGCTCATGAACGCGTTTCTGCCCCACCCCTTCCTCTCGGCCGGCCTCATTCTGGTATGGCTGCTGCTGAACGCGCCGCCGACGCCGGGCAACGTGCTGCTCGCGCTCCTCGTCGGGCTCATCGTGCCGGCGGTGATGCGGGCGCTGCGCCCGAAGCCGGTGCGGGTCCGCCGCCCCAGCCTCGCCGTGCGGCTGCTGTTCACCGTCCTCTACGACATGCTGCGCTCCAATATCGACGTGGCCCGGATCATCCTCGGCCTGCATCGGGCTGAGCGGCGGACAGGCTTCGTCTCGATCCCCCTCGACATGACGACGCCGTTCGGCCTGTCGGTGCTGTCGATCATCCTGACCGCGACGCCCGGCACCCTCTGGGTCCAGTACGATTCCCATTCCGGGCGCCTGCTGATGCACCTGCTCGACGACACCGACAGCGAGGGCTGGGTCCGCCGCGTCAAGGACCGCTACGAGCGTCCCCTGATGGAGATCTTCGCGTGAGCGCCGCCGCCATCCTCGATTGGGGCCTCGGCCTCGCCCAAGGCATGCTGGTGCTGGCAATGGCGCTGGCCGCGTGGCGGATGCTACGCGGCCCCCGCGCCCAGGACCGCATCCTCGGCCTCGACACGCTCTACCTCAACGGCATGCTGGCGATCGTCGTCCACGGCATGCGCACCGGCAGCGGGCTCTATTTCGAGGGCGCGCTGATCCTCGGCATGATCGGCTTCACCGCCACGGTGGCGCTCGCCAAGTTCCTGATGCAGGGCGAGGTGATCCAGTGACCGGCGCCGACCTGCCCGCCTGGGCGGCCTGGATCGTCGTGGCGCTGGCGCTGACCGGCGCCGGCTTCTCGCTGACCGGCGCGCTCGGACTCATCCGCCTGAAGACCTTCTACGAGCGCGTCCACGCCCCGACCCTCGGGGCCACGCTCGGCGCCTTCCTGATCCTGGCCGGCTCGATGCTGCTGCTGTCGCTGATCGAGGGTCACATCGTCCTGCGCGACGTGCTGATCGGCCTGTTCATCACCATCACCACGCCGGTGACGATGCTGCTGCTCGCCCGCGCCGCCGCCCACCGCGACCGCACCGAGAAGAACCCGAAGGCCCCGCCCGAGCCGTGATGCTTTCGGCCTGAGGGCCAACGCCGGGCCCGGGCATCGCGCAGGCTCGGGATCAAGGGGCGACGGATGGCCCGCTTGCCCTTCGTTGAGCTCGCGGCCTTGGCGGCCTATGGATGGACCCCATGGAACTCCGAGCTTCAACCGAGCGATCCCTGGCTCCCTTGGCCTGCAAACCGCCCCCCGGAAAGGCTGCGCCATTCCTGCCGATGAGCCGCGCCGAGATGACGGCGCTTGGCTGGGACGCCTGCGACATCGTGCTGGTGACGGGTGACGCCTACGTCGATCATCCCAGCTTCGGCATGGCGATCATCGGCCGGCTGCTCGAAGCGCAGGGGTTCCGGGTCGGCATCATCGCGCAGCCCGACTGGCAGTCGGCCGAGCCGTTCAAGGCGCTCGGCAAGCCGCGCCTGTTCTTCGGCGTCACCGGCGGCAACCTCGATTCGATGGTCAACCGCTACACGGCGGACCGTCGCCTGCGCCATGACGACGCCTACACGGCGGGCGGGGAAGGCGGAAAGCGGCCGGACCGCTGCACCATCGTCTACACGCAGCGCTGCCGTGAGGCCTATAAGGACGTGCCGATCGTGCTCGGCGGCATCGAGGCCTCGCTGCGCCGGATCGCCCATTACGATTACTGGTCCGACAAGGTGCGACGCTCGATCCTGGCCGACGCGAAGGCGGACCTGCTCCTTTACGGCAATGCCGAGCGCGCCGTGGTCGAGGTAGCCAACCGCATGGCAGCCGGCGAGGCGCCGCACGAACTCGAATCCGTCCGGGGCGTCGCCCTGTTCCGCCGCGTGCCGGAGCATTACACCGAGCTGCCCGCCGACGATCTCGACTCGACGGACGAGGCCGCCGCCCGCCGGCCCGGCGACACCGTGATCCGGCTTCCCGCCTACGACGAGGTCAAGGACGACAAGGAAGCCTATGCCCGCGCCTCGCGCGTGCTGCACCGGGAGGCCAATCCCGGCAATGCGCGCCCGCTCGTGCAGCGCCACGGCGACCGCGACCTGTGGCTGAACCCGCCGCCGATCCCGCTGACCAGCGACGAGATGGATGCGGTCTACGACCTGCCCTACGCGCGCGCCCCCCACCCGTCCTACGGCGACGCGAAGATCCCCGCCTGGGACATGATCAAGTTCTCGGTGACGATCATGCGCGGCTGCTTTGGCGGCTGCACGTTCTGCTCCATCACCGAGCACGAGGGCCGCGTCATCCAGAATCGCTCGGAGGGCTCGATCCTGCGCGAGATTGAGCGGATCCGCGACAAGACGCCGGGCTTCACCGGCGTGATCTCGGATGTCGGCGGGCCGACCGCGAACATGTACCGGATGGCCTGCAAGGACCCGAAGATCGAGGCGGCGTGCCGGCTGCCGTCCTGCGTCTTCCCGGACATCTGCCCCAACCTGAACACCTCGCACGACGACCTGATCCGGCTCTATCGCAAGGTCCGCGAGGTGAAGGGCGTCAAGAAAGTGATGGTCGCCTCCGGCGTGCGCTACGACCTCGCGGTCCGGAGCCCCGAATACGTCGAGGAGCTCGTGACCCACCATGTCGGCGGCCGTCTCAAGATCGCTCCCGAGCACACCGAGCGTGGCCCCCTTGACCTGATGATGAAGCCGGGCATCGGCACCTACGACCGCTTCAAGGAGATGTTCGACGCCGCCGCCAAGAAGGCCGGCAAGAAATACTACCTGATCCCGTATTTCATTGCGGCGCATCCGGGCACGACCGACAAGGACATGCTGAATCTCGCGCTCTGGCTCAAGAAAAACGATTACCGCGCCGACCAAGTCCAGACGTTCCTGCCCTCGCCCATGGCGACGGCCACGACCATGTACCACACCGAGATCAACCCGCTGCAGGGCGTGCGGCGCGGCGGCAGCGAGCCCGTCGACGCGATCAAGGGGATGCGCCAGCGGCGGCTGCACAAGGCGTTCCTGCGCTACCACGACCCCGAAAACTGGCCCCTGCTGCGCGAGGCGCTGCGAGAGATGGGCCGCGCGGATCTCATCGGGCCGAGGCCGGACCAACTGGTGCCGTTCTCGCAGCCGCCGGGAACAGGAGTGGGCGCGGGGCGGGGCCAGCCGCGCCCGGTACGCTCCCCGGGTGGCGGGCAGCGTTTCACCACCAAGGGCGTGCCGGTGAGGAAATGACGGTCTCATACCAAATTCGGCGGATCCCTTCGGGATAGCGGATTTGGACGTCGCTCAGGTGCCGGATGCGGTTTTCGGTTGGTCGTTTTCGTGAACCGTTGATTCCCCACTCCCGGCGTCGGGGAGCGTGGCGAGGCGGCAGCCGAAGATGAGGGGGCTTGGCCGGAAAGGACTCTTCCCGAGCCGCCCCCAACTCCGCGATCGGCGGATCTCTTCACCCCCGCAGCCGCGCCACCGCCATCTTCCGCACCCGGCTCGCATAGAACGAGAGAAACCCGCGCTGGGCGTGGTCGCCGGGGGTGCGCAGGACGAGGCCCGGATCGACCAGCATCCGCCGGCCGGTGGCGGCGGCGATGCGGCGGTTGAGGGTGAGGTGCTCGCAGCGCGCGTAATCGTCGTCGAGATAGGAGCCGAGCCGGTAATCCGCGCCGCGGTAGAGCGTCAGGCCGTTGAAGGCGGAAAGGCAGGTCGTCTCGCGCTCCCGCGTCAGGGCGCTTTGCGCCGGATAGATCGTGTCGGAGAAGAAGCGGTAATAGCCGAGCGCCCCGCGGCGGTGGCGGGCGATGTCGTCGAGGAGGTGCTCGTAGCTCACCGCCTCGTCCTCGTAGGCGAGCAGATCGTAGTAGTGCGGCTGCGAGGCCGCCGAGACGGCGAACAGGCCCGGCCGCTCCAGCTTGGCCAGCGCTGCCAGAACCGCCCCCGCTTCGGGCGGGCGCGCCATGACGTTGTCGATGTCGGCGACACAGACATAGGCAGGCGCCGGCCCCTGTCCGTCGAGCACGCGCTTGAGGTGTTCGCGGCCCCGGGCCATCCGTGCGAGCCGGCCGCGGATGTCGGCCATGAAGGCGGTGGGGACATGGCTGAGCTCGCCCCGCGTCTGCGACGCCCAGAGCAGGGCCCCGGTGCCGTCGCGGGAATCGTTCTCGCCGACGAGGGCGCGGCAATCGAGCCCCGCCGCCCTCAAGGAGGACAGGAAGCGCAGGAAGGCGGGGAGGGTGGCCGCACAATTGCGCGCCAGCGCCAGCACCACGATGTCGGGGCGCTCCGCCTCGACGGAGCCTTGCACCGGGTCGCTCATCGCACGGCTTCCTTCGGGGTCTTGGGGAGGGCGGGGGATTCGGCGGTACGCCCGGCCGTCCGGCAGGCGCAGGCCGGCTGAGCTGCGGTCTCGCGCTGCGGATCGAGGGGCAGCGTCCGGTTGAGGGTCCAGAGCGTGCCGGCACAGTTCTTGGCGTCCCACCACGGGTTGGGCCGGCCGGTGCGGGCACGCCAATCGACGCTGTTTCCGCTCACCGTCACGGTATGGCAGGGCTCGGCGTACTGGTTCCAGACCGAGATGCCGACATTGGTGAAGAGCTGCGGCCGGGCAATCACCACGTTGCCGGCGATGGTCATATGGCTGCCGCTCGCCACCGCGATCCCGTACTGGCCCGGATCGATCAGCAGGTTGTCGCGTGCTTCCAGATAGGCGCCGCCGCCGTCACCGAGCATGATCCCGCCGCCGGACTGGCTCGGGCCGCCGCCGACGAGGCGGTTGCGGCTGACCAGGATCGGCCGGCCCGCCTCGCCGCGCGATTGGAACAGGCTGATCGCATCCTCCGGCACGCCACGGCCGGGCTCGTTCTCGCCGATGTTGCAAGAGATGCCGTTGCCGGGCCCCGTCACCTTGTCGAACTGCACGAACTGGCCGGCCGGGATCGGCCCGCGCACGTTGCGCACGCTGTTGCAGCGAACCTCGACCCCGGTGGAGGAGAGCGCGCGGATGCCCGAGAGGGTGTTCTCGATCCGGTTCTCCTCGATGATGACGCCCTCGCTGCCCTCGATGTAGATGCCGACATTCCCGGTGTCGCGGATCGTGAGATTGCGGATCGTCACGTTGCGTGAGCGCTCGATCCGCACCCCCTCGCCGCCGCACGGCCCGAGGTCGAGCCCCTCGATCGTACGGTCGGAGACGTCGCGCAGGACGAGGCAGGGGCCGGACGGGTCGCTGAGGGTGCGGCGGGTCTCCTCGGCACGGGCGGGCGCAGGAGGCCAGGGGGCGAGGAGCGCGAGAGCGGCGAGCGTCGCCAGGGACATTCCCCGCGCCCGTCCGGGCCGGAACGGCGTGTCGGGCGGAAGGGCGGCGGCCTCCGCCCGGAAGATCATCGCGGCGCCGATGCCGATGCCGATCAGCGTCCAGAACGGAATCGCCAGCATCGGCCCCTCGAGGGCGACGTCGAAGCTCGCATCGATGATGATCGAGGCGACGTAACAGGCGATGAACAGGAAGAAGCCCTCCCATCTCCGCTCGCCCATCCGCCGCGCTCGCCAGAAGGCGGCGATCATGGCCGCCATCCAGACGGCGCAGGTGAGGAGCCACAGGGCGAGGCCCGGCACGCCGCCGCGGGCGAGGTAGGTCATGTGGATGCTGTGCGGGCTGCGCAGGGTCGGCCCGCCATTCTCCAGCCCGACCACGTAGCCGTCGGTCTCGGCCAGATTCGGCCCGAAGCCCTTGCCGGTCCAGAAATAGGGCCCGTTCACGGTGTAGCCGAGAATCGTGTTCCACCAGCGCAGCCGCCACTGCTTGGTGTCGTCGAGGTTGCCGCCGCTGCTCGGGGCGACGATGCTGACGATGTTGTTCACCACCGCCGCCGCGCTCACCGGCCGGTCGCTGTTGGGCAGTTCCACCTCGACATCGAGGGCGGCGGCGGCGCCCAGAAGGCCGGCGCCGAGGATCAGCGTCGCGGCCATCCGCTTCCATTGGCCGACCGCCAGAAGGGCGAGGCAGACCGGCACTGCAATCGCCAGCATCGAGCCCCGGTTCTGCGCGGCGGCGAGCACCGCGCCGAGACCGACGAAGGCGACCCAACCCGGCCCGACCCGGACGAGGCCGACCAGCGCCAGAACGCAGGCACCGGCCAGATGGGCCGAGAGTTCGCCGGCCCGCGCGGCGAAGAACGGCACGTCGCCGAGGATGAAGGCGATGATCGCCAGCGGGATCACGATGCGCGCGAGCCAGCGGAACATCCGCAGCAGGGTCCCGAGCCGCCGCGGATCGTCGAGCAGGAGGGCGATCAGGACGAAGGCGTAACCGCCGTAGAGCGCGACCGCACCGTCGCGCAGGGCATCGACCCGGTACTCGCGCAAGCCCGTGAGCGTCCGCAGCAGCACCCAGCCCATCAGGGCGGCGAGGCAGAGTGCGGGTGCGGTGGCGAGCCCGGCCGCAAGGTTGATGCCCGACCGCGCCCGCAGCACGGCGAGCAGCCCCAGCAGGAACAGCAATTCGCCGGCATAGAGCGGCGGCAGGCCGAGATAGGCGAAGCTCTTGCCGAAGATCATGTAACCGGCAAACGCGATGCCGAGCGCCGCCAGGAACAACTCCGCGAGGCGGCTTTCCCGCGACAGGGCCTGGATGGTCGTCGTCGCTGCCATCAACATCCGCCCATCGACAATCGCCACCGGTTCGATCGGGGCGAAGTCTTGCGGGCGGCGCGCGTCCTGACAATCGAGGCCGGCGGCGCATCGGGAGCGCGCCGGCCCGTACTTCCGACGTACCCCGAACGATCGAGGAATCGACGCCGCCCCTCCCGATGTCCGCGTGGTGCGCGGACCGGCCTCGTCTAGGGTCGCCGGGCCATCCTTCCGGCCGGCTTTTCCATCGCCTCGCCCTTCCCTGGACCGCTCTTCCCAGGACCGCCCTTGCCCGGACCAAGCATGCCTGCCCCCCCGCGCGACCTCCGTGCCCTGGACGGCGCCCGCCGTGCGGTTTTCAGGAGAGGCATTCTCGGGAGAGGGGTGACCGGCCCGGCGCTCTCCGTGGCCGATCAGGCGCTGGTGAGCGCCTGCAACTTCGCCACCACCATCGTGCTGGCGCACGCGCTCGGCCTCGAAGCTTTCGGCCTGTTCTCGACCGCCTGGATCGCGGTGCTGCTCACCGTCAGCCTGCAGCTCGGCCTCATCGTCTGCCCGATGATCAGCATCGGGCCGGGCCTGGGCGACGAGGCTCGGCCGGCCTATTACGCCATCGTCCTCGTTCACGAAGCCGCCTTCCTGGCGCTCGCCGGCGTTGCCGTCGCGATCGGGCTCGCTTTGGCTTTCGGCGACCGGGCGCTGGGGCTCGCGGCGGGCGCGGGCTGCGCCGCCCACCTCGCCCAGGACTTTTGCCGCCGCTACCTGTTCGCCCGCGGACGGCCGCCGGTCGTTCTGGGGATCGATGCGCTCAACCAGGGGATCAAGCTCGCCGGCCTGATCCTGCTCAGCCGGGCGGGGATGCTCTCTCCGACCCGCGCCCTGGAGGTCGTCGCGGCCTCGGCCGCCCTATCCTGCCTCTGCGCGATCCCATTCCGAGGGAAGCTGGCGTGGCGGGCGGGCGAGTTCAGCGCGGCGAGCCGGCGGCAGTGGCATTCCGGACGCTGGCTGGTGCTCACGGGGCTGATGCAGTGGCTGAGCGGCTATGGCGGCCTGCTCGTCGCCGGCGCCCTGCTCGGCGTGACGCTGATCGGCGTGCTGCGCGCGGCGCAGAGCATTCTCGGGGTTCTCAACCTGATCCGCGACGCCCTCGAGAACATCGTCCCGCCGATCGCCGGCCGGGCGCTGGCGCAACGCGGCTTGGCCGGTCTGCGGCCGGTCATCGGCCTCACCGCCGCCATTGGCCTTGCCGGGGGCCTGAGCTTCACGGCGCTGCTGGCGCTCACCGGCAAGAGCCTGCTCGCGGCGGCGTTCGGGCCCGACATGGCGGCCTATGCCTGGGTGGTGGCGTGGTACTCGCTGCTGTTTCCGGTCTCACTCGTATCCTTCGCGCAGATCTGCGCGTTTCGCGCTCTGGAGCGGACCGGCGCGGTCTTCGCCGCGACGGCGGTGGCAGCGGCCCTCAACCTCGCGCTGGTCTATCCGGCCGTGCGCGGGTTCGGCATCGAGGGCCTGCTCGGCGTGGCGATCACGAGTGAAGTGCTGGTCTGCCTCGTCCTCGCCGGGCTGCTACGACGCGTTCTGCGGGCCCCATCAGGGACGCTCGGTGCTCTGCAACCGGCTTGAAAGATCGGGTTTCGAAAGGGATCATCCCTTTCGCGGGTCCAGGGCAGAGCCCTGGTTGAGGGAAGCCGGGGCGCTGCCCCGGCGCCCCGCCAAAGGGATGATGATCCCTTTGGGAACCCGGATCACAGGCGCAGACGGCCCAGAGCGATCTCCGCGTAGAGCGCCGCATCAATCCGGCGGTAGGCGCCATCGCGGTCGATATAGAGCGGGTCGTCGGTCCGATCCGGATCGAAGCCGTCCTCGGCCAGCGTGACCTTCTTCTGCTTGAAGGTCTCGGTGTGGCCGAGTTCGTCGCTCAAGCGTAGGAACAGAGGCCGGGCGTAGACCGGAAGCCGGGCTTCCATCTCGGCGTGCAGGTACCCGAGATCGAAATCCGGCCCGACCGCGAGCGCCGCCATGCCGGCGCGGCCCTCCGCCCCGGGCACGGACACGCCGTAGACGTTGGCCTCACGCACGCCCGCGACGCGGTGAAGCGCCTCGGCCACCTCGGTGGTGGCGACGTTCTCGCCTTTCCAGCGGAAGGTGTCGCCAATTCGGTCGACGAAGCTGAAGAAGCCCTGCGCGTCACGGCGCATCAGGTCGCCGGTGCGCATCCAGGCATCACCGGGCTCGATCACGTCGCGTAGCACCTTGCGCGCGCTCTCGGCGGCGCTGGTATAGCCCTCGAACGTGTATTCCGCCCGCTCCGAGAGCCGGCCGAGCAGTTCGCCGGCCTCGCCGAATTCGGCCGGGATGCAGCGCCCCTGCGCGTCGCGGGCGGGCAGGCCCGTGGTGACGTCGTGGCGCACGATGAGGGCCGGCGAGCGCCGGGCCATGAAGGAGGGCACACGCCCCACCGCGCCGACCCGGCCCTCGACGTTGTAGAGCGAGAGCGTGCCCTCGGTCGCGGCGTAGAATTCGAGGATACGGGGGATCGCAAAACGGTCCTGGAACGCCTCCCAGACGTCCGCGCGCATCCCGTTGCCGGTGCAGAGCCGCAGGCGGTGCCGTCTCTCGAAGGGGTCGGGGGCGGCGAGCGTGAGGTAGCGACACAGCTCGCCGATATACTGAAACAGGGTCGCGCCGGACTCCGTCACGTCGGCCCAGAACCGGCTGGCGGAGAACTTCTCGCGGATCACCACCGAGCCGCCGCCGAGCAGCACCGAGCCTGGCGCCACCACGCCGCCGACACTGTGATAGAGCGGCAGGCAATCGTACATGCGGTCGTCGGGCGTCGGGTCGATCAGGCCGGCGAACCAGTGGGTCCACATCATCACCCGGTGGTGGCTAACCCGCGCGGCCTTCGGCAGGCCGGTGGTGCCGGAGGTGTAGATCAGCAGCGCGGGATCGCGCAGCGTAACGGAGGTCGCCTCGCCCGATCCGAGCGGAGCCTCGTCGAAGCCCGCCGACGCCGCGGCAAGTGAATCGTTCGCGTCCGGCCCCTGCCACACGATCTCCGGCGGCTCGGCGAGATGGGGCAGGGCCCCGTCCCACACGTCGGCGAGGTCGGCGGCGGCGATGACGAGGCAGGGGGCGGCCACTGCGAGGCAGTGGGCGAGGCCGGCGCCGCGCAGATGGGTGTTCAGCAATGCCACGCAGACGCCGACGCGGGTGAGTCCGAGCCAGACCGCGAGGTAGTCCGGGCCGTTCCGCATCAGGAGGGCGACGGTGTCCCCCTTGGTCAGGCCGCGCGCCAGCGCCCAGCGGGCGTAGCGGTTGCGGCGGGCGGCGAAGGCCCCATGGCTCAGGGTCTCGTCATGACCGATCAGCGCCGGCGCGTGGGGGCGCTCGGCGGCCACCGCATCGAGCACGAGGGGGAAGATGCGCTCCGGGCTGGCGTCGATCCGCGCCGTGCGGGCCAGGGCGCCGAGCCAGCCGGCCGTTGAGGAGGGCCGGGGCGGCGGGGCCGCGCCGTCTGGCTCCGGGCTTCCGGCGAGCGGATCGGGGGCGAGGGCTGTGGCGGAAAACTGATCCATTGCGGGCACCGTCACGCGGCGAGCGCGGCGCGGGCCGAGACCAGCGCGAGCCAGTTGCGGAACAGCCCGGCGGCGCCCTCCTGCCAATCGGCGGGGCGGGGCGGGGTCTCGGCCATGGTCGGGAAGTCGGCGTGCAGGGCCGGCGAGCGATCGGCCCGCGCCACCGCGGCGAAGGTGTCGAGACGCAGGGCGGCCTCGTCGGCGTAGTAATTCTCGGGCAGCGCCGGGCAGATGTCCCGCTCGCCATCGAGGAAGCGGCCGACATCCCGGCGGTACTCGCGGGCGAGCGTGTCGCCGTCATATTCCGGGTGGCCCTGGAGGAAGACCATCGGGGCGCCGCCCTCACGGACGAACAGATCGACGCCGACCCTCTCGGAGCGGCGCAGGATGCGGTAGCCGCGGTCGGTCAGCGCCTGTTCGGGCAGGTCGTTCCAGCGCGAATGCGGCACCGGCACGCGCGCCGGCATTCCGGCCAGCACCGGATGGTCGGCGACCGTGGTGCAGGCGTAAACGCCGGAATGCTTCGTCAACAGCGGCCGGCGCTCGATGCCATCAAGGTGCAGCACGGCCGCGTGCGCGGCCAGACACGAGAACAGGGTCGGGATGCCGCTGGCATCCGCCCAATCCACCACCGCTGCGAGCGCCGGGAAGAATGGCTCGTCGGCAAGGTGCTTGGCCTTCGGCTCGGCCCCGGTGACGACGAGGGCATCGAGCCCGGCTTCGGCCAAGGCCTCGTCAGCCCGCTTGCCCGGCGTCGCGTAGAAGCGGTCGAGATGCGCGCGGGCGAGGGGACCGCGCGGCACCGTGTCGAGGCTGAACAGGCGCAGCTCGACGCCTGGGCCGATCAGGCGCCGGAACTGCCGCTCCGTCTGCACCAGGGCGCTGTCGGGCATGTTGTTGAGGAGGCCGACGCGAAGCTTCGGCTGCACCGGCTCGGGCCACGCGAAGCCGCTGTCCTGGCCGCTGCCCTGGCCGAGATCCAGCTCTGCGGACCGGCTCACGGAGCGAATCGGGGTGCCGTGGTCCAGCATGGCGGGTCTCCTCCGAAAAGCGATGGGGAAGGGCTCAGGCCGCGAGCGCGGCGGGGGCTACGGCGGCGAGCGCCTGGTCGAGGTCTTCGAGAATGTCGTCGATATGCTCGATGCCGACGCTGAGCCGGATCGTCTCCGGCAGCACGCCCGCGACCCGCTGCTCGTCGGGGGTCATCTGGCGGTGCGTGGTCGAGGCCGGGTGGCAGGCGAGCGACTTGGCATCGCCAATGTTGACGAGGCGCTTCACCAGTTTCAGCGCGTCGTAGAACGTCTTGCCGCCCTCGAACCCGCCGGCGACCCCGAAGGTTAGGAGCGAGGAGCCTTCGCCCTTCAGGTACTTTCGCGCCATCGGGTGGTTCGGGCTGTCCACGAACCCGGCATAGTTCACCCAGGCGATCTGCGGATGCGCCCGCAGGTGCTCGGCGACCTTGCGCGCGTTGGCGACATGGCGCTCGACCCGCAGCGCCACCGTCTCGATGCCCTGCAGCAGCAGGAAGGCCGACATCGCCGGCAGCACCGCCCCAGTGGTGCGCTGGTAGACGCTGCGCGCCCGCGCGGCGAAGGCGCCGGGGCCGAAATGGTCGGCGTAGACGAGGCCGTGATAGGAGACGTCCGGCTGCGTGAACATCGGGAAGCGCTCAGGCGCCGCCTTCCAATCGAAGCGGCCGGAATCGACGATGATGCCGCCGAGCGTGGTGCCGTGGCCGCCCATGAACTTGGTGAGCGAGGCGATGACGATGTCGGCGCCGTAATCGATCGGCCGCATCAGGATCGGGGTCGGCACGGTGTTGTCGACCACCAGCGGCACGCCGTGGGCGTGGGCCACCGCCGCCAGCGCCTCGATATCGCAGATGTTGCCGGCCGGATTGCCGATCGATTCGCAGTAGACGGCGCGGGTGTCGCCATCGATCAGCGCCGCGATGTCCTCGGCCCGGTCGCTCGCGGCGAAGCGGCAGGTGATGCCCTGGCGCGGCAGGACGTGGGCCAGCAGCGTGTGCGTCGTGCCGTAGAGCTGGGGCACCGCGACGATGTTGCCGCCGTGATCCGCCAGGGTGGCGATGGCATAGTGCAGGGCAGCCTGGCCGCTCGCGACTGCCAGCGCCGAATGGCCGCCCTCCAATTCCGCCACGCGCCGTTCCAGCACCGCGACGGTGGGGTTGGCGATCCGGCTGTAGCGGAAGCCTTCCTCCTCCAAATTGAACAGGGCGGCGCCGTGGTCGGCGCTGTCGAAGGCGTAGGCGACGCTCTGGTAGATCGGCACCGCGACCGCGTGCGTGGCCGGATCGTGGTCGAAGCCGGCATGAAGGGCGATCGTTTCGCTGCGCATGTCTTGAAGTCGTCCCGAAACCGCGAAGTTGGGGCCTTGGGCGCAAGGCCTGGACCAGACTTTGCCGTACCGGAACGGGATGAACTCTTGCGGGACTTGGTGAACGCGAATCTCCGACAAGTCTTGGTTGACGACTTCGAGCGAGGGGGAAATCGTCCGAGTGACAGCGGCTGTGGCCGCGCGGCAATGTCTTTCCGGTACAAACAACGCCGTCCGGCACCTGTCCCGAAACGGAGCAAGCGTGCCAAATCGGCCCTAGTCTTGATACGATGACAGATCGGCCGAAACTCGACAGTCTTCGCCCGCCCCCGCGTTAGTGATAATCGTACAACCGACTTGTCATCCGATTAGAACCGTGGTTTCCGATAGGCTGAGCGCTTGCGGAACGATCCCGAACGCCTGCTCCCTTTGTCATCAACGCGTTCTCCTGCGCCGAACCGGCGCCCCGATCGGCGGAAGAGCGCTTCAGCGAGGATGCCGTGTCGACCACAGCGATGATTCCGTCCGTAACTTCGGGCGAGCTGCGCGCCGCCCCGATCGAGCCGAGCTGGATCCAAGAGGGACAGCCCGTGGCCCGCAACACCATGCTCTCGCGCAGCGCCGACGGCATGGCCTGGACGCTCGTCTGGGACTGCACCGCCGGCCGGTTCGCGTGGCATTACGACATCGACGAGACGATCCACTTCATCGAAGGGTCGGCCACGATCAGCGACGGCGTCTCCCCGGCCAGGACCTTCCGGGCCGGCGACGTGCTGTTCATTCCCCGCGGCGCGGTCTGCCACTGGCATGTCGAGAGCTACGTGCGGAAGGTCGCCTTCTGCCGGAAGACCCAGCCGAAGGTCGTGACACTCGCCCTGCGCGCCGCCGGCAAGGCCAAGCGGATGCTGAGCCGCCGCGCCGGTTCGGGCGGCCAGCTCGAAGCCGCCTGAGACAGCCTCTTTCACAGGATCGGACGCGATGACGACGCCGGAGCACGATACCTGGACGTTCTTCGAGGGCGCGTGGCACCCCGGCAACGTCCGGATCATGGGGCCGCGCACCCACGGCGCGTGGCTCGGCTCGACGGTGTTCGACGGCGCCCGCGCCTTCGAGGGCGTCGCGCCCGACCTCGACCTGCACCTCGCCCGGGTCAACCGCTCGGCCACCGCCCTCGGGCTCACGCCGAAGGTCGCGGTCGAGGAATGGACCCGCCTCGTCGCCGAGGGGCTGACGCGCTTTGCGCCCGAGGCCGAACTTTACATCCGGCCGATGTACTGGGCCGAGAGCGGGTTTGCCGGCGGCGTGCGCTTCGACCCCGCCTCCACCAATTGGTGCCTGTCGCTCTACACGGCGCCGATGCCGCTGCCCTCGGGCGTCAAGGCGACGCTCTCGCCCTTCCGCCGCCCGTCGATCGAGACCGCTCCCGTCGATGCCAAGGCCGGCTGCCTCTACCCCAATGGCGCTCGGGCGCTGACCGAAGCGCTGTCGCGCGGTTTCGGCAATTGCCTGATGCTCGACGGGCTCGGCAACGTCGCCGAGTTCGCCAACGCCAATGCCTTCTTCGTGCGGGAGGGCATCGTCTACACGCCGGTCCCGAACGGCACGTTCCTGGCCGGCATCACCCGCGCCCGCGTCCTCGCGCTGCTGCGTGGGGCCGGCGTCCCGGTGGTGGAGAAGACGCTGCGCTACGAGGATTTTCTAAGCGCCGACGAGGTCTTCACCGCCGGCAACTTCGCCAAGGTCGCCCCGGTCACCGGGCTCGACGACGTGCGCTTCGAGCCGGGGCCGGTGTTTCGAAAGGCGCGCCAGCTTTACTGGGATTTCGCGCATGGGCGGCTGTCGTAGCGGGTCAAAGTTCAGGCTTCGTCCCCGCTACGAGCGAATCCCGGTCAGCAGCTCAGACGTCTGCGCTCACGCCGGCCGAAGGTCTGGTAGTGCACGGCACCGGATTCCATCTGGCCCCGTCGGACCGCGCGGAGCACGTCGGGATTGCAGCGCAGGTATTCGCGCTCATCGAAGCCGTAATCACGGCGGCCATAGCCGCGGCCACCATAGCCACGGCCGCGATCCTCGTCGTCGTAACCGCGGCCACCGTAGCCGCGGCCCCGTTCTTCGTAGCCATAGTCACGGCTGCCGTAGGGCTGGGCCGAGACTGAAGCGATGGAACCCATCAAGCCCAGGCCGACGGCCGCCACTGCATAGATCGCCTTCATATCGGGTGGTCTCCTCATCCGCCTCTAGGAACGCGACGAGACGAATTTAGGTTCGCGGCCGGCACCGAACGGCCATGCTTGTGTCTCGCATCCCTCGCCCGAACGGTCTCGGGGGTCGACTTCGATGTTCCAGACTCGCCGCCCGAACCCTCGTGCCCTCACGTGGGAAAGGCGTCGCCGAAAACCTTCCCCGTTCTCACCCGCCCGCCAGGGCCTTCTCGCGGATCGCCGTGAGGCTCATGCCCGGCGTGATCGCGTCGACCGAGAACTTCACGTGGACGATCGCTGGGCGCTGCGCCGCCCGAGCCTCCGCCAGAGCCGCCGGAAAATCCTCCGTCCGCTCCACGGTGAAACCGACGCCGCCGAAGGCGCGGGCATAGGCGGCGAAATCCGGGTTCACGAGATCGGTCGCGAGGACGCGGCCGGGGAAATCGCGTTCCTGATGCATGCGGATCGTGCCGTAGCTCGCATTGTCGGCGACGATGCAGACGAGGTTCAGGCCGTACTGCACGGCGGTCGCGAATTCCTGGCCGTTCATCAGGAAATCGCCGTCGCCGTTGATCGAGATCACCGTGCGGTCGGGGAAGATCCGCTTCATCGCAACCGCCGCCGGCACGCCGTAGCCCATCGAGCCGGAGGTCGGCGCGAGGTGGGTCGCGGGGCGGCGGAAGCGGTAGAAGCGGTGGATCCAGGCGGCGTAGTTGCCCGCGCCGTTGCACAGGATCGCGTCCTCCGGCAGCGCCTCGCGTAAATGCACCATCACCTGCCCGAGATTGACCGGGCCGGGCTGCGGCGTCGGAGTCTCCGACCACGCCAGATAGTCCGCATGGGCCGCGCGGGTCTCCGCCGCCCACGGGACGGTGGCCGGCGCCGCGAGCCGCGCCAGGGCCGCCGCCATCCGGGCCGGCGCGGCGGTGATGCCGAGATGGGGCACGTAGACCCGGCCGAGTTCCTCCGCTCCGGGATGGATGTGGACGAGCCGGGTGCGGGGCGCCGGGATGTCGAGGAGCGAGTAGGTCTGGCTCGCGACCTCGCCGAGGCGGCCCCCGAGCACGATCATCAGGTCGGCGGCCTTGGCCCGCGCCACCAGCTTCGGGTTGGCGGCAAGCCCGAGATCACCCGCGTAGTTCGGGTGCAGCGGGTCGAACAGCGGCAGGCGGCGGTAGCTCGTGGCCACCGGCAGATCGAAGGCCTCAGTGAAGCGGCAGATGTCGGCATAGGCCTGCTCGGTCCAGCGGCTGCCGCCGAGCACCAGGAAAGGGTTTTTCGCCTCAGCGAGCAGGGCGGCGAGACGCTCCAGATCCTCCGCGCCGGGCGCCGCCTCGATGGCGGCGAAGGGCGGGGCCAGCGGGCCCTCTGCGGCGTCCTTCAACATGTCCTTCGGCAGCGCCACCACCACCGGGCCCGGCCGGCCGCCGGTGGCGGTGTGAAAGGCGCGCGAGACGTATTCCGGTATCCGCGCGCCGGTCTCGATCTCGGTGGCCCATTTCGCGATCGGCCCGAAGGCGGCGCGGTAATCGACCTCCTGCCACGCCTCGCGGTCGCGCAGACCCCGCTCGATCTGCCCGACGAACAGGATCATCGGCGTCGAATCCTGCTGGGCGATGTGGATGCCGGCCGAGGCGTTTGTGGCGCCGGGCCCGCGGGTGACGAAGCAGATGCCGGGCCGCCCCGTCGCCTTGCCATGCGCCTCCGCCATCATCGCCGCGCCGCCCTCCTGGCGGCAGACGGTGAGCGCGATGCCCGATTCGTAGAGCGCGTCGAGCACCGGCAGGTAGCTCTCCCCCGGCACCGCGAAGACGTGGGTGACGCCGTTGGCCGCGAGTTGATCCACGAGCGCCTGGGCGGCGGTCCGTCCGCCGGTTCGGGCGGGGAGGGCGGCGTCTGGGCTCTGGGACATCGCTTCGATCTCGCTTGACGGCAGGGCGCGTCCCGGTTCGGGACCGCCCCTCGGCACATCCTGCGGTTCGTACCGGAACTGAACAATTTCCGGCCCGTCCAGCCGGGCCCTGGACTTGCACAGACGAGCCGCAAGGACAGGCAACAGCATAGAGATGAACCGATAACGTCCGGTTTCGACCGGGGCGAGACGGGCAAGTTTCACAAGGTCCCATTTCAGATCGACGAACGGATTGCGAACCATGCTTGCGCGCCGGAGATCATCGACACCCCGCGACCGCGCCCGCCCGTTCGACGGATGGGGCGCGTGATGGGCGCCGCCGCCGCGCTGGCGCCGGAGCCCGCCATGGACGGGGGGCTCCTCAAGCAGGCGATGCGCCGCCTCGTCGGGGGGGTCGTCGTGATCACCGCCGGAAGCGGCGAGGACCGGGTCGGGCTCACCGCGACTTCGGCGGTCTCCCTCTGCGTCGATCCGCCGACCATGCTGGTCTGCGTCAACCGAAGCTCGTCGAGCTGGCCGGTCATCGCCCGGCGGCGGCATTTCTGCGTCAGCATCCTCGGAGCCGGGCAGCAGGGCATCGCCGAGCGCTTCGCCGGCATCGGCGGCCTGCGGGGCGCCGCCCGCTATCTCGGCGCGGATTGGACGATCATGGAATCGGGTGCCTCCGGCCTCACCGAGGCGCAGGCCATCGTCGATTGCACGCTGGCGGAGGTCATCGAGCGGCACAGCCACGCCATTCTGCTGGGCGCGGTGCGCGAGGTGCGGCTGAACCGGGCGGAACGGCCCGCCCTGGCCTATGGCGGCGGGCGCTTCATCGGGATCTCACCGGATGGATCGCCCCCCGACACGGACCGAATCTAAAACCCGGCCCAACCAAATCAGATTAACCAGCAACATACTTAACATCAATAAACGCTTTTTCCGCATAATCAGCAAGAGTATTTATAAAACCGCGGATGTATTGCAGTCGAAGCGGCCACAGACCAATCCAGTCGGCACAGGCTAAAGGGAAAGAGGACAATGTCGCAAGCGGTGACAGCCAGCGTCGCGGATCGGACCATGGGCCTCGCCTACGCGATCGCCGCCCGCCACGCGATCAAGCCGGAATTCGAGAAGTCGGACGCCCTGGTCGATGTCGGGCTCTCGTCCCTCGATCTCGTCAACCTGATGGTCGCGGTCGAGGCGGAGTTCGACATCATGATCCCGCCGGCGAGCCTGACGCCGAAGAACTTCTACTCGATCGAGGCCATCGCCCGGATGGTCGAGAGCGTGCGCGGCCCGAGCGCCTGACCCTCCCTCACGAACATCCCTGACGTGCCGCCGGCCCGGCCGGCTTCAGTCCAACGGAGCCCAGCCATGACGATGCAGCCCACGCCGGACGGTCGAGTCGGCGATGCCGCCGACCTTCTGACCCGCGCCGCCGCCGCCGCCGCGATCGCCGCCGCCCATGCGGATGCGGTGGATCGCGACGGGCGCTTCCCCGAGGAAGCCGTCGCCGCCTTCCGTTCGCAGCGCCTGCTCGGCGCGGCCGTGCCGATCGAACTCGGCGGGGAGGGCGCCTCGGTCCGGATGCTGGCCGAGATCGCCTACGTGCTGGGCCGCGCCTGCGCCTCCTCGGCGATGATCTTCGCCATGCACCAGACCAAGATGGCCTGCCTGATCCGGCACGGCCGCGGCGAGCCCTGGCAGGACGGCCTCCTGCGCCGCATCGCCGACGAACAGCTCCTGATGGCCTCCTCGACGACCGAGGGCCAAGGCGGCGGCAACGTCCGCTCCTCCGCCGCCGCGATCGAGGCCGACGGCGAGGCGATCACCCTGGAGCGGGCCGCGACCGTGATCTCCTACGGCGCACAGGCCGACGGCGTCGTCACCGTCGCCCGCCGCTCGGCCGAGGCCGGAGCGTCCGACCAAGTGCTCTGCATCTTCCTGAAGGAGGATTACACCCTGGAGCGCCTGAGCGGCTGGGAAACGCTCGGCATGCGCGGCACCTGCAGCAGCGGCTTCCGCCTCGTCGCCCGCGGGATTCCGCAGCAGGTGCTCGCCGCCCGCTACGGAGACATCCACAACCAGACCATGACGCCGGTCTCGCACATCCTGTGGTCGAGCGCCTGGGCCGGCATCGCGGCCTCCGCCGTCGATCGCGCCCAGGCCTTCACCCGCACGGCGATGCGGGGTGCGGGCGGCGTCGCCCCGCCCGGCGCGCTGCACTATGCGCGCGCTGTCTCCAGCCTGAAGCAGGCCCGCGCCCTCATCACGCAGGCGCTCGACACCTTCGAGGGCACGCAAGGCGACCCGGCGGCGCTGGCCGGCCTCGACGTGCAGACCGCGCTGACGATGCTCAAGGTCGAGGTCTCGGAACTCGCCGTCGCCACCGTGTCGAGCGCGCTGCGCGCCAACGGGCTGGCCGGCTACCGCCAGGACGGTGCGTTCAGCATCGGCCGGGCGCTGCGCGACATCCTCTCGGCGCCGATCATGATCCACAACGACCGGATCATGGCCAACCTCGCCACCGCGACGCTGATGTCGCCCGTCGCCGCCTCGCTGAGCGCCTGAAGGCGCCGACCCGCTCCCGTCTCGCCCGAAGGACTTGCTCGCCATGAACATGCCCGTGATGAACGCGCCGGCCTCGCCGCCCGCGACCGACCCGCTCGACGCCCTGTTCGACGCGATGTTCAAGCCGATGAACGCGCAGGGCGTCTACGCCCGCACCGGCGCCTACGAGTCGGTGGTGGAGGCGCTGGCCGCCTTCATCTCGGCGCGGCGCGAGGACGGCACGGAGGTGTTCCGCTTCCCGCCGGTGATGAGCCGCGCGCATCTGGAGCGGCACGGCTACCTCAAGAGCTTCCCGAACCTTCTCGGCTGCGTCTCCTGCCTGGAAGGCAGCGAGGCGGAGATCCGCGCCTCCGCCGACAAGCACCTCGAGGGCGGCGACTGGACCACGGGCCTCGAAACCGCCGACCTCGTTCTGACCCCGGCCGCCTGCTACCCGGTCTACCCGATCGCCGCCGCCCGCGGGGCGGTGCCCGCCACCGGCTACCGCTTCGACGTCGCCTGCGACTGCTTCCGCCGCGAGCCCTCGCGCCATCTCGACCGGCTGCAATCCTTCCGGATGCGCGAATACGTCCGCATCGGCACGCCGGAGCAGATCGTCGCCTTCCGCGAGAGCTGGATCGCCACCGCCACCGCCATGGCCGACGAACTCGGGCTCCCCTACACGGTGGAGACCGCGAGTGACCCGTTCTTCGGCCGGCTCGGCCAGATCATGGCCTTCAGCCAGCTCGAACAGGCCTTGAAGTTCGAGCTGCTGATCCCGCTGCGGGGCGCGGCCGCCGGCACCGCCTGCATGAGCTTCAACTATCACCGCGAGCATTTCGGCACGACCTGGGGCCTGAACCTGGAGGACGGCGAGCCCGCCCATACCGGCTGCGTCGCCTTCGGCATGGATCGCCTCGCAGTGGCCCTGTTCGCCACCCACGGCGAGAGCATCGACGCGTGGCCGGCCGCGGTCCGCGCGGCGCTGAAGCTCTGAACGCGACACGCCCGGAGCCGTCCGATGCCGCTCGATCCGCATGTCAGCCGCTTCCTCGACATGATGGCGCTCGGGAGTTCGGACGGCATCACCCTCGACGCCCGCCGGGAGGGGATGCGCGGGCTTAGCCGCCTCGCCGGGCTGAGCGCCGAGGGCGTCGCGACCCACGACCTCGTCCTGCCGGGCCCGGCCGGGCCGCTTTCCGCGCGGCTCTATGCGCCGGAGGGCAGCACGGGCGGCCCCGGCCTCGTCTACCTGCACGGCGGAGGCCTCGTGACAGGCGGCCTCGACACCCATGACGGGATCTGCCGGGTGCTCGCCGAGTCCGGCAGCCTCCGCGTCGTCTCGGTCGATTACCGGCTCGCGCCCGAACACCCGTTCCCGGCCGCCCTCGACGACGCGCTGGCGGCGCTGGATTCGGTCGCCGCGCAGGCGGACGCGCTCGGGATCGATCCGGCCCGGCTCGGCATCGGTGGCGATTCCGCCGGCGCCGGCCTCGCGGCACGGGTTTGCCAGGAGCGGCGCGGCGCGATCCGGGCGCAGCTCCTGATCTGCCCCGTGCTCGACGTGCACGGCAACCACGCCTCGCGCCGCGATTTCGCCCGCGGCTACTTCCTCGACGAGGCGACGATCCGGCGCGACCTTGCGGCCTGCGGGCCTGAAGCCGCCGCGCCGTCGCCCCGTCTCTCGCCCCTGCGCGAGGCGGACCTGACCGGCCTGCCGCCGGCCCGCATCCACACCGCGGAATACGATCCGGTTCGCGACGAGGGGGCGGCCTATGCCGAGCGTCTGAAACGGGCGGGCATCGCGACCGCCCACACCGTTCACGCCGGCATGGTCCACTTCTTCTACGGCCTCGGGCGGCTGGTACCGCGCGGCCGGCCGATCCTGTCCGAGATCGCCCGCGACTTCGGCGAATGCCTCCGCGGCGCCCCCCTTTCTATCCATCCTTGAGGAGAGCCCCCATGTCCCTGCGTGAGACCGTCTTTTTCGAGATCGCCGCGATCGCCGCCGAGCAGGAGAAGCGGATGCCGCCGATCACCGACGACCTGGTGATGCTCGACACCGAGTTCGACTCGCTCTGCTTCGCGCTCCTCGTCGCGCGGATGGAAGATCTCACCGGCGCCGACCCGTTCGGCGAGATGGACGCCTCCGACCTGCCGGTGACGGTCGGCGACCTCGTCGCCCTCTACGACCGCGCCGCGGCCCGGCAGGCGGCCTGAGCCCGATGATCCTGCGCGAGCGCCTTCTGGCGGCGGGCGGTCTTGAGGGCCTGTTCCTGTCCGACTACCGCAGCAAACAAGATGTCGCCGGGATCGTCTCCGGTGAGCCTGACGCCGCCGCGACCGCGGCGCTCGCCGGCCGCCGGGTGCTGCTCGCCGTCGGCGGGCAGATGGCGGCGGGCCGGGCCATGATCGCGCTCGACGGTCTCGCGGCCCGGCTCGCCCTCGTCCCCCCGAAGCTGGCGCCGGAGCACATCGCCCGGATCGCGTCGGATTCCGAGGCCGAGATCTGCGTCACAGACGCCGAGGGACTGCCCCCCGACGCGCTGCCGGGCCTGCCCCGGATCGACGCGGCCGACGCGTTCCGCGCGGGCTCCGAGACGCCGCGGGAGACGGAATGGGCACTGGCCACCTCCGGCACCACCGGCGCACCGAAGCTCGTCGCCCACACCCTCGACGGCTTGGCCGGCGGCATCAACACCGCCGCCGCGCCGGAGCCCGGCACAGTGTGGAGCACCTTCTACGACATCCGCCGCTACGGCGGCTTGCAGGTCTTCCTGCGGGCGATGCTCGGGCCGTCCTCGCTCGTGCTCTCCGACGCAGGCGAGCCGGTGCGCGACTATCTCGTCCGCGTCGGCGCGGCGGGCGTCACCCACATCCTCGGCACGCCCTCGCACTGGCGCCTCGCCCTGATGAGCGCGGCGCTCGACCGACTCAGCCCCCGCTACGTGCGGCTCTCGGGTGAGATCGCCGACCAGAACATCCTCGATGCGCTTGGCGACACCTTCCCCGAGGCGCGCATCGCCCATGCCTACGCCTCGACCGAGGGCGGGGTCGGCTTCACCGTCGAGGACGGGCGGGAGGGTTTTCCGTCCGCGCTGATCGGCACCCGCGCCGGGATCGAGATCACCGTGCGCGAGGACAGCCTGTTCGTGCGCTCCGGCCGCACCGGGCGGCGCTATCTGGGTGCCGTGCCCGAGGCGCTGATCGCCGAGGATGGCTTCATCGATACCGGCGACCTCGTGGAGCGAAGGGGCGAGCGCTACCACTTCCTCGGCCGGCGCAGCGGCGTGATCAATGTCGGCGGCGCCAAGGTGCAGCCTGAGGAAGTCGAGACCGTCATCAACGTCTTCCCCGGCGTGTCGATGTCCCGGGTGCGGGCGCGACCCAACCCGATCCTCGGCGCGGTGGTCGAAGCGGAGGTGGTCCTGCACGCCGACGCGGGCGCGGATCAGGCGGCGCTGAAGAAGGCGATCATTGCCCATTGCCGCCCGCGCTTGGCCGGCCACAAGGTGCCGGCGAGCGTGAAGTTCGTGGACACGCTGCCGATCACGTCCGGCGGCAAGCTGGTGCGGAGGGGCGCGTGAGCGACGTTTCCAGGGACGGCCTCAAGACCGGGCGCCTCGTCGTCGTCACCGGGGCGAGCCGCGGGCTCGGCCTCGCCATGGCCGAAACGCTCGCCGCCGACGGGTTCCGCGTGGTGGCGCTCGCCCGCCGCCCGAGCGAGGCGCTGGAGGCAGCGCAACGGGCCGCCGGTCCCGGCCGGATCGAATTCATGGCGGCCGACCTCGGCGAGATCGACGCGCTCCAGCCGCTCGCCCAGCGCATCCGGGCCGAGCACGGGCCGGTCTACGGCCTCGTCAACAACGCAGCCCTCGGCACGCCCGGCCTGCTGACGACGATGCCGGCCGCCAGAATCGCCGAACTCGTCCACCTCAACACCCTCGCGCCGATGGTGCTGACCAAGTACCTCGCCCGCGGGATGATGACGGCCGGCGCGGGGCGGATCGTCAATGTCAGCTCGATCATAGCCTTCACTGGCTACAACGCGCTCTCGGTCTACGCGGCCACCAAGGCCTCGATGATCGGCTTCACCAAGTCGCTCGCCCGCGAGGTCGGGCGGCTGGGGGTGACGGTGAACGCGGTGGCGCCCGGCTTCATCGAGACGGCGATGACCGGCGAGATGGCCGAGGCCGAGCGCGGGCGTGTAGCCAACCGCAGCGCCCTCAAGCGTTTGGCCGAGCCGCAGGATGTGGCCGACGCCGTCGCCTACCTGATGTCGGACCGCGCCCGCAACGTCACCGGCACCGTTCTGACCATCGACGCCGGCAGCACTGCCTGACGCCGGCCGGCGGCTTTGAGCCGGGGCTTGCTTCAACAGCAAATTGCGGAAAATCAATAGAGTCCGACTTGTCTGGACAAAAAAATCAAGGCCTATACTAATTCAAACAACAAGACCGGCAATCCCGAAACGGCATCGGCCGGCTGGCATTGATTTCGCTCTGTTTCGCGCACGTCTCCGAGCGGGACGACAACGCGCCTGGCTCACGGTTCGATCGCGCGGAACCGTGGGACGAAAACAGGTGCCGGACAGCGCGACGAGCCGGAGGGGGACGCCGATGACTGGGGTGAACGAAACCGTGGAAGACGTCCCACCCGCGGGGGAGGGCGTTCGCAGCACGCGGGCCAAGGTCCGCTGCCGCACCATCGAGGAGGACGACCTCGCATCCGTCGTGCGGTTGCTGCGGGTCGGCTTCCCCGACCGTTCCGAAACCTATTGGCGCACCGGGCTTGACCGGCACCGCACCCAGCCGCTGCCCGACGACGTGCCGCGCTACGGCTATGTGCTGGAACGGGACGGGGCGATCGTCGGCGTCCTGCTCGCCCTGTACCGGACGGTGACGGACGAGGCCGGCACGCATCTGCGCTGCAACTTGTCGAGCTGGTACGTGCTGCCGGAGTTCCGCGCGCTCGGCACGCTGCTCGACGGCTTCGCCATGCGCGACCGGCGGGTGACCTACACCAACGTCTCGCCCGCCCCGCAGACTTGGCAGATGCACAAGGCGCGCGGCTTCAAGCCGGTCTGCTCGGGCCAGATGCTCGTCATGCCGCTGCTCGCCGGCTTCGGCCGGGGGCGCCGCGTCCGCGCGGCCACGCCTGAGACCCTGCGCCTGCTGCCGGAGCCGGAGGCCCGGCTGGTGGCCGACCACATCGCCTATGGCTGCATCGGCCTCGTCTGTTCGGATGGCGAGAAGGCGTGGGCCGTCCTGTTCCAGCGGCGCGCCATCAAGCTGCGGCCGGGGGAGACGCGCTGGCCACGCCTGCCTTGCCTCCAGCTCGTCTATCGCTCGACGGCGCTCGACCTGTCCGCCTTCCTCGGCGCGATCGGCCGGCATCTCATCCTGCACCACGCCATGCCGTGGTTCGTGCTCGATGCCGTGGGCAAGCTGCCCGGCCTCGTCGGACACTTCTTCGAGGGCCGCGCCCCGAAATACGCCCGCGGCCCGAACCCGCCGGCCACCGGCGACCTCACCTATACCGAGGTCGTCCTGTTCGGCGCCTGAGGGCGCTCTTCGTCGAAACAGCGGCTATTTGGGACGGAGAACCTGTCGAACACGGATCCTTGCGGCTTCCGGTCGATGTCATCGCGAGCCTCAACGATGCGATGCGCGGAGCGTAAACCGGCATTCCGGTCGGGCCGCTGCGAAATCGATTCTGCAGCATTCCGAATGGTCACGGCGTCGCGCATGCGCCTCACAGCCCGAAAGACGCCATAAACCAAGACTCCACAGAGTGTTGGCCCGCACGGGATCGGCGGGGCACGAAATCGGCTTTCTCGATACCCGGACCAGGCTGAGACGACGTTCCATGGAACCGCCGGAATGCTGAACTTCCTCTTGGTCGTCGCGGTGGCAGTCTGGTTCGTGCTGCTCTACCCGCTGGCGCGCCATAGACTGGAGACCCGGATGGGGCCGCTGAACGGTCCGGTCGCGGTCCCGTTCGCCCTGATGACGCTCTTCGCGCTGCTGCCGCTGGTCTTCAACGTCCCGCGGGAGGACGGCAACGCGGTGCTGGAGCAGGGGCTGACGGCCTCCAACCTCGCGCTCATCGTCATGACCGGGCTGACCGGGCTCTATCTCATGGCCCGGATCGCGGTGGACCGGCGCATCCTGCTGGTGGCGTTCTCGATGCCGTACCTGCCATTCACGCTGATGATCCTCGTGAACGGCCTCAGCACCGCATGGTCGATCGTGCCGAGCTACACCGTATACCGAACGGTGGAACTGGCGATCTTCACCCTCGCCTCGATTATGATCTTCGACCGCAGCGACATCGAGCGGCGGCTCGCCAACCTCTTCGCGCTGTTCACCGTCGCGTGGCTGGTCGCCACGGCACCGATCATCCTCGACAACTTCGCGCATGGGATCGTGTTCTCGTCGGCCAAGCACAATCTGATGCCCTATCTCTGCGCCGCCTACGCCTTCCTCGTCATCTTCGACGACCGCATCCCCCACCGGCGCGCCCACCTCCTGTTCGCCTTCGTCGGCTTCGTCATCGCCGGCTCGGCCGCGAGCACCGCCTCGCTCGTCGCGGCGGCCCCCGGCATGATGGTGGCGTCGCGCCACCGCCGGCTGCGCCTCCTCGGCTACGCGGGTTTCACCGTCTACCTGGTCCTGTTCCTTGTGCTGATGGGGGGCCTGTCCGCCTTTCCGGCCCTGCTCGATGTGATTTCGACCGTGCTCCAGAAGCCACCGGAGGAGCTGGCCGACGCCACCGGGCGCGGCACCTTCTGGCCGGTCTTCATCGAGGCGACCAAGGACCGCTTCGTCGGCGCCGGCTACGCGGCGGGAGACCGCTTCATCCAGCTCCTGATCCCGACTACGGCTTTGGCCGAGACGTTGGCGCGGGACGCCGTGTTCATCTCGTCCTCGCACAACATGCTGCTGAGCGCCTGGGCCGGCACCGGCCTGATCGGGCTCGGCCTCTGCGCGATGGTGCTGGGGACCGCCCTGCGCTGGGGGATGAAGCTCGATCGTCCAGGGCGCCGCCTCGTCGCCACCTGCGTGTTCTTCCTCATCCTCAACGGCATGACGACGCCGGGCATCTTTCAGGACTGGAACATCAACGTCCTCACCTTCGTGGGGCTGCTGGCCTATGCTCGCATCGGTGCCCTTCGCCGGGAACCGGCGGGCGCAGCCACGCCCGTTCCGTCCGCCACCGCCTTTGGTCTTCCGCCTGCGGCGCCCGCGTGATGGGCATCCTGGCGCAGATCTTGAAGCCTGAGACCCGAACCGCCTCCGGACTCCGGCCGCTGTCCCAAAACGGGAAGGATCGTCCCCGGACGACCCACTCGGGGACGGGAACGGCGGACCGGATCGGTTGCTGCGGGTCGGCTGCACCTGCAGGCGTGTATTGTTCGAGAGTTTTGCAATGACGATGATCGAGCGGATGCCTTCGCGATTCTTCGTCGGCGCCGAGCCGGGCAAGCCGGACGTGACGCCTGAACCCTGGTTCCTCGACCCGCGGGAGATCGGGCAGGCCCTGCGTGCGCGCTGGGCGCTCGTGCTGGCGCCGGCCGTGCTGCTCCTGGTGGCCGCGGTGGCGTGGCTCGCTCTGGCGCCGCCGCTCTATGCCGCCGTGACGCAGATCCTGATCGACCCACGCGGCATCCAAGTGGTCAAGGACGGCGTGACGCCTTCGGATCAGGCGAGCGATGCGAGCCTGCTGCTCGTGGACAGCCAGCTCCGCGTCCTCATCTCCGACGACGTGCTGCGGCAGGTCGTGAATCGGTTCAAGCTCGATCGGGACGCGGAGTTCGTCCGCCCCTCCTCGCCGTTGGAGGCGCTCAAGAGCCGCATCTCCTCCCTGTTCGTCAGCACCGGCGGCCCTGCCGACGACACGCTCACCGCCCTGCGGACCCTGCGCGACCGCACGACCGCGCGCCGCCTGGAGCGCAGCTTCGTGGTCGAGCTCGCCGTCACCAGCCAGGAGCGCCAGAAATCCGCCGAGCTCGCCCAGGCCATCGCCGAGACCTACCTGACCACCGTCTCGCAGGCGCAGGCGCAGGTCACCCGCAAGGCCGGCGAGGCAGTGTCGAGCCGCCTCGGCGAGTTGCAGGACGACCTCCGCGAGGCCGAGGACAGGGCGCAGAAGTTCCGCGCCGCCAACAACCTCGTCGGCACCCGCGGCCAGCTCGTCAGCGAGCAGGCGCTGACCCAGCTCAACCAGCAGCTCGGCGCGGCGCGCGCCCGGGCCGGCGAGCTGCGCGGGCGGCTCGCCCAGATCGAAGCGGTCGCCAACGGCCGGGCCGACCTCAACTCCGTGACCGAGATCGTCCAGTCCACGACCGTCGCGCAATTGCGCGCCCAGCTCGCCCAGATCGAGGCGGCCCGGGCCGACACCCTATCCAACCTCGGCCCCCGCCACCCCACCCTGCGCACCGGCGAGTTGCAGGTGCAGACCCTGCGCAACGACATCAACGCCGAGATCCGACGCATCGCCGCGGCTACGCGTAACGACTACCGCTCGGCGCAGGCCAACGAGGCCTCGCTCGCCGCCACCCTGGAGAGCCGCAAGAAGGAGGCTCTGTCCGTCGACAAGAGCTTTGTGCGCCTGCGCGAATTGGAGCGGCAGGTCGAGGCGAGCCGTGCGGTCTACGAAGCCTTTCTCGTCCGCGCCCGCGAGCTACAGGAACAGCAGCGCCTCGACACCTCGACCTCGCGCGTCATCTCGCCCGCCTCGCTACCGGAGCGCCGGCTCGGACCGCCGATCCCGGTGATCTTCGCCGCGGCTCTGGCGGCCGGCCTCGGCCTCGGCACCGCGCTCGCCCTCCTCGCCGTGCCGGCCGCAGGGCGGATCGGCTCGCGCCGCCGGCTTCAGCAGCTCGCCGGGCTCCCCGTGGTCGCCGCCCTGCCGGCCAAGGTGCCGAGCAGGACGCGGAGCAAGGCGGGCAGCGAATCCCTGCGCGCCGACACCGCCTACGACGTGGCCGTGGCCCGTCTCGGCAGCCGTCTGCAGCGCGACTTCGGCGCCACGCGGCCGACAATCGTCCTCGTCACCTCGGCGGACGACCGGAGCGGCAAGTCGGAGCTGGCCCGCAGCCTCGCCGCCTCGGCCGCCCTCGACGGCCAGCGGGTGCTGCTCGTCGATGCCGACCCGGAGGCGATGATCTCGGGCGATCTCCGGAGCAAGGCCAAGCGCGGCACCGCCGACGTGCTGAGAACGCATTCGGGCCTCGGCGACGCGCTGGTCGAGGGGCCGAACGGGGTCAAGATCCTGCCCTTCGACGACGCGGCCCTGCGCCTCGGCACCGCGGCCTATACCGGCGCGATCCTGACGGCGGCGGCCGCCTTCGACACGGTCTTCGTCGATATCGGGCTGATCGGCACCGACATCGCCGCCGAGCGCCTCGCCCAGGACCAGCGTTTCCCGGCCCTGCTGCTGACGGCGAGCGCCCGCCGCAGCGGCACCGCCCGGCTGCGGCGGGCGCTCGACGCCCTCGGCCGCGACGCGCGGGTGCAACTCGTCATGACCGACGCGGAAGCCGAGGCGTGAGGCTCGGCCTGCCGCGGAGCGCAGCCGGGTTCCTCGCCGCCGTCTTGCTCGCCATCTTCCTTGGGCCGCCGCTCTTCGGCCTCGCTGCAGAGGTTCGGGGCGGCGAGGCGAAAGCGCCGCTGGTCTTGCAGGTTGCGCCCACCGGCGACGTCAGTGCCCGTCGCAACGACCGCTTCGCGGATCTGCCGATGGCGCTCGCCCGCGTCGCGGCGCTGCGCCGCCAGGGGGAGGGGCGAGCGATCGTGGTCGCGCTAGAACCCGGAACGCACCGGATCTCGGCGCCCGTCCGGATCGGCCCCGACCATGCCGGCACGGCCGGGGCGCCCCTGATCCTGCGCGGGGCGGCCGACGGATCGAGCCGGCTCGTCGGCAGCATCGCCCTGGCGCCCGCATCGTTGCCGCCGCGCCTGCGCGCGCGGCTGCCGGCGGCCGCCCGCGACGCGGTGCGCGCCTACCGTCTGCCCGAGGCTTTGCGCCGGGAGCCCGCCTACCGCGCGCCGCGGCGCTTACGCGAGACGCATCCGCGCGTCACCGAGATCTTCGATGCGGGCGGCGCCCTGCGCCCGGCGCAGTGGCCGAATCCCGGGCCGAACCCCGGGCCCGGTTCCACCTGGACGACGGTTGCCGCGGCCGAGGCAGGGGGCCTCGACTTCACCCTCAAGGGCGCGCCGGGTCTGCCCGACCTGTCCCTGGAACGCGACCTGTGGGCAGAGGGCTTCTGGCGCTGGGACTGGCTCTTGGAAACCCTCCACGTCGCGGCGGTCGATCAGCGCCGCCGCCGGCTCGAACTGGATGCGCCGCCCTACGAGGGCATCCGCGAGGGCGCCCGGATGCGGCTGGTCCACGCCCTCGGTGCCCTCGATGAGCCCGGTGAATGGTGGCGCGACGGCGAGAGCGGCCTGCTGCTGGCATGGCCGGCTCCCGGCGCGGCCGACCTCGAAGTCGGCCTTGCCGAGACGCTGATCCGGGCCGAGGGCGCGCGGCACCTGCGCATCGAGCGGCTTCGGCTGGAGCGCGCGCGCGGCGATCTGATCGTCGTGCAGGGCGGCGAGGATATCGAGATCCGCGCGAGCGAGCTGGCCTGGGCGGCGGGTCGCGCTGTGGTGTTCGAGGGGGTGACCGGGGGCGGCGTCTCCGGCAGCACGGTGCGCGATATCGGCGCGAGCGCGGTCCGCCTCGTCGGCGGCGACCGTGCCACGCTCCGGCGCGGTGGCCTGTTCGTGCGCGACACCCGCTTCACCCGCTTCTCGCGGCTGAGCCAGACCCAGAGTTCCGCGATCGAACTCGACGGCGTCGGCGCGGAAGCGAGCGGGAACCTCATCACCGACGCGATCGGCTACGCGATCTACCTGCGCGGCAACGATCACGTGTTTCGCGGCAACGAGGTCGCCCGCCTCATCCACGGTTTGAGCGATACCGGCGCGATCTATGCCGGACGCGACTTCACCGCCCGCGGCTCGATCATCGAGGACAACTACGTCCACGACATCCGCACCGTGCCGGGAATGGAGGTGAAGGGCGTCTATCTCGACGACATGGCGAGCGGCTTCACCATCCGCCGCAACCTGTTCGTCGATGTGGATCAGCCGGTCTTCATCGGCGGCGGCAGCGACAACACGATCACCCGCAACGTCTTCGTCGCTTCGAGCCCGATGGTCGCCCTCGACGCACGCGGGCTGACTTGGATGAAGCCGTCCCTGAACGAGGCGGATTCGGAATTCCGGGCCGCCTTCGCCGCGATGCCGCTCGACGCCCCGCCCTGGCGGATGCGCTACCCGAAGCTCGCGGAGGCGCTGACCGACGAGCTCGGCGTGGCGCGCAACAACCAGATCGTCGACAACGTGACCATCGGCGGCGACGAACTTGCCCTCACCGAAAAGGCGGAGGCGGGCCGGCAGATCATCCTGTTCAACACCCGCCTCGACGGCCCGGCCCCGAAGCCGGGCGACCTCGGCGCCCTGGTCCGTTTCATCGCCGAGCGCGGCATCACGCTGCGCCTCGACCCGTCGGCGATGCGGCGGGACGGGCTGCCGGCCTCGCCGTTCACCGACGCGCGGCGCTGACGCCCTGCGGCCCCGGAGGCTTCACGCAGCCTTGGACGGCACCTCGGTGAGGGCCGAGAACTCGCTGACGATGGCCTCGTGCACCTGCTTCAGCCAATCCTCGGCGATCCGCGCACGCTCCTCGGCGGCCTCGGCCCGCTCTTCCGCCGCGCGAATGCGCTGCTCGGCCTGCGCCTGCACATGGGCGGCCTTGGTCTCCGCGGCCCGGACCCGCTCGCTGGCGAGCTTGACGTCGTCACGAACCCGCTCCAGCAGTTCGTGCACGCGCTGCTCCTGCTCCTGGGCCTGCGCCTCGACTTCGCGCGTCCGCTGAGCAGCGGCCCGCACCCGATCGATCAGGTTCGCCCAATCCTGAGAGGAGGAGGGCGAAGCAACCGCCACGGAGGCGTTCGCATCGGCATCCGATTGGACGAGACGCAGAATGCTCGTCAGGCTATCGGTCTGCTTCGGAGCGTCGTGAGAAGCGACAGTCATATCTTGAGACTCGACGTGATCAAGATCAAGTGGACGCTCCCAGCGCATTTTCTTGATTATGTCCATTTTGAAACGCTTCCAGCGAGACATGGATGCCAAGCGGACACAAGCGGGCGAGGAATGATCCGCAACATCACAATCGTGCAAAATAAACAGCCGAAGCAAGTCAAATTTTTAAGGATGATATTGCCAAGTTTCCCTTCCAGTAAGATGTTGTAAAAATATCACAAATAGGTCTCGTGTATTCCCAATTTGATATAGAATGTTATTCGCTTCCGCATGAGGCGCTCGACAGCTCGATAAAGCTGAGTCGTATCCGTTTCGGACTATCGACCAAGGCTTGACCCTGAGCCGCCTGGATACATCGAGCATCGGCGCATTTGCGATCGAATCTAGCCTCGGCCCGGAGGGGCGGCAAACCTTCCCCCGCCGTCAGCACCACGAACAAATTCGAATACACCTCTCGGCGAGCGTCTCGAAACGGGTGGCGCGGTCAGGTGCGCGCCGCCAGAAGGGGTTCGAGGGCATCGAGATATCCGGTGACGGCCGCCTCGACCGTGAAGTGCGGGAGCGCGCGCTCCGCCGCATGTCGCAGGTCCCGGCGGCGGCCTTCGTCGTCGAGGAGCTGCAGGGTTGCCTCGACCCAGTCCGCCACCGCCATCGGCCGCACCTCGCCGCAGCCATAGGCGTCGAGGAGACCACGGGCCGCGCCGGAATGGGGTGAGGCCAGCACCGGCGTCCCGCTCTGGAGCGCCTCCTGCACCACGATTCCCCAGACGTCGCCGCGGCTGGGAAACAGGAAGAGTCTGGCCGAGGCGTAGACCTCGGGCAACGCCTCCTGGCCCAGGAAGCCGTCGAAGCGAGCGGTGAGGCCGGCCCCCGCGAAGCGCGCCTCCATCTCCCCCCGCAGCGGGCCGTCCCCCGCGACCCGGACCGACAGGCGTCGGCCGCGGGCACAGCAGCCGAGCACCACGTCGGTGAAGAAGCGTGCACCCTTCACCTCCTCGTTCAGCATGCCGCAGAACAGGAGGTCGTAGGTCCGCTCGGTGTCGGGCGGGGGCGGGCCGGGCGGCGTCCAGGCCGGAAAGAGCGGGCTCAGGACGAAGTTCCGGGCCGGCAAGCCGTAGCGGGCGAGCACGGCGCCGCTGCCCTGGCTCGGTCCGATCCCGGCGGCGGCCCCCGAGACGATGGCGCGGCGCAGCCAGCGATGCGGGGCCGAGCGCGCGCCCGGATCGGTCTCGGGCACCCCGTCGGTGCGGATCAGCGTCGGGATGCGCCGCAGGCGCGCGGCGCCCGCCGCGAACAGCATGGTCGGCGAGAAGTCGTTGAGCACCAAAGCCGCCGGCTGGAGAGCCGCGAGCCGCGTCACCACCGCCGGGTTCACGTAGAGGTTGCGGATCGAGGAGCGGTGCCAGCGCAGGCCCGGCAGCACCGTGTGCCGGTAGAGCCGCGGCGGCGGCATCACCCATTGCCGGGCGCTCTCGCGCGGGGTGCAGGACAGGACGTGCAGGGCCCGGCCGTCACGGCCAGCGAGCCGTTCCGCCAGACGCTCGTAGAGGACGTGCGTGTAGGGCGCGAGCGCCCCGGTCACGACGACGATCGGGCGCATCGCACCGGCTGCCATGGAGGGCGACCTCAGGTCAGGCGCCGCAGGCCCGGCGCCGGTCAGTTGGGATAGAGCATCGTGCCGAAAGGTGATCACCGGCTTTCGGAAAAAGACGATGCGGACACAAGAGTCGAGAGCGGGAATCGTCTCAAGCAGTCTCCCGCGCCCGCCATCCCGTCCTGCGGCCGCCCATCAGCGCTTCGAAATCGGAGACCGGCCAATGCGGCTCGACCACGTGGCGGGGCATCGCCGGCAGATCCGCGGCACTCAGCGCCCGGCCGCGCCGCGTGGTGAAGAAAGTCCGGTAGCCGCTCTCCAGGGCCAGCGCCGGGTCATGTTCCGGATCGAAATCGTGGACGGCGACACCCCAGGGGCAGGCGAAATGGCGGATCTCCCGACCGGTGAGGGCCGCAAGGTCGCGACGGGAACGGGCGATCTCGTCGGCGACCCGCGCGCGGTCGAGCCGACTCAGGCGCTGGTGCGTGGCGGTGTGGGATCCGATGTCGAGACCGTCGGCGCACCAGGCCGCGATCTCGGCCCGGCTCATGTAGAGGCGCCCGCTCGGGGACAGGGACGGCGCCCGGTCGAGGCCGGGCGGCGCGTTCGGCGGCGCGTCGATCCAATCGCTGATCAGGAAGACGATGCCCGGAATGCCCAGGGCCCGCAGAACGGGACGCGCCACCTCGAAGGTGTCGGCATAGCCGTCGTCGAAGGTGACGAGGAAGGCGCGGTCGCGGGCGGGCCAGCCCGCGGCGAGACGCTCGGCAGCCCCGTCGGCATCGATGAAATCGCCGTGCCGGCCGAGATGGCGCAGTTGCGCGGCGAAACGATCCTGCTCGGCTTCGGGCACCTGATGGTAGCATAGGGTGTAGAGACCGGGCTCTGCACAGGCCAGGGACTTGAACAGGGCGCTCCCGCGCAGGGCGAGTGCGCGCAGGGCCGGAGCGCGGCGCAACGTCGTCTTGACCCAGTGCTTCATCCCGGCCTCACCCTCCCATGCAAGCACCTATCACAGCAATAACCTGATGGCATCTGAACAAATCATCCCGATCACCCGTGGTTAATCTCGCATATTGGTTTCATTATTACTGACGGTGCGCTGGCTCGCCCCTTGCTGATCAGTGTCAGGCAGGCCATGGCCTGTCCCGCGCCGGAACGGCCGGCACGGAAAGGATGTTCGAAGGTGGGGCAACTGACGGTCGTCGATGTTACGGACGATCCCGATTGGGACGCGGCGGTTTGGCATCAGCCGGGCGCCAACCTCTACGCGTCGCGTCGCTGGGGCGAGTACAAGCGCTGCATCGGCTGGGACGTGCGCCGGCTCGCCATCCGCGCCGGCGACGGACAGGCGCTCGCCTATGCCCAGGTTCAACGCCGTCGCCGCTGGCTCGGCCACATCGTGCTGGCGCAGGGCTGCCCGGTCCTGACACGTCTCGGAGAGAAGCGGGCGGAGGCGGTGTTCCGCGCCTTCCTCGGCCATCTCGAACTCGGCCGCCTCGATCTGCTCGGCGTGAACTACCAGCAGTTCCAGACGCCGGCGGCGGTGCTGGCCCTGCTCGGCCACGGCTTCGCACCGGTCGTCACCACCCGGACGCACACGCTGGAACTCGACCTGACCGAGGCGATGGAGGGGATCCGCTCCGCCATGGAGGGCCGCTGGCGCGACGTGCTCAAGACCGCCGAGCGAAACCCGGATCTCACGACCACATTCCCGACCGGTCCGGCCGAGCGGCTGGCCGCCTTCGAGACCTTCGGCCGCCTCTACGATGCCCTGAAACGGCGCAAAGGCTTCCGCAACAGCCTCGACACGGCAGCCTTCCGCGATCTGGCCGCGAACGACCCGAACCTCCTGTTCCTCGAGATGCGCGAGCGCGACGAACCCGTTCTGGTGCGGATCATCCACCGGGCGGCCAACCGCTGGACCGACTTCTACGTCGCCTCGAACGAGCGGGCCAAGGCGACCGGTGCCGGCCGCCTCGCCCTCTGGCGCCTGATCGAGCGGGCCAAGCGCGAGGGGGCCTCGGTGCTCGATCTCGGCGGCATCGACCCCGCCGGCAACCCGGGCGTCACCGAATTCAAGCGCGGCGCCAGCCGCAACGTCGTGGCGTCCAACCCGCTCTGGCTGTTCAGCCGGAGCCGGGCGATGCGCCGCGCCGCGACGGCCATCCTGGCCACGCGCTGAGCAGGAAATCCGCGATGCCCGAAGCCCACACCGCGCCCTCCCTGCCGGCAGGCCTGCTCCGGCGCGCCGCCGGCCTCGTCCGGCGCCCGCCGGCCGCGCTCACCGCCCTGGCCGACCAAGGCGTCGTCAGCGGCTTCGGCTTCGTCAGCGGCATCGTCGCCGCCCGCCTGCTCGGCATCGCCGAGTTCGGGCATTTCGCGATGATCCTGATCGTGCTCACCTTCGCGCAGGCCCTGCACAACGCCGTCATCACCGCGCCGATGATGACGCTGGTCGGCGCCCGCAGCGGCGTCTCGACGGCCTATGCCGCGACCATCCTCGCGGGCGCCTTCCTGCTCTGCGGGCCTGGTGCCGTCTTCGTGGTCATCGCCCTCCTCATCGCCGGGATGTCGGGCGAGACGCTTCTGGCGGCCTGCGCCCTGATGCTGGCGCAGAACCTCCAGTTCACCCTGCGCCGCCTCCTGTTTGCGGAAGGTCGGGGCGTGCAGGCGCTGCTCATGGATTTCGCCCGGGCCGCGAGCTTTCCCTTCGTCGCCGTGCTGATCTGGCTGGAGCACGACGTCATCGGCGGCAACGGCTTTGTCTGGCTGCTTGCCGCGACCTCGTTCGCGACCTGCCTGCCCTTCGTCGTCGCGTTCGGCCGGCCGATCCTGCGCCGGCCCGGCTGCGTGCAGACCGGTGCGGTCATCCGGCGCCACATCCCGCTCGCGCGCTGGCTCCTGCCGATCGTCTTCGTCACCTTCGTCCAGGAGCAGCTCGTCTGGCTGGTCGCGGGCTCGACCCTCGGCCTCGACGCGCTCGGCGGCCTCAGGGCGGCACAGTACCTCGTCGGGACCGTGCTACTCCTGCTCTCCGCCACGGAGAACGTCCTGCCGGTGGCCGCCGCGCGCGCCCATTCCGAAGGCGGGGAGGCGGCCCTGCGCGGCTACCTGCTGCGCACGGGCGTGAAGCTCGGAGTGCCGATCGTCACGATCCTCGCGGTCCTCGCCATTCCCGGCGAGATGTGGCTGCGCCTGATCTTCGGAACGGAGTACGCGGCTTACGCCAACTGTCTGCGCATCCTCTCGGTCAGCGTCGTGATCGTGCTGGCCCGCGACCTCACCTCGAACTACTTCCGCGCCAAGCAGAACACGCGGGTTCTGTTCGAGTCGCTGTGCGTGAGCATGGTCGTGTCGCTCGCCGTAGTGGTCCCGCTGATGCAGGCTGGCGGCGTCAGCGGCGCCGCGGCGGCGGTGGGGGCGGGGCACCTCGCCTCCCTCATCTACCTCGTGCTGGCCGCCCGGCGGCAATCGCGCCCGGCCTCGGCGTGGCCGATCCTGGGCCGGTGGCGGCGCTCGGTCGGGCCGGCCAAGTCGGCACAGACCTGAGCACCGGCGGGGATCGGGGTGAAATGCAGCCGGCTTGACTGGGCGGGAGACCGTTGCGGGTGGGAAGCGGGCCTTGGCCTTGCTTCCAGAAGCGGACGTTCCGCCTCCGACCCAACCACGCCATAGAGGGCAAGCGCCACTCTGCTCGTAAGCAGACATCGGCCGCTGTCACCGATGTGATCATGCCGTCAGGGGCTCGCCCGCAAAAAAGTCGACCATGAGGTCGATCAACGCCCGGAGCCGCCGGCTCGGTAGGCGACCGGAGGCGTGCACGATCCAGACCTCCTCCGGGTCGCCGTGCCGTTCCCCCAGGACGACGAGGCGCCCCTCCGCGAGATCGCCGGCAGCTATCGTCTGGGGCAGGAAGGCCGCCCCGGCACCGGCCAGCACCGCGTCGCGGATCGCGAGGGGTGACGACAGGCTCAGGCGTGGGGTCGCCGGCACCCGCACCGGACCGCGCTTCCCGGCGAGCACCCAGCTACCGTCGTCGCCCCAACCACGGCGCACGACCGCCGGCCATGTCAACGATTGCGGTGCCGCGCCCGCGCATCCGAGGCGCTCGATCAGGGACGGTGCCGCGACTAGTAGGAGTCGATTGCGCCCGAGCCGGCGTCCGCTCAGCAGGCTGTCGGGTGGCGGGTTGACCCGCACGGCCGCATCGAAGCCTTCCCGGAGGAGGTCGACTTTGCGGTCGTCGACGACGGCTTCCAGCAGCACCTCAGGGTGCTGGGCGGCGAACTGGGCCGCGATCCGCCCCAGGACCGTATAGCCGAGCAGTACCGGCACGCTGATTCTCAGGCCGCCCCGCAGAGGGGCGTCGCCCGGGCTGAGTTGATCCTCCAGATCCGCAAGACCGGTGACGAGGCCCGCGGCCCGCTCCCGGAGTTCGTCACCCTCGGGAGTGAGGCGGAGGCGTCGCGAGTTGCGCTCCATCAGCCTGACGCCGAGCGATTGCTCCAGGGCAATGATCCGGCGCGACAAGGTCGACTTGGGCAGGCCGAGGACGCGCCCCGCCTCGGCGAAGCTGCCGTGCTCCGCCACGACCAGGAAGTCCCGTACCGCGTTCAGGTCCATCGTCGTTGCATAATCGGGACGCACCGTCCCTGTCGACCCCGCTTCACGACGCGTCCGAAGGGCTTACATCGTCCCATATACAAGACGCCGAACGCGAGGGCCGGATGCCCGGCGATGCGGCCCGCGCCAACCGAGGACGCCACCCCATGCAGATCCTTCGCGCCTACCAGAGCCAGACGCACGGGAAGGACGACTTCCAGGTCCGTCGCGTGCGCCCCGGTGCCATCGGCGGTCCCGAGGCCGACCCCGCCCTCGGTCCCCTGGCCGCCATCGACCACGCGAAGCTCAAGCCCGGCAAGGTCGTGAAGATGCACGAGCACCAGAACGACGAGATCCTGAGCTACATGTGGCGCGGGATCATGGTGCACGAGGACAGCACCGGGCAGCGCATTCCCATCTCGGCCAGCAAGCTGATGATGATGAATGCCGGCGAGAGCTTCTGGCACGAGGAGAGCGTGCCGGACGAGCCGGTCGAGATGCTCCAGATCTTCGTGCGGCCACGTGAGGCCGACCTGCCCGCGATGGTCGCGTTCCACGACCGTCCCGACGGCGCATCCGAGGGCCAGTGGGGGTGGGTCGCCGGTCCCGAGGAGAGCGGCGCCCCCCTGATCATCCGCAACGAGGTCCGCCTCTACGACGTGCACCTGCACGACGGCCAAGAGGTTGAGGTACCGGCCGTCGAGGGGATGACGCCGTTCCTTTACGTCATCGACGGCGTCGTCGAGATCGGCGGCGAACGCCTCGGCAGCGGTGACGCCGTCAGCGACCGGGCGCTGCCCACGGTGCGGGCCGCCTCCGACGCCTCGTTGGCGCTGTTCCTCGTCGACACGACCGCCACCGGCTCGAAGGCCGGGACAATCAGCGGCCACTGAGCCGCTCCCCATTCAATCCCTTCAAGACGGAGACGACCATGACCATTCTCGTGACAGGTGCGACCGGGACCATCGGTTCGCAGGTTGTGCAGCGCCTCGCCGATCAGGGGGCGTCCGTCCGTGCCCTCGTGCGCGACAAGGGCAAGTACCAAGGACCGGCAGGCGTCGAGCCCGTGCAGGGCAACATGTCCGACGTTGCCTCCACCCGGGAGGCGCTCAAGGGCATCGACACGCTGTTCCTGCTCAACGCCGTTGCGGCCGACGAAATGACCCAGGCGCTCCTGACACTCGACCTGGCTCGCGAGGCCGGGATCAAGCGGTTCGTCTACTTCTCGGTGCTCAACAGCGCCCTGTTCGACGACGTGCCGCACTTCGCCGGCAAGAACCTCGCCGAGCGGGTCATCGACACGCAGGGGTTCCCAGCCACCGTCCTGCGGCCGGCGTACTTCATGCAGAACGACCTGATGTTCAAGGACGCCCTGAAGGCCGGCGTCTACCCGCAGCCCATCGGCGACGTGGGGCTCGCCATGGTCGATGCCCGGGACATCGCCGATGCAGCCGCAGCCGAGCTGCTGCGCCGCGAGCGTGCCCCCCATCCGCTCCCCCGGACGACCATCGAGGTGGTCGGCCCCGACACCCTGACGGGAGCCGACATCGCGGCGATCTGGTCCTCGGTCCTCGGCCGCGACGTGAATTACGGCGGCGATGACCTCGCGGCCTTCGAGGAGCAGGCCGGTAAGATGATGCCTGGCTGGCAGGCGCGCGACCTCAGGACGATGCTGCGGGCGTTCCATCGCTACGGCATGGTCCCCGGTCAGGACGCCCGCGCGACGCTCGAAGCCCTGATCGGCCATCCCCTGCGCAGCTACCGCGCCTTCGCCGAGGAGACGGCATCCGGCTGGTAGGCAGTCCGCCCGATCCGAGGTCCCGGGCGAACGCCGGTCCGGGACGCCTTAACGCTCGCGGCGACGACCTTTTTGAAGGAGCCTCTGCACGACACGCTCGGCGCGATCCCGAATTTGCACGCCTGGATAGCGCGGATCGGCGAACGCCCGGCGGTCAAGCGCGGCATGGAGGTGCCGAAAACCTGAGTGGCTCCCGTTCCGGAATGAATGTCGGCTTTTTGAGACGGTCGTTCAAAAGCAGCCCCTCGCAAACTTAAGATGGTAAAGCCGCGACCGCTGAGCATCGTCTGCCTCCGACAGCCTGACATCATTCAAGTCGATGCTGTCTTGGCACCCGGCCGTCGCCGTGCCGTCACGGGCACGCGTAGCGGAAGCGCCCACTGGAAGTCGGCAGTTGGGTCAACCGGTCGAGACCGCGCTCCATGTCGTGGACGCCCGCCTGCCAGCGGTCGCGGATCGAGGAGGGGGAGAAGTCGAAGCTCTTCGAGGCGAGCTGGTCCGCGCCGGCCTGATGGACGATGTGCAAGAGCGTTGCGGAGGGGCCGTCCGGATTCAGCCGCTCGCGCAGAGCATAGGTGCGCGCCAATCCCGATACCGCGCGCCGGGCGGCGCTGGCGAAGATGAGATCGTTGGCCCGCTCCAGCACCGCGTCGAGCGAGCGCGGCCGGTCGGCCCGCAGCGAGAACAGGTCGAGGGCGATGCAGAGCAGATCGCGGGTCGGCTCGGGCTCGAACAGCGGATCGAGGGGCAGGTTGTTGGTGTAGCCGGCATCGCACAGCATGCGGCCGTCGATCTCGACCGGGGGAAAAGCCGGCAGCAGGGCCGCGCTGGCCAGAATGTGCTCGGGCCGGATCGCCTGATGGGTGTTGTCGAAGAAGACCTCCTCGCCGGTCGCCACGTCGATGCAGGCGATGGTGAGCCGGATTTCGGCCCGGTTCAGGCGTTCGAAATCGACCAGACGCTCGAGCGTGGCGCGCAGGGGCCTGTGGTCGAACAGGGCGACGTCGTTGGGCACCCAGGGCAGGGCCGACCACAGGCCGGGATAGCGGTGCGTGAAGATGCTGGGCCGCCCCCAGGCCAGCGTCAGGAGCGAGTGGAGCGCATTGTAGTACTGGCGCGGCTTGAGAAAATCGGTTCCGGAAAGGCCGGTCTGCAGGGTCGCCTCGTTCCAGAATTGGTGGAGCCGCTCGATCCGGTCCTCCGGTGCGTTGCCGGCGATGATCGCCCCGGTGATCGCCCCCATCGAGGCGCCCACCAATCGGTCCGGCCGGATGCCGCGGGCCTGCAGAACCTCGAAGGCACCCGCATGGTAGGCACCGAGCGCATTGCCGCCGCCGAACACGATGGCGGTGTCGCGCGGTTGGGAGACTGTCTGCATCGAGGAAACGGACCTTTTCTGCGCGGTGGCCCGAGCCAGACCGCGCCCGTTCGCAGGATCATCGTGGCCCCTCGCGCTCGAGCTAACCCGGCGGCCGGCCTTCCTGTTCTCGATCCATCGACCGGGGGGGGTGCTGCGGTCCGCGAGGGATGGCGGGGATCGAGCCTTGCTCGCACAGGCATGCCGGTTCGCCACCGCGGCCTGAGTGCCGCGAAGTGGTCCCGAAAAGGAAGCACGCGTGCTGCAGAGCGTCGGTCGAGGCCGCCGCTTCGCGTTGGCACCTCGGGGTCAGGGGGCGGGCCGCAAACGATGAGGGATCGCCCCGGCGAGCGATCAGCTCCGTTCCGCCGCGAGGACGTGCGCCACGATCGCGTTGGCGTGCCCGTGCCCCATGCCGTGGTCCGTCTTCAACATCGCGACCAAGTCCATGTGCTTGGCCGGAAGCCTCTTGCGCACGATCTCCTGCCACGCGCCGATGGGACGCCCATACGTCTTCTCGATGGACGGAAAGTATGAGGCCGGTCCCTTGATCGGTTCAGCGGACATGTCGAGACAGGCTCCGGGCGAGGCGGGCTGAGGGCATCCGTCACGGACGGCCCGTGCCGCGGAGCCATCTACGGGGCGAGACGGGTCGCGCGTCAACGCCCCGCGTTAGAGCATCGTCCCGAAAGGTGGCCGCCAGCTTTCGGAAAAGACGATGCAAAGACAAAAGCTTAAAGCATCGTCCTGGATCCGATATCCAGGACGATGCTTTAGGTGTCGAGCCTACCGGAAATTCCGCGCCCGCACCGGCAGCGCGGCCTCACGCGGATCGGGGCGGACGCTCTGGCCGGTCTCGTCGCCGCGGCCGGTGCGCAGGGCGATCGGCGCCTCGTCGATCCGCTGCAGCAGGCCGGAGCGGTCGAACAGCTCCGCGGCCACGAGGTGGATCACCGCGCCGACCCGCTGCACCCGTCCGCGGCAGGCCATCAACCGGGCGCCGAGCACGACCCGGCGCTGCCGGTCGAACAGCTCGGGGCGGACGATCAGGTTGGCGATGCCGGTCTCGTCTTCCAGGGTCATGAACATCGTGCCCTTGGCCGAGCCCGGCCGCTGGCGCATCAGAACGATCCCGGCGACGACGATCTGCGCCCCGTTGTCCGCCCGCTCGAGTGCCGCGCAGGGTCGTGCGCCCAGATTGGTGAGGGTCTCGCGCAGGAAGGCGAGGGGGTGCGCGCGCAGGCTGAGGCCCTTGGCGCAGTAATCGGCGACGACCTCGCCGCCCGCGCTCATCGTCGGCAGCGATACGGCGGGTTCGGCCGTCTGTGCCGGCTCGGCCTGCATCGGTGCGGACAGGGCGGCGAAGAGCGGCAGGGGATCGGGCCGCAGGGCCTTGACCGCCCAGGCGGCCTCGCGCCGGTTGAGGCCGAGCGAGCGGAAGGCGTCGGCCCGCACGAGGCAGGTGAGGCTCGCCGCCGGCAGGCCGGTCCGGTCCGCCAGCTCGGGCAGGGAGGCGAAGGACCGCCCGCCGCGTGCCGCCGCGAGACGCTGTCCGTCCCGCTCGGGCAGGCCGCTCGCGAGGCGCAGGCCGAGCCGCACCGCGAAGAGTTTTCGGCCCTTACCGAGCGATTCCAGGGTGCAGTCCCATTGCGAAGAATTCACGTCGAGGGGGCGGATCTCGACGCCGTGGGCGCGGGCGTCGCGCACGATCTGCGCGGGGGCGTAGAAGCCCATCGGCTGCGCGTTCAGCAACGCGGCACAGAACACATCCGGATGGTGGCACTTCATCCACGAGGAGGCATAGGCCAACAGCGCGAAGGAGGCGGCGTGGCTCTCGGGAAAGCCGTAGGAGCCGAAGCCTTCGAGCTGCTTGAAGGTGCGCTCGGCAAAGTCGCGGGCGTAGCCGTTGGCGACCATGCCCTCGACGAGGCGGTTCTGGAAGCGGTGGACGCCGCCGGTGAACTTGAAGGTCGCCATCGAGCGGCGCAGCTCGTCCGCTTCCGTGGCGGAGAAGCCGGCGCCGACCATCGCCACCTGCATCGCCTGCTCCTGGAATAGCGGCACGCCGAGGGTCTTCTCCAAGACCGCCCTCAGTTCCGGCGTCGGGTAGGTGACCTCTTCGAGACCCTCGCGGCGGCGCAGATAGGGGTGGACCATGTCGCCCTGGATCGGGCCGGGGCGCACGATCGCCACCTCGATCACGAGATCGTAGAACTCTCTGGGCTTCATCCGCGGCAGCATCGCCATCTGGGCGCGACTCTCGATCTGGAACACGCCCAGCGTGTCGGCGCGCCGGATCATCGCGAAGGTCGGCTCATCCTTTGAGGGGATCGAGGCGAGGTCGTGCGGATCGTTCTTGACCTCGGCCAAGAGGTCGAAGGCGCGGCGCAGGCAGCCGAGCATGCCGAGCCCGAGCACGTCGACCTTCATGAACTTGAGGGCGTCGATGTCGTCCTTGTCCCACTCGATGACCTGACGGTCGGCCATGGCCGCGGGCTCGACCGGGACCAGCTCGTCGAGCCGGTCGAGGGTCAGGACGAAGCCGCCGGGATGCTGCGAGAGGTGGCGCGGCGTGCCGATGAGTTCGCGAGCGATCTCCAGGGTCAGGCGCAGGCGCCGGTCCTCGGGGTTGAGGTTGAGTTCGCGCAATTCGCGCTCGCCGACGCCCTCGCTGCTCCAGCTCCAGGTCATGCGGTTGAGGGCGCCGGTCATGTCCTCGGGCAGGCCCATCACCTTGCCGACCTCGCGGAGCGCCCCACGCGAGCGGAAGCGGCTGACGATGGCAGTCAGCGCCGAGCGGTGGCGTCCGTAGGTTTCAAAGATCCACTGGATCACCTCCTCGCGGCGCTCGTGCTCGAAATCGACGTCGATGTCGGGCGGCTCGCGGCGCGCTTCCGACACGAAGCGCTCGAACAGCAGGTTCTGCCGCGTCGGATCGATCGAGGTAATGCCGAGACAGAAGCAGACCGCGGAATTGGCCGCCGAGCCGCGCCCCTGGCACAGGATTTTTTCGCGATTGGCGAAGGCGACGATGGATTCGACCGTGAGAAAGTAGGGGGCGTAGGCCAGCCGCCCGATGAGGCCGAGTTCGTGGTGCAATTGGCGGGTCACAGGCTCCGGTACGCCGGCCGGATAGCGCCGCGCCGCGCCGGCCCAGGTCAGGCCTTCCAGACGCTCCTGCGGCGAGAGCCCGTCCTCGCGGCTTTCCGTCGGGTAGGTGTAGGCGAGGTCGTCCAGCGAGAAGGTGCAGGCCGCCGCGATCTCAGCCGTTCGCGCCAGCGCCTCGGGAAAGCGCGCGAACAGGCGCGCGGTCTCGGCCGGGGCCTTGAGGAAGCGGTCGGCGTGGCGCTCCTTGGCGAACCCCGCCCGGTCGATGGTCAGCCCGAGCCGGATGCAAGCCACCACGTCCTGCAGCCGGCGCCGCCCCGCGACATGGTAGAGGATGTCGCCGGTGGCGACGACCGGCACCCGCGCGGCGCGGGCGGCGGCGGCCAAAGCGTCGAGCCGGTCCGCGTCGTCGGGGCGGAAGCGGCGCGTCAGCGCGAGGGAGGCACGGGCACCAAACAGGCTCTTGAGGCGCACGAGATCGTTCGGCAGCGCCGGCCCCGGATGCTCGGCGAGCAGGATCGCGAAAAGCCCCTCCTGCCACGCCTCCAGATCGCGCCATGTCAGGCGGCAGCGGCCCTTGCCGCCCCTGGCCTTGCCCAGACTGAGCAGGCGGCTGAGCCGGCCGTAGGCGGCCCGGTCGGTGGGGTAGACGAGGAGCGGCGAAGCCAGGTCGTCGAGGTCGAGCCGGCAGCCGACCACGAGGCGCACGCCCGTCACCTTCGCCGCCTGATGCGCCCGCACCATTCCGGCGAGCGAGCCGTGGTCGGTCACGCCCACAGCCGGGATGCCGAGCAGGCTGGCGGCCGCGAACAATTCCTCCGGGCTCGAGGCGCCACGCAGGAAGGAGAAGTGCGTCGTGACCTGAAGCTCCGGCGTGCTCACGCCTCGCCGAGCCCGTGCAGCCACCAGCGCCCGTTGGCCTCCACCGGCGCATCGCGAAAAAGCCAGAAGCGCTCGCCGGCCTCCGTCTCGACCCGGTAATAGTCGCGGGTCAGCGCGGCCTCCGCGTCTGCCACCCACCACTCGCCGAGGATGCGCTCCGGCCCGTCGGCCCGCGCGATGCGATGGCGGGTGTTGCGCCAGACGAAGAACAGCGGCGGCGCGTCGGGGATCTCGGCCATCGCCGTGACCGGCTCCGGCGGCGCCAGGAGGCGGGCCGGGCGCGGCAGGTCGGCGGGCCAGAGTGCGCCGAGGGGAGCAGCCAGAGCCGGCACCCGGCGCACCGCCCGCTCGGGCAGGTCGCTCTCCACCGGTTCCAGCCGATAGACGCGGGCGGCGCCGAGGCGCACCAGCAGGGTATCGACCAGGGCGGCGAGGTCCGGCGCCTGCGGGCCGGCGGCGAGATGGGTGGCTTGGCGCTCGGCCAGAGGCTCGACCCGCGAGGCGGAGAGCACCGCTTCCTCGATACCGAAGCCGGGATCGATCAGCGCGAGGCGCTCAGTGAGCAGCCGGGCGAGGTGGGCGGCGTCGCGGCTCGGCCCCGCCGTGCCGATGCGGATCGCCTGATCGAGGCGATCGACGCGGGCGAAGACGAGGTCGAGCCGGCGCGCGCCGAGGCCGCGCCGTTCCAGTTCCGGCACGAGCCGGGCGCAGAGGTCGGCGACGACCCGTTGCAGGCTCTCATGGGCGCCGACCGGCTCGGCGAAGCGCAGGGCCACCCGCGGCGTCTCCGGCGCGGCAAGCGCCGTCAGCGGCTCCGGCGCATGCCCGAGCGCCCGGTCGAGCCGGAACAGGATCTCGGCACCGAAGCGCAGCCGCAAGGCCGCCCGCGGCTTGTCGCCGAGTTGGCCGATGCGGGTGAGGCCGACATCCTGCAGCGCCCGCACGGCCTCGAAGCCGAGCCGGAGCGCCGCCACCGGCAGGGGGGCCAGCACCCGCGGCGCGTCTCCGGAGGGCACGATTCCCCCCTCGCCGAAGCGGGCCACACCCCAGGCGCAGCCTGGCGTGTCGGCGAGCGCGAGCCGCGCCAGGATGCCCGTTCGCTCCAGGCGCGCGGAGAGGTCGGCGAGCAGCGGGGCCTCGCCGCCGTGGAGATGGGCGGCGCCGGTGATGTCGATCAGCAGCCCGTCGGGCGGATCGAGCGCGACGATCGGCGCGTAGCGCTGGCACCACAGGCCGAGCCGCGCCAGCGCCGCGGCATCCGCCTCGGGATCGGCGGGGACGAGGTAGAGGCCCGGCACCATTGCGCCGGCATGGGCTGCGCTCATGCCCGGTCGCAGGCCGAGGCGGCGGGCAGCGGCGTCCACGTCGGCGAGCCCGCGCCGGGCACCGTCCTGCGCCACGGTGGCAAGCGGCTCATCCGGAGGCGCGGCGCTGGACCCGCTCCGGCGCAGCCGGTCGGTCGGCCAAGCCGGCAGGTACAGCGAGACGACCCTGCGCATCGCAAGCCTCCACGATCCAAGCCCCCGGCGCCCCACCCCGGCAGCGCTGCAAGTCGAGCCGCCAGCGCGGCCGGCCCATGCGACGGTTCGTTCCTTCAGAGGGGGCGGGCGCCACCCGCCAGCGGGTTCGCGCGGCGGAGGGCTCCGGCTCGACGGCCTCGCCCGCGCAGAGGCGGTGCACGACGAGCGCGGTAACGCCCGAGCCCTCCGCCGCGAGTTGGAGCCGGCGGGAGGGGGTGAGCGTCATGCGGGTCAGTTCGCCGACGACGCCGGCCAGCCCGCGATGGCGCAGGCCCTCCTCCATGGCGGGCAGCACCTCGGCATCCCGCCACGTCTCGCAATAGACCACCCGGTCGGGATGCAGCCCGACCCGGGCGAGGGCGGGCGCGAACAGGTCTCGGCTGTGCAGGCACCACAGCACCGGCCCGTCGAGCCGGGCGAGGATGCCGCCGGCAAACAGCACGGCGGTGGCGGCGTAACGCCCGCGCGGGCCGCCCTCATGGATCTGGTGGAGCGCCCCGAGGGCCAGCCCGCCACCGGGCAAAGCCGCGTCGAGCCCCGCAACCCCGAAGGGGAGGGCGCGAGGGTCCGCCGGCTCGCTGCCGGTCCCGGCACGGTCCGTCAGGCGGCGAAGCGCGTCCAGCGTCGGCACGTCGTGGGAGCGGAGAGGGGGCATGGGCCTGGGTTCGGGAGGGTTTGAGGGTGCCGTTCAGAACAAACAGTGAACACACCTGAGCCGTAACCCGTCAACCGCTCTTGCGTTGCCATCCCTGTTGAAAATGCGGATTTTATTCCGGTCGCGCCCTTGACCCCGGTTCGGCGGGCCGGCGACGTACCAAGCCCTGCACGCAGAGCGGGTGCGACGGCTTATCTCACGCAAATCCGCATGCCGACTCGACCCGAGAGCAACAAATCCGGGCGCTGTTGCCCTTGAACGACAGACGTTTGCCCGCGCTGTCCTATCGTATTGTCTGCCGGGGACTTTGCCGGAGGATGTCGTATGGGATGCGCAATCTGCGTCTTTCCCGCGAGCTCTCTAGATTTATCAGGGTCATGAGTGACCAGTCATGAGTGACGCACGACCCACAGGCCACCGGCCCGTCATTCTCGTCGTCGAGGATGAACCCGATGAGCGCTACCTCGCGGCCGAGCTGCTGGAGGAGAAGGGCTTCGAGGTCATCGAGGCCGAGACGGCCGAGCGTGCGCTCGACATCCTGCACCAGCGGGGCGACGGGATCGACGTGGTGTTCTCGGACGTGCGCACGCCGGGCACGATCGGCGGCTTCGAACTCGCGCGGATCATCGGCGTGACGTGGCCGCGCATCCGCCTGCTGCTGACCTCAGGCGACGCGGGCGACCAGCCGAGCGACCTGCGCGTCACCGCGACCTTCATGCCCAAGCCCTGGCGGGCACCGGAAATTTTGACGTGGCTCGAAGAGGCCGCGGGGCTCAGGGAGCCGCCGGAGGGCTAGAGCATCGTCCCGAAAGGTGGCCATCGGCTTTCGGAAAAGACGATGCAAAAACAAAAATCTAGAGCATCGCGACATTAGACGCCCCTCTCCCCGCATACGAGGAGAGGGGGAAAACCGGCTTACGCCGCCGCGACGGTCGCCTTCACGATCCGGTCCGGATCGCGCACGGGCTCGCCGCGCTTGATCGTGTCGACCACTTCCATGCCCTCGATCACCTTGCCCCATACCGTGTACTGGCGGTCGAGGAAGCGCGCGTCGGAGAAGCAGACGAAGAACTGCGAATTCGCCGAGTGCGGGAAGTTGGTGCGCGCCATCGAGCAGGTGCCGCGCACGTGCGGCTCGGCGTTGAACTCGGCGTTGAGGTCGGGCAGCTCCGAGCCGCCCGAACCGGTGCCGGTCGGGTCGCCGGTCTGGGCCATGAAGCCGTCGATGACGCGGTGGAACGGCACGCCGTCGTAGAAGCCCTGGGTCGTCAGTGTCTTGATCCGCTCGACGTGGTTGGGGGCGAGGTCGGCGCGCAGCGCGATGACGACGCGGCCCTTGGTGGTCTCAAGGACGATGGTCTCGTTCGTCTCTGCCATGAGTTAAATTCCCTGTCCTTTAGGTCCGTCGTAGATGAAGCGCAGCGCCAGGGGGCGCCCCGCGATGGCTCCGCCGAGAGCCGGGGTGAGCCGGACCGGCGTGCAGCGGGCGATCGCATCGAGCGTCGCCCGAATCAGGATGTCCCGGGCTCTCGCATCGCCCGGCGTCTTCGCAAACGGAGTCTTGGCGAAGGTGATCTGCGGCGTACCGATCACCGAGCCATCCCGGCGCAGAGAGAGACGCGCCGTGATCTCCGCGCGCTCGAACCGGCTGAGCCCTTCGGGCGCCTTCCAGCAGGCGGCCAGCGCCGGGTAGAGCGCCTTCAAGGTATCGGCCGGGGCCGCCGCCGTGTCACCGGCGGGCAGCGGCACATGCTGCGTACCCCGGAAGGTTTGGGGCAGGGTGCGCCAGGGTTCAATGCCGCCGAACGCATCGGCCTCGCCCGCCATGATCGAGGCGATCGGGGCAAGGTAGGCCGCGAGGATGCAGACCCCGCGGCGCGATGGCCGGCGGGCCGCTATTGGCCGCCTCCGGCGAGCGTCATCTTCACGATCTTGTCGGGGTTCTGCACGGAGCCGTTATCGGCCTTGGAGCCCTTCTTGATCTTGTCGACCACGTCCATGCCCGAGGTGACGACGCCGACGACGGTGTAGTTGTTGTTCAGGAAGTCCGCGTCGCCGAGGCAGATGAAGAACTGCGAGTTGGCCGAATTCGGGCTGCCCGAGCGGGCCATGCCGACCGTGCCACGCTTGAACGGCGCGGAAGAGAACTCGGCGGGGATGTTGGGCAGGCTGGAGCCGCCGGTGCCGTTGCCCTTGGGATCACCCGTCTGGACCATGAAGCCGTCGATGACGCGGTGGAACTTCAGGCCGTCGTAGAAGCCTTGGCCGATCAGCGTCTTGAGCTGCTTGACGTGCTTGGGTGCGATCTCCGGGCGCAGTTCGATCGTGACCCGCCCGTCCTTGGTCTCGAGCGTCACGGTGTTCTCGCCGGCCCGCGCCGGGGCGGCGAAGAGCATGGCGGAGAGGGCGAGTCCGAGGACGGCGTGGCGGCGATTCATGCGGGCGAAAGCTCCGTAGTGGGGATCAGGATTTGCCAAAGCGAGCGGCAAGCTGCGCGGCGACGACCGGCGGCACGAAGGGGGAGACGTCGCCGCCCATCGCCGCGATCTGGCGCACCAGGGTGGCGGTGATCGGGCGCACGCCGGTGGAGGCGGGCAGGAACACGGTCTGGACCTCGGGCGCCATCGCGCCGTTCATGCCGGCGAGTTGCATCTCGTAATCGAGGTCGGTGCCGTCGCGCAGCCCCCGGATGAACAGGCGCGCCCCGCAGCGACGGGCGGCCGTGACGGCGAGATCGTCGAAGGTGACGACCTCCAGGCTCGCACCCTCGGCCGCAGCCAGCGGCTCGCAGGTCTCGCGCAGAAGGGCGGCGCGCTCCTCGGCCGTGAACAGCGGCGCCTTGCCGGGATGCACGCCGATGGCCAGCACCAGCCGCGGCACGAGGCGGCAGGCCTGTCGCACCACGTCGAGATGGCCGTTGGTGACCGGATCGAAGGAACCGGCGTAGAGCGCTGTACGGGTCGTCACGGGAACGGGCCTAGAGCATTTTTCCCGCGAACGGAACCGCCGCCAACAGAAACGGGCGCCCCGGAGGGCGCCCGCTCGAACGAGATGGTGTCGGCATCGAAGGCCCCGGTCGAACCGGAGCGCTCAGCCGGCCCTCCGGCTTAATAGGAGCCGAACCCGAAATTCAGGCCGACGCGGGCCAGAGCGCCCTCCGTGCGGGATTCGAGATTGTAGCCGACGCCGGGGCCGCCCGTGCTGCGGATCAGCACCGTGCGGCTGCCGAGGTCGTAGCGCAGATACTCGGCCTTGACCGTCATCTGCAGGGACCCCGTGAGATCCAGGAAGGAATTGGCCGGGATCGCGTACTCGATACCGCCGCCGTAGGCGTAGCCGGTCTCGAGGCCGGAGCGGGCACCGGCATAGGTGATCGGCGTTCCCGTGCGGAAGACCGCGGCCGACGTGGCGGTGCCGTAGGCGAAGCCGCCGGTGCCGTAGACCAGGACGCGGTCGAAGGCGTAGCCGATACGGCCGCGCACGGTGCCGAGGAAGTCGAGGTCGGCGGCGTAGACGTTGCGGAGGACGTTCGGGTTGAGGGCGGGGTTGAAGATCGTCTCGGTGCGGCTGCGCGCCAGGTCGAGATACTGCGCGTCGGTCTCGAAGCCGAAGACGAAACCGGTGCCCGGCGTGAGCTGGAAGTTGTAGCCGGCCTGGCCACCGATGCTGAACCCGTCCTGCGGCAAGGCGACGTTCGCGCGGCGCAGGCCGCCGGTCACGTTGGCCTGGAGCGCACCGATCCCGGTGGTCCGCAGGGTGTCGCTCTCGGTGTAGGCGTAGCCGCCGTTGGGGCCGAAATAGGCGCCCGTCCAGGCGAAGACGGGGACCGGGGTGAAGACCGGCGCCTCAGCGCGGCGCGGCAGGTCGGCGGCCAGCGCGGTTCCGGAAAGGAGGACGCCCGCGAGGCCGGAGAGGATCAGGGAGTTGCGCAAGGCTCGAACCGAAGGTGTGAGGAAAGCCGCACTTTCTCTACCGGCGGTTGGGCACGGAAACTATGATATAACGGCAACAGTTATATTGAGACGACAACACCGCGTCATGACTTGAAGCGAATACTGTAATTCCGAAAATAATCCCGTATCACAAAATTTTGATCAGCATCGCCCGCCGAGCTGCGGAGGGGGCCTGTTCGGCCCCTCCGCAGCCCTTCGATCAGGCGGCCTCTTCGCCGTCGCCGTTGTCGTCTTCGCCCTCGATGTGCTCCACCGAGACGACACGCTCGGCCTTGTCGGTGTTGAACACCGTCACGCCCTGCGAGGCGCGGCCGACGATGCGGATGTCGTCCACCGGCACGCGGATGAGCTGGCCGGCATTGGTGACCAGCATGATCTGGTCCGAGGCCTCCACGGGGAAGGAGGCGACGAGGTTGCCGTTGCGGGCGTTGACCCGCATCGCCGTGATGCCTTTGCCGCCGCGGCCCGAGGTCCGGTACTCGTACGACGAAGAGCGCTTGCCGAAGCCGCGATCGGACAGGGTCAGCACGAACTGCTCCGCGGCGCCCATCTCGTTGTAGCGCTCCAGCGAGATCGCCGTGGCCTCCGGGGTCTCCTCGGCCTCGGCCGGCTCGGCCTCCGCCTCGCCCGCATCGCCGATCACGGCCCGGCGCATCTTCAGGTAGCCGGCCCGCTCCTCGGGCGAGGCGTCGAAGGCGTTGAGGATCGCCATCGAGATGACTTTGTCGTCTTTGCCCAGGTTGATCCCGCGCACGCCGGTCGAGTCGCGGCCCTTGAAGACGCGCACATCCTCGACGGGGAAGCGGATGCACTGGCCGAGGGCGGTGGTCAGCAGAACGTTCTGCTCCGGCCGGCAGATCTCGACATGGACGATGTGATCGCCCGGATCGAGCTTCATCGCGATCTTGCCGTTGCGGTTCACGGTCGTGAAGTCCGACAGCTTGTTGCGGCGGACATTGCCGGAGGCGGTGGCGAACATCACGTCGAGCGTATCCCAGGACGTCTCGTCCTCGGGCAGCGGCATGATGGTCGAGATGCGCTCGCCCTCGTTCTGCAGGTGCAGGATGTTGACGAGCGCCTTGCCGCGCGCGTTCGGAGCGGCCATCGGCAAGCGCCAGACCTTCTCCTTGTAGGCCTGGCCCTGGTCGGAGAAGAACAGCACCGGGGTGTGGGTCGAGGCCACGAACAGCCGGGTGACGAAATCCTCGTCGCGCGTGCTCATGCCGGAGCGGCCCTTGCCGCCGCGGCGCTGCGACCGGTAGGTCGAGAGCGGCACGCGTTTGACGTAGCCGGCATGGGACACGGTCACGACCATGTCCTCGCGGGCGATCAGATCCTCGTCCTCGACGCTGAAATCGGAATCGATGATCTCGGTCTTGCGCGGGGTGGCGAAGAGCGCGCGCACCTCGGCGAGTTCCGTCTTCACGATCGCCTGGATGCGGACCCGCGAGCGCAGGATGTCGAGGTAGTCGGCGATCTCGTCGGCGAGCTTCTTCAGCTCGTCGCCGACCTCGTCGCGGCCCAGGGCGGTGAGGCGCTGCAGGCGCAGGTCGAGGATCGCGCGGGCCTGGATCTCCGAGAGCCGGTAGGTGCCGTCCTCGGCCACGCGGTAGCGCGGATCGTCCACCAGCGCGATCAAGGGGGCAATGTCGTGGGCCGGCCAGTCGCGGGCCATCAAGGCCTCGCGGGCGGTGTTCGGGTCCGGCGAGGTCCGGATCAGGCGGATCACCTCGTCGATATTGGCGACCGCGATGGCCAGACCGCACAAGACGTGGGCGCGCTCGCGCGCCTTGTTCAGCAGGAACTTGGTGCGCCGGGAGACGACCTCCTCGCGGAAGTCGTTGAAGGCGAGCAGCAGGTCCTTCAGGTTCATCAGCTCGGGGCGACCGCCGTTCAGCGCCACCATGTTGCAGCCGAACGAGGATTGCAGCGGCGTGTAGCGGTAGAGCTGGTTCAGCACGACCTCGGCCATGGCATCGCGCTTGATCTCGACGACGATGCGCATGCCGTCGCGGTCGGATTCGTCGCGCAGGTCCGAGATGCCCTCGACGCGCTTCTCCTTGACGAGTTCGGCGATCTTCTCGACCAGCGTCGCCTTGTTCACCTGATACGGGATCTCGGTGAAGATCAGCGCCTCGCGCTCCTTGCGCAGTTCCTCGACATGCGACTTCGCCCGCATGATGATCGAGCCGCGGCCCGTCGCGTAGGCCTGCCGCGTGCCCGCGCGGCCGAGGATCAGGCCACCGGTCGGGAAGTCGGGACCGGGCACGATCTCGTTGAGCGCCTCGATGGTCAGGCTCGGATCGTCGATGAGGGCGATGCAGGCGTCGATCAGCTCGCCGAGATTGTGCGGCGGGATGTTGGTGGCCATGCCCACCGCGATGCCGCCCGCGCCGTTGACCAAGAGGTTCGGGAAGCGGGCCGGCAGGACGGTCGGCTCCTCGTGCTCCCCGTCGTAGTTCGCCTGGAAATCGACGGTGTTCTTGTCGATGTCCGAGAGGAGCGCGCTGGCGGGCTTGGCCAGACGCGATTCGGTGTAGCGCATGGCCGCGGCCGGATCGCCGTCGACCGAGCCGAAATTGCCCTGCCCGTCGATGAGCATCAGGCGCATCGAGAAGTCCTGGGCCATGCGGACCAAGGCATCGTAGATCGATTGGTCGCCGTGCGGATGGTACTTACCGATCACGTCGCCGACGATGCGGGCCGACTTGACGTAGCGGCGCTCGGGCAGGTGCCCGCTCTCGTGCGCCGCGAACAGGATGCGCCGGTGCACCGGCTTGAGGCCGTCGCGCGCATCGGGCAGCGCGCGGCTCACGATCACGCTCATCGCGTAATCGAGGTAGGACCGGCGCATCTCGTCGGTGATGGAGACGGGCTTGATGTCGGTCGCGGGCGGGGGCGTGCCGGCGCCGGGTTGGTCGTTGTCGTCTGCCAACGTCGCTCTCTCGATCTACTGTTCGTTCCGACCGGAATCGAAAAACACCGCGGACCCGGTCCCGCGGCCGATCCCACCCGCGCCTTCATCCCGAGATGCCCGCGGAATGCGGGCCTCGAAGGATCCTCCAGTTCGCGTGCGATCCCTGGAGGATCCTTCGAGGCCTTTGCTCGCGCTTCGGCACCTCGGGATGAGGGTAGGGGCAGGATAGCCGTGGCCGACCAAAGGCCGTGGTCTCAGTTACTTAAATATGAATTCCAGGGGGCTTGCACAACATCCGGGCGCCTCCCAACGGTGCGTTGCCGGCTGGTCAGGAAACCCGCGCCAGCAGCGCCTCCGCCGCGGCCAGATCCTCCGGCGCGTTGAGGTTGAGGAAGGGGTCGATCGGCTCGACCGGCCAGGAGGCCACCGCCGCCCCGTGCCGCTCGATGAAGCCGCCGACGCGCCGCTCGCCCAAAGCGAGCCAGCCACGCAGATCCTCGCGTAAGTGGATCGGCCAGAGCGCGCTGGTAAAATGGCGCCGCTCGCCCGAGGCCGCGAGCGCGATCGGCTTGCCCTCCCCCACGGCTGTCGCAACGAGCCGCGCGACGAAGTCCTCGGGCAGGAAGGGCGCGTCTCCCGGCACGCTGACGATGTGGGACAGACCCGCTGCTTCGGCGGCTTCCAGCCCGGCGAGGATGCCGGCGAGCGGCCCCGGATGGTCCGGCAGGGTGTCGGGCAGGACGGCTCCCGCGAACACCGCCCGGAAACGGGCCGGATCGCCGTTGGCGCTGAGTGCGAGCCCGCCCGCGCATTGCGGGCCGAGCCGTTCGGCGACGCGCTCCAAGAGGGTGCGTCCAGCGAGCTGGCGCAGGGGCTTGTCGCCCCCGCCCATCCGCCGCGACAGGCCGCCCGCCAGGATCAGGCCCAATGTGCCCGGACCGGAGACCGGAGAAGGCCTCACTCGATGACGATCTTCGGCGCCGCGCGGCCGACGGGTGCGCCGCTGAGGTTGGCCCAGAGTTTCTGGGCGATCTCGCGGTAGATCTTGGCCTGCGGCCCGTCCGGGTCGGTGGCGACCACGGGACGTCCGGCATCCGAGGTCTCACGGATCGCCATGGTGAGCGGGATCTCGCCGAGGAAGGGCACCTCCAGCCGCTCGGCCTCGTGGCGGGCGCCGCCATGGCCGAAGATTGCGGAAGCCGCCCCGCAATTCGGGCAGATGAAGGTCGCCATGTTCTCGATCACGCCGAGGATCGGCACCGAGACCTTGCGGAACATGGTCACGCCGCGGCGCGCGTCGATCAGCGCCAGATCCTGCGGCGTCGAGACGATGACGGCGCCCGACAGGGGCGTCGCCTGCGCCATGGTGAGTTGCGCGTCGCCGGTGCCGGGGGGCATATCCACGATGAGCACGTCGAGTTCGCCCCAGGCCACGTCGCGCAGCATCTGGGTGATGGCCGACTGCACCATCGGCCCGCGCCAGATCATCGCCGATTCCGGCTCGATCAGCAGGCCGATCGACATGGCTTTCAGCCCGTAGGCCTGGAGCGGCTCCAGGGTCTTGCCGTCGATCACCCGCGGCTTGCCGGAGAGGCCGAGAAGCTTCGGCACCGAGGGGCCGTAGATGTCGGCATCGAGCAGGCCGACCTTGAGGCCCTGCGCACTCAAGCCGAGGGCGAGGTTGCAGGCGGTGGTCGACTTGCCGACGCCGCCCTTGCCCGAGGCCACCGCCACGATGTGGCGCACGCCCGGCAGCGCATTGCCCTGGCGCGGCGGGGCGCCGGGACCTCCGACAGCGCCTGTCGCTTGACGCGGGGCCGCGCCGGGGGCTGGCGGGTTGGGGGCCCGCTCCGAGGTCAGGCTCGCGAGCACGCTCGACACGCCGGGCAGCGTCAGGACGCGGCCCTCCGCCTCGCGCCGCACCGGCTCGAAGCGCTCGGCCTCGCTCGGATCGATCAGAATCGAGAACATCACCCGATTGCCCGGGTCGATCACCACCTGCGAGAGGCGGCCGGAATCGGGCAGGGTGGTGCCGCCGCGGTCGACCGTGACGGTCGAGAGTGCCTTCAGCACGTCGTCGCGCGTGATCGCCAAAACTCGAACTCCATCGGGCGCCGGGGCGGGCCATCCCGCTCCCGACCATCTAACCACCCTCGTGGCAAACGCCAGCCTTCGGGCTATATTCTCAGCGCCGCCGCCCCGGCGGAATGGCGATCAGGTTGCACTCTTCCATGGGTCCACGCACGACCGAGCCGTCGCCGCGCCGGTAGACGCCGCGGCGCAGGTGCCGGCAGCCGACGGGGCCGCGCAGCCGATTCACCCGCTCGACATGGACGCTGCGCGCGCGCCGGTTCGAGAAGTCGTGGCCGCCGATCCGCACACCGGGGCCGAAGCGCACCTCCGCCGAGGCCGGCACCGCAGCGGCGACCAGCAGCAGGGCCAGCAGCGCAACCCTCATCTCCTTCACCCGTCACTCTCCGGCAAAGCTTCGACCCACCCCTGAACCAAGATCGAACTCGCTCGTTGTCGAGGCAATCGCCGGGCAGCGGACCATCGATCGGGGACTCAGCCGGCCCGGCTCACGCCATTGACGACAGACGGAGTACGGATCTCATGCACCAGGGCAACCATCGCGACCACGAGGGCGCGAAGAAGCTCTTCGAGCTGGTCAAGGACGTCAAGGTCGCGATGCTGACCACCGCCGACCAGGATGGGACGCTCAACAGCCGCCCGATGTGGAACAACGAGATCGACGAGAACGGCGACATCTGGTTCTTCACCAAGCTGCACAGCCCGAAGACCGCCGAGATCGGCCGCGACAACCAAGTTAACCTCTCCTATTCCGACCCGTCGAGCCAGACCTACGTCTCGATCGCCGGCAAGGCCGAGGTGATCCGCGACCAGAAGCTCATCGACGAGAAGTGGCAGGAGAGCCTCAAGACGTGGTTCCCCAACGGCAAGAACGACCCGGAGGTCGGCCTGATCCGTATCCATCCCGAGCAGGGCGAGTACTGGGACAGCCCGTCCTCCACGATGGTTCACCTCTACGGCTACGTGAAGGCCTCGCTCACCGGCGAGAGCCCGAAGACCGAGACCAAGAAGGTCGACCTCGCCTGATTCTTCCTGGGAACGGGCCTCGTGCCCATTCCCGTGACGTCCGGCGCCCCTGCCTCTGGTGGGGGCGCCTTTTTTGTCATGATGCCCTGCGCCCGCCGACGTTGATCGCTGGGGCGATCCGCCCCAAGCTCGGCCGACGCTCCCTGAACACGGACGGCCCATGATCGACCTCGCGAAGCGGGTCTACGACCACAATTTCCGCATCGACCCGATCGTGCGTTCGCTGCTCGATACGGATTTCTACAAGCTCCTGATGGCGCAGATGATCTTCCGCCGTCACCGCGAGCTGAACGTCAGCTTCGGAATCCAGAACCGCACCCGGAGCGTGCGGGTGGCCGACGAAATCGACCTCGGGGAATTGCGGGCGCAGCTCGACCACGCCCGCACGGTCCGCTTGAGCCGGGGCGAATCCACCTGGCTTCGCGGCAACACCTTCTACGGCAAGCGCCAGATCCTCTCATCCGAGTTCATGGCGTGGTTCGAGGCGTTTCAGTTGCCGGAATACGAGTTGGAGACCCGCGACGGACAGGTGGCGCTGACCTTCCACGGCCCCTGGGTCGAGACCACGATGTGGGAGGTACCGGCCCTCGCGATCCTCAACGAGATGCGCTCCCGCGCGGTGCTGCGCGGCATGGGCAAGTTCGATCTGCAGGTGCTCTACGCCCGCGCCATGACCCGTGTCTGGGAGAAGATCGAGCGTTTGAAGCGCCTGCCCGATCTCTCCATCGCCGATTTCGGCACGCGCCGCCGCCACGGCTTCCTATGGCAGGATTGGTGCGTGCAGGCGATGCGCGAAGGCTTGGGCGAGGGCGCCTTCCTCGGCACCTCGAACTGCCTGATCGCCCTGCGGCGCGAGGTCGAGGCGGTCGGCACCAACGCCCACGAACTGCCGATGGTCTACGCCGCACTCAGCGGCGACGACGATGAGGCCCTGGCGGCCGCGCCCTACGCGGTGCTCGCCGACTGGCAGCAGGACTATGCCGGCAACCTGCTGGTGGCGTTGCCTGACACCTACGGCACCACCGGCTTCCTCGCCAACGCACCCGATTGGCTCACCGCCTGGACCGGCATCCGCATCGACTCGAAGGAGCCGATCGCGGGCGGCGAGGAGGCCCTCGCCTTCTGGGCGTCGCGGGGCTGCGACCCGCGCGAAAAGCTGGCGATCTTCTCCGACGGGCTCGACATCGACGACATCGAGGCGATCCACGCGCATTTCCACGGCCGCATGCGCATCGGCTACGGCTGGGGCACGCGACTGACCAACGATTTCCGCGGCCTCGTGCCGGAAGGGCGCCTCGATCCGATCTCGGTGGTCTGCAAGGTGACGGAAGCGGAGGGCCGCCCGACGGTGAAGATCTCCGACAACCCGAGCAAGGCCCAGGGGCCGGCGGCGGAAGTGGAGCGTTACAAAAGGGTGTTCGGGGTGGGGGAGCAGGCGGCGGTGGCGGTCGTGGTGTGAACCGATCGGAGGCCGCAAGCGGCTCGATCGAGGCCAGCTTTCGAATGCCACGATGTCATGCATAACGGACGCATGACGGATCTTTTGGATCGGGCCATCGAGCGCGTCCGCGCTCTTCCGCCCGAAGTGCAGGACGATATGGCCCGCGTTCTTCTCCGCCTCGCCGGCGAGGAGGAATCGGTTCTTGCGCTGGCGCCTGAGGAAGAGGCTTCCTTCGCCAATTCTCGCGCTCAGGCCGCTCGGCGCGAGTTCGCGACGGACGAGCAGGTGCGCGCGATCTGGACGAAGCACGGCCTGTGAGGCTGCGCTACACCCCGGATGCCGCCGCAGAACTCGACGCCGTTCTAACCTACATCGCGGAGCGGTCACCACAGGGCGCGCATCGCGCTCAGCAACGCATTCGAGCGGTGATCGATCTGCTCTTGGAGCAGCCCCACAGCGGGCGCCTGACCAGCCTTCGGCCCATGCGCCGTATCGTGGCGACCCCTTATCCCATCTGATCTTCTACGAGGCGAGCGACGATGAAATCGTCATCCTCGGCATCCGGCACGCCGCCCGCGATCCGGCATCCATGCCCGGCGCATCCTGACGACGGCTGACGATAACAAGAAGACGGCGCCGGGCTTTCCACCCGGCGCCGTCTTCACGACGTCGCGGCCTCCGCGGCGGCCTTCACCGCCCACTTCGCCGCCGCCTTGCGCTTCCACGGCGCGTCGGCCTCCCAGTCGCCGGCCATGATGCAGCCATAGGGCTCCACCGTGTCGACGACCTCGGCCAGATCGTACTTGGCGATCTGGGCACGCACCGAGGCGGCGTCCTTGTAGGCGCCCGGCAGCTCCGACAGGTCCGGCTTTCCGCAGAAGAAGCGCACGTCGATGCCCTCGGGCAAAGCGGGTGCGTTCTCGCGCAGGTAAGCCGTGCGGCTCATGTTGCGGCCCGCCCCGTGCGGGGCAAAGCCCAGCGAGGCCACTTGGTCGCGGTGGCGGGCGATCAGGATCGGCTCGGCCATGTTGAGCGGGATCAGCGTGCGCCCGTCATCGTCGGCCGAGAATCCTGCCCACGACGGGGTCGCCCCCTTACCGTGGTAGTAGAGCCCGTCGTCGCGGCGGAAGACGAAGTTGTGCTCGTTCCAGAACCGGTCCGCGACGGCATTGCCGATCCGTCGCGCCACGAGGTCGTGGAGCGCGAAATGGCTCGCCTTGGTCCAGTCCCGCACGATGTGCAGCGCCTCCCAATAGGCCCGGCCGTCATCGGATTCCGCCCGGATCCAGGCGTTGTGCGCCGGGACCCGCGGAGCAACGATCGCCGTGTGTCGGCGAGCCACCGCCATGCCCTTCTTGTAGAGCTGCGCCCCGAGCCCGCGCGAGCCGTGATGGGTGACGAGCGCCACCTGCCCGGTCGAGGCGAGGTGCCCGACAGAGGCGAAGTGGTTGCCGTCGCCCTGGCTGGCGAAGTGCCCGACCGCGAGACCCGCGAACTCGGCGAGGAAACGGTTGCCCGCAACCCCCGCCATCACCGCGTCCGGCGGCGCGACGGCACCCTTTCGGCCACCGGGACCGAAATGCGTGACCGCCTGCATCGCGTCGAGGACGCGCTTCGGGTCGTCGGCCCGGCGGAACACGGTGATCGCCACCGAGCAGCAGATGTCGGCCGAGTGGAAGCCCGGATGGATCGCGTCCGCGCAGGCGACTGCGCCACCCACGGGGATCGTGCCCTCGGCAAAGCCCGAGGGGCAGGCATCCGGCATCACCGCGCCCTTGACGATGGTCGGCACCCGCATGAGCGCGTCCATATGCGCGATCACGGCGGCCGCGTTCGCCCGCTCGGCCTCGGTCTCGGCGTCGAGGAAGACGCCGAATGCGAGGGCGTTCGTGCGCATCGGGATGACCTGGGCGGCCGGGTCGAGGGTGGCCAGATGCGCGCGGATCGCCGCGTCGTCGGCGCCCTCGAGGCGCATCGCGTTGGCGATGGAGACCGCCCGCTTGAACCATTCGCCGGGCTGGAAGCCCCAGGCGATGAGGTCGCGTCCGTTGATCGCGGTCATGATGCCGCTCCGTCTTCCTGAAGTCTTGCTTCTTGAATTTTGGGGGACTGGGGCGGACGGCTCGCTGCGAGCCGTCCGCCCCTCTCGTCATTCACCGCGGATGAAATCCGCGATCAGCGCGGGCGCCGCCGTGTCGAAGCCGACGACGTCGAGCATGCCGGCGTCGTTCGGGTCGGCGATGCTGAAGCCGTTGGAGACGAGCCCCACGACCACGAGCTTGGCCGGGATCCCGGTCTTCTCCCGGTACTCCCGCAGAGCCTGGACCGGGTGGACCGGCCCCGCCCAGGTTTCCGAGTCCGTGTAGACCACGAACGCGTCGGCCTTCACGCCCCGCTCTAGCGCCCACCGCATCGGCAGCGAACAATCCGTCCCGCCGAAGGGCAGATCAGCGGTCGCCGCCACCGCTTGGTCGAGCCGCATCGACGGCCCGATCGGCAGGGCCGTGAGCGCTGCCCCCTGGCTCCAGGACTGGCCGGGCTCGGCCGTGAAGCCGAGGGTCTGCCAGTGCTCTTCGGTCGCCGCGGTGACGAGCGCCATCGCGGCGGCCGCCTCGCGGGGCGTCAGAGCGGAACCCGCAACGGATCCGCAGCTCATCGAGCCGGAGACGTCCAGCGCCAGCACGAGACGCCGGCCCGTGGGCTCGACGCCTCCGAAGGCGGTGTAGAACGCCGCGTTCAGCGCCTCGATGATGGCCGCCACCGGCTCCCAGGAGAGCCGGCCGCGCTGGCCGCGCCCGGACGCGTAGGTCCGGAGCGCCACCAGCAGCGCCATCGGGTGCAGGCGCGCCTTCAGCAGGCGCTCCCGATCCGACAGCACGCCGACCACGTGCGCGGTCGCCGCGGTGAAGGGCGCGAGCGCCCCCGAAGCGGTGAGCCGGCCGAGCTGGCGCACGAGGGCACCGACCGGCATGCGCTCGATCAGGGCCTCGTTCACCGCGCGGCTCGTCATCAGCCCGGTCGGCAGCGCCTCCCAGGGCAGATTGTGCGTCCGCACCTGCGCCGCCGCGTAAGCGCCGTCGACGCCCTCCGCCTGTACCGAGGCGAAGGCGTGGACGAGAGCGGGGGTCTCCTCGGTCAGCGTGCCGCGGCAGATCCAGTCGAACAGCGCCTTCCGGGCCGGCTCGTCCGTCTCCGGGTGAGCCAGCCGCAGGAGGTCGCGGTGCGACCAGCCCTGGCGGGACCGGTACTTCACCGCCTGGTAGGCGAGCGCGTCCACCGGACGCGCCCGGTACCAGTCGCCGATCGCGCGCCGGAGCGCCCGGCCCCAGCCGCGCATCGCCTCGACGGCGCCCGCGAACTGGAACAGGTGCGTGCCGGTGCGGCAGACCTGCGGCAGGGCGGCGAGCGCCAGCCGGCGGGTCGCCTCGGCTTCCGCGGAGGCCGCGAGCGCCAGCGCGAAGATCGCCGGATCCTGCTTCGGCGCCCGGCCCGCCTCGCTCATCGCGACGATGACCGCGACCGCCTGCGGACCGTCCTCGGCAATGCAGCGCATCACCGCGGCGGCGTTCTCCCGGGTCAACGCCCGCTCGCCCGCGTAGTACGAGCCGCCTTCCGAGCCGAGCACGAGGAAGCGGTCGAGCCGCGCCCAGTCGCTCAGCGCGAAGACATGGCCGCCGGCCGAATTCGGCACGGTGCGGGGAAGGGGCTCCGACTGCGGGGTGCGCCGGAGCGAGAACAGCTTTCCATAGTTCAACATTGCTCGCTCCTCTCTCCGCGGGGCTATTTTTGGGATGGTCCCCGAGGCTCGTTGCGGCGCGCGGTCGTGAGTCGTGCGAGGGATTCCGGCGCCTTGCGGCGCCTGGGATTCGAACCCTAGGACCAGATCACCCTCGCAATCCGGCCCGCGCGGCCGAATTCGTTTGTTCCGTCAGCGGCCGTGCGGGCATGGAGGGGAGACAGGAGGTCCGCTCGCGCGGCGTGCGTTGCCCGTCCGCCACCCGGGCATCGGACCTCGCGGCCCGTGGGATTCGAACCCGGCCTTTCGGCCAACGATCACCTGTCTCCATCGGCCCGCACGGCCGATATCTTTGTCGTTCTGCGCCCCTCGGGCGGACGAACGTCCGGCCTGAAGCAGCGCGGTCATGGTGTGAGGAAAGGGGCGCTCTACCCGACTGAGCTACGGACCTTCCCTCTTCGGACCGAGCAATTTGAATAATTTCCTACAACTCAGCCGCGAAAAATCCTGCGGTCGTGGATGTCAGGGACGGGTTTGCTGAGCTACGGGTGTCATGCCCGGCGACAATCGAATTCGCGACCTCCGCGGCGTGTGCCGCGGCGCTCTACCGATAACCGTCCCCGTTCGGCCCGCAGGGGCCGCCGGGATGGGGAGTGGGGGATTGTGGCCGCGCCGGAACGGCGGCCACGCGGGCATGGGGGTGCGAACGGGAATGTCCTTTCGGACAACCGCGCCGTCCGCCCGAGGGCATCTGGCATTCGATTCCCTGAGATAACCGTCCGCTATCGGCCCGCGTGGCCGACCGTCTCTCGTGTGGTCGGATACGAGCACATCGCCCTTGGCCGCTCAGACCCTGGACGGGCGAAAGCGGCGACGCGGTGATCGTCGTGTTTCATGCCTTGCTCCGTCGAGGCGGGGCCAATGGGAAGCGCGGACGTGTAAACGGGCGATCGGGGCTTCACGGGATAGGTGATAACCGATGCCAACCGGCCCGCGCCGGTGATGATGTTCGAGCTGTGAGCCGGATGTGGGTGCGAGGGAGCGGAAGCTTTCCCGTACGGGTTAAGAGGTAACGCTCGATCTCTGGCCCGGCTGAGCCGATAGGTTGTGCTTACGGTTGCACCCGGACTGCGTCAACCCGAAACTTGAAAATTCTTTCAGCTTCACGCATCTCCCATCCATGAACCCATCCGCCATCACACCCGCCCAGATCCGCGCCGGCCGCGGCCTTCTCAAATGGACGCAAGGCGTTCTGGCCAGTCGCGCCGCGGTCTCGGTCGTGACCCTGAACATGATCGAGAGCGATCAGGTCGCCCCGCGCGCAAGGACCCTCGACGCGATCCGCACGGTGCTTGAAGGCGAGGGCATCCGCTTCATCGGCGACGCGAGCGAAGGCTTCGGGGTGATGATGCGGCCGGGGCAAGGGGCACAACAAGCATCACAACTGGGGCCGAAGCCGGGGAAGACGTCGAGATCCATGCGGGCCGCCGAGTGAGCGCCCGCATCGATCTCAACGCCGATCTCGGCGAGGGTTTCGGGCCCTGGCGCATGGGCGACGATACCGCGCTCCTCGACATCGTCACCTCGGCCAACGTCGCGTGTGGCTTCCATGCGGGCGACCCCGACATCATGGTCGAGACGGTGCTCGCCGCGAAGGCGCGGGGCGTGGCCATCGGCGCCCATCCCGGTTTTTCGGACCTACGCGGCTTTGGCCGAAACCGGATCCAAGAAAGTCCCAGAAGAATCGAGCGCGACATCGCCTACCAGATCGGCGCGTTGCAGGCCTGCGCCGCTCTGGCCGGTGCCCGCGTCACCCATGTCAAAGCGCACGGGGCGCTCGCCAACCTCTCCAACGAGGACGACGCGGTCGCCGACGCCCTGGCCCGCGCCGTGGCCTGCGTCGATGCCAGCCTCGTCCTGGTGGTGATGCCGGGGCTCGCTGCCGAGCGCGCCGGGGAGCGGGCCGGGCTGACCCTCATGCGCGAGATCTACGCCGACCGCGCCTATGCCGAGGACGGCACGCTCGCCCCCCGTGCCTCGCCCGGCGCGGTGATCCAAGACGCGGGCGAAGCCGCCCTGCGCGTCGCCCGCATGATCGGGGAGGGCGCGGTGTTCACGCTCGGGGGGCGTCGCGTTCCGGTCGCGATCGATACGGTCTGCGTCCACGGCGACAACCCGGAGGCGCTCGCGATGGCACGAACGGTGCGCGCCGAGCTGGAGCGGGCGGGCTTCAGCCTGCATCCCTTCGCCGAATCGTTCACCGAGGCCTGAGGGACGACGCCGTCACGGCAACGTTTCAGGGATCGAATCCGGCTGGCTCACGGTTTCTTGAGTTCAGGTGCCTTCGGGCGCAGGCCCGTGCGCTGGCCCGTGACGACGATCGCCCGGCTCGACCGCGGATCGTCGTGCGAAGCCCGCCCGGACCCTTGTGAACAGAACCGAGGCCCGCGACGCGATCCGTCGGGCCTCGGATGAAGCGTGGCGTGAGAGGGAAGCCCGGCCTGACATGAAGCGTATTTCCCCCGGTGAGGGCTTCATCGTGCCGCCGCGCCCGACGCGCGTTTCCGCGGCCGAGACGCCGAAAGGTCCGCTCGCCTCCTCCCTCGTCGTGTTCGCGATCATCGTCGCGGGCCTCTTCCTCGCGCGTGAGGTGCTGATCCCCATCGCGATCGCGGTGCTGCTGTCGTTCGTGCTCGGCCCGCTGGTGAACTTCCTGCGCCGGCTGCGGCTGGGGCGGGCCTTCGCGGTGCTGGTCTCGGTGCTGCTCGCCGCCGGGATCATCGCCGCGGTGTCCACGGTCATCGGCGTGCAGGTTGCCGAACTCGCGGGGGACGTGCCGCGCTACCAGCGCACCGTCGAGCGCAAGATCGAGGGGCTGCGGGCCGGCACGCTCGGCCAGACGATGGACTACATCGCCAACATCAACCGGGCGATCCACCAGGGCGGCGAGGAGACCAAGGAGGCGGCCGAGAAGGCCAAGCAGCAGGCCGCCCGCGACAATCCCCGCAAGGCCGAGCCGGAGCCGCCGAAGCCGATGGTGGTGCAGGTGGAGGAGCGCCGCCCGGGCCCGCTCGAACTGGCCACCACCGTGCTCGCGCCGGTGGCCCAGCCGCTTGCCACCGCCGGCATCGTCTTCGTCGTACTCCTGTTCATCCTGATGCAGCGGGAAGACCTGCGCGACCGCCTGATCCGACTCGCGGGGTCGAGCGACCTCCACCGCACGACCGTGGCGATGGACGACGCGGCCCGGCGGCTCTCGCGCTACTTCCTGGGCCAGCTCGCACTCAACTCCGCCTTCGGCCTCGTCATCGGCGTCGGGCTCTGGATCATCGGCGTGCCGAGCCCCGTGCTGTGGGGCATCTTCGCGCTCGTCATGCGCTTCGTGCCCTATATCGGCGCCTTCCTCTCGGCGGTTCTGCCGATCGCGCTCGCGGCAGCGGTCGATCCGGGCTGGAGCATGGTTCTGGCGACCTTCCTGCTCTTCGTCATCGTCGAGCCCATCGTCGGGCAGATCATCGAGCCGCTGGTCTACGGCCACTCGACCGGCGTCTCGCCGTTCTCGGTGCTGGTCTCGGCCCTGTTCTGGACCTGGCTGTGGGGACCGGTGGGCCTCCTGCTCTCGACGCCGCTCACCGTCTGCCTCGTCGTGCTCGGGCGCCACGTCGATCGGCTGGAATTCCTGGATGTGCTGTTCAGCAACCGCCCGGCGCTGACGCCGATCGAGAACTTCTACCAGCGCATGCTCGCCGACGACCCGGAGGAGGCGCAGGAACATGCCGACCTGATCCTGCGCGAATGCTCGCTCTCGGCCTATTACGACGACGTGGTGCTGAAGGGACTCGAACTCGCCTCCCGCGATGCCGCCCGCGGCGTGCTGACACCGAGCCAGAAGGACGAGATCCGCGCCTCGATCACCGCCTTGGTGGAGGATCTGGAGGATCGCGAGGATGCCGCGCCCGATCCGGCCTCCAAATCCGCCAAGCTCTTCGAAGGCGACGGAGAGGGTGCCTGCAAGAATGAGCCGATCGCCGATCCCGAACCCGGCGAGTTGCCCGAAGCGTGGCGGGCCGACGGTGCGGTGCTCCTCGTCTCCGGCCGCGGCTTCCTCGACGGCGCGGCCACGGCCATCGCCGACCAGCTCCTGCGCAAGCGTGGCTTCGGCACCCGGCAGGTGCCCTTCGCAGAGGTCGCCCGGGTGCACATTGCCGAGTGGGAGCCGGGTCCGGCGCAGGCGGTCTGCGTGATCTCGCTCGCGTTGTCCGGCGAGCCGACCCACCTGCGCCGCCTCGTCTCGCGGCTGCGCCAGAAGATCGACACCGTGCCGATCGTCGCCGGGCTGTGGCGCCTCGACGGGCCGATGCTCGCCGACGACGCGGTGCAGGCCAAGCTCGGCGCGGACGACCACGTCACCTCCCTGCGCGACCTGATCGAGACGATCCTCGCCCTCGCCCGCCACGAGGGCCGCCCGGAGCGGTCCGAGCGGAGCGATGCGGCCACGCCCCCGCGGCAGGCTCTGCCCGAGCCGGCTTGACGGAACGGCCTGTCGGCGGCTTCGTCGCAATCCAACAATGGGAGGCTGCCCCTCGATGAGCGTCGTCGATCTCGCCCAGTTCATGGAAGACCTCGCCACTCAGTCCGGAGCGGCGATCCTGCCGTTCTTCCGGGCCCATTTCGGCCTCGACGACAAGTCCCATGGGACGGGCCACGCCTTCGACCCCGTCACCGAGGCGGACCGTGCGGCGGAAGCCGTGATGCGGCGGATGATCAACGACCGGTTGCCGAACCACGGCATCCTCGGCGAGGAGTTCGGCGCGGAGCGGGCGGATGCGGAATGCGTCTGGGTGCTCGACCCCATCGACGGTACCCGTGCCTTCATCAGCGGCCTGCCGACCTGGGGCACCTTGATCGGGCTCACCCATCACGGCGCAGCGGTGCGCGGGCTGATGCACCAGCCCTATCTCGGCGAGCGCTTCCTCGGCGACGGCAGGACCGCGAGCGTACGCTCCGCGAAGGGCGAACGCCCCCTGCATACCCGCCGCAACGATGCGCTCGGCAACGCCATCCTCGCCACCACCGACCCACGTCTTTTCGCCGACGGGGAGGAATCCGAGCGATTCCAGGCGATCGAGGAGCAGGTGAAGATGTCCCGCTACGGCACCGACTGCTACGCCTACTGCATGCTCGCGGCCGGCCAGATCGACCTCGTGGTCGAGGCGGGGCTGAAGCCCTACGACATCGTCGCGCTGATCCCCATCGTCGAGGGCGCGGGCGGGGTCGTCACGAGCTGGGACGGGGGCCCGGCCACCGGCGGCGGCCGGATCGTCGCCGCCGGAGACCGCCGACTGCACGAGGCGGCGTTGAACGTGCTCAACCCGTGAGAGCCTGAGCCTTCTCGGCGATGGCGGGATGGCCGTGGCCAGGGATGAACGCATCGAAGGACGCCCAGAAATCCGCGCGGACCGCGTCGCACTCGGTCAGGATCTCGTGGCGGGCGCCCGGCAGCACGATCAGGTGCCCGGTCTTGAGCCGGGCGGCGAAGCGCTCGATCGCCGGGGTGCTGCACACGGGATCGGCTCCGGCCCCGACGATCAGACACGGCGTGCGGATCCGCCGGATCATCGCCGGATCTTCCAGCCGCCGCATCGCCCGGAAGGCGGAGGCGAGCCAGGCGACGGTCGGGTCGCCGACCGCTCCGGCGCCGACCTCGCGGGCAGCGGCTGCGTTGCGGGCGTAGCGTGCGGGGTCGGTCGAGAGGCGGTTGCCGGCAAACGGCTTCGTGGCAATCGAGGTCTTGCCGCCGGTGGGCACGTAGCTGCGCCCGAGGCCCAGCCGTTGCAGTCCGCGCACGAGCAGCGACACCGCCGCCGGCCAGCGCACCATGCGGATCGACAGCATCGGTGCGACGGTGACAAGCCGCCGGAACGGCAGCCGGCCCTTCGCCGCGAGTGTCAGCGCCACCGCCCCGCCCATGGAGTGGGCGAGCCCGAAATGCGGTTCGGGCATCATCGGCACGAGCACGGTCTCGGTGATCGCCTTGAGGTCGAGACCGTAATCGTCGAAGTGGCGGACATGGCCCTTGTGGGCGTCGCGGACCTGACGGCCGGAATCGCCCTGGCCGCGCCAGTCGAAGGCGACCACGCAGAAGCCGCGGGCACGCAGATCCGCGATCGTCTCGAAGTACTTCTCGATGAACTCGGCCCGGCCCTGAAGCAGGCAGACCGTGCCCTTCACGCCCCGCGTCGTCGGCTGCCACGTCGCGGCCCGCAAGGGAACACCGTCGGCGGTCTCGACCGGCACGAGGCGGGCACCGGGCGGCACCGGATTGCCGGGGGTGGGACGCAGGGTCAGCACGGCGGGCTCACCTGGGAAAAAATTTTGCTCAAGCTCACGCGAAATCCCCGCAAACAGACCCTTGCACGGTTTTTGGGGGCCACCAATATCATTGAAGCGCCGGCCGAGACGGCGGCGCGACGGTCCGGCCCAAGGGCGGACCCGAATACATCGAGCATGTTGCTTCTTCTGGAGGATATGTGATGCGTCAGTTCGATCTGGCCCCCCTGTACCGTTCCACCGTCGGTTTCGACCGCCTGTTCTCGGCCCTCGACGGTTTCGTGAGCACCGAGGCAGCTCCGACCTACCCGCCCTACAACATCGAGCGAACCGGTGAGAACGTCTACCGCGTCACCGTCGCCGTGGCTGGCTTCACCGAGGCCGACCTGTCGATCGAGGTGAAAGAGAACGCTCTCACCATCAAGGGCGAGCGTAAACCCGCCGAAGGTAAGTCCGCCGAAGTGCTCTACCAGGGCATCGCTGCCCGCGCCTTCGAGCGCCGCTTCCAGCTCGCCGACCACGTCCAGGTCACCGGCGCCGTGCTGGAGAACGGCCTCCTCCATGTCGATCTCGTCCGCGAGGTCCCGGAGGCTAAGAAGCCGCGTCGCATCGAGATCGCCAGCCGGCCATCGAGCCAGCCGGTGATCGAAGGCTCGGTCCAGCACGCCGCGTAACCGCTCAGCCGCGAGGCTGATCCCGCAGGGGAGCGCCCCGGCCGCCAAGGCCGGGGCGTTTTCACATGGCTGGGTCAAAAATCCCCGAACCGGTCGCCGCGGCCGGGCTCGTAGCAAGTGAAGCCGACGAAGCAGCCCGGATTGTCGCGGGTGGGCACGAAGGCGCGCCGTCCGATCTCCGTCGCCTCGCAGAACGAGCGGTCGCGCACGAACCGGTCGAAGGTCGGCCCGCCCGTGCCGAGCACCGACGCGCCCTGCCGCATGACCACGGCGCGGGCCTCGGCGCAGCTCAGCGTCGTGGTGGAGGGACGCTGCGCCAGGGCAGGCCCGATGCCGGCGAGCAGGACCACGCAGACCAGGGCGCATCGCATCACGGGGGTCCGGAGAGAGGAAATCCGATTCCTCAACCGTGCCGGTCACGGATGGATCCCGTCGAGATCCGGCAGCAGCACCACGCTTTCCTGCTCGTTCGGATCGGTGCGGGCGATGAGCGCCGTGCACGGCTCGGTACGGCTCGGATTGTAGGGCAGGTGCGGCACGCCGGCCGGGATGTAGAAGTATTCGCCGGGCCGCAGCGCGGTGTGGTACTCCAGCCGCTCGCCCCACCACGTGCAGGACATGCCCGCGAGCGCGTAGATCGCCGTCTCGTGGCCCTCGTGCTTGTGCGCCTTGGCCCGCGCTCCCGGCGGGATCGTCACCATCTGCAGGTGCAGGCCCGTCGAACCTGCCGATTCCGCCGAGATACCGGGCGCGTAGGACAATCCCTGCTTGCCGATGAAGGGCTCTCCGGGCCGCATCACCCGGCAGAGCGCCGCGCCCGTACCGGACATCGCGCTACAGATCCCCGAACGCGAACTGCCCCTGGGGGGCGGCCGGGCGCTTTGCCGCGCGCGGCGTCTCCTTGCGAACCGCCGGCTTCGGGCGCGGTTTGGGGTCGGCGCGCATCCGCGCCTTCGCCTTGTCGCGCGCCACCGCCTCGGGGGCGTGCGGATCGTCGTCGAGCCACTTGCCGCGCTTGATCACCTCGTTGACCCGGCCCTGGTTCACCCCGACCTTGAACGCGATCTCCTGCTGGGTCATGCCGGTGGAGGCGTGCAGTTCCAGGATCGCGCGGGCGAGGTCGGGCGTCATCTTCTGGCCCGTGATGCGCCGGGCCGGGCGGATGGTGCGGGTCTGGCGGTCGCGTTCGCGCAGGCGCTCCAGCAGGGCGAGCGCCATATGCATGCTGTGCTCGCGCAGAGCCTCCTCGAATTCCTTCAGCGTCGCCATGGCCGGTTCCTCGTCCAAGGTTCCTCGTCCAGGGGCGGACGTTCAGCGGAGAGAACGCCCCGCCCGTGCCCCAGGTTGCCGATCAGGAGACGCGGGCGCGAGCGGCGGAGCAAGCGGAGGCAAGGTTTCGTCCACCGCAAAACGCCGGGGCGGGTCGAGACGCCGCAGCGGGCTGGCGTGTTGGCAGAGCATGAGCCGGTCGGTTACACCGCGCACCATCCAATCGTGCGGGAAATGCCAGCCATGATCAGCCCCGTTCATCCCGTCTCCCGCGCCGAGGCGGTGCCGGGCGCGCCCGGTCTCGTCGAGGCGCTGGAGAGCGGCTCGGTCCTCGTCTTCCGCGATCTCGACTTCCCTTTCGACGCCTTCGAGCAGCGTTTCGTCGAGCGCCCCTTCGCCGACGGCAAGGCCAAGAACGTCGCGATCCGCAACGAGACCGCCGAGTTGCGGGGCGGGGCCGGCACCGAGGAGGAGCAGGCACGCCTGCGCGACCTGCTGGTGCGCTACCGCCGCTTCGCGAAGGATCTGATCGACACCTATCTCCCCGCCTACCGCGAAAAGGTCTCGCTCGCGGGCACCTCCTACCGGCCGTTCGACGTGGACAAGCGCAAGCTGAGCTGGCGGCGCGACGACACGCGCATGCATGTCGATGCCTTCCCCTCCAACCCGATCGGTGAGCGGCGCATCCTGCGCATCTTCCGCAACATCAACGCCGAGGGGCAACCGCGGCTGTGGCGGGTCGGCGAGGATTTCGGCTCGATGGCGGAGAAGTTTCTGCCCAAGCTCCCGGGCTATTCCGGCCTCTCGGCGAGCGTATTGGCCGCGCTCAAGATCACCAAGGCCAAGCGCACGGAATACGACCACCTGATGCTGCACCTCCACGACGCCCTGAAGCGCGACCTGGACTACCAGGCCAACGCGCCCCAGGCCGATGTGCGCTTCCAGCCCGGCGAGACCTGGGTGACCTTCTCCGACCTCGTGATGCACGGTGCCATGGGCGGTCGCTACATGCTGGAGCAGACCGCCTACATCGCGGTCGCCGACCAAGCCGACCCGGAGAAGAGCCCGCAGCGGATCCTGGCGAAGAAGCTCGGACGGCCGCTGAAGCACTGACGGGTCAGGCGGGCTCCTCGGGCCCTTCCGTGAACTCCCGCCACAGCAGGATCAAGGCGGCCATCACCGCCGGTCCGACGAACAGGCCGAGCAGCCCGAAGGTCTCGACGCCGCCGAGGATGCCGAGCAGCACCCACAGGAAGGGTAGGCGGGTGGTGCCGCCGATCAGCGCCGGGCGCACGAAGTGGTCGGCCACAAAAGTGACGACGAAGCCCGCCGCCACCACGATCGCGGCGGGGACGACCGCGCCGCTTGCCAGGAGCAGCACGGCGGCGAGGCCAAAGGCCAGCGGCGCACCGAAGGGGATCATCGCGGCCACCGCGGTGAGCGCTCCGAACAGGACCGGGTGCGGTACGCCGGCAAAAGCGTAGACGATCCCGAGCAGAAAGCCCTCGCCGATCCCGACGAGGACGAGCCCGTCCACCGTGCCGTGGACGGAGGCCACCATCTGGCGCGCCACCCGCTCGCCGCGCGGCCCGAACAGGCGATGGCTCGCCCGGAGCGTCTGCGCGATCACCGTATCGCCCTCGCGGAAGAGGAAGAACAGCGCCAGAAGGCAGAAGCCGAACAGCACCACCCGGTGCACCAAACCCGCCCCGAGGGTTCGGGTGAGGTCGCGGTTCGAGGTCGTGTTGAGCCGCTCGCTCAATTCATGCGCCAGCCCGGCATGGGCGAGGTGGGCGTTCCACCACTCGGTGATGGCGGCAGCCCCATAGGGCAGATGCGCGACGAAATCCGGCACCGGAATGCCGTTGCGCTCGGCCTCTCGGGCATAGGCCAGAAGTTCGTGCGCCTCACGGCCCGCCTCGACCGCCAACACCGCGATGGGCAGCAGCAGCACCCCGGCGACGAGGCCGGTGAAGACGGCCGGCCACAGGATGTTGTGCCGGCCCGGCGGGAAGCGGCGGCGAGCGCGGACGAAGAGTGGCCAGAGTGCGATGGCAAGCACCACCGCCCAGACCAGCGCCCTCAGGAAGTCGGACAGGATGTAGAGGCCAAGCGCCAGCAGCCCGGCGACAAGGAGGGCGCGCAGGACCCTCTGGCTGCGCGCCGCCTCAGATTCCGTCCGATCTGTGCCGCTCATCGCCGCCTTACTCCGTTTCGCCGCTGTCGTCGGCGCGAGCGACCTATGGCGGACACAGCGGCAATCCAGAGGCGGCGTCACGCAGCGGCGCGGTCACGCCCTTGGGCCTTGGCGCGATAGAGGGAGCGGTCGGCCCGCTCGATGGCAGCGGCAAAATCCGCCTCGCCCGGCTCGACCGCGGCAATGCCGAGGCTGATGGTCCAGGCCGGTAGGCTATCCGTACGAGCGACCGCGTGGCGGATCTCGTCGGCGAGCCAGCGCGCCTCGGCCGGGCTTCGTTCGGACACGAACAGCACGAACTCGTCGCCGCCGAGGCGGATGAGGCAGGCGTCGGGCTCGGGGACGACGCCCTGTGCGCAGGCGGCAAGGGCGACGAGCACCCGGTCTCCGACGGCGTGACCATGCCGGTCGTTGATCGCCTTGAAGTGATCGACGTCGAGCGCGATCACCGCCGTGCCGGACCGCAGCAGGCGGGGGCCGAGGGCGGCGAGCCCGGCCCGGTTCCAGGCGCCGGTCAGCGGATCGCGCAGGGCCGCTTCGCGCAACGCGGCCTGTGCCCGCTCGCCCGGCATGGCGATGAGGCCGAGATTCAGCACCGCCAGCAGCATTTGGTCGGACACGAGGGGGATCAACGCCGCCATGTTGGTGGCCGTGCCGCCGACCGCCTCTGCTGCGATCGCCGCGAGAAAGCCGGGAATGTAGGCCAGCAGCGCGGCCCCGGCGATCCGCCGCCCGCGCGACGACGGGGAGATCCGGCCGAAGGCGAGCGTGCCGCCGACGATGGCCATGTTGAGCAGGCTGCCGAATGTGCCGCCGATCCGGGGAGCCGCGCTGTCCGGGCCAAAGGCGAGGGCCGGCAGGATGTAGCCGAGGCCGGAGGCCAGGATCGGCAGCAGCATCCACGGGCGGAAGGGCGAGCGTCCATCGAACCGGCGCACCCCCGTCAGCACCGCGAGCGTGCTGAGGGACAATCCGGAATAGAGCAGGCCGATCTGAAACGGCGTCTGAGCGAGGTGGTTGAAGCTCGGGATCGCCGCCGCGTAGATTAGCGAGCCGCCGGCCCAGTGCAGAAAGTGGGTTTCATCGCGCCGCCCGACCCAGAGACATGCGAACACGCCGAAAAAGGCGAGGCTCGACAAGGTGCTGCATAGACCCAGCGTCGGGATGTTCGGCAGTTCGGGCATGATCCTGAGACAGCGTTCGGATGCCGGGTGGTACGATTCGGCACCATGCCGCCAAAAAATTAAGAACGAGACTTTTCGGCGAGGCCCATTTTCACGATGCCCGTCGGCTTCCTTCTCGGTTCCCGCAACGACGGGATTCGTCGCCCCGCCCTCGTCTCGTCCGACGGGCGGCAAGCCGCGAACGTGCCCGGCGCAAGTTGGAACGAACTACGAACAAAGGCTTGACCTGTTCGCCGCCCAGACGCACTGTTCATGGAACGTTCCGGACTGATTCGCTGCCCCGGCGCAGCGCGCAAGGCAGGAGGCTTCCATGATCGAGATCGGCTTCGACGACCACGGGCTCGACCGGCCGGCGCCTGCAACCCGGCAACCGTACCCGGACCGCGACTGGCGCATCCTCGAGGAAGGCCTCGAACACCCGGCAAGCGGCTATTTCATTGCCCGCGAGGAAATAGCCGGCCGCCGCGGCGACGGGCTGTGGACCTGGCCGATGCAGCTTGCCGAAAAGTCGTGGTGCGCACCGCTGGGTTTCCGGCGGGTCTTCCTGGCCGCCCTTGAGCGCTACGGCGTGGCGGCCGATACGGATCTCGCCCGCTCCTTCGCCCTCGGCTTCGGCATTCAGGACGCGGGCCAGCGGCACAACGACCGGTTCGTGGCGCTCGGCGAATTGGTGCGCCCGCGCACGGCGGAGCGTAAGCGGACGCCGCCGGCGGAGGGCCGCCGCACGGGTCGCGAGCGTCCGCGGCAGGGTGCGGACACCCGTGCGCCGGCGCTCGACCTCAGCCGCTCGGCCGGTTGAGGCGCAGCGCGGGAGCCGGGCCGGCCGCAACGCCCGAGGTTGCCCGCGCTCCATCGCTTCGTGTAAAGGGTCGCGATCTTTTCATAAGCGCCATCGGGAACCGGCGGCGAAGCGGGGCCGCAGACCGGCTCGGGCGCCATGGGGCGTGCCGCGCGAGGGTTTGGCGACGCCGGATATGAAGAATCAAGAAAGCGGCCAGCCCTAATGTCGAACGAGACCGCCACCTTCGACCGCGTCGCGGACATCATTGCCGAGACGGCGGACATCCCGCGTGACAAGATCACGCCCGAGAGCCACGCCATCGACGATCTCGGCATCGATTCGCTTGCTTTCCTCGACATCGCCTTCGCGGTCGACAAAGCCTTCGGAATCAAGCTGCCGCTGGAGCGCTGGACCCAGGAAGTCAACGAGGGCAAGGTTCCGGCCGAGCAGTACTTCGTGCTGAAGAACCTCTGCGCACGCATCGACGCTCTGGTCGCCGAGAAGGCCGCCAAGGCCTGATCCGTCGGGCTTCAGGGATTCACGCGCGATGCGGCTCGAATATTTCGAGATGATCGACTCCGTGGTGCGGCTCGACCGTGCCGCCGGCCGCATCGAGGCGCGGGCGCTCGTGCCAGAGGCGAGCCCGGTCTTCGAGGGGCATTTCCCCGGCCACCCGCTGGTGCCGGGCGTCCTGCTCACCGAAACCATGGCGCAGGCCTCCGGCTACCTCGTGCTCGCCCATCTCGACTTCGCGCAGATGCCGTTCCTCATGGCAGTGGACAAGGCGCGCTTCCGCTCCTTTGTCGGCCCCGGCGCGACCCTCGACATCACGGCGAGCCTTGAGCACGACGGCTCCGGCTACGCGGTGACGAAGGCCGCGATCCGCCACGAGGGCAAGGCCTTGTGCGACGCGGAGCTGCGGTTCCGCACCATGCCGTTTCCGGCGGGCCTGGACGCGCCGATGCGCGAACGCGCCCGGAAGATCGGCCTTCTGGATGGAGCCCAGCCGTGAGCCGCCCGCAGGCCCGCGACGTCCAAGCCCGCGACGTCGTCATTACCGGGATCGGCCTCGTCTCCTGTGCCGGTGAGGGGATCGAGCCTCACCTGACCGCCTTCGCCTCACATGCGCAGCCGCGCACGGATGCGGAGACGTTCGCGCCCTATCCGGTGCACCCGGTCGCACCGGTGAGCCTCGATGCCCAGATCCCGAAGAAGTCGGATCAGCGGCAGATGGAGGCGTGGCAGCGGCTCGGCGTCTACGCCGCCGGCCTCGCACTCGATTCGGCCGGGGTGAAGGAGGATGCGGGCTTCAAGTCGGCACTGCCGCTCGTGGTGGCGGCGGGCGGTGGCGAACGCGACTACGCGGTCGACGGTGCGATCCTCACCGGCCTGCGCAGGGCCAACGATCCCGGCGCCTTCCTCAACGAGCGGCTCCTCAACGACCTGCGGCCGACGCTGTTCCTGGCGCAGCTCTCGAACCTGCTCGCGGGCAATATCAGCATCGTCCACGGTGTTACCGGCGCCTCGCGCACCTTCATGGGCGAGGAGTCGAGTGGCGTCGATGCCCTGCGCATCGCCCATGCCCGGATCGCCTCGGGCCAGGTCGAGACCATGATGGTGGGCGGCTCCTACAACGCCGAGCGGCCGGACGTGATGGTCGTCCACGAGATGGGCGGCTACCTCCTCAAGGACAGCTACCGGCCGGTCTTCGAGCGGGGGGCTGGGGGCGGAGGCGGCTTCGTACTCGGGAGTGCTGCCGCCTTCCTCGTGCTGGAAGCGGCCGAACACGCCGCTGCGCGCGGCGCCAGGGCCCTGGCCCGGCTGATGCCGGTGGCCAACGACCGGGTGGCCCGCGCGCCGGGCAGCGTGTCCGCGAGCCTGACCCGCCTCATCGGCGAGGCCGGGATTGAGCGGCCGGACGTGGTGCTCTCCGGCGCCACCGGCCTAGCCGACCTCGCGGCGGAGGAGGTCGCCGGCATCCACGCGGCGCTGCCGGGTGCGCACATCCGCGCCACGGGCGACATGATCGGCCATCCGATGGAGGTCACGGCCCCGTTCGGGGCGGCTCTCGCCGCGGCGCTTTGCGCGGCAGGATCGGCCGCGGACGTCGCGGTCACCTCGGTCGGCCACCGCCGCGGCGAGGGCGTGATCCGCGTCGTGAAAATCTAGAGCATCGTCCCGAAAGGTGGCCACCGGCTTTCGGAAAAAGACGATGCACAAACAAGAGCCTAGAGCAACGTCCCGAAAGGTGGCCGCCGGCTTTCGGGACGATGGCGACGCGAGAACGAGTGTCCGCCGCTTCGGAGACCGCGCCGCGGCGGTCCGGATGCGTGCCGGCCGAAACCATGGTCTGAGGCCCCGATGCCAGAACCGCGCTCCTCATCCACCCACGACGCCCTCGGACGCCCGCTCGTCGCGGTCACGGGCCTCGGCATCGTCACCTCGCTCGGCCGCGGCGCCACTGAGAACTGGGATGCGCTGACCACCGGACGCTCCGGCATCCGCGCGATCAGCCGCTTCCCCACCGAGGGCCTGCGCACCCGCATTGCTGGCACCGTCGATTTCCTCGACACCGACCCGCTGGTGGCCCCCCTGCTGTCCGAGCGCTTCGCCATGGTGGCGGCCGAGGAGGCGGTGACGCAATCCGGCATCGGCGCAGGCTTTCCGGGCGGGCTGTTCGTGGCGGTGCCGCCGGTCGAGATGGAATGGCCGCAGCGGCAGGCTCTGGCGGATGCCGCGGGCGAACCTGACAACGTGACCTATTCGGGGCTTCAGCGGGCCGCCGCGTCCCGCCGCTTCGACGCATGGCACGACCTGTTCATCTTCGGCACGGTGGCCGACCGGCTCGCCGACCGCTTCGGCACGCGCGGCTCGCCGATCTCGCTTTCGACCGCCTGCTCATCGGGCGCCACCGCGATCCAGCTCGGCGTCGAGGCGATCCGCCGGGGCGAGATGGACGCCGCGCTCTGCATCGGCACCGACGGCTCGGTGAACCCGGAATCGCTGATCCGCTTCTCGCTGCTCTCGGCACTCTCGACGCAGAACGATCCGCCCGAGGGCGCCTCGAAGCCGTTCTCGAAGAACCGCGACGGCTTCGTCATGGGCGAGGGCGCCGCCGCCCTGGTTCTGGAGAGCGCCGCGTCGGCACGAGCGCGCGGCGCAAGGATCCTCGGCTACGTGCTCGGCTGCGGCGAGAAGGGCGATGGCTTCCATCGCACCCGATCCAGCCCGGATGGGGCGCCGGTCATCGCGGCGATGCGCGCGGCCCTCGACGATGCCGGCGTCACGCCCGAAGCCATCGACCACGTCAACGCCCACGGCACCTCGACGCCGGAGAACGACAAGATGGAAGCGCTCGGCTGCTCGGCGGTGTTCGGCGAGCGGGTGGGCCGCCTGCCGATCTCTTCCAACAAGTCGATGATCGGCCACACCCTGACCGCGGCCGGCGCCATCGAGGCGGTGGTCTCGCTGCTGACGATCCAGAATGGGCGCATTCCGCCGACCATCAACTACGCGGTCCCCGATCCCGCGCTGCTCCTCGACGTGGTCGGAACCGCCCGCGACACCCGCGTCTCGCGGATCCTGTCGAATTCCTTCGGCTTCGGCGGGCAGAACACCTGCCTCGTCCTGGGAGACGAGCCGGCATGAGTGCGGACATGAGCACGACCGGCAAGTCCGTTCTCGTCGTCGGCGGCGCCTCCGGGCTCGGTGCAGCCACCGTCCGCGCCCTGGCGGCAGCCGGCCACGCCGTGACCTTCACCTACCGTTCCTCGCCGGAGCGGGCGCAGGCGCTCGCCGACGAACTCGTGCCGGTGCATGGCGAAGGCAGCGTCACCGCCCGCGCCCTCGACCTGTCCGACCGCGACGCGGTGGAGGCGTTCTGCGATTGGGCCGAGGGCGAGGGCTTCTACGGCTATGTCCACAATGCCGGCCAATCGGCGGACGCGCTCGCAGCCATGCTCGACCGCGAGCGGGCCGAGGCGGCGATGCAGGTGAACTTCTGGTCGATGACCCGGATCGCCAAGGCGCTGGTGCGCGGGATGATCCGGGCGCGCGCCGGCCGCATCGTCGCCATCGGTTCAGTGGCGGCCCTCCAGGCCAATGCCGGTAACGCGGCCTACGCAGCGACCAAGGGTGCCCTGATCGCCTATTGCCGCACGCTGGCGATCGAATCGGCCAAGCGCGGCGTCACCGTCAACGTCATCGCTCCCGGCTTCATCGACACCGAAATGCTGGCCGCCTATGCCAGCCACCGCGAGGGGATCGAGCGCCAGATCCCGCTCGGGCGTTTCGCCAAGCCGGAAGAGGTCGCGGCGACGGCCGCCTTCCTGATCGGGGAGGGCGGGGCCTACATCACCGGCGCGGTGCTGCCCGTCGATGGCGGCTTGACCGCGATGATGGGCATCCACCGTACCTGAGCCGGCCCGCGATGCCCCGCTTCCTGCCCGCGCTCGCCGTCGCCCTGCTGCTCGCAGGCGGCGGATCCGCGTGGGGCGCCGAGACCTTCCGGGTCGAGGGCCTGCCGCGGGACGATAGCCTGACGATCCGCGAGACGCCGGATGCGGGCGCGCCGGCTCTTGGACAGATCCCGGTCGGGCGCCGGGTGCTCGGCTTCGGCTGCACCAACGAGACGCCGAGTGGGCTCACATGGTGCCGGGTGAAGTTCGACCGCACCCTCGGCTGGGCCCGGCGGCGCTACCTGACGCCGGATTGAGCCCGCGCCAATATCCCGAACGAGGGACACAGGCGCGTCTTCCCCAAGCTATGGGGCTGGGGCGGTCTCACGGCGGCGCCTGCAGCGTCTCGGCGAGGAAATTGACGACGCGCCTCAACTCGACCGGCTTCTGGAGACGCTCCACATCCGCAAAGTCCGGCGGGATCACCCCCTCGTCGTAGCCGGTGATGAACACGAACGGCACGCCGCGCTCCCGAAGCAGAGCCGCCAGGGTGAAGGACGGCCCCGAGCCGAGATTGATGTCCACCAGCGCCGCCGCTGGCGCGCGTTCATCCAGTGCCTCGCGCGCCGCCTCCTCGCTCGGGCAGGGTCCGATCACCTCCGCCCCCGCCCCCTGCAGCGCGCGTGCCGTATCGGTGGCGAGGTAGTAGTCGTCCTCCACCACGAGGATGCGATAGCCGCTCAAGTCTGATTCGCCGGTCATGTCGAGCGCTCCTCCGAACACGGTCGCACGTTGCGGCGCATCGGTTTCCAGAATGCTGGCGCCGTCGCGGAGCGGAAACTCGAGGCGGCACCGCGCCCCCTCCGGACCGATCTCCAGACGACCGCACCCACCGAGTTCGTAAGGCAGGCGACCCTCGATCAGTTCGCGGCCAAAACCACGGCGAACGGTCGTGCGGCGATCTGTCCGACGGTCGATCCCGGTCTCCGGCGCCGGCACACCGTCTTCGACCCAGTCGAAGCCGAACCAGGATTCGCCCCGCTTCTCGAACACGGTCCAGCGCACCCGCACACAGCCTTCGGGCACCGACAGGGCACCGTATTTCAGGGCATTGGTCGCCAGTTCGTGGACGGCGAGCGTCAGGATCTCCGCGGCCTTCGGCGAGAGTTCGACCTCGGGTCCGGACAGGTCGTACTGGTCGGCGCGCAGGGCCTGGGCATCGATCTCGTCGTGGACGATGGTGGCCGCCGGTACGCCGGCATTGGGAGAGCGGGTCAGCAGGGCCTGGACGCGGGCCAGCGTCAGGAGGCGCCCTCCCACGAGGGAGGCGTAGTCGGAAACGCTTTCCGCCCGCTCGCCCGTGCGGGCGACGATCGAGCGGGTCACCGCCATGATGTTGCGCACGCGGTGCTGCAATTCGGCGAGCAGCACGGACTGATGTCCGGTCAACAGCTTGGCCTCGGTCATATCGGAGGACAGGCCACCGATGCGCCGCACCCGGCCCTGCTCGTCGCGTAGGGAAAACAGCGTGCTGCGAATCCAGCGGAAGGCGCCGTCGCTGGGTCGCTTGATACGGAACTCGTTCACGAGGGATTCGCCGGCTGCGGCCCGCCTCAGGATACCGAAGGCGCGTGCACGATCGTCCGGGATCATTTGGCCGGCCCAAACCCGGACGTCCTTCCCGAGCGCCGAAGGCTCGATGCCGTAGACCGTGCTCAGCGCCGGACTGACATACTCCATCTCAAGCGTTTCCGCGTCGCGGATCCAGAGGACGTCGGAAGAGGCCTCGGCGAATTGCCGAAAGCGCTCCTCGCTCTCGCGCAGGCGCAGTTCGGCGCGTTTGCTGCGCAGGGCGTGCCAGATCGCGGGGGCCAGCGCCTCGACCGCGTCCAGTTCCTCCGTCCGGTAACCGCCCTCGCGGTTGCCGAGCCCGATCATCCCCCGCGTCCTGTCACCTTGCTTCAGCGGCACGCCGAGGAAGGCCGTCAGCGGCAAGTGGTCCGCCGGCGTGCCGACGCGATCGGGGTAGGAGGCGGGTTCGTTGACGATGAGGCCCCGGCCATCCCGCAGCACCTGCCCGTAAATGCCGTGCGCCTCGAGCCCCAGCGCCAGCTTGCCCGGCGGAAGGGTGCTTCCCCCCCCGGGGGCGTGGGCGACAGAGCGGGCCCGGCTGCGGTCGCTGAAGAACAGGCCGTCGAGACGGCCGGTGGTCTCATCGATCTCGCCTATGAAGCCGATGGCGCTGCCGGTCAGCTCCTCGGCGACGTCGAGGGAGATGCGTGCCAGTTCCTCCTCCGAGGAGGCGCCGAGCGTCTCGCTGAAGACGAGGTTGATCGCCTGGAGGACGGCGTTGTTGCGCCGGACACGCTCCTCCGCCTGTCGGCGCTCGGTCACGTCGATCGCAACGCCGACGAAGCGGTCCTCCCCGAGCGGCTGGCCGGAATTGCTGAGCCACCGGTACTGGCCGTCGGAGCGGCGGACCCGGGCTTCGCGCGTAAAGGGGCGCCGCCGCGTGTAGGCGTCCTCGAAAGCGGCGATGTAGCCGGCGGCGTCCTCCGGGTGCAGGAACTGCTCCCAGTCCCTGCACCCGGAGGACGCGACGCCGAAGAAGTCGAGGTAGTGGTTGTTGAAGAAGAGCGTGCCGCTCGCGTCCACGTCCCAGATCAGCACCGGCGCGGCGTCGGCCATGGTCCGCAGCCGCATGTCGGCCTCGCGCGCCGTCCGTTCCGCGCGGGCCCGCTCGATCGCCGCCCAGATGCGCTCGCCGGTCTCACGGGCCAGCGCGATCTCGGCCTCGGTCCACTCACGCGGCGCCACCATGGACACCGAGAGGACGCCGACCAGTTCGCCGTGCTTGAGCAGCGGGATGCCGATCCAGGCACACACAAGGCCCCGCGCCACCGCGGAACGGTAAGGTTCGGGAACCAGCGGCGACGTGGTCACGTCGGCGAAGGCGATCGGCCGGCCCTGCTTGTACAGGGGGATGCCCCACTCGATGAGGGACATCGGATAGGTGCCGACGAGCGAGAGCCGGTCGCCGCTCACGTAATCCTGGCGGATGATCGCGACGCCCTGGGCCTCGTAGAGTTCGACGTAGTAGGCGTAGTCCACCTTCAGGTGCTCGCCCAGCAATCGGCAGGCCTCGCCTTGGATCGCGGCCGGGTCGGCCAACGGACGCAGTGCGTCGCTCAGCCGGAGCAGGAAAGCCTGCTGCTCCTCGCGCTCGCGCAGGGCCAGTTCGGCGAGCTTGTACTCGTGGATGTCCTCGCTCGTTCCGTACCAGCGGACGACGCGCCCCGTGGCGTCGCGGCGCGGATAGGCCCGCGAGCGCAGCCAGCGAAACTGCGCGTCGCGCATGCGCACGCGGTGCTGGATGTCGGAGGGCTCGCCCGTGCGGACGCAATGCATCCAGTGCTGTGCGATGCGGTCGGCATCCTCCGGGTGCTGCACCGCCATCCACGTCTCGCCGAGGCCGCTGACGCCGGTCCAGTCGCGGAAGCGCGCCGGCGCGAAGTCGACGGCCCCGTCGGCCGAAGCGGTCCATGAAATCTGGGGATTGAACTCGACCGTGTGGCGAAGGTGGTCCTCGCTCTCGCGCAGGGCCCGCTCGGCCAGCATCCGATCGGTGGTCTCGAAGGCCGCCAGGTAGAAGCCGGCGACACGGCCGGCCTCGTCCCGCAACGGTGTCCAGCTCGCGGTGAACCAGCCGAAGGGCCGCTCCGGGCGGGACACAACATCCCAGTAACGGTCGGTCGTGTGGCGCGCCTGCCCTTGTAGAAGCCGTTCGGCGATCTGCTGCCCTTCCGGCGCGGGCCAGCAATCGAGGAAAGGCCGTCCGAGTGGCGGCGGATCGATCGCCCGGAGGATCTCATGATAATGATCATTATAAAGTAAATTAAGATTCGGCCCCCAGGCAATGCCGCCGATATGAGAGGCGCCGAGCATCATCTCGACGACTGTCTTCAAGCTCTGAGGCCAGCCTTCGATCAGCCCGAGCGGCGTCCGCGCCCACTCGAATGCGCGAATACGCTCCGCCATTCCTCCGCCACGGGGCCAGTCGATCATCTGTCGTCGCATCTCTTGGCGAAGAAACATGCCTCTTCGCAAAAGTCACTCAGCACAGATTGCTATGGCCTGCCGGAGTCCAAATTATACAATATTCTGATCAGTGCGAGGCGGGAGCCGTCCCACCGGCGCCCGTTCGGGCCACTGCGCGCGTATCGGCGCGGAGCGCCGCAGGGGCCTCCACGCCGCTGCCGTTTCGCGATACGGGAAGGCCGCGGCCTCAAAAGGCCGGCTTCCCCCCAGGGTCCCGGTCGGGACCGGCCCCTCCCGACGGCAGACGAGATCAGTTCTGATGCAAGCCCTCCAGCTTTTCGGCGATCGCGACCTGCGCCTCACCGAGGTCGAGCCGCCGCCCGCGCCGGGACCGGGCGAAGTGCAGATCCGGGTCCGGGCGGTCGGCCTCAACTTCATCGATGTGTGGGGCTTTCGCGGCATGGCCTTCGCCAAGCGCAAGCTGCCGCTCACCGTCGGCGCGGAGGCGGCGGGCGAGGTCGCCGCAATCGGCGAGGGCGTCGAGGGCCTCTCCGTCGGCGATGCGGTGGTGCCCTACGGCGCGCTGACCTGCGGCCGGTGCCGCGCCTGCCGGGAGGGGCGCGACAACCTGTGCGAGGACGTCTCGGGCGTGATGGGCTTCCATCTCGACGGCTTCGCCCGCGAGCGGGTCAACCTGCCCGCGCGCCTCGTGGTGCGGGTGCCGGGGGGCGTCGATCACGTCCAGGCGGCCTGCGCCGGCATCGCCTTCGGCACGGTGCAGCACATGCTGTTCGACAACGCGCGGCTGGAGCCGGGCGAGTCGATCCTCGTCCATGCCGGCGGCTCGGGCATCGGCACGGCGGCGATCAAGATGGCCAAGGCGATCGGCTGCACCGTCTACACGACGGTGGGCGACGACACGAAGGGCGAGAAGGCGAAGGCGCTCGGCGCCGATTACGTCGTCAATTACCGCGAGGAACGCTTCGAGGGCGAGGTGCGGCGGCTGACCAAGCGCAAGGGCGTGGACGTGGTGTTCGAGCATGTCGGCGCCGAGACCTGGAACGGCTCGCTGCTCTGCCTGAAGCGCGGCGGACGGCTCGTCACCTGCGGCTCGACCTCGGGCGTCTCGGTGCAGATGAACCTGATGCAGTTGTTCCAGCAGCAATACCGCATCACCGGCTCGTTCGGCTGCCGCATCGCCAACATGAGCCAGAGCCTCGACAAGATGGCCGCCGGCCTCACCCCGGTCATCGACACGGTGTTGCCGCTCGCCGACTTCGCGCAAGGGCTGGAGCGCCTGGAATCGCGAAAGGTGTTTGGGAAAATTCTTGTGACGCTCTGACCCGTTCAGGCGAAGAGGCGGCTGCCGAGGCCGGGGAGGTCGCGAAAGCTGTCCGCCACATGGCCCGCGAGCGCTCGCGCCGCCGGGCCGGCCCCGTCACGCGGACGCACCAACACGTCGTAGCTGCCGAGTGGGGGCAGGGCCGCAATCCGCTGGAAGGGCGGCCGCGCGACGCTCAAGGGGAGCGGCGCCACCGCAAGATCCGCCTCCACCGCCGCGATCTGGCCCTGGCAATGCTCGCTCGTATAGGCGACCCGGTAGGGAATGCCCGCCCCATCGAGCGCATCGAGCGCCGCCGCCCGCCACGTGCAACCACTCTGGCAGAGCGCGAGCGGCAGGGGTCGGCGCGCCTCGGCGAGGCCACCGCGCAGGCCGATCCAGACCAGATCTTCGGAGTGAACTACCTGCGCCGCGCGGTTGGACGGGAGATGGCCGGCATAGAGCACGAGGTCGAGTTCGCCCTCGGCGAGGGCCTCCACCAGAAGGCGGCTCGCATCGAGCCGCACATCAACCTCGACCTGGGGATGGGTGGCGGCGAAGCGGCGCAGCATCGCCGGCAGGGCGAACAGGCCGGAATCGTTGGGTGCGCCGAAGCGCACTCGCCCCTCCATCGGCGGCGCGTCGAAGAAGGCCACGACCTCGTCGTTCAAGGCGAGCAGGCGGCGACCGAGGCCGAACAGCGCCTCGCCATCCGCCGTCGGCACGACGGCGCGCGGCTGGCGCAGGAACAGCGCCCGGCCCAAGCGCTCCTCCAGACGCTTGATCTGGAGGCTGATCGCCGAGGGTGTGCGCCCGACCCGCTCAGCCGCACGAGCGAAGGTGCCGGCCTCGCAGATCGTCACGAAGGTGCGGACGAGATCGAGATCGAGGTTCGACGGATTGAGCGCACTCACGGCGATGATAATCCTGCTGCGTCTCCCGCCCTACGGTGAGCATCCCTCACCGTTTCCATAAAATCAATTCGTTCGATTCATCGCATGACACGCCCCATGCTGTCCGCCACAGAAGGGGAGGCAGAGATGATCGAGCGGTTTGGATGGATCGTGCGGTGGGGGATCGCCCGCCTCATGGCCGCATGGCACCGATACCGGCCGGCGGCCTCGCGCGACGGGCGAGGTAAGGCGGTCGCGGAGGACTTGTCCGGTCTCGACGAGCGGCTTCTGACCGATCTTGGCGTGACGCGGTCCGGCAAACTGCTCTCCAGCAGCGAAGGGCCGCCGCGTCAGCGCAGGCAGACGAGGACGAGGCCGCCGATCATCAGCCCGCAGCCGAGGATGCGCCAGGGGTCGGCGGTGTGCTGGGCGAACCCGACCCAGCCGAAATGGTCGAGCAGAACCGAGGTGACGATGGCGGCGGTCACGGTGATGCCGGTGAAGACGGCAGCACCCAGCCGCTCGGCGATGAAGATCGTGGCGAGCACGTAGGTCGCGCCCATCGCCCCGCCGAGCCATGCCCACCACGGCACGCCCGCGAGCCGCTGGCTCCCCGGCCAGCCGATCCCGATGAAGGGCGCGGCTGCTAGATAGACCGCGACATTGGCCGCGGTGACTACGAGGGCCGCGAGGATCGGCTGATCGAGCGCCTTGTTCAGAGAGGCGTTGGCGCCCGCCTGCACCGTGTTGAGAATGCCGGCGATGGCGGCCGCGGCGGCGATGAGAAACGGCATCGTTCGGCTCCGCTGGGGGATCAGGGCTTCACGAAACTTCCGATCCCCGATCGTGTCCCGCGCCGCCGCTCTGCGGCATGATGCCGTCCGATCGGCGCCCCGATGACTGTCCGTCAGCGCCGCGGCGTCGGGCGCCAATCCTCGGGCGCCATCTCGAAGCCGGAGAACTCGAAACCCGGCGAGACCGTGCAGCCGACGAGCGTCCAGGCGCCCAGACTCGTCGCCGTCTGCCAGTGGCCCGCGGGCACCACGATCTGCGGGCGCTGGCCGCGCAGGAGGTCGGGCCCGAGATGGTGGGCGGAGGCGTCGTGGCCGTTGGGGCTCATCGTGATCACCATCGGCGCGCCGGCATGCCAGTGCCAGATCTCGCCCGCATCCACCCGGTGCCAGGCCGAAGTCTCGCCGAGGCCGAGCAGATAGTAGATTGCGGTGCCGACCGAGCGGCCCTCGACCGTGCGGGGGTCGCGAAACGTCTCGCGGTAATGTCCGCCTTCCGGGTGGGGCTCCAACCCGAGGGCGTCGATCACCTGCGCGGCCGTCAGCGTATCGCTCATGGCGCTTCTTCTTCCCTCTCGTCGCAGCGGACCAGCCAGCCGCGATAATGCACCAGCAGCCCCAGGAACGGCAGGAACAGGGCCACGTCGAAGCGGAAGCGGCCCTGCGCATCGACACGCTCGCTCGCCTGCGTCGTCGGCCGCAAGAACCGCGGCAGGGGCAGCGGGCCGAGCCGCCAGCCCGTTACCGCCATGTCGAGCCCGTCGGCATGGGCACTTACCGCGAGATCCATCGCGAACGGGCCGAAATGCTCGCGCACCCGCCCGCTCCCGTCGGGGCCGGCGCGCCGCATCCGGCTGGAAAAGCGGCGGCTCGGGAAGTGCCGCGTCCAGCGTTCCGAGCGAGCGTCGATGTCGGGCTCCATCGTCACGCGGATCGGCCCGTCCTCCAGGGCGGGCGGCAACCGGAACAGCCCAGCGACAAGCGCGATCAGGGGGCCGCGCCCGCGCGCCACCGTGGCCCGGCCGCGAAAGACGCCGTCGCCCACCGCGCCGTGCACGGCGCGCAACGGTTCGGGCATCCGCGCGAAGCCGTCCCCGAGCACCTGCTCGAACAGCGGCACGGGGTGATCGAGGTCGCGGCAGGTGCGGATGGCGAGGCGAGCCATCTCGGCCTCGATCGCTTCCAGCGGCAGCACGCCGACGCAGGGGCGGGCGCCGGGCGGTATCGGCGCCGCGGACGGATCGGTGAGCCGGCGGATCGCCGCGAGTGCGGGCAGGGTCGGAACGTACGGTCCGTCGCCGGCCTCGGCGACGAGGCTCCACACGGCGCGGACCGGCCGCCCGGCCGCGTCGATTCCCAGAGCCTCGACGCTCATGCCGCCGCGGTCGCTGCCGAAGCGGTCGAGCCAGCCGGCGATCGCCAGGAAGGGGCGGGCGAAGGGTACGAGCGAGGGCAGCAAACGCCAGCGCACCGGCAGACTCGCGAGGCTCAGGCCCAGATGCAGCAGGGGCAGTTCGAGCCCGGCGCGGAACAGGGCCGTGCGCAGGACGGGGAAACGGGCGGGGAGGATATCGAGGTCGGGCGTCTCGCACAGGCTGGCGAAGCGCCGGCCAAGACCCGGCACCGCGATCCGGTCCAGCAGGCCCCAGCCGGGCCGGTTCTGCCACGTGCCGGCCCGCAGCACCCGCACAGGCTGCCCGGCATAGGAGAGGATCGCCCGCATCACCGAGAGGCCGCGCGGCGCCCGGTTGCCCGGCACGATGGCGACCCGCACCGTCTCGACCGTGCGCCAGCCCGCGGTGAGCGCGTCGAGCGCCGCATTCGAAAGGGCAGGGGTCGAGCTGGCGCCGGTCAGCGCGACGACGCCGTTGGCCCGCGCCGCCGCATCGAGGGCAGGAAAGGCCGCCACGAAGTCGCGACCGTCGGCGAGATCGAGATAGGGCAGGCCGGCCTCGATCGCCGCGCGGGCGAGCAGGGGCGCCCCGCCCTGGAACGGGCCGGCGGCATCCACCGCGACCGTCGCGCCGAGCGCCCGCAACTGCGCCGCATCCACCTCCGTCGCGTCGAGCCGAGCCGCCCGCCCGCGCCCATCCGGCACGCTGCGGGCCACGGCCTCCGCCTTGGCGACATCGCGGCCGGCGACGATCACGCGGAGATCGGTGGTCGCGGCAAGCCCGGCGACGAGCCGCGCCCCGAAGGCGCCAGCCCCGCCCACCACGAGGATCACGGGTCCGCTCAGGGAATCGCCCCCTGCGGCAAGGCCGAACCCGGCACCCGTGGCGGCGTGAGATTTTGCGGGGCGCCACCGGTCGGGGGCTGCGCCGCCCGGCCTGCAGTCGCGGCATTCGCGGCCGACCGCGCGGCGGCCTTGGCAGCCTTTTCCGCCTTCTCCGCCTCCGCTGCGACCGCTTCGGGGGTCGGCGCCATGCGGCGGGCCTTCGGCGGCGGCAGGAGCTTGCCCGAGGGCGCGGTGCCGCATTCGCGAAAGCGCAGCTCGGCCAGGGGCTCGCCCGTCTCCGCGTTGATCGGCAGGCTGTCGGGAAGGGCCACGAGGGAGGCGTCCCACTGGATCCGCCCCCCGATGGTCCCCTCCAGCGTGGCCGGCGACGCGCCCCGGCGCAGGGACAGCAGATCCGGCCCGTAGGCGGTGGCGACCTTGCCGGCGACCACAACCTGCAGCACGCGGGTCACGTCGGGCGTCAGCGGGCGCAGGGGGTTGTCGATGGTGATGCGGCCGCTGCGGGTCACCCACAGATCGAGGTTCTTCTCGCCCTGATAGCGGACTGCTTGGCCCGGATCGCAGGCGACCGGCGGCGCGGCAAAGTTCATCCCCGTGGACGAGGGGACGGCGGAGGAAATCGGGTTCGCGGCCGGTTCGGCGGGCGGCGTGTCCGCCGATTTCGCGGGCTCGGTCTCGACCGGCGCGGGCTTGTCCTGCGGCGCGGGTTTGGCCTGCGGCTTAGGGCGGGGCTTGGGCCGTATCTTGCGCTTGGGCGCCTCCGGCACCGCCTCGGCAGGCGCCGGGGCTGCCTCGTCCTGTGCCACGCCCCTGGAAACCAGGCCGGGGACGAGCATCATCCAGGCCGCTGCGAGAGCGGCGAGCAGGCCGACCCGCCTCATCGGGCCGCCCGGTCCTTCGCCTCGGAGGGCGGGTGCGGGTCCGGCGCGAGCGTCTGCTTCACCACTTGGTTCTGCTGGTCGAGAAGGTGATCGAGCATCCGGCTATCGAGTTCTTCCGCTTGAAACTTTCGGGGCTCTCCGGCCGCGGGCCTATCGACCGTTTCACCGTCGATGATGGGGCCGTCAATGATGTCGCCATCGCGGATCGGGCCTTCGAGAACGCGCGCATCGAGCACCTGCGCCCCGCGGTCGATCGGACTCGGCTGGGACGGGGTCAGCGCCTTCGCGACGGCGTCGGCATCGTCGGCCCATTCCTCCTCGAGGGGAAGGCGCAGGGGCGGCCGGCGCGGCCCCTTGGAGAGCGTTACCACGAAGACGCAGGCGAGCAGGGTCGCCGCCGCCGCGGCAAGGATCACCAGAGTTTCCATGATCGGGCCGACCCTAGACCGGATCGCGCGCCGTTGCACGCGCGGCCGGCTTCGGCCGTGCCGAGTGAGGTCCGGGATCGGAGGCGACGGTTTACGATTGAGGCCACGCGATGACGGCGGCACATCCCTTCCATCCCCCCTCCACGCCCTTCTACCTCCCTTGCCGGAACGGTCCTTGCGTCGCGCGCCGAAGGGTGAGAACCGCGTGGTCGCCGCCATCCGACGGTCACCGGCCGCTCACGCCCAGGAACGCTCGATGCCCCTCGAAGACCCCCATTCCGGCCCGCCGCTTCCCGCGACGCCGACATCCGGGCCCCCGACGGCATCAGCCGCCCCCGCACGGCCCGCGGATCGCGACGTCTCCGATCGTGACTTGGAGGCCGAGCTGCTCGACCTCGTCGCCCGCACCCGCGAGCAGGCGAGCGAGGATCCGTTCCGCAACCCCGTTCTCGCCGTCACCCTCGCCATCACCCGCCGGCTCGACCGGGACGAGATCGGGGAATCGGATCTCGACGCCCTGCTCGCCACCCTGCGGCGGCGGGCGCTGACAGACCGGGCCGAGCGGCTGCGCGCCTATGTCGGCCTCGACGCCGACGCCGCCACGGGGGAAGCGCCCGCGGTGGAGGTCGCGAACCGGCTCGTGGCGGCGGTGGCACGGGGCTCGGGCGATTTCGACGCGTTTCGCGGGCGCGTCGGCCGCACCGCTTTTGCGGCCGTGTTCACGGCGCATCCCACCTTCGGCATGCCGCGGGCCGTGGCCGAGTTGATCGCGCGGGCCGCCTCGCTCGCCGACGCGGACCGGCGCGCGCCGATCATCGGCGAGGCCGCCGCCCGCTCGACCCGGCCCGATCCGCAGATCAGCCTTGATGACGAATTCGAGCAGGCCTGCGTCGCCGCCAACCACGGTCGTGCAGCGATCGACGCCTTCAACGGTGCGATCCTCGACGCCGCCCGCGCCCGCTGGCCGGACCGCTGGACCGAACTGGTGCCCAAGCCGCTGGCCATCGCGAGCTGGGTCGGCTGCGACACCGACGGCCGCACCGATATCGGCTGGTGGGACACGATGCGCTACCGGCTGATCTCGAAGCGCATGCAGTTCGACCGGCTGATGCGCGACCTGCCGGACGTGCCGGCCACCCGCGTGGTGCGCGAACTGACCGCGGGCGCGCGGGATGCCGTCGAGCGCCAGCTCGCGGGCGCACCGCTGCTCGGCACCAAGCCCTCACTGGAGGCGGTCCACCGCTTCGCCCTAGCCCTCATCATCGAGCGCGAGCGCGCGCAGACCGATGCCGGGCCGATCCTGGCCGGGCTCGCCGCCGCGATCGGCGCCGCCGAGTCGGACGCGGACCGCCGCGCCATCGCCGTGCTGCGCTCAGGCATCGCCGCCCACGGCCTGTCGAACGCCCTGCCGCATTTCCGGCTCAACGCCAGCCAGATTCACAACGCGGTGCGCCGGGTCATCGATCTGGAGGGCGAGCCGACCGACGCGGCGCAGCGCCGCTCGCACCTCTCGGCGATCAACACGCTGCTCAACGACGTGCGCCCCGTGCCCGTCGATTTCGGGGCGCTCGCCGCCGAGCGGGCCTCGGCCGCACGGCTGATGATGACGATCACCCAGATCCTCAAGCATGTCGACGGCACCCACCCGGTGCGCTTCCTCATCGCCGAGACCGAGACCGGCTACACGCTGCTCGCCGCACTCTGGCTCGCGCGCCATTACGGCATCTCGGACAAGCTCGAGATCACCCCGCTGTTCGAGACCGCGAGTGCGCTGGAACAGGGCATCCGTGTCCTCGACGATGCCCTGCGCAACCCGCATTGGCGGGCCCACCTCAAGCGGCTCGGCCGGCTCTCGGTCCAGTTCGGCTACTCGGATTCCGGGCGCTATGTCGGCCAGTTGGCGGCGACCTTCTGGATCGAGCGCCTGCGCCTGCGCATCACCGAATTGATGACGCAGAACGGACTCTCCGACATCGAACTCGTGATCTTCGACACCCACGGCGAATCGATCGGCCGCGGCGCCCACCCAACGAGCCTGCGCGACCGCCTCGCCTATCTCGCGCCGGAGGATTCGCGCCAGCGCAACGCGCGTGCGGGCATCCGGGAGCGGCTCGAATCGAGCTTCCAGGGCTCGGACGGCTACCTGATGTTCGGCTCGCCCGAACTCGCGGGCGCCTCGGTGGCACGCATCGCCGAGCACATCTTCGCCGACGCGCTGACCGAGGACGACGCCTTCGCCGATTACGCACTCAACGAGGGCAAGGCCGCCACGTCCGGCGCCGACCCGATCTACGAGGAGGCCGATTTCGCCGCCGAGTTCTTCCGGGTCGTGCGCCAGGACATGGAGATCCTGGTCGATGATCGCGGCTACGCGGCGCTGCTCGGCACCTTCGGCCCCAGCCTGATCGACCGCACCGGCTCGCGCCCCGTGGCGCGCCAGTCGGATGGCGGCGGGCCGGCCACGATCACCCATCCACGCCAGATGCGGGCGATCCCCAACAACGCGATCCTGCAGCAGCTCGGCTATCTCGCGAACTCGCTGCACGGCGTCGGCCGCGCCGCGCACCGGGCGCCGGAGCTGTTCCGGCATATGCGGACGAACTCGGTACGCTTCTCGCGCGCCTTCCGCCTCGTGCAGCACGCCGCCAGCGTCGGCGATCTCGACGTGATGCGCGCCTACATCGACACGCTCGACCCGGCCGTGTGGCTGGAGCGCGCCCGGCGCACCCGGCGCGACGCCCGGCGCGACGAACTCGTCACCATCGCCGCCGCACTGGAGCGGCTGAACCTCTCGCCCGACCTGCGCCGCCTGTTCGGGCGGCTCACCCGCGACGGGCTCTTCCTCCAGGCGGCGGCGCCGGATCTCCCCGCGATGTCGACCCGGCTCGCCCTGCTCCACGCGATCCGCCTCGCGCTGATCCACCGGATCTGGTTCCTGGCCGCCCACATTCCGAGCTTCCGGCCGCAGGCCGGGCTGACCCGGGAGGCGCTGCTGGAGCGGTTCCTGCGCCTCGACATCGACGGATGCCTGAAGCTGCTCGACGAGATCTACCCCGTCACCCCCGACCCGACGCTGGGCCTCAACTTCGGCGAGCCGCCGGGCCCGCGCGACGTCGGCACCTACGAGACCGAGCACAACACGCTGTTCGGCCCGATCCGGCGGATGTTCGAGCGGGTGCGGGAGATCTCGGGGATCATCCAGCACGAGGTCGGCGCGTTCGGCTGACCCGCGCGAGAGGTAAGGGGGGGCTCGCCCCCCTGCCGGCGTCAGTGCTTCATCATGCTCTCGAAGCTCTCGTGGGGCTCGACCTTGCCGGCGAAGCGCGCGAGCCGGCTCAGGCTCGGTTCGGCGAGGCCCCCGGCATTGGCGTAGGTGGCGAGCGCGAAGCTCACCAGCAGCTCGGCCTCTTCCAGGGTCATCGCCCGCCCGCTCAGGGTGCTGGCCGCGCCGCGCACCGCGAGGACGGCTTGGCGGAAGGCGGGGTCGTTCTTCAATTCGTCCAGGCGACTCATCGGGCGTCCTCGGGGCCGTACTCGGTGTCGGGTGATCCTGCCGGCAGGGCCGGCGATGCGGATCCACGCATGAAACGCCTGCCACCCCGTCCGGTGTCCGGCGGGAGGCAGCCTCGGCGTGCCTCTCAAATCGCCGAGCCACCGACCGTTCCACCGTCTGACCTGACGGGGTGGCGGCCGTTCCGTGAGAGACACGCGACGCGGCTTAAGCGAACCACGACCGAACGCAAACATCGCTCGGCCCACGGCGCGGTGCGGTTGTTCTCGCGTCCCCTCGCCATCAGCGCGGGCAGCGATACATTGCCTTTCGATCGTCGGCTTCAGATCGCGGAGGAGGGGCACCATGGACGGTATCGGCGCAGGCATCGACCGGGACGAGACCAACGAGCCCGCCTATCTCGATGGGCGCCGGGCCGCCGAGCGGCGCGAGGAGGCGCAGAACAACCCGCATCCCTCGGGCTCGGACGATCACCGCCTCTGGCAGGCGGGCCATGCCTCGGTGACGGCGCCCGACGTCGTCGCAGACAAGGTGGGCGACTTCGCCTGAGACGTCCGGAACCTTCACGCGGGATAAGCGTCCCCGTCTCGGTCCCCCCCTCGGGCAACCTTCGCTGGACCGTCGCGGTCGGAGAAGTCGGGATCGGCGATGGGGCGTTCTGGAATGGACGCCGACAATCAGCGCGGAGGAGCGGCGATGCGGGTGCTGGAAACGCCGGATGGGCGCTACATCGTCGTGCATGGCCGTCTGTGGCGGCGCCATCGGCCCGATCTCGAACCGCTGCAGCGCGACCGCTTGGTCCGTGATCTGATGGATGCCCGCCGCGGGGTGCGCGCCGCCAAGCGCTCCGGCGACGAGGCGGCGCTCGTGAGCGCCCGCGCGGCCGTCGATGCCGCCAAGCACGGGCTCGGCGAGCGCGGCCCGGTCTGGTGGACGGACGGCGCGCCCGACCTCAACCGGCGCATGATCGCCAACACGCCCTATGCCGCTTGGTATACGGCCCTGCCCGCCGCCGTGAAGGCCGAGCACGAGCGTCGATGAGAACGGGCGGGGGCAGCATTTGCTAAAGCCCCGATGTGCGCGACCGCACAGACGATTTCGAGCGATGGCTCGGGGTAGGGCCACTCGCCGCCTCGTGACGCCGATGCGACGGACACAACCGTGTCGCGCGATTGCCAGAGCGTCCCAGTTCTGATTAATTCCAGATAAGAAATGCATTCGAGGCCGTCCTGCGGCCTCCGCATCGTCGCGGCGCAGCGAAACGGCTGTGGCCAGCGGCAGGCACACCTAAGAGCCGGACGGCATCGCCCGTGAAACCGGTCGCCAACGGCACCGCCCACCCGCCTGTCGGGCTTCGGGCCGGTCCCGGTACGGCATCCCTGGGGAACGGTAGATCGATCCGGCCGCCGGGCGGGCATTCCCTCCGCTCGCGCGCCCTCCCTTCTGAAACGGCAGATGGCAACGATGATAAAACTCACGGTCAACGGAGCCGAACGCAGCTTCGACGGCGATCCCGAGATGCCGTTGCTCTGGTACCTGCGCGACGAACTCGGCCTCACCGGCACCAAGTTCGGCTGCGGCATCGCCCAGTGCGGCGCCTGCACGGTCCATCTCGGCGGCACCGCCGCGCGGTCCTGCATCACGCCGATCTCCGCGGCGGAAGGTCAGGCGATCACGACGATCGAGGGGCTCTCGCCCGACGGCAACCACCCGGTCCAGGTGGCGTGGCGTGACCTCAACGTCGCCCAGTGCGGCTACTGCCAGACCGGCCAGATCATGCAGGCGGCGTCCCTCCTCAAGGACTCGCCGAAGCCGACCGACCAGCAGATCGACGAGAACATGAGCGGCAACATCTGCCGCTGCGGCACCTATCCGCGCATCCGCGCCGCGATCCATCAGGCTGCCGGTCAGGCGCCCGCTTCCAAGGGAGACAGCCTGTGATCCACGAAGCAAAACTGATGGCCGAACTCGCCGCCTCCCAGAACGCCGCCGGTCCGGTCCGGATCGACAATGTCAGCCGCCGCGGCATCCTCGGCGGCATGGGCGCCCTCGTGCTCGCCCTCTCGCTCGCCGATCGGGCCAAGGCCGACGAGGGCCAGACCGAGGAGCAGAAGGCGAAGAAGTTCGGCGCCGACGGCATGCCCAACGGCTGGCGCGACGATCCGAAGGTCTTCGTCGCGATCGCCAAGGACGGCACCGTCACCGTCACCAACCACCGCTCCGAGATGGGCCAGGGCGTTCGCACCTCGATCGCCTTCACCGTCGCCGACGAGCTGGAGGCCGACTGGTCGAAGGTGAAGGTGGTCCAGGCCTGGGGTGAGGAGACCCACTTCGGCAACCAGGACACCGACGGCTCGCGCTCGCTCCGCCACTTCTTCCAGCATTTCCGCCATGCGGGTGCAGCCGCCCGGCTGATGCTGATCCAGGCCGCCGCCAAGCAATGGGGCGTGCCCGCGGGTGAGGTGAAGGCCGCGAACCACGTCCTGACCCACGCCAAGTCGGGCCGTACGCTCGGCTATGGCGACGTCGCCGAGGCGGCAGCCAGCCTGCCGGTGCCGGCCCGCGAGAGCGTTCAGCTCAAGAAGCCCGAGGCCTTCCGCTACATCGGCAAGGGCAAGATCGGCCTGATCGACAACCGCGACATCACCACCGGCAAGGCGATCTACGCCCTCGACGTGAAACTCGACGGCATGCTCTACGCCGTCGTCGCGCGACCCGCCGTCTATGGCGGCAAGGTCGTCTCATTCGACGACACCGAGGCCAAGAAGGTCCCAGGCGTCGTGAAAATCATCAAGATCGAGGGCGGTGAGATCCCGTCCGAGTTCATGCCGCTCGGCGGCATCGCGGTGATCGCCAAGAACACCTGGGCGGCGATGAAGGGCCGCGAGGCCCTCAAGATCACCTGGGATGACGGCCCGAACGCGTCCTACGACACCACCGCCTTCCGCAAGGAACTGGAGAAGGCCGCCCGTGCTCCGGGCAAGGTCGTGCGGGTTGCAGGTGACGTCGATGGCGCGATGAAGACCGCCAAGGCGAAGTTCGAGGCGGAGTACTTCGTGCCCCACCTCGCCCAGGCGCCAATGGAGCCGCCGGCCGCGGTCGCCCGCATCAAGGATGGCGCCTGCGAGATCTGGGCCTGCACGCAAGGGCCGCAGGCCGCCCATGACCGGGTGGTGAAGCGCCTCAACCTACCCGCCGACAAGGTGCGGGTGAACGTGACGCTGCTCGGCGGCGGGTTCGGCCGGAAGTCGAAGCCCGACTACGTGGTCGAGGCGGCGCTTTGCTCGCAGGCCATGGACGGCCAGCCGGTCAAGTTGGTCTGGACCCGCGAGGACGACATCCAGCACAGCTACTACCACACCATCTCGGTCGAGCGGATCGAGGCGGGCGTGGACGAGAAGGGCATGCCGGTGGCGTGGCTCCACCGCTCGGTGGCGCCGACGATCGGCTCGATCTTCGCGCCCGATCCCAAGCACGAGCTGCCGTTCGAGCTTGGCATGGGCCTCGTCAACAACCCGCTCGCCCTGAAGAACCTGCGGTTCGAGAACCCGGAAGCCTCCGCCCATACCCGGATCGGCTGGTTCCGCTCGGTCTCGAACATCCCGCACGCCTTCGCGATCCAGTCCTTCGTGGCCGAACTCGCACACGCGGCGGGCCGCGACCCGAAGGATTACCTTCTCGACCTCATCGGCCCCGCCCGGAAGATCGACCCGACCGAGATCGGCGATGTCTGGAACTACGGCGAGGATCCCAAGCGCTACCCCGTCGATACCGGCCGCCTGCGCCGCGTCATCGAGATGGTGGCCGACGGCACCAAGTGGGGCCGCAAGCTGGAGAAGGGCCGGGGCCTCGGCATCGCCGGCCACTACAGCTTCGTGACCTACACCGCGGTCGCGGCCGAGGTGGAGGTCGATGACAAGGGTCAGGTGAAGGTCCACGCCATCGACATCGCCGTCGATTGCGGGCCGCAGGTGAACCCGGAGCGCGTTCGCTCACAGATGGAAGGCGCGGTGGTCATGGGAATGGGCCTCGCGCTCACCTCGAAGATCACCTTCAAGAACGGCCGGGCCGAGCAATCCAACTACGACGGCTACGAGGTTCTGCGCATCGACGCCGCCCCGAAGGTGGTGCGCGTGCATCTCGTGCCCTCCAACGACTACGACAGCCCGCTCGGCGGCGTCGGCGAGCCGGGTGTTCCCCCGGTCGCGCCGGCCATCGCCAACGCGGTCTTCGCCGCCACCGGACGCCGGGTGCGGGAGCTGCCGCTGCGCGACCAGCTCAGCTCCTGAGGTCGCCGGCCGACGCCCTTCCCCCTCACCGGGGAGGGCGTCGGCCGACATTCGAGGCGTCCGAGTGTTGGCGTAACCGGCAACCCTGGGACGCCTCGCGACTTTCACAGGCATCTGTGTTGCACGAGGACCCACGCTTCATGACATCCACCGCCCGCCTCACCCTCGGCCTGTCACTGGCCGGAATCCTGTTGGCCGGCCCGGTGCTCGCCTCGCCCTGCTCGGACAAGATCGCGGGGCTCAACGGCCGGGCGAAGTCCGAGGCGTCGGATTCGATCTCGGCCTCGTCGAGCGGCAAGTCCGTCGCTGCCCAGCGCGAGGGCGAGGGACAGACCGGCACCGGCGGTCAGACCGATAAGGGCACCGCATCTCCGGAGAAATCCGCCGAGGCGGGCAAGGGCGCCGAGCAGGCCCAACAGGCTCGCGTGGCCATGGAAGAAGCCCTGACAGCCGACAAGAAGGGCGATACCGCGGGCTGCGAGGCGGCCGTCGCCCGCGCGGAAAAGCTCCTCGACGCCAAGCCCTGAGCCTGAAACGGAACGCGTCGCGCTCGTGAAACTCAACGATGGTTGCGGAGGGAGGGCGCGGACCGATCGTGCCTTTCCCCTCTCGTATCTCCTTCCCTCTTTCTCTGCGCACCCACCCTTCTCACATTGCCGACACCGTCTTCTGCGATCGCGCATCGTTCGCGCGTGAGCCCCGATTTCGGGAACCCTGAGACGACCGTATGACCGAGATTTCACCGGAGGTTCTGGACCTCCGGTTGCGCCAGCAGGCGATCCTCTCCGATTTCGGCGTCGAGGCCCTGCGCGCCACCGAACTGCTGCCGTTGCTGCAGCGGGCAACCGAACTGTGCGCCGAGGGCATCGGGGCGCAGTTCTGCAAGGCGCTCGAATATCAGCCGACGCAGGACATGCTCCTCGTCTGTGCCGGCGTCGGCTGGGAGCCTGACTGCATCGGACGGGCGGTCGTCGGTGCCGACCTCGCCTCCCCCGCGGGCTATGCCCTGAAGACCGGCCGCCCCGTTATCTCCAACCATCTGGAGAACGAGACCCGCTTCCGTACGCCGGAACTGATGGCGAGACACGGCATCCGCCGGGCGGTGAACGTGCTCATCACCAACCGCGAGGGTCATTACGGCGTCCTTGAGGTGGACGACACCCGCGAGGGGATGTTCGGCCCCGCCGACATCGCCTTCATGCAGGGCTTTGCCAATCTGCTCGGCAGCGCGATCGAGCGTCAGCGCTCGGAGGCACAGCTCAAGGTCGCGCTCGAACGGCAGGACCTGTTGAGCCGCGAGATGAGCCACCGGGTCAAGAACAGCCTTGCCGTCGTGGCGGGGCTTCTCGCGCTCCAGGCCCGCGGCACCGACAACGACGATGTGAAAAGCGCCCTTGCCGACGCGCGCGCCCGCGTCGAGGCGGTGGCTCAGGTCCATGACCAGCTCTGGCGCCAGCCGGACCTGACGCGCATCGACGTCGCCGGCTTCCTCGAAGCCTTATGCGAAAAGCTCACGGAGACGGCGGGCGCCCATGCCTTGATCTGTCGCGCAGAGACCGTGACCATGCCGGCCGATCTTGCGATTCCGCTTGGCTTGTTCGTCAACGAACTCGTGACCAACGCGATCAAGTACGCCTATCCCGACGGGCACGGCGAAATCCGCGTCGAGGCGGTGATGCGCGCGGATGGCGGGCTCACCGTCTCGGTCTGTGACGACGGCATCGGGCTGCCACCGGGCTTCGACCCGCTTAAAACCCGCGCGAGCCTCGGGATGCGTGTCGTCAGCAATCTGTCCCGACAGCTCGACGGCACCCTGACGCTGAAACCAGGCAAGGGCGCTCAGTTCGAACTGTGGATGGCCCCGCGCGGGTAAGCCGGATTCGGAGGCATGGCCGCCCCCGACTCCTTCTTCGAGGATCAGTTGCCCCCGCCGCTTCCGCCGCCGCCGCTGCCCTGCGGCACCGCGCGCGAGGGCTGGTTGGCATTGCCGCCGGCGGCCGAATCGGTCTGCACCGTGTCTGCCCCGGTGCTTCCGCGCGGGGTGGTGACGTTCGAGTCGGCACCTGTATTGTTCTGGCCGCCGGTGACCGGTGCGCCGGACTGGGGTGCCGTCGGCGCCGTGGTCTGGGCGAAGGCCGGTCCGGCAAAGGCCAGCGTCGCGGCCAGGATCAGGGTTCGCATCAAGTCCTCACGTATCGAGTGATGTGATCGCCGCTTGGGTGCCCGTCGAACAGGCCGGCGCTGGGTCTGTGATGGAGGAACCACACAAACGGAGGATGGGTCCGAGAAGATCGTGCGGCCAAAGCGCCTTCGCCGTTCGACAGGATCGCCGCCCCACCGTAACCAGGACGCGAAGCACGGGAGAAGCAAAGTGAAACGCCGCACGAATACGCTTGCCGAGTGCCGGCGGATGCATCCAAAGCGTGGACGCGCCGGCCTTGCCGCCGTGCTGTTCCTTGCGGCGCACCTTCTGCCGACGGGGCAGGCTTCCGCGCAGGAGACCGGTCGCTCCTCCGGCGATTGGCCGGCCTTCGGGCGCGATGCCGGCAACACGCATCATTCGCCGGTGGCGCAGATCGATCGCGGCAATGTCGGCCGCCTGCGCCCGGCCTGGATCTTCCAGACCGGCGTCACCGGCTATTTTCAAGCCGAGCCGGTGGTGATCGAGGGCGTGATGTACGTCTCGACCACGGGCAACCACGTCGCGGCGCTGGACGCGAAATCCGGCAAGACGCTGTGGACCTACACCCACAAGGCGCGCACGGAAAAGATTTTCGGGCCGCCCTCGAACCGGGGCGTGGCGGTGTCCGGCGGACTTGTCTTCGAGGCGACCATGGACGGGCGCGTGATCGCGCTCGATGCGAAGACCGGCCGGTTGGTCTGGGATCACGAGGCGGTGCGACCGGAGGAGGGCGAAACCGAGACCGCCTCGGCGCTCGCGGCGAGCCTTGGCGACAAGCCGGTCCAGGGTTCGAGCCGCCTCGGCTTCAAGATGCCGCCGCTGGTCGCCGACGGCCTCGTCATCGTCGGGGTGACGGGAGCGGGCTACGGCCTCCACGTCGAGGATGAGAAGGGCGGGCTCGACGGCGGCGCGGTGGTCGGGATCGAGGGCGGCTACGGCCGGCGCGGTTGGCTCGCCGCCTACGACGCGAAGACCGGCGAGGAGCGCTGGCGCTGGTACGTCACCAAGGCCGACGGCTGGGAGGGCGGCTTCGTCGAGAAGACGCCGGACGGCCTCCCGCTCCATCGCGACATCGCTGCGGAGAAGGCCGCAGCCCCCGAGCACCGGGAAGCGTGGAAGGTCGGCGGCGGCTCGCTCTGGATGACGCCGGCCTACGACGCCGATCTCGGCCTGATCTATCTCGGCACCGGCAACCCCGCGCCGCAGAATTTCGGTCTGACGCGCCCCGGCGACAACCTCTACACGATGAGCCTCGTGGCGCTCGACGTGAAGACTGGCAGCTTGCGCTGGCACTTCCAGCAGGTGCCGCACGAGCAGTGGGGCTACGACGTGGCGAGCCCGCCCTTCCTGCTCGACTACCCCGGCGAAACAGGCCTGGTGAAGGCGGTGGCGCAGGCGAGCAAGCTCGGCTGGATCTACGTCCATGACCGCGCCGACGGGCGGCTCGTCGCCAAATCCGCTCCGCTCATCACCCACAAGAACCTGTTCGTGCCTCCGAGCCCCGAGGGCACGGTGGTCAGTCCCGGCCCCCTCGGGGCGGTCTCCTGGCATCCGGTGGCTTATGATGCGGGCAGCGGGCTCGCCTTCGCGCAGGTGCGGCACGGGGCGGCGACCTACACGGTGAAGACCGCGCCGGCCGCGGGCGGACGCGGCGAGATCCGCTACACCGAGACGGGCGAGGCCAAGGGCGAGCCGGCCTTCTCGACCCTGACCGCGGTCGATCTCTCGAAGAGCGGGGCGGTGGCGTGGTCGCACAAGGCTGGAAGCCGGCTCTCCGGCGGAACCCTCGCCACCGCGGGCGGCCTCGTCTTCTCAGGGGAGGAGGACGGGCATCTCGACGCGCACGACGCGAAGACCGGCGAGATTCTGTGGCGCTTCCAGTGCGGGGCGGGCATCGGCGGACCGCCGGTCACCTACGCGATCGAGGGCCGCCAATACGTGGCGGTCGCCGCGGGCGGCGCCTCCTTCACCAAGGGGTCCGGCTTCGGCACGGGCGACGCGCTCGTGGTGTTCGCGCTGCCCGAGTAGCGGGCCCCCGCCTCACCCCGCCACGTCGGACTTTTCATCCCCGTCCTCCGGCTCGTGCCCGTCCGCCTCGTCCTCCGGCGTCTCGTCGGAGGCGGGGCGGGGTGTTCCGGCCGCGTAGAAATCGCCCCGGCGCACCGCTTCGCCGCTATTGGCCATCACGCTGAGATAGGTGTTGAGCGTGTTGGGCGCGACATCGGGCAGGCGCCGCGCGATCTCGGCATGCGACAGGCCCTGCGGCCCGGCCTCCTCCAGGAGAGCTTTCAGCCGCCCCTTGGCCGAGTTGGCCCGCGGGCCGCGGCTGCCCCGGCCGCCGCCGCGCACCGAACGCGCCTCACCCGGAAACGCCGGTGCGACCGCGCCGCGCCCGCTCGCCACCGCCTCCAAGGGGCCACCCTCCACGATGGAAGCGAGCGACTTCTCCGCGATCCGGAGCTTGGTCAGCTCCGCGGAGACGCGGTCGTACTCAGTTTGGAGATCGGTCATCCGCTGCCGGACATCGGCCAGGGCCTTGGCCAGCGTATCGCCTTCGGACATGACGGGAGCTCTCAACCCATGCGGGACGTAATGGGGCCTACAGCCACAAGTCGTCCTCTCTCGTCAACAGATGGGGTTCGTAAATCGGTACCTTAGCGGGCCTTCAGCCGCCGGAAGGGCGGGTCGGCGGCGGCAGGAGCTTACCCGATTGGTAATCCATCGGATGCGGCCTCGGCGGCGGCGCGTCCGGATTCTTCTGCCAGCCCTTCCGGCCCTCGGCGAGGCCGAACTCGACGAAATGCACGAGCGGATTGCAGCCACTCTCGCGCACGTCCGGGTTGGCCTTCAGGTAGCCTTCGCTGCTGAAACCGGCGCTCGGGTCACGCCCCTCGCGCCAACCGTAATGGATGTAATGGACCAACGGCCCCTGCGGAAACCCGCGCACATCCGGATACCAGTACAGGTAATAGATCGGATCGAAACCCGGGAGCGGGACGCGGACGATCGAGGGCGGCGCTCGCCGCGTCGTCAGGGCCGACAGGCTCGGCTTCTTCAGAAACTTCTTCACCGCGCGCACGGATCTCAACGACTCTCTTGGACAGGTCATCTCTCATCGGCGGATTGCGCCGGCCTGTCCAGTACCGGAGGGCGACATCGGGCACGCAGAGCAGCTCGACGCGCCGGGCGCGCCTTCCACCGATGTCACGGCGCGTGTCCTGTTTCATGCGGATCGGTCAACAAGAACCAAGTAGACCACGCCGAACAAACCGGGCAAAAGTGGCAAATCGCGCAGAGAACGCGAGAAGTGTGGAGGCGTGGTGATGCGGCGGGTCGTCCTGCCCGTGGGGCTGGCGCTCGGCGCGGGTGCGCTCGGCGCACTTGGCGCACTCACGCTGACAGAAGCCGGCATCGGCCTGCGCGTGAAGGCCGGCCCCGTCCTCTCGGACCTGCATCATCGTTTTTCCGGAGTGCCGGCGCCTGCCGCCCATCAGCCGCCGGCCGCACCGGGCCCCCCGCCGTCGCGGGTTGCGGTGGAAGGCGGCCAGGCCGTCGTGCGGCTGACCGAGGCGGAGCAGGCGCGGATTGGCGTCGCGACGGCGCGGCACAAGCGGATGCCCCACCGCATCGAGGTACAGGCTTTCGGCTCGGTCCTCGACCTCGCGCGGGTGACGGAACTCACCAACAGCTACGCGAGCGCCAGGGCGCAGTTGCAGACGGCCGAAGCCAAGGCGGAAGTCTCGCGCGCCGCCTACACCCGGGCGCGCAGCCTCGGCCAGTACGCAACGCAGGTGCAGCTGGAGACGGCCGAGGGTACCTTCCGCACCGACGAGGCGGCGCTCGCCGCGGCGCAGTCGCAGGTCCGGACGCTCGCGGCCACGGCGCAGCAGGAATGGGGCACGGTGATCGGGCGGGCGATCATCGAGCGTTCGCCCGTCATCACCCGGCTGATCGAGCGCACCGATTTCCTGGTGCAAGTGACACTGCCGCCGGGCGAGACCTTGAAGGCGCCGCCCGGCACGGCCCATGCCGAGGTGCCACCACAAAGCGAGCGCGTGGCGCTGCGCTACGTCTCGCCCGCGACCCGGACCGACCAGCGCATCCAGGGCGTCAGCTACTTCTACACCGTGGCCGGCGACAGCGGGCTCCTGCCGGGCATGAGCACGCTCGCCTTCCTGACGTCGGAGCGCGAGACGACGGGCATCGCCGTGCCGGAAAGCGCCGTGGTGCACTGGCAGGGCGGCGCCTGGATCTATCGGAGCGTCGGCGACGACGCCTTTGCGCGCCATCCCCTCCGGGCCGACGCACCGATCTCGGCCGACGCCTACGTCGTGGACGACCTCGGCCCGGAGGCGGAGATCGTCGTGACCGGGCCGCAGGCCGTCCTCTCCGAGGAACTGAAGGGGCAGATCCAGTCCTCGGATACGGACGACGATTGAGCATGCTCGACCAACGGCCCGCACGCGGACCGGCGCGCGACGATCCGCCGGCGCTCTCCCCTGCGCCCGTCGCATCGGGCCCTCAGGCCGCCCTGGTCGCTTTCGCGGTGCGCCGGCCCGGCATCGTCCTGGCGCTGGTCCTGGCGCTTGCCGTCTACGGCATCGTCGCCTTGGGTTCGGCCAAATACGACGTCTTCCCGGAATTCGCCCCGCCGACGGTGACGGTGCAGACCGAGGCGCCCGGCCTCAACCCCGAGCAGGTCGAGACCCTGGTGACGCAGACGCTGGAGGTCGCGATCGGCGGCCTGCCGGGTCTGGCGACGATGCGCTCGAACTCGATCCAGGGCCTGTCGGTCATCACCGCCACCTTCGCCTCCGGCAGCGACATCTACCGGGCGCGCCAGCTCGTGAACGAGCGTCTGGCCTCCATCACCGCGCGGTTGCCGCAGGGCGTGCTGCCCCCCACCATGACGGCACTGACCTCCTCGACGAGTTCGGTGCTCCTCATCGGCCTGACCTCCCCGACGCAGTCGCTGATGGAGCTGCGCACGGTGGCCGATTGGCGTCTGCGCCTGCGCCTGCTCGCGGCCCCCGGCGTCGGCGAGGTGCTGGTCTATGGCGGCGACCTGCGTTCGATCCGCATCCAAGTCCGGCCGCAGGATCTGGTGCGTTTCCGCATCGGCCTCAACGACGTGCTCTCCGCCGGCCGCAAGGCGACGGGCGTGCGCGGGGCCGGCTTCGTCGATACCGTCAACCAGCGCATCACCCTGCAGACCGAGGGGCAATCCCTGACCCCGGAGGCCGTGGCGCGCACCGTGCTCATCAACGAGGGCGGGGCGAGCGTGGTGCTCGGCGACGTCGCCGACGTTGCGGTGGCGCCGGAGCCGGCGATCAGCGCGGCCCTCGTCGATGGTAAACCGGGCGTGCTGCTGATGGTCGGCGCGCAATACGGCGCCAACACCCTCGACGTGACGGCGCAGGTCGAGGCTACGCTCGCCGAGATGCGCCCCGGGCTGGAGCGCGACGGCATCAGCTTACGCACCGACCTGTTCCGTCCGGCGAGCTTCGTCACGCAGGCCACCGACAACGTGGTCCAGGCGCTGGCGCTGGGCGGCATCCTCGTCGTCGTGGTGCTGTTCGTCTTTCTGGCCGATTGGCGCACGGCGCTCATCAGCGCTACGGCGATCCCGCTCTCGCTGATCGGCGCGGTGCTGATGCTCGGCCTGTTCGGCCAGAGCCTCAATACCATGACGCTGGGCGGCCTCGCCATCGCCATCGGCGAGGTCGTGGACGACGCGGTGATCGGCGTCGAGAACGTCATGCGCCGCCTGCGCGAGAACCGCCGCGCCGCCGTGCCTTCGAACGGCGCACGGGTGGTGCTCGATGCGATCCTGGAAGTGCGCGTCTCGGTCGCCTACGCCACCTTCGCGGTGCTACTGGTGTTCCTGCCGGTGCTGGCGCTGACCGGCGTGCCCGGCCGGCTGTTCGGCCCGCTGGCGCTGGCCTACATCCTCGCCGTGCTGACCTCGCTCGCCGTGGCGCTGACGGTCACGCCCGCGCTCGCGCGTCTGCTGCTCGCCGGGCGCACGAACCTGCCGAGCCGTGAGCCGCCGGTGATCCGGCATGTGCGCGGCGTCTATGTCCGCGGACTCGCCCGGCTCGACCGTCACCCGCGCCTCGTCTTCGGCATCAGCCTTGCCCTGACCCTCGCGGCGGCCCTGCCGGTGCCGTTCTTCGGCGGCGTGTTCCTGCCGGACCTCAAAGAGGGGCACCTCATCCTGCACATGGCCTCGGCGCCCGGCACCTCCCTTCAGGAGACGCTGAGGCTCGGCGAGCGCATCACGGCGGGGTTGAAGACGGTGCCCGGCGTGCGCGCCGTGGCCCAGCAGGTCGGGCGCGCCGAGGCGGGCTACGATCTCGGCGGCACGCATGACAGCGAGATCCATATCGATCTCGAGCCGGGCCTCGACGGCGAGGGCCAGGAGCGCGCCGAGGCCGGCATTCGCGCCTTGATGGCGGCCACGCCCGGCGCGAGCTTCTCGCTCAAGACCTTCCTGACCGAGCGCATCGAGGAGGTCGTCTCAGGCTTCACTGCGCCAGTCGTGGTCAGCATCACCGGCACGAATCTCGACCGGATCGAGGCCACCGCCCGCGACGTGGCGCGCGAACTCGCCGAGGTGCGCGGCGCGACCGACGTCCAGCTCAAGTCGCCGCCAGGTCTGCCGCAGGTGAATGTGAGCCTGCGCCCGACCGACCTGCGCCACTGGGGCCTCGACGCGATCGAAGTTCTGGAGATCGTGCGCACCGCGTATCAGGGCGACATCGTCGGCCAAGCCTACGAGGGCAACGCCGTGTTCAACGTCGTCGTGGTGCTCGAACCAGCCGCGCGCACCCGCCTCTCGACGCTCGGCCACCTGCCGCTGCGCACGCCGAGCGGCAGCTATATCCGCCTCGCCCAGGTGGCCGACATCTACGAGACCGCCGGACGCTACGCCGTCGGCCATATCGGCGCGCAGCGGGTGCGGGTGGTGACGGCGAACGTGGAAGGGCGCGACGTCGCCTCCTTCACCGAGGCCGCGAAACGGAAGATCGCCCGTGAGGTCGCGCAGCCCTCGGGCATCGATATCGGCTTCGGGGGGGCGGCCGAGACGCAGGCGAAAGCGCGGCGCGAACTCGCGCTCTACGCAGGGCTCGCCGGCCTCGGGATCGTGCTCCTGCTCCTCGTCGTGACGGGCTCGCTGACCAATCTCGCCCTCGTCCTCGTCAACCTGCCCTTCGCCTTCGTCGGCGGCGTGCTGGCGGTGGCGCTGAGCGGGGCCGTGATCTCGCTGGGCTCGATCGTCGGCTTCGTGACCCTGTTCGGCATCTCGCTGCGCAACACGATCATGATGGTCGCGCATTACGAGCATCTGGTGCTGCTGGAAGGACGCCCCTGGAACCTCGCGGCCGCCATCGAGGGCGCTGCCGACCGCCTCGTGCCGATCCTGATGACGTCCCTCGTTACCAGTCTCGGCCTGCTGCCGCTGGCGCTTGGTGCGGGTGAACCCGGCCGCGAGATCGAAGGCCCGATGGCTCTGGTCATCCTCGGCGGCCTTGCGACCTCGACGGTGCTCACCCTCGCCGTGCTGCCGATGCTGGCCCTGCGCTTCGCCCGGTTCAGCCCCGCGGAGGGCGGGCTGTGACCGTCGGATCGGATGCGAGATTCCGCTTATCATCCTGACGCGGCGTCGGCCCGCGGGCTCGTCGCCTACCCGTCAAAACGTCTCCGGCGCCGTATGGCGCCGGAGGGTCATCGGTTCCGTCTGTGCGTCCCACGAGGCCGGCTCAGAAGGCGGCCTGACGAGTTCTCATCCGATCGGCGGGGGTATCGATCCACTGGACCGAGCCGGGGAGGGCGAAGCCGCCCTGGCGGTGGACCGAGAGGTCGCTGGTGGCCAGACCCTGAGTTTCCAGGGTCAGCGCACCGACTGTCTTGACGTTGTGGGTGCCGCCGGTCTCGTCGGCGCGGGCGGATACCGTGGCGAGAGCGGTGAAGGCCAGAGCGGCAGTGGTGAGCGAGAGAAGGGTCTTGGACATCGAGGTCAGCCTCATGTTCGGCGGCGGGCTCCCCGTCGCTTCGTGAGACTGTATGTGCTGGGTCACGCCCCATGAATCAAATGGATCGATTTCATAATGCGCATCGATCACGTGCATCTTTCCCGCCTCGACCTCAACCTGCTCGTCGCCCTCGACGCGCTGCTGACGGAGCGGAGCGTGACCCGTGCCGCCGGGCGGATCGGCATCAGCCAGTCAGCGATGAGCCATGCCCTGGCGCGACTGCGCAGCGCCTTCTCGGATGAGCTGCTGACGCGGGGGCCTGACGGCATGCGGCCGACGCCGCGCGCGCTGGCGCTCCTGGGGCCGGTGCAGGCGGCGCTCTCGCAGATCCAGCAGATCACGGCGCCGCCCGACGCCTTCGATCCGGCGACAGCCGACATCACCTTCACCCTAGGCATCCCGGACTCGACCGAAGTGCTTCTGATGCCGACCCTCATCGCGCACCTTCAGGCGGTGGCGCCGGGGGTGAAGCTCCTGCTGCACACGGTCGATCGGCACCGCATCCTCGACGACCTCGATACGGGGCGGGTCGATCTCGGCATCGGCGTGTTCGAGCAGGGCCAGACGCACCACAAGCGCCGCATCCTCAACAAGGAGAGCTACCTCTGCATCTTCAACGCCGAGCTGGTCGGGGTGACGGCTCCGATCTCGCTCGACGACTACGTGCGGCTTCCCCACCTGCTCACCAGCCTCGTCGAGAGCGCCCACGGCGTGGTCGACGACGCGCTCGCCAAGATCGGGCGCAAACGCGTCATCGCGCTGACCTCGCCCCGGTTCTCGGTGATGCCCTTCGTGGTGCGGCAGGCCCCCGTCATCGCGACGATGCATTCCCGGCTCGCGCGCTTCTTCGCCGAGAGCATGGGCCTCACCGTGAGCCCGGCGCCGATCGCGCTGCCGGACGTCTCCATCTCGATGATCTGGCACACATCCAACGACGCCATCCCAAGCCAGCGCTGGCTCCGGGACACCATCGTCAGGCTTCGAAAATCCGACCTGCGGTCGCCGACGGACGGATCCGAGGCGTGAGCGGGCATCACGGCCTCGGCAACGGAGCGGTTGCGAGCATCACGGCGGAAACAAATGGAAAGTGCGAGACGGCCTCGTCCACCAGACGGAACGCGGTCTCGGCAATGAATGGTCGGAGTGGCCGGACTTGAACCGACGACCCCCTGTCCCCCAGACAGGCCTTTGATGCTGAAAATAAAAGCTACTTCTGCAAAAGACCGAATATTAGCCGCTAGAGTGATCAGTGGCTTAGACGGGGTTTGCAAAGCGGATTTAGCCCCCAAAGTTGCGCGCGGTAGGGTCCGCGCATGCCTGATCCGAACCCCACCGTCTGCGAACTCTTCAAGCCCAAGGCCGTCACCGACGAGCAGGTGATCGCCGCGGTTGAGGCTTCGGTACTCGCTGCCCTGCGCTCACATGGCGATGCCCCAAGCTTCGATGGCCGCTATCGCCTGGATGGCTTTTTTGATGTTGCTGCCATCGCCCGCGCTGCCGTCCACGCCATGCAGGATCAGGCCCGATAGCGCGCACAAAAAATGCCCCGAGGCCGAAGCCCCGGGGCGGTGCGTTGACGGATGTTAACGGCGGGGATCAGTCGGCCCGGCGCCCCGTGATCGCCTGGAGCATCTCCCGGCGGGTCGCGGCCATCTCCTCGCGCATCGAGGTCACGAGGTCGTCGATGCGTCGCTCCATTTGGGTGATGACATCGCCGGTGACATAGGTTCGGGCAACCTCGACCTTGAAGTTGTGCAGGGCCTCGTTCTGCGCCGCGACTTGGATCTTCACGGCTGCCATGTCGATGGTGAGCGGGGACACGGCTGCAGCGGTCCCGCCCTTCACCTTGCCGGCAAGCCAATCGACGCCCTTCAGGAACGTGACGACGAACAGGACCAGCACCAGCGCGAGCGCCGGCATCGACACGAAGTCGGCATAGTAGGCGAGACGGGACATCGGCGGTCCTGGCGCGGGAGGGTCAGAGCGGCTGAATCGCGACGCGGCAGGTACCGCAGCCGATCACCCGGGCGGCGCCGCGGGCGAGATCTATGGAACGGCCGGCGATGAACGGGCCGCGATCGTTGATGCGCACGCGGGTGCCGAAGCGCAGGCTCCGGTGCGCGGCGGTGAGCGCGTTCTGGTCGAACCGCTCGCCGTTGGCCGTCAGCCGTCCGTGAAAACCGGGCCCGTACCACGATGCGATTTCGGCACGGGCCGGCGTCACGCTGAGCACGAGGCAAGCGAGAGCGGCCCGCACCGCGAGGCGTTGCAGGAGTATAGTGGGTCCGGCTGGCGAGGTGCAGACTAAAACGGCGCCGCTGCTTTTCGCCGCGACGCCGTGCTTTTGCTAAAGTCAGACAACAAAGCTATTGGCGAGAAAGAAAATCACGCGCGTTAAATCGGATGTAGTGGTGGAAGGCACTGTCGAACTTGCCGGAAGCGATCGCCTCGGCTGCCTCGGGGCGCTGCGCAAGGTATTTACTCGCGTCGAAGCCGATCGTGTTTCCGGGGCGGGCGAGATCGCGGGCTGCCGCAGTGGCGGTACCATCGACCGGACCAGAGAAGTAGTTCGCCTCATCCGGCGTCATGGGCTCGCCGTGATTGGCGTAGGTGTCCTCGACGAGTTCGAGCGCCTCGCGAGCCCGCCCCTGACGCCGCAGTAGTTCGGCCTTCAGTAGCTTCAGGAACCGCGAGTTGCCCTCGAAGCGACGGATCGCCCGATCCAGTAGGGCAACCTGCTCCTGATCGGTGAATCGATACGCTGCCGCAGCCTCGATCACGTTGTCCGGAATGCGGTCGATCAGTCGGAAGGCCGCGCTATCGTTCGCCTTCGGTTCGAAGATCTCGAAGTAGTCCGACATGTATTCTTGCGCGATCGGCAGGTAGGGTAGTGACGCGTGATGCCAGTCCTGATGCACGACGAGCGAGACGCCGGGGATCAGGCTCTTGAAGAACATGCGGATGACGTGCTGCCAGACCGGCTGTGTCTTGCAGATGTCGATGAATAGGATCTCGATCGGCCGGCCGGGCCATTGCTCCTGAAGAATGTCGCCCTGGTGGATGCGGACATGGCGGGCCAGGGCGCCGAGGTTCTGACTGAAGATGTGGAAGGTGCTCTCCTGCCCGGCCGTCTCGATCCCGTAGGACCGCTTCAGAAAGTCGGACATGTCGTCGTGGCTCACCCCCGGCTCGGTCCACAGGTGGAACAGATCGTAGGAGTGAAGGCGACCGGATTTCGATCCGACGCGCAGGTTCTCGTCCAAGCCCTTGGCGAGACAGTAGGCCGAGCAGCCGAGAAAGGCGCCGGCGTCGATGATATCGCCGTAACCTTGGTAGTGGTCTCGCGCGAGGTGATAGAGGAGGGACGCCTCCTGACCGCCAAGCATACCGCTTGGCGCACCCTTGATCCCAGAAAAATCGGTCAGCCAGGGTCTACCGGTTGCAGTCTCGCTCATTCAGGCCACTCCCCATTGAGGGCGCAGCCTTAACCTAGTCGAGCGCGGCGCGCACGTATCTTCGAGGAGCCGCGGTCGCGCTTTTCAGTGGGCCTCCCACGCGCTGCCGTTGCAGAACATGGGCGATGAAATGGTGCCGCCGCCGGGCACGCCGACCTCCCGGTACTGAGGTGCCCGCGCAAGATCGGTCACCACAGCAATGCTGCCCTTTGAAGCGGCCAGACAGGCGAAGAGGCTTGCGACGGTGTATTGCGCGGGCTTGATAGCCCCTGCCGTCACCGTCAGCCCGGCGCCTACCGTGGCGGTTCCCGTGACCGTAGAGTTGCCGCTCACTGTCTCGCCGGCGGTCGCGATGTTGCCACTCTCGTTGACGCTCCAGCCCACGCCCTGGACCTGAAAGAAGCGATAGGTGCCTTCGAGCTTGAGACCCACAGCGGAGTTTCCGGCATGCCGGAAGCCAATGTCAGCGCCACCATAGCTGTTAAAGCTGGTGTAGCTGCTCGATCCATCCGTGAAAGCAGAACCGGTGTGCTTTCCGAGGTTGGCAATCCCATTGGTGCAATCGATGATTGAATTGTCGCGTGCCAAGCTTGCGCAGCAGAGAGTGATGCCGTCGATGACCGACGAGCCGTCGTCAGGGGCATCGTACTGACCGACCGAGATGGCACTGGTTGTGACCTGACCGGCTGGCTTTGGACCGGGCTGATTGAGAGGATCAGCCAAGACCGAAGGAGTCGGACATGCGGCGAGGACAGAAGACGAGCGCGGAGCAGGTCGTTCTGAAGCTGCGCCAGATCGAGGTTCAGACGGCGCAGGGTAAGAGTTTGGCCCTAGCCTGCAAGGAGGCGGAGATCTCCGAGCAGAGCTATGACCGCTGGCGCAAGGAGTTCGGCGGCCTGAAGGTCGATCAAGCCAGGAAGATGAAGGACTTGGAGCGCGAGAACGCTCGGTTGCGGCGGCTTGTAGCTGACCTATCGCTGGAAAAGCAGGTGCTGGCGGACGTCGCCTCGGCAAACTTGTAGCCCCCGAGCGACGCCGGCAGGCGGTCGACGGCATTCGGGAGAAGTACGGCCTCTCGGAACGTCACGCTTGCCGGATCGTCGGTCAGCACCGCGGCACGCAACGCTACGTGCCGACCGTGCTGGCCGACGAGGATGAGCTGACCCGCGCCGTCATTGCCCTGGCGTCCGAGTACGGACGCTATGGCTACCGCCGCGTCACCGCGCTGCTGCAGGCAGACGGCTGGCAGGTGGGCAAGGATCGGGTTCAGCGCATCTGGCGTCGCGAGGGGCTGAAGGTCCCCAGCCGACATAGACCCCGCAGCCGCCTCTGGCTGAACGACGGCTCGTGCGTGCGACGACGGCCGCTTCGCCGCAATCACGTCTGGAGCTTCGACTTCGTGCAGGCTCAGACGCACGATGAGCGAAGCCTACGCATCCTAACGCTGATCGATGAGCACAGCCGGGCGTGCCTCGCGCTGAAGGTGGCGCGGCGCATCAACAGCCTCGGTGTGATCGAGGCGTTGGCCGACGCCATGTGCCTGCATGGCATCCCGGAGTACATCCGCTGCGACAATGGCCCTGAGATGATCTCGAAAGCACTGCGCAAATGGGTCGCCAAGGCTGGCTCGCAAATCCAGTACATCGCGCCGGGCTCGCCGTGGGAGAACGGGTGCTGTGAGAGCTTCAACGGCAAGCTGCGTGACGAGTGCCTGCGCCAAGAAATCTTTTACTCGCTCAAGGAAGCCCAAGCCGTGATCGCCCTTTGGCAGAACACCTACAATCGGGTCCGGCCGCACTCGTCCCTAGGCTACCGGCCGCCCGCGCCCGTCAGCTTCCCCGATCTGGCCTTCCGGCTACCCATGGCAGCGGCCATGCAGTAGCCTCTCACTCGGCTCGGTCCAAAATACCGGTCAGGTCAGGACGGCACGGCGGTGACGGTCCGCAGCCAGAGCAAGAGCCGCCGTCTCGTCTACGTGCCCGCGACCCGCGCCCTGAAGGCAGCGCTCGATGCGGCACCGCGGCGTGCCACCACGATCCTCGTTGCGCCCCGCGGCACGGCTTGGCGCAAGCGGCACTTCCATGAGTTGTGGAGCGAGGCGTTCGCAGCGGCAAAGATCGCCGACGATCTTCACTTCCACGACCTGCGCGGAACAGCCGTGACGATGCTGGCTGAGGCTGGCTGCACGGTGCCGGAAATCGCGACCATTACAGGCCGCTCGCAGGCGCACGCCCAGAAGATTTTGGACCGCTATCTCGCTCTAACTCAGACGCTGGCCGAGTCGGCGATCGCGAAGCTCGACGAACACCGCCGGAACAGGAGCTTGCAAAACGCTCTGCAAAACGGCGGAGGGGCGAAAGTCTGAGTCAGCCCTAAGTCGTCGGTAAGTAATGGTCGGAGTGGCCGGACTTGAACCGACGACCCCCTGTCCCCCAGACAGGTGCGCTACCGGGCTGCGCTACACTCCGACGCCCTTACGGCCCGCGGCTCATAGCTGGCCGCTACGGACAGCGCAAGCCCTTCCGCGGCGCTGGTGCCGCGAAGCGCGGTCTCGCACTTGCTCGATGAAACCGATGCACGAGCGCATGCGGACCCTCGAAATTCAGTTCAGCGCATTGCTGGGCCGTACGGCGTCGCGCAGGACGGCAGGCAGGGTGACGCGCCAGCCATTGGTTTCGTTGACTCCGCGCAGGCAACAGCGAGGCAACTTCAACGAAATTTACCAGCGCCCTTCTCAAAAGCGTAGCAACGACTTATCGTAATGGGAGTACGATGATTTTGCCGGGCCATGTCTAGAAAATCACTTGACCTGACGTTGGAAATTTTAAAGTCGCTCGATCGAGCGCATTCGCGTGAGGATATTCTGCGAGCGATCATGCCGCGGCTCAACGCGCTGGGCATCGACTACGTCATCTCGGCCATGATTCCGCTGAAACGCCTGCCTGCGCGAACACAGAAGAATTACATCATTTTAGAGAATACATCCGACGAGTGGAACCGGCTCTACTTCTCGAAAGGCTACATGTACACGGACCCGATCGTGCAGGCGACCCTGTCCAGCACGACCGGCTTCCGCTGGTCGGAAATCGAACCGGTGGGAGAACTCGACCCCCGCTCGCGGCAGGTGATGAACGAGGCCGGCGAGTTCGGCCTCGGCGACGGCTTCACCGTACCGCTCGCCACCCTTGAAGAGGAGCGCGGCGGCCTGACCTTTGCCGGCCGGCAACTCGACATCAGCCCGGGACAGCGCGGGATGCTCACCCTGCTCGCCTCCTACGTGGTCGGGCAGACGCTGCTCATCGACAACGGCCCCAACGAGCGCCGGATGGGCCTGACCCCGCGCGAACGCGAGAGCCTGCAGTGGGTCGCCGAGGGCAAGACCGATTGGGAGATCGGCGAGCTGATGGGCATCTCGCGGCACGGCGTCGATTTCCACCTGCGCTCCGCCCGGGTGAAACTCGGCTGCGTCTCCCGTACGCAAGCGGTGGCCGAAGGGTTCAGGCGCGGCCTGATCGTCTGAGCGGACCGGACCGCGTCGCCACCGACCGCCGGCCTCAGGTCGAGAGCCCCCCTCGAAAGGTTGAGCCGCGGCGCGACCAAAGGGCCGAGTGCGGCGTGACTTTGGAAAAGACAATGCAAGATTGAATATCCGGCGCATCGAGCCTGATGCGATATCCGGATCGCCGCACAGGGTGCCGATATCCGCTAGGGCCCGGATGCGGTGGAGGATCACGCGTCACCGATCACGACGGCGATGGATGCGAGCCGTATTGCCGCCGCCTGCCGGCAAGTTCTGTATTGTTTTGGACATTCAATCCAAGATAGAGATATTGGCAGCGCGATTCGCTAGGGTGCAAGAACAAGCGCTCGCGGACGGGCTCAATTCTCGAACGGCAAAAGGCTGATCGAACGAAAACCTACGGGTTCTCGTAGTGCCGCGGCACGACCGAATTTGGGACGACCCCTTCAAGTTTCTGAAGAGGTGTTCCGATGATCCATGTCGTGACCGCTGAGAACATGCAGGACTATGCCGGTGCACTCGATCAGGCCTTCCGCCTGAGACACCGTGTCTTCGTCGAAGAACTGGGCTGGTCCAACCTCGCCCGCCCGGACCGGCGCGAGATCGACGAATTCGACGACGAGCACGCCACTCACCTCCTCGCCCTCGACGAAGCCGATTCCGTCGTCGGCTACTCGCGCCTGTTGCCAACGACCCGGCCCTACCTGCTGCCGATGGTGTTGCCGCAGCTTTGCGAAGGGGCGGCCCCGTCGGGGACGCATATCGTCGAATGGGGCCGCATCTGCGTTGCAGAATGCGCGCGGACCTCGGGCAGGCGGCTCAACCCGACGGCCCTGGCCCTGATGACGGCCATCGTCGAGTGGGGGCTGCCGCGGGGGATCACCAGCTTCATCTCCGAAATGCCGACGAGCTGGATCTTGCGCCTCCTGCAGCTGCATCTGCGCGCGATGCCCCTCGGCTTACCCCACGAGATCGAGGGTGAGGAGATCGTCGCGGTCGAGGCGGCCTTCGACGGCCGCTCGCTGCGTCGGCTTCAGAACAAGCGCGGCGACATCCGCTCGGTGCTGGCTCCGCCGCGCGCCAGCATCGCACGGCTCGCCTCCTGACGGACGCGGCGACGGGTGCGCCGCATCCGCCGCCGGTCATCGCCACCGCGATCCGGCCGCCATGGCGGGACGTAGAAATCAGCAAGCCTGACGCATTGTGCGCGGGGAGTAGAACCTTGAAACGCAGACGCAGTGACACCCGGTGCGCAACCGCTCCGGGGCTCACAGGAACCCTGGCGACGCCCGGAACCGTCGGAACCTGGGAGTGGGACCCAGAGACGGGATGCTTCATCCTGGACGAGGGTGCCGCCGAGCTGATGGCGGGGGATGCCGGCCTCGCCGGGCACCCGCTGCGCAGCGAGCGGGCGACCGCCGGCCTCGATGCGTCGGCGGCGGCTCGCTTCCTCGGCGACGTCCGCCACGCCGCCGGTCAGGAGGACGACGTCGCGGTCGATCTCTGGGTTCCGTCCCTGTCCGGACCCGAGCGGCGGCTTCTGTGCCGCGGGCGGATTTACCGGGACGCGCAGCAGCACCCCCTGCGCGGCGAGGGGACGCTGATCGATACCGCCGATCCCGGCGTGCCGGCGCGGACCCTGCGGGAGTTGGAATGCGCGGCCGAGGCCGATGCCATCGACGAGGCCGCCGAACTCGTCATCGCGGCACGCCGTGCGATCGATGCCAGCGGCAGGCCTCGTCTGCGCCAGCTCGTCGATGTCCTCCTGCTCGAAATCGGCCGGGAGATCGCGAGCCGCAGCGGCGACGCGGATCGGCACCAGCATTAGGCCCGCAGGGAAAGACCTGCGGCCAAAGACCCGTGGCGATGCCCCGGGGACGGTCGCCAGGATCACGGAATCCGTTCTATGCAGCGGGTCATGCAAGCCTGCCTCGCCATAGACCTGACCCGTCTCATCACCCGGCTCCGTCATGCCAGCCCCACCGGCATCGACCGGGTCGATCTCGCCTATGCCCGGCATATCCTGTCGCAGGGCACGGAGGGCACCCGCTTCGGGCTCGTCTCGACGGCGTTCGGCCCGCGCGTCCTCGACCGCGAGACCGCGCGCGGCATCGTCGATGCGGTCGCCGCGGGCTGGGTCGAGGATGTGACCGCCGAAGCCGATCCGGTGTTTCAGACGCTTGCGGCCTCGCTTTCGGGCGATGGCCGCCCGTCGCCGACGGCAGCGAGACGCCGGGGGGAGGGCGGGCTCGATCGCCGCCGCCTTCAGGCCGAAACCGGCTTGCGGGTTCTGCGCTCGGGCGGCATCGAGCGCCTTCCCAAGGGAACGATCTATCTTCACACCTCGCACCTGCGGCTCGACCGGCCCGAACGCTTCGACTGGCTCTACACCCGGCGCGACGTGCGGCCGGTCTTCTTCGTTCACGACCTGATCCCGATCTCCCACCCCGAATACGGCCGGCCGGGCGAGGCCGCGCGTCACGCCCTGCGAATGGAGACGGTGGCGCGCCACGCCGCGCACGTGCTCGTCAATTCGGGCGATGTCGGCGCCCGCTTCACGGACTATGCGCAGCGAAGGGGCTTGGGCCCGAAGCCGGTGACCGTTGTGCCCCTCGGCGTCGAGCCCGTCTTCTCGAGCAGAGCGGGCGAGGCGGGACTGCCGGGGCTCGCGCGGCCGACCTTCCTCGTCTGCGGCACCATCGAGCCGCGCAAGAACCACCTGCTGCTGCTCAATCTCTGGCGCGATCTTGCCGAGCGCATCGGTGCGGCAACTCCGCGGCTGGTCCTGATCGGCCGGCGCGGCTGGGAGATCGAGAATGTCGCCGACATGCTCGACCGCTGCGAGGCCCTCCGCCCCCATGTGAGCGAGGTGGTCGGCCTGTCCACCCACGGTCTCGCGCGGTTGATGCGCGGCGCCACCGCCCTGCTGATGCCGTCCTTCATCGAAGGCTACGGCCTGCCGGTGGTCGAGGCCGCCGCCAGCGGCCTTCCTGTCGTGGCCTCCGACATCCCTGTCCACCGGGAGATCGGCGGCGGCTTCGCCCATTTCCTCGACCCTCTCGACGGTCCGGGCTGGAGGGAGGCCGTGTGTGCCCTGAGCGAGCCGGGCTCTCGGCTGCGGACGGAGATGGCGGGGCGGCTCGCCGCTTACGAACCGCCGAGCTGGACCGCGCATTTCGAGCGGGTCGATGCCGCACTCGCCGGCCTGCCCGCCGCTGTTGCGCCGCACGGGCGAGAGGACTTAAGAATTCCGCGCTCCCTGTGACCCACCCCCTTGTGACCCGCCTCTTCCGCGGCGGCTCCCTCCCTCTGGAAAGTTCGGTTGCGATGAAGGTGGTCGACCTCGACCGCGAGACGGTCAAGCAGGGCTTGGCTGACGGCTCGCTGCTGCTCATCGATGTGCGCGAGGACCATGAATTCGCCCGCGGGCGCATCCCCGGTTCCGTCTCGCACCCGCTCTCGGGGTTCGATCCCGAGGCGCTGAAGGCGTTGATTGCGGCGGACGGGCGCCGTCCGGTCTTCTCCTGCGCCTCGGGCGTGCGCTCGGTTCACGCGATCGCCGCGGCGCAGCAGTTCGGCCTCGACGTGAGCGAGCATTACGCAGGTGCCTTCAAGGACTGGTACGCCGCCGGAGAACCGGTTGAATCGTAGTTTCAACACGCCTGCGTTGCAGATAGTTGACCAGTTCCTTTCACGACGGACAGTCATGTGCGGGAGCGCACGCCCCACTCGAGGTTGCGGGGACTAGGCCGCGCCATGCAGGGAACCGAATGATGCGTAGCCTCAGGCCTCTTCTTCTCACCGCACCGCTGATCGCTTCCGCGCTGCTGGGTGCCGGGCCGGCCCGCGCGCAGATGCCGGGCGCGCCGCCGCCCGGCGTGACCGTCGCCAAGCCGGTGGTGCGAGAGATCGTCGAGCAGGACCAGTATACCGGCCGGTTCGACCCGATCGAGTTCGTCGAGGTCCGCGCCCGCGTGACCGGCTACCTCGACAAGATCATGTTCCAGGACGGCGCGAACGTGAAGAAGGGCGAAGTGCTCTTCATCATCGACCGCCGCCCCTACAAGGCGGCGCTGGAGCAGGCCCAGGCCGCGCTCACCTCGGCCAAGGCGCGGCTCTCCTTCACCCAAACGGATCTGGAGCGTGCCCAGGTGCTGTCGCGCGGCGGCAACATCTCCGAGCAGGTCACCGACCAGCGCCGCCAGGCCTCGCAGACCGCCCAGGCCGACGTGGACAGCGCGGAAGCGGCGCTTCGCAACGCCCAGCTCAACTATGACTTCACGGAAGTGAAATCGCCGATCAACGGGCGGATCAGCCAGCGTCTCGTCACCGAGGGCAACATCGTCAGCACCGACCAGACGATCCTGTCCCGGATCGTCTCGCTCGATCCGGTCTATTTCGGCTTCAACGTCGATGAGCGGTCGTTCCTGAAATATCAGGGCACGCTCGGCATCGGCATGGGCCAGATGCAGCGCGGTAAGGGGGCTCCGGTTCTGATCGCCCTGTCCGGCGAGACGAAGCCGACCCGCAAGGGCACGCTCGACTTCGTCGACAACCGCGTCGACAACCAGACCGGCACGATGCTCCTGCGCGCCACCGTCGAGAACCCGGACAACTTCATCAAGCCGGGCCTGTTCGGCATCGTCTCGATGCCGGCGACCAAGCCCTACCAGGGCGTCCTGCTGCCCGACGAGGCGGTCTCGGCCAACCAGGACAAGCGCATCGTCTACGTGCTCGAAGGCGACAAGGTGGCGGCCAAGACCGTGAAGCTCGGGCCGATCGTCGATGGCTACCGTGTGATCAACGAGGGCGTGAAGGGTGACGAACTCGTGGTCATCAACGGCGTCGCCAAGGTTCGCCCGGGCGCCCAGGTGAAAGCCGAGACGGTCGAGCTGCCACCGACCAAGAAGTGATGCCGCTCCAGCCGCGGGGGTGGGCGCGGAGCGGACCTTGACAATCGAACACCGGCGCTCCGGACCAATCGGGGCGCCGGCCTGAACGCAACCGGCAAGCTGCGAGGGGTGGCGCGAGCGCGCGCATCCCGGCGGCGAGAGGTTTGAACGATGCGTTTCGCCCATTTCTTCGTCGACCGGCCGATCTTCGCCTCGGTGACGTCGATCGTCTTCCTGCTCGTCGGCTACGTCGCCTACCTGTCTCTGCCGGTGGCGCAGTATCCCGAGATCGTCCCGCCGACGGTGACGGTGCGCGCCTCCTTCCCCGGCGCCAACGCCGAGACGGTGGCGGCCACGATCGCCACGCCGCTGGAGCAGGAGATCAACGGCGTCGACAACATGCTCTACATGACGTCGTTGTCGACCAACGACGGCGCCATGCAGCTCACCGTGACCTTCAAGGTCGGCACCAACCTCGATATCGCGAACGTTCTGGTCCAGAACCGCATCTCGGTGGCGCAGCCGCGCCTGCCGCCGGACGTGCGCAACCTCGGCGTCACCGTCCGCAAGGCCTCGCCCGACCTGATGCTGGTCGTGCACCTGCTTTCGCCGAAGCGGACCTACGACCAGAACTATCTGGCCAACTACATCTACCTCAACATCCGCGACGAGATGCTGCGCCTCAACGGCGTCGGCGACATCACGGTCTTCGGCGGCAACGAGTACGCCGAGCGGGTCTGGATCGACCCGCAGAAGATGGCCGCCTACGGCCTGACCACCACCGACATCACCTCCGCGCTCCAGGAGCAGAACGTCCAGGTCGCCGCCGGCCAGCTCAACGGGCCGCCCGCCGCGCCGGGCGCCGCCTTCCAGCTCGTGGTGCAGTCGCAGGGGCGCTTCCAGTCGCCGGAGGAGTTCGCCGACGTCATCGTCAAGGCGAGCGAGGGGCGCCTCGTGCGCGTGCGCGACATCGCCCGCGTCGAGATGGGCCAGAAGGACTACACGACGAACTCCTTCCTCAACGACACGCCCGCGATCGGCATCGGCGCCTTCCAGCGGCCGGGCACCAACGCGCTCGAGGCCGCGGAATCGGTCAAGGCGACGATGGAGGAGTTGAAGAAGCGGTTCCCGCCGGACGTCGAGTACCGCATCGCCTACAACCCGACGGAGTTCATCGAGGAATCGATCCACGAGGTCTACAAGACCCTGTTCGAGGCGGTGCTCCTCGTCGTCATCGTGGTGCTGGTCTTCCTCCAGAGCTGGCGCACGGCGCTGATCCCGGTAATCGCGATTCCCGTGTCGCTGGTCGGCACCTTCGCGGTCATGGCCGCGCTCGGCTTCTCGCTCAACAACCTCACCCTGTTCGGGCTCGTTCTCGCCATCGGCATCGTCGTCGACGACGCAATCGTCGTGGTGGAGAACGTCGAGCGCAACATGGCCGAGGGGCTCTCGCCCGGCGAGGCCGCCCACAAGACCATGGACGAGGTGGGCGGCGCGGTCATCGCCATCGCCCTGGTGCTCTCGGCGGTGTTCATCCCGACCGCCTTCATCCCCGGTATCTCGGGCCAGTTCTACAAGCAGTTCGCGCTCACCATCGCGGCCTCGACCATCATCTCGGCCTTCAACTCGCTGACGCTGTCACCGGCGCTCTGCAAGATCCTCCTGAAGCCGCACCACGAGCACAAGCCGCCGAAGTTCTTCCTCACGCGCTTCGTCAACTGGCTGGCGCATCTGTTCAACCGCGCCTTCGACTGGCTCTCGAACGCCTACGGCCACTCCATCCGCTTCCTGACCGGTACGGCGATCGGCCTGATCGCGATGCTGATCCTCTATGCGGGCGTGATCGCCGGCACCCTACACCTCGCCCGGACGACGCCCACGGGCTTCATCCCGGACCAGGACCAGGGCTACCTCATCGGCGTCGTGCAGTTGCCCTCGGGCGCCTCGCTCGACCGCACCACGGAGGTCGTGAACAAGGCCGCCGCCATCGCCCGGAAGATCGACGGCATCACCAATACCGTCATCATCGCGGGCTTCGACGGCGCCACCTTCACCAACACCACCAACGCGGCGGTGATGTTCCTCACCCTCAAGGGCGCCAAGGTGCGGGCCGCGCAGGGCCGCAGCGCGGCGGTGATCACCGGCGACGTGATGAAGGCGACCGCGGGCATCCAGGAGGCGCGGGTCATCGTCATCCCGCCGCCGCCGGTGCGCGGCCTCGGCCAGGGCGGCGGCTTCAAAATGCAGATCGAGAGCCGCCAATCCTCGGCGACCGGCCCGCTGCTCGCGGCGGCCGGCGAGGTGATGGGGCAGGCCAACCAGAGCAAGGACGTGACGCGGGTCTTCACGACCTTCGGCAACGACACGCCGCAACTCTACCTCGACATCGACCGCACCATCGCGCGCATGCTCAACGTGCCGCTGCCCAACGTCTTCTCGACCGTGCAGGCCGCGCTCGGCGGCGCCTACGTCAACGACTTCAACACGCTGGGGCGCATCTATCAGGTGCGCGTGCAGGGCGACGCGCCCTTCCGCATGTCTCAGCGCGACATCGAGCAACTGAAGGTCCGCTCCTCCACCGGCGCCCTGGTGCCGATGGGCACGCTCGCCACGATCCGGGAGATCACCGGCCCGCAGATCGTCCAGCGGTTCAACCTGTTCTACTCGGTGCCGCTGCAAGGCGTGGCGCAGCCCGGCGTCTCGACCGGTCAGGCGCTCGACACCATGGAGGAGATCGCCAAGCGGGCCCTGCCCGAGGGTTATTCCTACGACTGGACCGAGATCGCCTACCAGCAGAAGGCGGCGGGCAACACCGCGATCTACGTCTTCGCGCTCGGCGTGCTGCTCGTCTTCCTCGTGCTCGCGGCTCAGTACGAATCCTGGGCGCTGCCGCTGGCGATCCTGCTGGTGGTGCCGACCGGCGTGCTCGCCGCCCTGTTCGGGGTGCAGTTGCGAGGGCAGGACAACAACATCCTGACCCAGATCGGGCTGATCGTGCTCATCGGTCTGGCCGCCAAGAACGCGATCCTGATCGTGGAATTCGCCCACGACATCGAGAACAGCGAGCGCAAGGGCCCGGTGGATGCCGCGGTCCAGGCCTGCCGCCTGCGTCTGCGCCCGATCCTGATGACGGCCTTCGCCTTCATCCTCGGTGTGCTGCCGCTGGTGATTGCCACGGGCCCCGGCGCCGAGATGCGTCAGGCGCTCGGCACGGCGGTGTTCTTTGGGATGATCGGCGCGACCTTCTTCGGTCTGTTCCTCACACCGGTCTTCTATGTGGTGATCCGCAAGGCGGTGATCTGGGTCGGGCGCAAGCGCGGCAAGGACCCGCATGGCAAGGACCCGCATGGCAAGGACACGCATGGCGGCGACGGTCATGGCGCGCCGCACGGAGCCCCGGCCCACGGCTGAGCCTCCGCGCGCACCCGCTGACCCTCGTGAAGGCCCGCCCATCTTCGGATCGGCGGGCCTTCTCGTATCCAACGCTCGCATCGTCGCAGCGTCACTCGCGCCGCAACCCCGTCCGTGCGGCGCGCATTGACCGGCAGGATGAGTGCAGGAGGACGCAGCTTGGCAGGGCAGGGACGACGAGGTGCAGCGCGGGTCGCCGTGGTGACAGGCGGCAGCGCGGGGATCGGCCTCGCCACGGCCCAGCTTTTCGCGCAAAAGGGTTGGTCGGTGGCGATCCTGGCGCGTGGCGCGGAGCGCCTCGCCGGGGCCGAGGCGCTGCTCGCCCGTGAGGGCGGGCGCGTGCTGGCGATCCCGGTCGACGTGGCCGACGCTGCGGCGGTCGAGGCGGCAGCCGACCGGATCGAGCGGGAACTCGGGCCGATCCGGGCCTGGATCAACAATGCCATGACGACGATCGTCAGCCCGGCCGACCGGGTCACGCCGGAGGAGTACCGCAGCGTCACCGGGGCGACCTATCTCGGCACCGTCCACGGCACGCTGGCGGCCCTGCGCCACATGAAGCCGCGCGACCGCGGCGTGATCGTGCAGGTCTCCTCCGGGCTGGCGATCCGCGCGGCTCCGCTCCAGGCGCCCTATTGCGCGGCGAAGTTCGCAATCAATGGCTTTACCGACTCGTTGCGCGCCGAACTGATCCACGAGAACAGCACGATCGCGCTCAGCGTGGTCTACCTGCCGGCGGTCAACACACCGCAATTCGGCTGGACCCGCACCCGGACCGGCCACGGGCAGCGCGCACCCGATCCCGTCTTCGATCCGCGCCTGTGCGCCGAGGCGATCCACCAAGCCGTCGAGCATCCGACCCGTGAGGTCTGGGTCGGGCGAACCTCGGTGCTGATGGCGGTGGCCCAAACGCTCCTGCCGTCCTACGCCGACCGCAAGGCGGCCCAGAGTTGGGACGACATGGTGGAGGACGAGACGGTCCCGGATCGGCGCGGCAACCTCGACGCGCCGGCGCCGGGCCCGGCGCGCATCGACGGCACCATGGGCGAGCGGGCCAAGACGACCCGCTCCGAGTTCTGGACCAGCCGGGAGCGCGACGCCCTCGTGCTCGGTGTCGCGGGCGCCGCCCTGCTCGGAACCGCTCTGGCGGCGCGAGCCCTGCGCCGGCCGCTGCGTCTGCTGGGGCGGCTCTAAGCCGGCCTCTCTTCGCTCGAGCCTCGTCCCGAAGGGTGGTCACCGGCTTTCGGAACAAAGACGATCCAAAACAAACGGCGAGAGCATCGTCCTGGATCTGATATCCAAGACGATGCTCTCGCAGCGGACGGATCGGACCGTCCGATCTCCGGCCCGCTTGCGGGCACCCATGAGGATTGGCCCTTGCCCGGTTACCTGCCCTTCGCCGGCGCCCTGAAGCTGCCCGCCTACACCTGCGACAATTGCGGGTTCTGGCAGCGCCACTTCGAGGCGCCGCCGCATTGCCCGATGTGCCTCGACGCCCGCCACGTCGTGCCGCAGGACGGCTGGCGCTTCCGCACCACGCGCGAGGCGCAGGACGCCTTCCCCTGCCACTGGGAGGAGCTGGAGCCGGGCGTCTGGCGCTTCTGGAACGATCCGGTCTCCGGCATCGGCCCGAGCGCCTACCTGATCCGGACCGAGAACGGGAACATGGGTTTTGAAGCCTGCCCCGTATTCAGCGAGGCGGCGCTCGACCAGATCGAGCGGCTGGGCGGGATGCAGGTGCTCTCGGCCTCGCACCCGCATTCCTACGGGGCACTGGTGCAGCTTCAGGACCGCTTCGACCCGGAACTGTGCCTGCCGGCGGCCGACTTCATCTGGAGCGCGGCGCTTCAGGTCTCCTGGCCCTACGACGACTTCCTCGAACCCCTTCCCGGATTGGAACTGCACCGCACCGCCGGCCATTTCGACGGCCACGCTGTGCTGTTCGACCGCAAGCGCAAGATCTGTTTCTGCGGCGACGCGCTCAAGTTCGAGCTCGACCCGAACGACTTCCGCAAGGCGCTGACGATTTCGGCCCACAAGGCCTTCGTGCGCGGCGTCCCGCTGACCGTGAGCGAGCTGCGCCGGTACCGCGACGTGTTCGAGCGCCTCGATTTCACCCAGACATGGACCCCGTTCGAGCCTGCCGCCAATGTCGGCCGGACCGAGGTTCTGGCGCTGATCGACGCCATGCTGGGCAGCCGGCCCCATGCCGCCCCGGTGCGCCTCGACGATCTGGCAGAGCGCGGCTGAGATCCGACCCTCGCGAGCATCGAAGGTCTTCTCATCGGCCCCTGCAGCGACCCAGGCGCCGATGAGACAGAAGGGAACGCACTTTTCCAAATTAGTATATTAACATGATTTGATAAAAATCTTCGAAACTCAAGACATATACCAACAAATACATACAACTCTGCGTAACATCTCTGATTCTACAGATTATTTGAATAATTTAATCATAAATTTAACAATCTGAGCCAGTATCCAGGCCGAGCAGAGCCTTCGGACAGCACGAGTAGGTCGACCCGAGGCCCTCGATTCTTTCAAGACCTGGATCGTTCCTCACCACCACGCGAAGGGAGGGGGTTCTCGTCACGGAGGCTCTTTCATGTTTCGCAAGCCGAAGCCCAACGACGCGCAGGCCAAGCTCGAAGCACTCGATCGTTCGCTCGCCACGATCGAATTCGCCATGGACGGCCGGATTCTGACAGCGAACCGGAATTTCCTCGCCGTGGTCGGCTATTCCCTGGACGAGATCATCGGCCAGCATCACCGCATCTTCGTCGACCCCGATTACAGCACGAGTCGCGAATACTCGGATTTCTGGGACAATTTGCGCGCCGGTCGCTACGCAGCCGGCGAGTTCGCGCGGCTCGACAAGTCCGGTCAGCGGGTCTGGCTGGAGGCGACCTACAACGCGGTTCTCGACGCGGAAGGACGACCGGTCCGAGTGATGAAATTTGCCACGGACATCACGGCCAAGAAGAACGAGACCAACCGCCTGATGACGATGATCGACGGTATGCCGATCGCCGTCATGACCGTGAATCCGCGTGACGACTTCAAGATCAATTATCTGAACAAGACCTCGCAGACGACGCTCCAGGGGATCGAGCAACATCTGCCGATCGGGGTTTCGCAGATGCTGGGACAATCTTTCGATGTGTTCTACAAGGACCCTCACCATCCGTGGACCATGCTGGCGGATGCGAGCCGCCTGCCGCATCGGGCCCGGATCAAGGTCGGACCCGAGACGCTCGATCTGCGGACCTCCGCGATCAACGGACCGGACGGACGCTATCTCGGTCCGATGGTGACGTGGACCGTCGCGACCGCACAGGTGGAGATGGAAGCGGACGTCTCGCGGGTCGTTGCGGCGGTCGGCAACGCGGTCGAGGAGATGCAGTTCGCCGCCAAGGGGCTGTCGCGCTCAGCCGAGGATGCCCGGCAGCGCGCGGCCTCTGTGGCGGCGGGCTCTGAGCAGATGACGGCCTCGATCCAGGAGATTTCGGGGCAGGTCGGCAGCGTCTCCGAGCGCGCCCAGCGGATCGCGGCCCAGGCCGAGACGACCGATACCACCGTGCGCCAGTTGGCCGAGAACGCGCGCAAGGTCGATGCGGTGGTGGCGATGATCCGCTCGATCGCCGATCAGACCAACCTGCTCGCCCTCAACGCCACCATCGAGGCGGCCCGCGCGGGCGCGGCCGGACGAGGCTTTGCCGTGGTCGCCGCCGAGGTGAAGGCGCTGGCCGAGCAGACGGCGAAGGCGACCGGCGAGATCTCCGGACAGATCGCCGCGATCCAGAGCGCCACTGGCGCGGCGGTCGAGGCCATCGGCACGATCACCGCGGCGGTGACGGACCTTTCCGGGCTCACCCTCGCCATGGCGAGCGCGGTCGAGGAACAGGCGGCCTCGACGCACGAGATGTCCGGCAACATCGTCGGCGTGTCCTCGGCGGCGGACGCGACCGGCAGCCACGTCGATTCGGTCCGAGCCATCGCCGAGGATCTTGCGACGCATTCCGCCGGCCTGGGCGCCAGCGTCGAGAAGTTCCTCAAGGCGAGCTGAGGACGGGACGCGGACGGGAAGAGCCGCGCAGAGCCGATGTGCCGCATGTCACGACAATCGGTCGTGCCATGCAACCGGGCGCCGCCGAAAGGCTTGTAGCCACTCCCGCCCTTCGGCGGTCCGAGCCCGTCATGATCGACAGCACAAGCCTTCTCCCGCCCGGTTTCGGCCTTTCGGCGGATCCCGTCCTGTTCGGCGTGTCGGACGGTCTTGCACGGCTGCTGCCGTTGCCGGAGGACGACTTCGCCGTCCTCTATCAGACCGGCACCGCCGGGGAGGGCGCCGTGCTTGCTCCGGCCACGGCCGAGCTCTCGGCGGAGGCAGGCCGGACGGGCTGAAGGGGCCGGGAAGGGCCGCCCTGCTGCAGCCACGTTCCTGGCCAGACTGCGCCGCGCAACGATCCGCGGAGACGCCCTCTTTCATGTCCTTCCTTCAGGGACTTCCGATCGCCGACCTCATCGCTCATTACGGCTACCTCGCCGTCTTCGTCGTCGTCGCGCTCGAAAGCGCGGGCGTACCGATGCCGGGCGAGACCATCCTGATTTCCGCGGCCGTCTATGCCGGCAGCACCGGCAACCTCAACGTCGTCCTCATCGTCGCCGCGGCGGCCACGGCCGCGATCCTCGGCGACAATGTCGGCTACTGGGTCGGACGCCGCTGGGGCATGCCGCTGCTGCTGCGCTATGGCCACCTCATCGCACTCGACCACGGCCGCCTGAAACTCGGACAGTATCTGTTCCGCGAGCACGGCGGGAAGATCGTGTTCTTCGGCCGCTTCACGGCGATGCTGCGCGCCTACGCGGCGGTGCTGGCCGGTGTGAACCGCCTCGATGCCCGCCGCTTCATGTTGTTCAACGGCCTCGGCGGTGTCGCCTGGGCCGGGATCATGGGCTTCGGCGCCTATGCGTGCGGTCGCCAGATCGAGCACATCGTCGGCCCCGTGGGACTGGCACTGCTGGCCTTCGTGGTCTTCGGCGGATTGGCGCTGTGGCTCTTCATGAAGCGCCACGAGGAGCGGCTCCTGGAAAAGGCGGAAGCCGCGATCCCCGGCCCGCTGACGCACTGATTCCTTTTCGATTTAGATCGCGACGGTGGCCATAACGCTTCCTCTCCCCGCATGCGGGGAAAGGAAGGGAGCCTTATCCGGCAACGGCTGCCTTGATCGCTGCGGCAACGCGCTTCACGCCGCCGGAGACATCACCGCCCTTGAGGTGAACGCGGAGCGCCCGGCGCTTGCGCTCGGACAGCACGGCGAAATCGCCCCGTGCCTGCGCCGCGATCACCGTCTTGAACCCGAGCTTGCGTCCGGGGATCAGCAGGTCGGCCGACGGGTCGGCGGTGATCTGGAGGAACACGCCGGAAGCGGGACCGCCCTTGTAGGCCTGTCCCGTCGAGTGGAGGAAGCGCGGGCCGAATTCGAGACAGGTCGCGATTTGACGCGCGTCCCGCATCGTGAGACGGGCCTCCTGCAACGCCGCGTGATGCGCCTCGTTGCGCTCCACATAGGCCAGCACGGCGACATAGTCGCACGGCTTCACCCGCGCCAGATGCGCGGCCACGATCGCCTCGAAGCCCTCAGCCTGACGCAGGGACTCGGCGTTGGCTGCATCGGCGTAGAGCGCCACCGTGTCGTCCTCGAAGATCGGCGTCTCGGCGGGTAGCGCGCCGGTCTCCTCTGCCGCGGAAAAGAGCTTCTTCGTCTCGATCTTGCTCGCCTCGACGTCGGGCTGGTCGAACGGGTTGATGCCGAGCACCGCGCCTGCGACCGCCGTCGCGATCTCAAAGCGAAAGAATTCCTGCGGAAGCTGTTCGACCTTATCGAGATCGATGCGCACCACCGGCTGCGCCTCGCTCTCCAGGATCTTCACGGCCTCGTCCTGGCGCGCGTCGGCCTGGCTCGTCAGGCGCAGGTAAACGAACAGGCGGTCCTCGCCGTAGACGGCTGGCACGCCGACCGGCTCGCCCTCGACGGGGATGATGCCGACGCCTTCCTTGCCGGTCGATTCGGCGATGAGCTGCTCCGCCCAGGTGCCGAAGGTGCCGATGCCGGGCGAGGCGATGATCGTGATCTTGTCGCGCCCGAACTCCTTGGCCGCGACGCCCATCGCCGCGCCGAGGCGCACGCCGGGATTGGCAGCGGGCGGCACCGCCGGCCCGCAGGAGCGGACCATCATCCGGGCGCTATCGAGAAACTCGCGGATCTCGACGCCGGCCGCCGCCGCAGGGACGAGACCGAAGGCCGAGAGGACCGAGTAGCGCCCGCCGATCTGCGGCACGCCCAGGAAGATTTTTCGGAAACCGTCCTCCGTCGCGGCCCTCTCCATCGCCGAGCCCGGATCGGTCACGGCGACGAAGTGACGACCGGCCTTCTCGGCCCCCACCACATCCTTCATCCGGCCGAGGAAGTAGTCGCGGAACACATTGGGTTCGAGTGTCGAGCCCGACTTCGAGGCGACGATGAAGAGCGTCGTCTCGAGGTTGACCGCCGCCTCGACGGAGCGGACCTCGTCCGGGTCGGTCGAGTCGAGGATGCGCAGCTTCGGGAAGCCCTCGCGGTGGCCGTAGGTGGCGGAGATCACCTCCGGGCCGAGGCTGGAGCCGCCCATGCCGAGCACCACCGCGTCGGTGAAGCCCTCCGCCCGCACCTCTTCGGCGAAGCTCTCGTAGAGATCGACCCGCTCCAGCTCGTCCTCGACGATGCGCAGCCAGCCGAGCCACTTGTCCTCGTCGCGGCCGGTCCAGACCGTGGCATCGTGCGCCCAGAGCCGGCGGATCGCGCCGCTCGCGCGCCAGGACTCGACCGCCTTGTCGGTGGCCGCCTGGAGCGGCTCGTCGAACTTGAAGGTCTGCGCGTCGAGCCGGTGGTCGAGCAGCGCCGCCCGCTTGCCCGCGACTGCGCCGAGCAGGGCGTCGGCGGCATCGACGAAGAGCCCCACGCCCTCCTCGACGAGTTGGCGCGCCACAGCCTCGATATCGATGCCGGCTTGCGCGAGCCGGGCCATCACGGTCTCGGCCTCGCCGACATTCTCCTCCAGCGTCGCGCGCACTCGGCCGTGGTCGCGGAACGCATCCATGGTGGTGGGCGGCATGGTGTTGACGGTGTTCTTGCCGATCAGCTCCTCGACATAGAGCACGTCGGAATAGGCTTTGTTCTTGGTGCCGGTGGAAGCCCAGAGCAGGCGCTGCGCCTTTGCGCCCTTGGCCTCCAGCGCCGCCCATTTCGGCCCGGAGAAGATGCGCTTGTAGCGCTGGTAGGCGAGCTTGGCGTTGGCGATCGCCACCTTGCCCTTCAGATCCTCGTAGCCGCCGGCCTCGTCCAGTTTCTTGTCCACGAGACTGTCGATGCGGCTGATGAAGAAGCTCGCCACGGACGCGACCTTCGAAACGTCGCCGCCCTTGGCACCGAACTCGGTCAACCCGTCGATGAAGGCGTTGGCGACGGCTTCGTAGACGTCCTGCGAGAACAGCAGCGTGATGTTGACCGAGATGCCCTCCGCCGTGAGCTGGCGGATTGCCGGCAGGCCGGCGGGGGTGGCCGGCACCTTGACCATGAGGTTGTCGCGCCCGACTGCCGCGTGCAGGCGGCGGGCCTCGTGCAGGGTCTCCTCGGTGTCCAGCGCGAGGTAGGGCGAGACTTCGAGGCTCACGTAACCATCGGCGCCATCGCTGGTGTCGTACACGCGGCGCAGGACATCGGCCGCCGCCTGGATGTCGGCGATGGCAAGCCCTTCGTAGAGATCGATGACGCGGGCATCACCCCCGGCGAGCGCGGCCTTGAGGCTGTCGTCGTACTCGGCCGAGTGGCCGATCGCCTTCTCGAAGATCGCCGGGTTGGAGGTGACGCCGCGCAGGTCGTCCTTCTCCACCAGCGCCTGGAGTTCGCCCTTGGCGATGAAGCCGCGGGCCACGAAATCGAGCCAGACCGCCTGCTCGTGCTCGGCGAAGAGGGCGTTCAGCGCGTTCATCTCTAGCGTCCTCGCGTGACTTTTTCGTGCGTCCCGTGCCCGGTAGATAGGGCGGCGCGACGCAGCTTACCCTCCCCCGGTGCGGGGGAGGGTTGATCTCCGAGCCTACTTCTTGTGCTTGGCCACCTGCGCGCGGGCCGCTTCGATCACTTTCTCAGCGGTGAAGCCGAACTTGCCGAGCAGATCCTTGATCGGGGCCGAGGCGCCGAAGGTGCTCATGCCGACGATCGAACCGGAGGAGCCGGCGTAACGGTCCCAACCGATCACGCTCCCCTGCTCCACCGCCACGCGCGCTAGAACCTCCGGCGGCAGGACACTGTTGCGGTAGCTCTCGTCCTGACGCTCGAACAGGTCCCAGGACGGCATCGAGACGACGCGGGCCTTCACGCCCTCACCCTTAAGGGTCTCGTAGGCGCCGACGCAGAGCTGCACCTCGGAGCCCGTGCCGATCAGGATCACGTCCGGCGTGCCTTCACAGTCGGCGAGCACGTAGGCGCCCTTCGCGGTGCCCGAGGCCGGAGCATACTTCGAACGGTCGAAGGTCGGCAGCGGCTGGCGCGACAGGGCCAGAACCGCCGGCTGATCTTTCAGCGAGAAGATCACCCGGTAGGCCTCGGCCACCTCGTTGGCGTCCGCCGGGCGCAGGGTCACGAGGCCGGGGATGCAGCGCAGCGAGAGGATCTGCTCCACCGGCTGGTGGGTCGGCCCGTCCTCGCCCACGCCGATCGAGTCGTGGGTGAAGATATGGAAAACCGGCAGCTCCATCAGCGAGGCGAGCCGGATCGGCGGGCGCATGTAATCGGCGAAGACGAGGAAGGTCGCGCCATAGGCCCGCAGGCCGACGAGCCCAAGCCCGTTCACGATCGAGCCCATGGCGTGCTCGCGCACGCCGAAATGGATGTTGCGCCCACCCGGCTCGAACGGGGTCAGCGAGCCCGCGCCCTCGAAGGTGAGGTTCGACTTGTTCGACGGCGCCAGATCGGCCGAGCCGCCAAGCAGGAAGGGCACGTGCTTGGCAATGGCGTTGAGCACCTTGCCGGAGGATTCGCGGGTCGCGAGGCCCTTGGCGTCGGCCTCGAAGACCGGGATGTCGCGGTCCCAGCCCTCGGGCAGACGGCCTTCCAGGAGGGCCGAGAGATCCTCGGCATGCTCAGCATCCGCCGCCTTGGCCGCCTCGAAGAAGCCCTGCCACTGAGCGTAGAGTGCCGCGCCGCGCTTGCCGATGCCGTCGGCAAAGGTGTCGTAGACGCCGTCCGGCACGAGGAACTCGGAATCCTCCGGCCAGCCATAGGCGCGCTTGGCGCCCTTCACCTCGTCGGGGCCGAGCGCGTCGGAATGGGCCTTGGCGGTATTCTGCTTGGTCGGCGCGCCGTAACCGATGATCGAGTTGACGATGATCAGCGTCGGGCGGTCGCTCGATTGCAGGAAGGTCTCGAGCGCCGAGGCGATGGCGTGGGTGTCGTTGGCATCGGCCACCCGCAGCACCTGCCAGCCATAGGCGAGGAAGCGCGCGGCGACCTCTTCCGAGAAGGCGAGTTCGGTGTGGCCCTCGATGGTGATGGTGTTGTTGTCGTAGATCCAGCACAGATTCGACAGGCGCAGGTGCCCGGCGATCGAGGCGGCCTCCTGGGAGACGCCCTCCATCAGGTCGCCGTCCGAGCAGATGGCGTAGACGTTGTAGTCGAACAGCGGCAGGTCGGGCCGGTTCAGGCGTTCGCCCTTGAAGCGGCCGCCCATCGCCATGCCGACGGAATTCGCGACACCCTGGCCCAGCGGGCCGGTGGTGGTCTCGACGCCGGTGGTGAAGTGGTATTCCGGGTGGCCCGGCGTGCGGCTATCGAGCTGCCGGAACTTCTTGATGTCGTCCAGCGAGATGGCGGGGGAATTGCCGCCGTCGGTCTCGGCCACGCGGGCGAGATGCAGGAGCCCGTAGAGCAGCATCGAGGCGTGGCCCGCCGAGAGCACGAAGCGGTCGCGGTTCGGCCAGTGCGGGTGGGCCGGATCGTAGCGCAGATACCGGTTCCACAGGGTGTAGGCGACGGGCGCCAGCGCCATCGGCGCACCGGCGTGTCCGGAATTGGCCTTCTGCACCGCGTCGATCGCGAGCGTCCGGATCGTGTCGATCGCGAGCTTGTCGCCCTGGCTCAGGGCCGCCTTCGGGCTCGTGTCTGCACCGCTCATAGAGTTACCGTCTTTCTCGCTTCCATCGCCCGCCGTCTGACGGAGTGCGCCTACTGCGCCGCAATGGATTCGCCTACCCTCGACTCGGAATCCTCCGCGCCGCTGCCCCGTTCCTTCGCAGGACCGGTCGCGCGGCTGTAATTGAGGATCGTGTTGACGAGCGCAACATGCGTGAACGCCTGAGGGAAGTTCCCCACCAGCCGTTTCGCGCGCACGTCGTACTCCTCGGAGACCAATCCGAGGTCGGTGCAGACGCCGATCAGGCGCTCGATCAGCGCGCGGGCCTCGTCGCAGCGGCCGAGGCCGATCAGATTGTCGGCATACCAGAAGCTGCAGGGCAGGAACGCGCCCTCGTTGCCGGGCAGGCCGTCGGTGGTCTGCCCTTCCGTCTCGTAGCGCAGGATGAAGCCATCGCGCATCAGATGCGATTCGACGGCCGCCACCGTGCCGACTACGCGGGGGTCGTCCTGCGGCAGGAAGCCCATATGCGCGATCAGCAGGAGGCTCGCATCGAGCGCCTTGCTTCCGTAGGATTGGACGAAGCTGTTCAGCTCGGGGTCGAACCCCTTCGCGCAGACCTCGGCGTGGATCTCGTCGCGGATCGCCTTCCAGTGCGCGACCGGCGCGTCGATGATGTGCAGATCGTCGTCGCCGATCATCTCGACGCTGCGGATCGCCCGGTCGAAGGCGACCCAGGCCATGACCTTGGAATGGACGAAGTGGCGGCGTCCGCCGCGCACCTCCCAGATGCCCTCGTCCGGCTCGTGCCACGCCGTCTCGAGGTGCGTGATGATCGCCTGGCCGACGCGCAGACCCTCCTTGTTCTGCCCCATGCCGCGGGCGCGGGCCTGGAACAGGGCATCGAACAGCTCGCCGTAGACATCGAGCTGGAACTGCGCGATCGCCGCGTTGCCGACGCGCACGGGCTTTGAGCCCTCGTAGCCGGGCAGCCAGTCGAGTTCGATCTCCGGCAGCAGCCGCTCGCCGCCGATGCCGTAGAGGATGTGCGCCTGCTCCGGGTTGCCGGCCACCGCCCGGGTCAGCCAGTCGCGCCACGCGCGGGCCTCCTCGATGTAGCCCGAATCCATCAGCGCCAGCAGCGTGAAGGTCGAGTCGCGCAGCCAGCAGAAGCGGTAGTCCCAGTTGCGCACGCCGCCGAGTTCCTCCGGCAGGGAGGTGGTGGGCGCAGCGACGATCCCGCCGGTCGGGCGGTAGATCAACGCCTTCAGCGTCAGCAGCGAGCGGCGCAGGATGTCGTCCCACGGCGTCTGCGCGGCGGTGCAGCGGCTCGACCATTCGCGCCAGAACCGGTTGGTGTCGTCGAGCCAGCGGCGCGGTTCGATCGGCGGCGGGTCGTCCTCGTGCGAGGCGCCATAGCTGAGCACGAAGCGGATCGCGTCGCCCTTGTAGACCGTGAACTCCGAGACCGTGGTCTGGTGGGTGGAGCCGCGCATCGGCGCGTTGGTGCGCAGCACCACCTTGTGCGGGCCGGAGATGGCGCGGAGATCCCCGAGTTCGCTGCGCGACACCCAAGGCACCGCCGAGCCGTAATCGAAGCGCACGGCGAGATCCATGCGCATCGCCATCCGCCCGCGCACGCCCTCGACGAGGCGGATGACGTGGCTGCCGTCGCCGACGGGCATGAAATCGGTGACGCGAACCTCGCCCTCATGGGTCTTGTGCGTGGTCTCCAGCACCAGCGAGCCGCTGCGGTAGCGCCAGGAATGCTGCGCGCCCTCCGCCGCCGGGGCGAGCTTCCAGAAGCCGTGCTCCTCCGTCCCGAGCAGGCTCGCGAACAGCGCCGAGGCATCGAAGCGCGGCATGCACAGCCAATCGATGCTGCCGTCGCGCCCGACCAGGGCCGCGGTGCGCCCGTCGCCGATCAGGGCGTAATCCTCGATCCGTCCCGCCATCCCGGTCTCCGTCGCCTCACGCCGAACGGCGCGGGGAAGCGCGGACTTCGGCTGCACTGGCAGAGCATCACGCGCGAAACCACCGCAGCGTCGGCGATGCGGTGGACGTGATCGTCGCTCTACCCCGCGCGAAGTGGCGCAGAGGCCGCGCTTCGCAAGGTTTCGGGACTCAACGATTGTGAAAACGGCGCGCTTCGAGGCAGCGTGCCCCGCTTCAGCGAAGATCCGCGACGAGGCTGACGACCGAGCTGCCAAGGGTCGTGACGCCGGTCGTGACACCGGTCGCCGCGCCGGAGCCTGCGCTGCGGGCCGCATCCCAGACCGCATCGACGGCAGCGAAGGGGAGGGCGCCGGCCGGCAGGAAGCGACCACCCTCTTCCTCGACGCGGGCCATGGCGGCCGGCGCTGAGACGACCGGCTCGGAGGCAGCTTTCGGCGGGCTCGCCGGCTGCGTCGTCGCCATCCGGCTGGCGGAGGGGCGGCGGCGCTCGGCGCGGGCGGCGAGGCGCGGGGGACGAGCCGGCGGTGCGGCGGCCTCGCTCGCAGCGACGAGGGGCACGAGGCGGGCGAAGGCTTCGCTCGCCGGCCCCGCCTCGACATCGGCGAGCAGGGCCTTGCCCGGATCGAACGCCGTGAAGCCGGGCGCCGCGGCCATGGCCGGAACGGGCCGCGCCGATTCGACCGGCGCCATCATCGGCTCCTTGGCCGGCTCGCGGCAGACGAGCGACAGCAGGGCAGCGACCACGGCAAGGCCGAGGGTCGGCAGCAAGGGAGGAAGCACGGCGCGAGGGGTCGCGGACACGTCCGGCTTCCGCAGCGGATCGACGACGCGCATGAACCGGCCCTCCCCATAGATTCGCGAACGACTTGAGTGTGCGCCCCGGTTTGCGGCAGAAGCGGGGCCGGCCTATGTCGGTTTGTAACCGTCGCTGCGGATCGGGCGGGCATACGGCTTGCCTGCGATGCGTCCGCCCCTCACACGGCAGGCGCCTCCGCACTTGCCTTACTCGAGACGGACCGCCCCTCGTTAACCCCATGCCTTCCTCGAACGGATCGAACCGCTCCGGCCCTCGATGACCGAGACCAGCCTCACCGTCGCCGTTATCGATCCGAGTCGCGCCCGCGCGGCGATCCTGGAGGAGGGCCTTCGCGCCTCCGGCGTCGGCAACGTCGTCGTGCTTGCGGATGGGCCTGACCTTCAGGCGCGGGTGGCGAGCCTGAAGCCCGACGTGATCGTGGTCCATCTGGAGAGCCCGAGCCGGGACATGCTGGAGCAGATGTCGGGCCTGTCCCGGCACGCCGAGCGGCCGGTGGCGATGTTCGTGGACCGCTCGGACCAGACCATGATGCAGGCCGCGGTCGATGCGGGCATCTCAGCCTATGTGGTGGACGGGCTGCGCTCGGAACGGATCCGGCCGATCCTCGACATCGCGATCCTGCGCTTCAACGCCTTCGCCCGGCTCCAGCGCGAACTCGACGAGGCCCGCTCGGAACTCGCCGACCGCAAGCTGATCGAGCGGGCCAAGGGCATCCTGATGACGCGCAAGGGCATGAGCGAGGACGAGGCCTACAAGCTCCTGCGGCGGCAGGCGATGAACGAGAAGCGCAAGATCGTCGACATCGCCCGCGCCATCGTCACCGCGGCGGATCTGCTCGGATGAGGATCAGGCTCGGATACGTTCCCCTCACCGACGCCGCCCCCGTGATCGCGGCGGCGGAGCTCGGGTTCGCGCGGGCCGAGGGGCTCGAGATCGAACTCGCGCGCGAGCCCTCCTGGGCGACCCTGCGCGACCGGCTGGCGCTCGGCCATCTCGACGCCGCGCACATGCTCGGTCCGCTGGCCATCGCCAGCGCGCTCGGGCTCTCGGGGCCGCAGGCCCGCCTGAGCGTGCCGATGGCGCTCGGCCTCAACGGCAACGCCGTCACCGTCTCGAACGCGCTCTGGGCCGCGATGGCCCCGGAGAGCGACGAACTCGGCGATGTCGCCGCGGCCTTCGCCCGGGTCGCCCGCAAGCGGGCCGGGGAGGGGCGTCCGCTGGTCATCGGCACCGTGCATCCCTTCTCCAGCCATTCCTACCAGCTCCGCCTGTTCGCCGGCTTGAGCGGGCTCGACCTCGACGCAACGGTGCGGCTGGTCGTGGTGCCGCCGCCGGAGACGGTGGATGCGCTCCGGCGCGGGCGCATCGACGGCTTCTGCGTCGGCGCCCCCTGGAACAGCGTCGCCGTCACCGCCGGTCTCGGCCGGATCGCGGCACTCGGCTGCGAGATCGCCCCCGATTGCCCTGAGAAGGTGCTGGCGCTACCCGCGGAGGAGGCCGAGTTCACGGCGCCGTTGGTCCGGGCCGTTCACCAAGCCGGGCTTTGGTGCGCCGATCCTGCCAACCGCGGCGCCCTGAGCCGCCTGCTCGCCGAGCGCGCGGATCTCGATTCCGACGCCGCGCTCATCGCCCGCAGCCTCGGCGGCACGCTCATCGTGGATGCGACCGGAACCGAGCGGGTAAACCCGGCCTATCTGCGCCTCGGCGCCGCGACTCATCGGCCGGACCCGGACCATGGGCGCTGGCTGGTGGCGCAGATGATCGCCTGCGGGCAGGTCGCGCCGGGCAGCGATGCGGCCGAGAGGGCGGCAGCGCTCTACAGGCCGGATCTGTTCGAGGCAGCCACGAAGGGACCCGCCACCAAGCGATAGGCGCCCGTTTCGCTCCGGCGGGATCGGCTCAAACTGCGCAAGACAGCACCATCAGCCTGTTTTTTGTGCAACGCACACGAATGCCGCGTTTTTCAACGCGTGCGGCGGGGCAGACATCCCGACGCGGCGAGCCGAGGACCGCCAAACATGCCGTCCCGCACTTGGCACGGCTCCTGCAAAGCCCTTGGCACGGGCCCGCCAACGACGACGCGCCCCAAACGTCAGCAAGGCCGCTGATCCGGAATGCCCGCACGCGACGAATGTCGATCGCGCAGGCGATCCCCGGACAGCGGCTTTTTTCATGTGCGGACACCGCACCGGAGCGAAGAGCGGATGAGCATCGATCACGGCAACACGACCCGCCGCGGCGTCCTCAAGGGGGCGGCGGCCGCCCTCGCCCTCGCGGGTGCCGCCCGCGCCGCCTTGCCGGCCGGTGCCTTCGCGCAGGGCGCGGGGCCGGAGGTGAAGGGGGTCAAGCTCGGCTTCATCGCGCTGACCGACGCCGCGCCGCTCTTCGTGGCCAAGGAGAAGGGCATCTTCGCCAAGTACGGCCTGCCCGAGACCGAGGTGCTGAAGCAGGCCTCCTGGGGCACGACCCGCGACAACCTCGTGCTGGGCTCCGAGGGCAACGGCATCGACGGCGCCCACATCCTCACGCCGATGCCGTACCTGATCTCGGCCGGCAAGGTGACGCAGAACAACGTGCCGGTGCCGATGTACATCCTCGGCCGGCTCAACCTGAACGGCCAGTGCATCTCGGTCGGCAAGGAATACGCCGACGACAAGATCGGCCTCGACCCCAAGGCCTTCAAAGCCGCCATCGACCGGAAGAAGGCCTCGGGCAAGCCGGTCAAGGCCGCCATGACCTTCCCCGGCGGCACCCACGACCTCTGGATCCGCTACTGGATGGCCGCCGGCGGCATCGACCCCGACAAGGACATCGAGACCATCGTCGTGCCCCCGCCCCAGATGGTGGCGAACATGAAGGTCGGCACGATGGACGTGTTCTGCGTCTGCGAGCCCTGGCACAAGCAGCTGATCAACCAGGGCATCGGCTACACCGCGCTGACCACGGGCGAGCTCTGGAAGGACCATCCCGAGAAGTCGCTCGCGCTGCGCGCCGCCTGGGTCGACAAGTATCCGAACGCGGCCAAGGCCCTGCTGATGGCCGTGATGGAAGCCCAGGCTTGGTGCGACCGGCCCGAGAACTGGGACGAACTCGCAGCCATCGTCGCCAAGCGCCAGTGGATCAACGTGCCGGTCGGCGACGTGATCGAGCGGATGAAGGGCAAGTTCGACTACGGCAACGGCCGCGTCGTCGAGAAGAGCCCGGTGATGATGAAGTACTGGGACAACGGCGCCGCCGGCTATCCCTTCCACAGCCACGACCTCTGGTTCCTCACCGAGGACATCCGCTGGGGCAAGTTCGACGCGGCAACCGACACCAAGGCGCTCATCGCCAAGGTGAACCGCGAGGACCTGTGGAAGGACGCCGCCAAGGCGCTCGGCGGGATCGCGATCCCGGCCTCCACCTCGCGGGGCAAGGAGACCTTCTTCGACGGCAAGGTCTTCGACCCCGAGAACCCCGCCGCCTACCTCGCCAGCCTCGACATCAAGAAGGTCGCGTAATGGCCACCGGAGCAACGCTTTCCACCGCGGCGCGGGCGCGCGCCGCCACCAAGGCCCGCACGCCCTTCGTCACCATGGCCGGCCTCCGCGGGATCGCGGCCCGCATCGTCCCGCCGCTCGTGGTGCTCGCGGGCTTCCTGCTGCTGTGGGAGGTCCTGTGCTCCTCCCCCACCGCCGGCCTGCCGCCGCCCTCGCGGGTGGTGACGGAGGCCTGGGACATCATCGTCGATCCGTTCTACGACAACGGCGGCACCGACAAGGGCCTGTTCTGGCATATCACGGCGAGCCTCAAGCGCGTCGCCTTCGGCTTCTCGCTGGCGGTGATCGCGGGCGTGATGCTCGGCACCCTGGTGGGCCAGTCAGAATGGGCGATGCGGGGCCTCGACCCGATCTTCCAGGTGCTGCGCACGATCCCGCCGCTGGCGTGGCTCCCGCTCTCGCTCGCCGCCTTCCGCGACGGCCAGCCCTCGGCGATCTTCGTGATCTTCATCACCTCGATCTGGCCAATCATCATCAACACGGCGGTCGGCATCCGCAACATCCCGCAGGATTACCGCAACGTCGCCGCGGTGATCCGGCTGAACCCGATCGAGTTCTTCTACAAGGTCATGCTGCCCTCGGCCGCCCCCTACATCTTCACCGGACTTCGCATCGGTGTCGGCCTGTCCTGGCTCGCGATCGTCGCGGCCGAGATGCTGATCGGCGGCGTCGGGATCGGCTTCTTCATCTGGGACGCGTGGAACTCCTCCCACATCTCCGAGATCATCGTCGCCCTCGTCTATGTCGGGCTCATCGGCTTCGTCCTCGACCGGCTGGTCGCCGGCGTCGGCGTGCTCGTGACCCGCGGCACCAGCGCAGCCTGAGGGACAAAACCACATGGCCCATCTCTCCCTCTCCCAGGTCGGCATCTCGTTCCGCCGCGGCGGCACCACGTCGGAAGTCCTGCGCGACGTGAACCTCGACATCGCCAAGGGCGAGTTCGTCTCGATCATCGGCCATTCGGGCTGCGGCAAGTCGACGGTGCTCAACATCGTCGCCGGCCTGCTCAAGGCCTCGACCGGCGGCGTGCTGCTCGATGGACGTGAAGTGAACGCGCCCGGCCCCGACCGCGCGGTGGTGTTCCAGAACCACTCGCTCCTGCCCTGGCTGACGGTGCGCGAGAACGTGGCGCTCGCCGTCGACAAGGTGCTGCGCGGCAAGAAGAGCCGCGCGGAGCGCACCGAGTGGATCGAGCACAACCTCGCGCTCGTGAACATGATGCACGCCGCCGAGAAGCGCCCGGCCGAAATCTCCGGCGGCATGAAGCAGCGCGTCGGCATCGCCCGCGCGCTGGCCATGGAGCCGACCGTGCTGCTCATGGACGAGCCGTTCGGCGCACTCGACGCGCTGACCCGCGCCCACCTGCAGGATCAGACCATGGAAATCCAGCAGCGGCTCAAGAACACCGTCATCATGATCACCCACGACGTGGACGAGGCGGTGCTGCTCTCGGACCGCATCGTGATGATGACGAACGGGCCGTCGGCCACCATCGGCGAGATCCTGCCCGTGCCGCTGGCGCGCCCCCGCCGCCGGCTCGACCTCGTGGAAGACGCTACCTACGTCCACGCCCGCGCCGCGGTGCTGGAATTCCTCTACGCCCGCCACGCCAAGCCGGCTCTGGCGGCCTAAGCCGACGCCCTTCGAAACCTGCGATCCCACTCTCCCCATCCTGAGGTGCCGCGTAGCGGCCTCGAAGGAGGGCTCCGGGGATCGCAAGACATCTGGAGCCCTCCTTCGAGGCCTCCGCTGCGCTCCGGCACCTCAGGATGAGGGGGCGGAATGGACCAGTCCAACAAAGTATCCCGATGTCGTCAGATACCCAGACCATGAAGGAAAGACTCGTCGTCGTCGGCAACGGCATGGCCTCGCTCCGCTTCCTCGAGCGGCTGACCGAGCGCGCGCCGGGCCGCTACGACGTGACGGTGGTCGGCGCCGAGCCGGTGGCGGCCTATAACCGGGTGCTGCTCTCCTCGCTGCTCGGCGGCGAGGTGGACGAGGCGGCCTGCGGCTTCCGCCCGCTCTCCTGGTACGAGGAGCACGGCATCCGCCTCGTCACCGGCGCGCCGGTGACCGAGATCGACCGGGCGAACCGCATCGCCCTCGTCGGCTCCGCCCATGTGCTGCCCTACGACAAGCTGGTGCTGGCGGTGGGCTCGCTGCCGATCCGGCTGCCGCTGCCGGGCATCGACCTGCCCGGCGTCCTCACCTTCCGCGATTTCGCCGACGTGGCGGCGATCCGCAAAGCGGCCGTCGAGCATGCCAAGGCCGTGGTGATCGGCGGCGGCCTGCTTGGGCTCGAGGCCGCGGTCGGGCTCGCCCGGCTCGGGGTCGACACGACCCTGGTCCACGTCATGGACCGGGTGATGGAGCGCCAGCTCGACCACGCCGCCGCCCGCCTCGTGCGCACGGCGATGGAGGCCCGCGGCGTCAAGGTGATGCTGTCGGCCGACACCGCCGCGATCGAGGGCGACGGGCGCGTCGAACGCCTGCGGATGAAGGACGGCAGCGTGATCCCGGCCGACCTCGTGGTGATGTCGGTCGGCATCCGCGCCTCGACGGCCCTGGCGCAGTCCTGCGGGCTCGCCTGCGGGCGCGGCATCACGGTGGACGACCGAATGACAACCTCCGACCCGGCGATCCATGCACTCGGCGAATGCGCCGAGCACCGGGGCGTCGTTTACGGCCTCGTCGAGCCCGCCTACGAGCAGGCCGAGGTGCTGTCGCGGGCCCTTCTCGGCGAGGCGGCGGCCTATCCCGGCACGTCCCTTGCCACGAGCCTCAAGGTGTCGGGCGTAGCCGTCTTCTCGGCCGGATTGGTCGATACGCCCGAGGGCGCCGAGGCGGTCGTGATGCACGACGGCGCCGCCGGCCTCTACCGCAAGCTGATCATCGCCGATGGCCGCCTCTTAGGCGCGGTCTTCGTCGGCGATATCGCGGAGCAGGCGCGCTGCAAGGAGCTGATCCGCTCCGGCGCGCCGCTCTCCCCAGACGACCGGGACGACCTGATGTTCGGCCCGGCCCCGAAAACCCTCGCAGCGTGAGTGAGGCGATGGCAGACGAATTCAACGCCGAGCAGAAGCGGTATCTCGAAGGCTTCGCCTCCGGCATCGCCGCCGCCCGCATGACCGGTGGCCTTGCCGCGGGCCAAGCCCCGGTGAGCACGCCGGCCGAGCCCACGGGCCCGGATGCGATCCATATCAAGGCGCAGATCCGCACCGTGCAGGAGGGCGGCAAGCTCTGCGATCAGGAGAAGTGGAAGCGCGCCGAGAGCCCGTTCGACGGCCATAACCGCCTGAAGGCGGAGGCTGCGACTGGCAAGGCTCCGAAGCCCGAGGACAATTTCCGCTGGCGTTACCACGGCATGTTCTGGGTTGCGCCGACCCAGACGTCCTTCATGTGCCGGATACGGGTTCCCAACGGCATCCTGAATCACTGGCAATTCGCCGGCCTCGCCGACCTCGCGGATGCCCATGGCGGCGCGTACAGCCACGTCACCACCCGCGCGGGCCTGCAGGTGCGCGAGATCGCGCCCGAACACGCCCAGCCCTTCCTCGACGGGCTGATCGATCTCGGCCTGACCGCGCAAGGTGCGGGCGCCGACAACATCCGCAACGTCACCGGCTCGCCGGCCGCCGGCATCGACGCGCGGGAACTGCTGGACACGCGGCCTCTCACCAAGGCTTGGCACAACTGGATCCTGAACGACCGCTCGCTCTACGGCCTGCCGCGCAAGTTCAACGTCTCGTTCGACGGCGGCGGCGTAACGCCGGCGCTCGAAGAGACGAACGACATCGGCTTCCAGGCGATCGAGGTGCTGGAGGGGGCCGCGGTCGCGCCGGGCGTCTGGATGCGCCTCGTGCTCGGCGGCATCTCCGGCCACAAGGATCTGGCCCGCGACACCGGCATCGTCCTCAAGCCCGAGGATTGCAATCGCGTGGCCGACGCGATCATCCGGGTCTTCATCGAGAACGGCGACCGGACCAATCGCAACAAGGCCCGGATGAAGTACGTCCTCGACGCCTGGGGCTTCGACAAGTACATCGCCGCCGTCGAGGAGAAGCTCGGGCGCACGCTCGACCGGGTCGACGCCGCCCATGTCGCGCCCCGCCGGCCGACCGACCGCTTCAGCCATGTGGGCGTCCACGCCCAGGCCCAGCCCGGCCTGAACTGGGTCGGCGTGGTGCTGCCCGTGGGCAAGATGACCACCGACCAGATGCGCGGGCTAGCGAAGGTCGCGGCCGAGTGCGGCGACGGCCAGATCCGCATGACGGTCTGGCAGAACTTCATCTTTTCCGGCGTGCCGGACGCCAAGGTGGCGGAGGTCGAGGCCCGCGTGGAAGCGCTCGGCCTCACCATCAAGGCCGCCGGCATCCGCTCCGGGCTCGTGGCCTGCACCGGCGCCCGCGGCTGCAAGTTCGCCGCCTCCGACACCAAGGGCCACGCGATGATCATCGCGGATCACGTCGAGCGCACCGTGCCGGCGCTGGACGTGCCGGTGAACGTCCACCTCACCGGCTGCCACCATAGCTGCGCCCAGCACTACATCGGCGATATCGGCCTGATCGGCGCGAAGGTCGTCGTCTCGGAAGAGGGCGACACCGTCGAGGGCTACGACATCGTCGTCGGCGGCGGCTTCGCCGAGAACCCGAAGATCGGCACCGAGATCTGGAAGGCGGTGAAGGCCGAGGATGCGGCGACCCGCGTCGAGGCGCTGCTCAACGCCTATCTCGCCCGCCGCCAGGGCCCGGAGGAGAGCTTCCAGGCCTTCACCGCGCGCACCGGCCCCGAAGCCCTGCGCGACGCCGCCGAAGAACAACCCGCCCTCAGAGCCGCCGCATGACCCAGCACGTCGCGCCCCCGCTCGTTCTCATCCCCGAGAGCGCCCCGTTCAACGCCGACCAGCGTTCCTGGCTGTCGGGCTACTTCGCCGCGCTCCTCGGCCCCGCCGTGGAAGGCGCCACCGCGCTCGCCCCCGGCGAAGCGCCCTCGACAGGCCCGACGCTCGCCGACAACGACGACGCGCCCTGGCACGACCCGTCGATGCCGATCAACGACCGCATGGCGATCGCCAAGGACCGTTCCGAGCCGCAGAAGTTGATGGCCGCCATGGCCCAGCAAGATTGCGGACAGTGCGGCTACAACTGCGCCGACTATGCCAACGCGATCTTCCTCAAGAGCGAGGAGCGGCTGAACCTTTGCCAGCCCGGCGGTAAGGAAACGCTCCGGATGCTGAAGAAGCTCGACGAGGAGTTCGGCGCCGCGGGTGGCACGGCCGCTCCGAAGGCGGAGGCGGGCGACGCTCCGAAGAAGGAGCCGGAACTCGGGCCGCTGGGCTTCTGCCGCGAGAACCCGGTCGAGGCGACCTTCCTCTCCCGCACGCGCCTCAACGCGCCGGGCGGCGAGAAGGAGACGTGGCACATCGAGATCGACTTGGCGGACACGCCGATCACCTACGAGGCGGGCGATTCCCTCGGCCTGTTCCCGGCCAACGCCCCGGCCCTGGTCGATGCGGTCATCGCCGAACTCGGCACGCGGCCCGAGCGGATGATCGCGGGCAAGACCCTGCGCGACCGGCTGCTGACCGAGTATTCGCTCGGGGCGGCGCCGGACAACCTCTATCAACTCCTCTCGCTCCTGACCTCGGGCCCCGCCCGGAAGAAGGCGCAGGCGCTCGCGGCCGGCGAGGATCCGGACGGCGATGCGCAGCATCTCGACGTGCTCGGCGCGCTCCACAAGTTCCCCGGTGCGCGACCCGATGCCGAGGTCTTCTTGGAGGCGCTCGACGAGTTGCAGCCGCGGCTCTACTCGATCTCCTCGTCGCCGAAGATGGATACCGGCCGGGTTTCGCTCACCGTCGATGCGGTGCGCTACAACCACCGCTCGCGGCTGCGCCTCGGCGTCGCCTCCACGCATCTCGGCGAGCGCCTGCCCGAGCAGACCAAAGTCCGGATCTACCTGCAGAAGGCGCACGGCTTCGGCCTGCCGGAGGATGCGGGCAAGGACGTGATCATGTGCGGCCCCGGCACCGGCGTCGCCCCGTTTCGCTCCTTCCTGCGCGAGCGGGCGGCGACGAAGGCGCCCGGCCGCAACTGGCTGTTCTACGGCCACCAGCGGCAGGCGACCGACTTCTTCTACAAGGACGAGCTGAACGGCCTGAAGGACGAGAAGGTGCTGACTCGCCTCTCGCTCGCTTGGTCGCGCGACGGCACGGAAAAGACCTACGTGCAGGACCGGATGCGCGAGAACGGCGCCGAGCTGTGGAAGTGGCTAGAGGGCGGTGCCCACTTCTACGTCTGCGGCGATGCCAAGCGCATGGCCAAGGACGTGGAGCGGGCGATCATCGACGTCGCCGCGCAGTTCGGCGGCAAGAACCCCGACGAGGCCGTGGCCTACCTCGCCGCCCTGAAGAAGACGGGGCGCTATCAGGCGGACGTGTACTGAGGGGAGGGGGTCCCCCTCCCGCCACCTCAGGCGGCCGGGTTGACCCGCGGGTCGGCCCGCAGACGCGCTGCGGCAAGATCGACGAAGGCGCGGGTCTTGGCCGGCGCCCGTCGCCCCTCGGGGCTCACGACGTGGATCGGAACCGGGGCCTCCTCGTCCTCGCCGAGGAGGATGCGCAGGCGCCCTTCCGCCACCGCCGCCGCGACCTGATAGGATAGCAGCCGCGCGATCCCCCAACCGTCGAGGGCTGCGGCGAGCGCCGCATCGACCGTGTTGCAGACGAGCCGGGGATGGACGTTCACCGTGCTGCGCCGCTCGGGCCCGAACCGCCATTCCGGCAGGGCGCCGGGGTTTGACGAGCCGATCACCGCGTGATCGCGCAGGTCGCGCGGCGTCTGGGGCACGCCGTACCGCTCCAGATAGCTCGGTGCAGCGCAGACGACCCGGCGCACGCTACCGACGCGAGTCGCCGTGAGCCCGGAATCGGCCAGATGGCCGATCCGCACCCCGACATCGATACCCTCCTCGATCAGGTTGACGATCCGGTCGAGGAACAGCGCGCGGACCGCCACCGCCGGGTGGCGCGCGAGATAGTCGGTCGCCACCGGCAGCACGTAGAGCCGCCCGAACTGCACCGGCGCCGTCAGCGTCAGGACACCGCTCGGCGTCGCGGCCGAGCCCGCGGCGGTGGCCTCCGCTTCCGCGATCTCGGCGAGGATGCGGCGGCAATCCTCGAGATAGCGCCCGCCCGCCTCGGTGAGCTTCACCGAGCGCGTGGTGCGGATGAACAGCCGCGCCCCGATCATCGCTTCGAGCGCCGCCACCGCCCGGGTGACGGCGGCCGGGCTCACGGCCAGCGCGCGCCCCGCCCCGGCGAAGCCGCCGCTCTCGGCGACCCGCACGAACACTCGCATTCCTTGCAGCCGGTCCATGACGCCCCCTCCATGCAACGGGCAGAGTGGCGATTATTCCGCTGCACGCAACAGTCGCTTGCCGATAATGCCGGTTCACCCCGCCACGGAGAAGGAGTGAGATCCGACCCACGGCCCATCCCGCGGCCGGGAGGAGACGACACCGTGAAGCTCTACAGTCTGACGCTCTCGGGCCATGCCCACCGGGCCCGCCTGTTCCTGTCGTTGGTCGGTCAGCCCTTCGAGACCGTCGAGGTCGATTTCGCCGGGGGGCAGAACCGCGCCCCGGATTTTCTCGCGATCAACCCGTTCGGGCAGGTTCCCGTCCTCGACGACGACGGGACCATCGTGCCGGATTCGAACGCCATCCTCGTCTACCTCGCAAAGAAGCTCGGACGCGGCGACTGGCTGCCCGAGGATGCGGCAGGGGCCGCACGGGTGCAGCGTTGGCTCTCCGTCGCGGCGGGGCCGATCGCCTTCGGCCCCTGCGCCGCCCGCCTCGTCACGCTGTTCGGCGCCCGCTTCGATGCGGGGGAGGTGATCGCCCGCGCCCATAAGATTTTGGCGCTGATCGAGGCGGAACTCTCGTCCCGCGACTGGCTTGCCGCCGACCGTCCGACCATCGCCGACGTGGCGCTCTACAGCTACATCGCCGCCGCGCCCGAGGGGAACGTCGATCTTGCGGCCTATGAGAACGTCCGCGCCTGGCTCGCCCGGATCGAGGAGCTGCCCGGGTTCATCGCGCTTCCGGCCTCGCCGGTCGGCCTGAACGCAGCGGGAGGCCGAGCATGAACACGCCGGCCGCAGCCGCATCCTCTCCCTGGCACCGGGGCGAGGTGGCGATTCAGGAGCGCGTCGGCATTGCCGAGCGGATGGCCGAACTCGGCCCGCGGGTGATCCGCGATCACCTGACCGAGCAGCACCGGGCGTTCTTTCCGCTGCTGCCCTTCATCGTGCTCGGAAGCGTGGATCGAGAGGGCCGCCCCTGGGCGACGTTGCGGGAGGGAAGGCCGGGCTTTCTTCACGCGCCGGACCCGTTTCGGCTCCGGGTGGAGGGAAGCCGCGAGCCGGACGATCCCGCCGAGGCGGGGCTGGCGGACGGCGACGGCGTGGCCGTGCTCGGCATCGAACTGGCCACGCGCCGCCGCAACCGCCTGAACGGCATCGTCGAGCGCACGGGGCCGGAGGGCTTCGCGATCCGCGTCGAGCAGAGCTTCGGGAATTGCCCGCAATACATCCACGGTCGGCAGGAAGGCCCCCGCGACGGAGCGCGGGCAGCTCGGCCCCGCCCCGTTCTGTCGCACAGGCTCGATCCGGCGGCGCAGCGGCTCGTTGCAGCGGCCGACACCTTCTTCGTGGCGAGCTTCGTCGAGCACCCAGGAGGCCGGCGGGAGGTCGATGTCTCGCACCGGGGAGGGCGGGCCGGCTTCGTGCGGGTCGGCGCGGAGGGCAGCCTCACGGTGCCCGACTATTCCGGCAACCGCTTCTTCAACACGCTGGGCAACCTTCTGGCGAACCCGCGGGCGGGGCTGGTCTTTCCGGATTTCGCGACCGGCGATCTGCTGCAGATGAGCGGACGCACCGAGATCGTGCTCGATCCCGCGGAGGACGAACGGATCGACGGCGCCGAGCGCCTGTGGCGGTTCGTGCCGGAGCGGGTCGTGTTCCGGGCTGGCGCGCTGGGGCTGCGCTTCGTCGAGCCCAGGGCGGCGTCGTCAACGGCTCAGTCGGATTTGCGCCCGCAGCGGATGTAGTTCGCCTGGCCCTTGCCGCTGGACCAGGTGAGCCGGTCGTGCTCGACGAGGAGGCGGACCTGCGAGGTCCAGCGGCGGCCGCGCTCGCTGCAATCGGCGGCCATGGTCCAGGCGCTGCCCTCGCGGCGGTTGTTGCGGAAGCGGCAGATGGTGCGCCCGGCCCTGGCGCCGTCCTCGTTGATCGTGGCAGGCAGGAAGCCGCGGCGGCGCTGCCGCTGGCCGCAGGCCACCGGATTCGGCCCCCAGATGCCGACGAAGGCCGCGCGCTCCACCAGCGGCGCGGCGGGTCGCGGCTCGGCCGGGGGCACGACCGTCTCCAGCGGGGGTGCGGGCGCGGCGACCGTGAGCACCCGCGGCGGGTTGGCGACGGGCATGGCCGGCCGCTCCGGCTCGGGAATCCGCACCTCCGGGACGTCGATGCCGTCGGTCGCCGCGAATCGGGTCTGGCCGGCGGGCGCCGCCACGGGCCCGTCATCGGTGAGGACGACCAGTGTGTAGGCGAACAGGGCGCCCCAGCCCGCGGCCAGGATCACCGGGATCGCGAGGCGTCGCGACAGGGCCGCGGAGGTCACCTCCCGTGCCCCATCACCGATTCCGCCGGCCTCCTGCGCGCCGTCTGCCGTCATCGGCCCTGCCGCCGCCCCCCTCGCCGCCTCTTCGGCCTGTGCTCCCGATATCAGCATTCTCGCATCCGAGACGATGTTCCAGAGCCTGCGCCGTGCGGCGCATTCCCCGAAATGGCCCACGGCCCTTGTGGCCCGCGTTCCAAGATAGACACGGGGATAGACGCCGGGAATGCGGCAGCGGCACGGCAACCACTTCCCGCCGCAAGCGGAACCTGCCATGGTCAAGCTTGGCGGCCGCGACGGCCGTCGACCGTACCGGTGTGATGAAACCTGTCACCCTCGCCGTTCTCGGCTCGGCACTGGCGCCCCTGCTGACGTCGCCCTTTGCCCTTGCTCCCGCCATGGCCCAGCCGCGCACACAGACGGCGCGCCCGACTTGCGTGGAGGCGATGGCCCAGGTGAAGGCGGAAGGCGAGGCGACGCTCAGCTTCGGCGGGCGCCCGCCCGAGCGGTTTGTGCGCGACCGCAGTTTCTGCGAACTCAGTGAAATTGCCGAGTTGCGCTTCGTCCCGACCCGCGACAACCCCCAATGCCCGATCGGCTACCGCTGCCGCGAGCCGGATTACGGTGATTGGAACTGGGACGCGAATTGACGGCCGAGAGACCGCGGAAACGGCCTCGGACGTCGTCCCGGAGTTCGTCCACGGTGTCGCACCCGGCGGCCCGCGGCGCTGGCGGGCAGCAGCCCTACCCCTCGACATGACCGAAAATTCACGTGACAGGCGCGGCTGCGCGCCACGTTCTTGCCACGACCGATAGCCAGGGCCGCCGCATTCGGCGATTGAACCCGTCCGTCGGCGCGCCATCCGCTATGAGGGTGGCAGAGCCGGTGCAGCGAGAAGGAATGACCCGCGTGGCCGCATTGAAGAGCAGGCTCGGCATCCAGGCCGTGCTGACGGCGCTCGTCGCGCTCCTGCTGCTGGCCATGCCGGGAATTCCGAGCCCACCGCTCTACGTCTCGCTCGCGGGCTTCGCGATGGCGGGCATCCTCATCGCCTCGAACAGCCTCTCGGCCTACCTCAAGATCTTCGTCTCGGTTTACGGCATCGGCTACCTGCTGCTCGCGGTCGCAAAGACGCTGGCGACGATGGGCGCGCTGCCGGGCGTCGTCGCGGCGCTGCTGCCGCCGGATTTCGCGGCAACGGGTTCCGTGGTGTTCGCCGCCATCGTGCTTGCCATCTCGTACTGGAAGCCGATCCACGAGATCACCCTGATCGCCGACCCCTACTTCGCCAGCCACGACGCGCCGAGCCGGGAAATCGGGATGTTCCGCCGGTTCGGGCGCACCGAGGGGCAGATCGGCCGAAACCTCGTGGCGCTGTCGATCTTTGTCAGCTTCGCGGATGTCGCGATCACGCTCGGCTTTAATTTCTACTACCGCGACATGTACAACTCCCTGCAGGCCCTCGACGCATCGGCGTTCTGGAATCAGGTGTTGTGGGTCTTCATCCCGCTCGCGGTGCTCAACGTCGCGATCGGCATGTTCGACCTCTACGTCGATTCGGGGCTGCAACTCCGCTGGCGCACCTGGCTCACGCACAGTCTCTACGAGCGCTGGCTCGGGCAGGGCACGCATTACCGCATCCCCTTCGTCGACGAGCACGCCGACAACCCGGACCAGCGCATCCAGTCGGACGTCAACAACTTCATCGCCCAAACCACGACGCTCTCGACCCGGCTGCTGTCGCAGGCGGCGCAGCTCGTCTCCTTCATCGTCATCCTGTGGACGCTCTCGCGCGACTTCGTGCTGCCGTTCACCGATGCCGTGGTCCCCGGCTTCCTCGTCTGGCTGGTGATCGCCTACGCCGTGGTCGGCACGTGGCTCACGCACCTCATCGGCAAGCCGCTCATCGGCCTCGACTACCGGCAGGAGCAGGTGGAGGCGGATTTCCGCTTCGCCCTTGCACGCAACCGCATCTACTCGGAGCAGATCGCCCTGCTGCGCGGCGAGCGGGCCGAGGCTTCGCGGCTCTCCACCCTGTTCCACTCCATCATCGACAACTACGTCGGCATCATCTTCCGGCGCATCAAGCTGATCGCCTTCACCTTCAGCTACCGGCAGATGAGCTCGATCTTCCCGCTCATCATCGCCGCCCCCTCGTTCTTCGCCAAGAAGATCACCCTGGGCGCCCTGCAGCAGACCGCGAACGCGTTCAGCAACGTCCAGGGTTCGCTGAACTTCTTCATCACTTCATACACCATCCTCGCCGCCTACAAGGCGAACACCATGCGTCTCGGCTCGTTCAAGCGGGCGATGACCAAGGCCGAGGCCCTGGCCGGAGCGGGCTACGGCCTCGCCAACGGCAACGACACCGCCGGCGGCGTGACCGCTCGCGATCTGACCCTGGCGCTGCCCGACGGCCGCGAGATCGTGCGGGCGGGCGCACTTGAACTCCCGAAAGGCGGGGCGACTCTCGTCACCGGTCCCTCGGGCTCGGGCAAGTCGACCCTGTTCCGGGCGATCGCCGGGATCTGGCCGTTCGGCAAGGGCCGGGTCGACGTGCCGGCCGGACAATCGGCGCTGGTTCTGCCGCAGCGGCCCTACATCCCGCTTGGCTCCCTGCGCGGCGCGGTGGCCTATCCGAACACGGTCGACCGGTTCTCCGACGAGGCGATCCGCGATGCGCTTCGCGCCGCGCAACTCCCGCAACTCGCGGACCGGCTCGACGAGGTCGATACCTGGGACCGGCGCCTTTCGGGCGGCGAGCAGCAGCGCCTCGCCATCGCGCGGGCGATCCTGGCGAAACCCGACTGGCTGTTCCTCGACGAATCGACCGCCGCCCTCGACGAGGACACCGAGGCCGAGATCTACCGGACGCTGCGCACGACGATGCCCGGCACGACCATCGTCTCGATCGGCCACCGCTCGACCCTGCACAAGCACCACGACCGGCGCGTCGAGATGAAGCCGGCCGAGGGCGGTCGCTTCGAGCCGCGCCTGTCGCCGATGCCGGCCCCGGCGGAGTAGGGGCCGACCCCTTCCGTTACGGGGCGGACGGCGCCGCCCCTTCCGGCTGCAGCGCTGACGACGATCCTTCGCTCGGGCATGATGAACGGCGTAAGGCCGTACGGGGCGGCTGGATCGGGCCCGTTCGCCCGCTCGGAGCGACAGCATGACCGACCTCGCGATCAACAAGGCGAACGTCGTCGCCTTCTACGAACTGATGTTCAACGAGAGCCGGCCGCGCGAGGCGATCGAGCGTTACGCCGGTGACGACTACATCCAGCACAACCCCCACGTGGCGAGCGGCAAGGACGGCTTCATCGCCTACTTCGAGCGCATGGCCCGCGAATGGCCCGGCAAGCGAGTCGAGGTGAAACGGGCGGTCGCCGAAGGTGATCTGGTCGTGCTGCACTGTCTCCAGCACTGGCCGGGCGACCATGATTATGCGGCCATCGACATCTTCCGGCTCGATGACGGCGGCCGGATCGTCGAGCACTGGGACGTCCTGCAGATCCTGCCCGAACACTCCGCCAATGCGAACGGGATGTTCTGAGACTTTTTTCGGACGCCCGCTGGCCGTTGCGACGGGAGGCAAACGGTGTCCGGTCGCGGGCCCGAGAGGATCGAACGAACACCCGCTCAGACGCCGGCCGCATCCAGAAGCCCCTCGACCATGCCGCGATAGCCGCCGCCGAACAGGCGCCAATGCACCAGGGCCGGCCAGAGTTGGTAGATCGGCATGCGCTCCGCCGCGCCGGGCTCGGGCGCGCCGTAAGCCGCTCGGAAGGCGGGGCCGGGCCGTCCGAATAGACCCAGCATCGCCAGATCGACCTCGGCATGGCCGTGATAGCAGGCCGGATCGATCAGCCCCGAGACCCGGTCGCCCGCGTAGAGCACGTTGCCGCCCCACAGGTCGCCGTGGAGCAGGGCTGCGCGGGGGCGCTCCGGCAGGCGGTTCTTTAGATCGTTCGCCAGCCGCTCGACCCGCCGGAACAGCGAGGGCGGGAGGTGCCCGGCATGGCAGAGCAGGCGCCGCCGGCCCCAGAAGGCGGGCCAGTCGTCGTCCCAGGCATTCTCGATGGCGACGGGGCCGAACGCGTAATCGGCGTGCCAGCCGTAGCGCTCGCCCTCCGTTGCGTGCAGGCAGGCGACGACCCGGCCGAGATCGGCGTCGGTGCCCGGTCCGGAACCGGTATCGGGCAGGCATTCGAGCACGAGCACCGTCTCGTCCGCGGCCAGCACGGCGGGCGCCGGGGCACCGGTCGCGGCGATGGCCACGAGCATCCGGGCCTCTTCCCGCGTCGCCGGCCCGGTCTTCGCCACGGCCTCGCGCCCATCCCCCAGTCTCAGGCGGACGCATTCGGACAGGTCGCCGCCCGCCATCGGCCGTGCCTCGGCGAGGGACGCGCCGAGCAGGTCCGCCGCGCGGCGGGCGAGGTCGCTCATTCCGCTCCGGCGATCCGACGGCCGAGGGCTCGAGCGCCCGCCGTCACATCGGCCCAGGTGGTGTCGAAGCCGGCGTCGGCACCGTAATAGGGGTCGGCCACCGGCTCGCCCGCCCGGCCCGGCACGTGGTCGAGAAGCAGGCTCAGTTCGGCCCGCGACCCTTCGGGCCGCAGGGCGCGCAGCCGCGCAAGATTGGAGAGATCCAGGGCGACGACGTGATCGAAGCGCTCGAAATCGGCCGGCGTGACCTGACGCCCGCGATAGCCCGCAATGTCGACACCGTTGGCCCGCGCCACCGCGATCGCGCGGGGGTCGGGCGGCTCACCGACGTGCCAGTCGCCGGTGCCGGCGGAATCGACCGTGACATCGAGGCCAATCCGCGCCGCCTCCTGGCGGAAGGCGGCCTCGGCCAGCGGCGAACGGCAGATGTTGCCCAGGCACACGAACAGGATCGCGGAGCGGGAGGGCTCGGTCACGCCGTAGCCTTTCCAAGCGGCCGCGTCGCCGCCTCCAGCCAGTCCCGCGTCGGCCCGTCGAGATCCGGCGACAGGGCCTCACGCACCCGCGCGTGGTAGGCGTCGAGCCACGCCGCGTCGTCCGCACCGAGCACGGCCGGGTCGATCAGCCGCCGGTCGATCGGGGCCAGCGTCAGGGTCTCGAAGCCGAGCATCGTCCGATCGCCGCCAGGAATCGTCCGCGCCTCGACGAGGATGAGGTTCTCGATGCGGATGCCGTAGGCGCGGCTGCGATAGTAGCCCGGCTCGTTCGAGAGGATCATGCCGGGCTTCAACGCCACCGTGCCGGTCTTGGCGATGCGCTGCGGACCCTCGTGGACCGAGAGGAAGGCGCCGACGCCGTGGCCGGTGCCGTGGTCGTAATCGAGCCCGGCCTGCCACAGGCTCATCCGGGCCAACGCATCGATCTGTGCCCCCGTCGTCCCGTCGGGAAAGACGGCGCGGGCGATGGCGATATGGCCCTTCAGTACGCGGGTGAAGCGGTCGCGCATCTCGTCCGTCGGCGTGTCGATGGCGACGGTGCGGGTGATGTCGGTTGTGCCGTCGGCGTATTGCGCGCCGGAATCGATCAGGAAGAGTTCGCCGGGCTGCGCCGTGCGATCGGTGGCGCGGGTGACGCGGTAATGGACGATGGCGCCGTTGGGCCCAGAGCCGGAAATCGTCGGGAAGGAGACGTCGCGCAGCCCGCCGCCCTCCTGGCGGAAATCCTCCAGCGCCTCGACGGCGGCGATCTCGCTCACCCCCTCGGGCGCGGCCCGGTCGAGCCAGGCGAGGAAGCGCGTCACGGCAAGGCCGTCGCGGTGGTGGGCGGCGCGGGTACCGGCGATCTCGGCCGCGTTCTTGACCGCCTTCATGGCGGTGACCGGATCGGCGCCGACATCGGCGACGCCCCCGGCGGCCTCGACGCGGTCCTTGAGGGCCGCCGCCCCCGTCGCCGCGTCGATCCGCACGCGCTTGGCGCCGGTGCACAGACCGGCGAGATCCGCGTCGAAGGCGCTGCGCGGGCGAAGGTCGGCCAGCGTTTCGAGGGCGGCGCGCAGGTCGGCATCGATCTGCGGCGAGGTGAGGTAGAGGGCGGCCCGGCCCTCGCGGGGCAACAGCGCGTAACCGAGCGCCAGCGGCGTGTGGGCGATGTCGGCACCGCGCAGGTTGAAGGTCCAGGCGAGGTTATGGGGATCGGAGATCACCAGGGTGTCGAGCCCGCCCTCGTCCAGCGCGGCGCGGATGCGGTCGAGCTTTTCAGCCCGCGTTTCGCCCGTGAGATCGTCGGGATGGACCGCGACACGGCCGGCGGGTGCCCGGGGCCGACCGGCCCAGACCGCATCCACGAGATTGTCCGGCACGGCGCGCAGCGACGCTCCCGCCTTGATGGCGGCGCGCTCCAGGCGGGCGACGCCGTCGGGCGTGTGAAGCCAGGGATCGTAGGCAAGGGTTTGACCGGGCTTCAGGTGGGTGCCGAGCCAAGCCTCGGGTGTCGTCTCGGCGAGTAGCACCACGGTGATGATCCCGGTCTCGACCTGCTCCGGCGCCTGAAGGGTGTAGCGGCCATCGACGAACAGGGCGGCCTCGTCGGCGAGCACGATCGCGAGGCCGGCCGACCCGGTGAAGCCGGTAAGCCATGCGAGCCGCTCGGCATTGGCCGGCACGTATTCCGACTGATGCTCATCGGCCCGGGGCACGACGAAGCCGTCGGCGCGGATCTCGCGGAGCGCCGCGCGCAGGGCTTCGATCCGCTCAGGCCCCTTGGTGTGGCTCGGATCGTCGAAGGTCTGGAAGCGGGGCAGGGGTGTCGTCATGACGGAAATCTACCCCGTCGGAGCCCCCCGCAACAGCCTCCTCCAGGGCAATCGCTCGCAGGCGATCCCCCTGGCCTTTTTTGCTGGCCTCAGTCGCCGGCGCCCGCCTCCGTGGGCTTATGCGTCCGCTTCGCTCGATGCTTTCCGGGGCCCAAGCCTCGAAAAGCCCGCTCCGCGCGGCACTCTTCGCGCCGGGAAGTCGCTAAGGCGGCTTCGAGCAATCGCCCGGCCCCTCTTCAGCGTGGACGCGCGGCCGCCCCGCCGCGGCGCAGCACCAGTGTCGCCCAACCCTCGATCACGCCGGAGCGGGCGAGATGGAAGCCGCGGTGGCGGTAGGTCGAGAGCACGCCCGGCACGTCGCGCTCGATCAGGCCGGAAAGGATCAGCACGCCGTCATCGGCGACCACGGCGGTGAGCGTGGGCGCGAGCCGCTTGAGGGGCCGGGCCAGGATGTTGGCGAACACCACGTCGAAGCCGCGCGGGCGGTTTGCCAGCGCATGGCGTACGCCCGGCGCATGGTAGAGGCGCATATACGGCCCGAGGCCGTTGAGGCGAGCATTGCCGCGGGCGGTCATCACCGCTTCCGGGTCGAGGTCGCCGGCCACCACAGGCGTGCGAAGCACCTTGGCGGCGGCAAATCCCAGGATGCCGGTGCCGGTGCCGACATCGAGGACGTGGGCCGGCCGCCGCCGCTTCAGTTCGTCCACCAGTGCACGCAGGCAGCCCAGCGTGGTGCCGTGATGGCCGGTGCCGAAGGCGAGCGCCGCCTCGATCTCGATGGCGAGATCGTTGCCCCGCACCTGATGACGGTCATGGCCGCCATGGACGAGGAAGCGTCCCGCCCGCACCGGCTTCAGGCCCTCGAGCGAGGCACGCACCCAATCCTGCTGGTCGATGGTCTCGAAGACAGCCGCGTCGGCCTGCTCGCCCACCATCGGGCGGATCAGGTCGCGGATCATCTCCGCGTCGGGCTCCTCGGAGAAATAGGCCTCCAACCGCCAATCGCCGGTCTCTTCGACCTCGAAGGCGGCCACCGCCGTCTCCATGGGGTCGAACATCTCGCCCAGCAGTTCGGTCATGGCGCGAGCGGAAGGCTCGTCCGTGATCAGGCGCAGGACGTGCGTGGGTCGGTGCGGCGGCAGACCTTCGAGCATGGGGCGCCCTCTACCATTCGCGCGTGCCGAGGGCCACGGGCTTCACGACCCCATTCGACCTCCCCTCGCCGGGACAGGAACGAGGTCACGTACCCAGAACAGCACGCGCAAGGCGAAAGATGCTTAATCCACAGGCATGATGTTTAATTCCTAGTCGAAAGTATCGGAACCGGCGCGGAGAGCGCGCGTTCTCACCGTCCAAAGCGTCTCGCGCATGCACCTCGCCGGCTCCGGTGGCCCGTGGGGCCGTGCCTTGCGGCCGGGCGTTGCGCGCGGCGCTTCTCCGTCTCGTTCATCAGGCGCTTTTCGAGTTCCATCGCGTCATGACACCCAGATCCGTCCGCCTTCGCTCACCCGTCGTCGTCAGGCGCGAGCCGCGCTCCGACCGCCGCCGCGCTACGAACGCCGACATCCTTGCGTCGGATACGCTCGAAGCTCCGCTGCCGGGTTCGCTGCTCGTGCTGCTGAGCCGGCTCCATCGGGCGGAGACCAAGCCGTCGCAGGGAGCCGAGCCCACCGCCTGAGGCGGCGGGAACTCCGGCCGCGCCGGGCCACTTCCTGTCCGCATATCCCGGCCCGGAACCCTCCGGACCGGCATCGAGAAAGGATCGGTCGATGGCCGTGGTATCGAGCAAGATCTTCGAAGAGGGCAAAGCTGCCAAGGCGGTAGGCGGGCCCGATGCGGCCAATCCCTACGAGGCGGGCTCGCAGGAGAGCCTTGATTGGCTGGAGGGCTTCACCGCCGACGAGCCCGAAGTGTCGGCGGCCGGTCCGTCCGACGACTGACCCCGAAGAGGGGCACCTCCTCGATTTCCGGACGATGACAGGGGTATCCCAGGCGGGCTAAAACCGGCGTCAGGTGCGGGGCGTTCGTCCGGCGTGGCCACGGCTCGATAGAGCCGGCGCAGCGGCGGCAGCCCGGCACGACCAGGGGAGTCGTCATGATGCCGTCCCGCTTCGTCCGGACCCGCCGCGCCATGATGGCCGGCCTGCTGCTCGCCCTCGCGGCCCCGCCCTTCGCCGCCCGCGCCGCGGACGAACCGGTCGTGGTCTTTGCCGCCGCCAGCCTCAAGAACGCCCTGGACGAAGCCGCCGCCGCGTGGGCGAAGGCGACGGGCGGCACGGCCCGGATCTCCTATGCCGGCTCCAATGTGCTGGCCAAGCAGATCGAGGCCGGTGCGCCGGCCGACCTCTTCATCTCCGCCGACCTCGCCTGGATGGATTATGCCGCGAAGAACGGCACGATCCGCTCCGAGAGCCGCGTCAACCTGCTGCGCAACGCCATCGTCCTCGTGGCGGCAAAGGGGGCAGGCCTGCGGGTCACGCTAGAGCCCGGCACCGATCTCTCCGCCGCCCTGGCCGGTGGGCGTCTCGCCATGGGCAATGTCGAGGCGGTGCCCGCGGGCAAGTACGGCCGGGCCGCCCTCGAAAAGCTCGGCGCCTGGGACCGTGTGAAGGGACAGGTCGCGCAGGCCGAGAACGTGCGCGCGGCCCTGCTGCTCGTCTCCCGCGGTGAGGCCCCCCTGGGCATCGTCTATGCAACGGATGCGGCGAGCGATCCGGGCGTCGAGGTCGTGGCGACCTTCCCCGCCGACAGCCACCCGCCGATCGTCTACCCGGCCGCGCTGACCAAGGATGCGGGCCAGGCGGAGCGCGCCGCCTCCTTCCTCGGCTTCCTGCGCAGCCTTGCGGCGCGCCCGCTGTTCGAGCGCCAGGGCTTCGTCGTGGTCGGCGCCGAGAAGCGTTCCTGAAACAGGGCGGGGAGGATCGAGCACCTCCCCGGCCCATCACCCCGGCGATACGATCAAGTGGTCAGGGCGCGCTCCAGTTCACCCTTGGTCATCTTCGAGCGGCCGGGAATGTCCTGCTTGCGCGCCCGCTGCATCAGTTCGGACTTCGTCATGCCGGCGCTTCCACCCTTGTCCGATGTCTTGCCGGCCTTACCGCCGGTCTTGCGGGCAGAGGCTGCTTTCTTCGCCACATCCGCAGGCTGCTTCGAGTGCTGCTTGCCCGTGGCGGAATCGGCGCGCTTCTTCGCGGTCGAGCGGCTGTACTCTGAGTCGGACAGCTTCTCCCGCGCCTTCTTGGGCAGATAGCGCTCGCCGGTCTTGCCGCTCTCCTTGCCCGACTTGGTGTCCCATTCCTCATCGGTCCATTGCTTCAAACCGTTGTCGTCGGACTTCTTGCCGACGTAGCCACCACCCTCCTTCTTGTACTCGCTGGTGGCCATCTGCGCCTTGCGGGCGGACCACTGGCCGGGCTTGCCGCCCTTGGAGGATTCGGTGATCTCCTCCTTCACCTTCTCCCACAGCTTCGGATCGGTCTTCTTCGCCGTGCCCGACATCGGTTTTGCCTCCTGAGCGACATTCGGCTGTCAACAGGAGGCGTCATCGTGAGTTCCGACCGCGCCGTTCCCGTCCACCGGAGGATGGGGCAAGGCCGCAAGCGGCAACGGAGGGGCGTTGACAGGGGCGGACGAAGCTTCCACCTCCGCGCCACCGAAGACGCATCTTTTCGAGCGTGCCCGATGCGGCCGGGAACGCTCGGCAAACCCTGTGACAGGCCGGCCCGGATCGGGGCCGAGCGAGGAATCTGCGATGTCCGACGGCCTCAGCGCCCCGAAGGTGTTCATCGACGGAGAGGTCGGCACCACCGGTCTCGGCATCCGCGAGCGCCTGGAGCGCGAGGGCCGGGTGCGCCTCGTCAGCATCCCGCTGGAGAGCCGCAAGGATGCAGGGGTGAAACGGGCGATCCTCGAAGAGGTCGATCTCGCCGTACTCTGCCTGCCCGACGACGCCTCTCGCGAGACCGCAGCACTCGCCGACAGCCTGCCCGGCGGCGGCCCGAAGCTGCTCGATGCCAGCACCGCCCACCGTATCACGCCGGGCTGGGCCTACGGATTTGCCGAGATGACGCCGGACCAAGCCGATACGATCCGCGCCGCGCGCCGGGTCGCCAATCCCGGCTGCTACCCGACCGGGGCGATCGCATTGCTGCGCCCGCTGGTGGAGCGCGGCCTGATCCCGTCGGATCATTCCGTCAGCATCAATGCGGTGAGCGGCTACAGCGGCGGCGGCCGCAGCATGATCGAGAGCTACGAGCGCGGGGAGGGTGCCCCGTTCCAACTCTACGGGCTCGGCTTCGGCCACAAACACTTGCCGGAAATCGAAGCCTATAGCCGGCTCACCCGGCGGCCGATCTTCATCCCCTCCGTCGGCAACTTCCGCCAGGGCATGCTGGTCAGCATTCCGCTGCATCTCGGCGCGCTGCCCGGCCAGCCCAAGCCCGGCGATCTGGAGGAGGCGTTGGCCGATTGGTACGCGGGCTCACCGCTGGTGACGGTCGTGCGCGGCGCGGAGGAGGGCGCCCACCGTGAACGTCTCGAACCGGAGGCCCTCAACGACACCGACCGGCTCGAATTACGGGTGTTCGGCTCCAACGATTACGGCCAAGCCGTACTGGTCGGCCGCCTCGACAACCTGGGCAAGGGCGCCTCGGGCGCCGCGGTGCAGAATCTCGGTCTCATGCTCGGCCTCGCCTGACCCCTGGGACGCTTCAGCTCGAATACGCTCCGGCCAATTGCTGGATGAAAACCCGACACGCGCGGTCCGCGCCTGTCGGAACGGCGCCCGTGAAGTTTGACTTGGCCCGATGATCCAAAGCGCAGACCGAGAGGCGCCAGCCTGATGCCAACAGGTCGGATGCAAAGCGAGGGACGTCGTCCGAAGGCCGGTTGCTGCCCGTTGGAGTCGGCACGAGATCCATCGCTCGCGTCGTTCAGCATGCAAAGCACGGCCTGAACAAGCGATGCGTCCGCGTGGAGCATGAGGAGCGATCCGCTCCCCAAATGGAGCGTCGGATATCGCTCAAGTCTTCTGCGTCGAGCCGGTCGCGTCACCTCATAAACAACGCGAACTTGGCGTAGAAACACGCTTCCACCGAATCGTCCGCGCGTCATCAGCCAATCGACAGGACGGCTGCCCGGTTGTCGTCCGTCTTTTGGCAATCAGCCTCACGGATCAGGACTGTGACAGTCACACCGCACCGGTGGAGAACTGACGGAAGACGCTTTCGCGCGCCGGATATTCCGAGTCGAACCGGTGCAGCCTTCGGCAATCCACAGAAAATACGCAGTCCCGCGGCAGGGTGTCGCAACTGAGGCGTATCTCCGGCACCGCGACGTGCGCGATCGGCACTTAGCCGGCAGGCCTGTCATGCCGCCAAGGGAATCCAACAACCTTTTAAAATCTCAACTCTTTGAAACGTCAACATTTTCCAAAATGTGATCACGAACTTTCTATCATTTGAAATATTTCCTTGAGATCATTCAGATGATCACGATCACCTATAAGGTGGGCATAATCCTTTTTTTTCTCAGGCCGAGATCGGCGTTTTTTCCATTCGATTTGCATAGAAACACACGCCACACCCAGTTCTGTTCGACCTGACTGCGCTCGAATTCAGGCGCGATGTCTTGCTCCAGCGCGGCCCTGAGCTTACCGTCATTCAGCTAAAGCCCCCTCATAGAAGATTGCACCATGGAAACCAGTGAACAGGATGCGGAGACAGCCCGTCTCGTTACCCTCACGGCCGATGTCGTGTCTGCTTATGTCAGCAACAATCACGTCCAGAGCGCCGAGTTGCCGAAACTGCTTGGGGAAGTGCATGAGGCGATTCGCTCGGTCAGCCTGAGCGGCCGCCCCACCGCGGAGACCGGGCCGCCCAAGGCAACGCCGCAGGAAATCCGCAAGTCGATCAGCCACGACTTTCTGGTCAGCTTCGAGGACGGCAAGCCCTATAAGACGCTGCGCCGCCATCTCACCCTGCGCGGTCTCTCGCCGGAACAGTATCGGGCGAAATGGGGCCTTCCCAACGATTACCCCATGACCTCGGCGAGCTATTCGGAGCAGCGCTCCGAGCTGGCGCGTGCGCTCGGCCTGGGTCAGCAGCGTCGCCGGATCGCCGAGCCGGTGGCGGAAACCGAGGCAGCCCCCGAGCCGGTGGCTGCCGAGCCGGAACCCGCTGCGGAAAAGAAGCGCCGCGCTCCGCGCCGCAAGAAGGACGCTTGAGCCCAAGTAAAGATCCGCTTGGTCGACACGGGCTCGGCGGTGCCGGGCCCGGACTGCGTCCGATGGCACCCAGCATCTCGACGGAGTTCCGGTCTCAGAGGAGCCGGGCGCTGGCGCTCGGCTCCGTCAGCGTGGCTTCGGCGCGCTCCGCAACACTGTGCGGCGGGCGTGACGAGCCACAAGGCACAAGACGATCTCGATAAAAGCTTAATCCGTAGGCAGTCCTGGCAGCTGGTCTGCGTTCAGATCGCTTGAACGACCGATGCCGAGCCGGCAAACGCCCAATTGGAGGGCATTTGCCGATGCTTTGGGCACATAAGCGGGTCGCGACCGATGACGTCCGTTCGGTCGAACTTCTGTTTCGCGAACAAGCGGTCTCCTTCGATCGCACGCGTCGGATGCTTCTCGTCAGCGTGGTCGAGCATGGGTCGCTGGTTCGACTCTGGGTCTGCGTGCCCGAGATCGAGATGCTGACGCCCTATTACGGATTCAGCCTGTGCACCCGGGCCGACCTCCCCCTGGCGCCGACGCTTGTGGCCGGCTGCCCCGAACAGTTCGGTCGCATCTTCGAGGGATAGGGTATCCCCGGACGCTCGATACCGGCCTTGCGGAGGTGTGAGGCCGGAGCGTCAGACCGTTCGCCGCGTCGGTGTGAGCCGAACGCCGGGGGCGGGGCGCTCGAGGAGAACCTCCCGGCGGAAGCGCACCAGTCGGGCCGGTCGCCCGGCATTGCCGCTGGTGAGCGTCTCGGTCTCCTCGACGAGTCCCTGTTGCGCCACGAGGCGGCGGAAGTTCTGCTTGTGCAGCCGAATGCCCGAGAGCGCCTCGACCGTGCGCTGGAGCTGAAGCAGCGTGAAGGCCGGCGGCATCAACTCGAACACCACCGGGCGATACTTGATCTTGCCGCGCAGACGGCCGATCGCCGTGGCGAGCACCCGGCGATGGTCGTGGGCCATCGGCTGGCCGGTGATCGCGAGGTCGTCGGGCACGGCGGCGCCATTCTGGCCGTTGGCTTCGGGGATCAACCCCGCCTCGAACAGCAATTCGTAGCGCTCCAGAACCCGCTCCTCGTTCCAGGCGCCCCCGATCCCGAAACTCAGCCCGACGCGGTCCTCGCGCATGCGCCGGAGCTTCGGATCGGAGGCGGCGGCGACCCAGGCCATCAGGCGCGGCTCGATCTCGGCGAGCGCCGGGGGCCGTCCCTCGCGGAAATCCTCCCACGGCAAGTAGCGGTACCAGTTGCGCCACGCGGCTTCCGCAAGTCCCGCCGGGCGCAGCTCGCGCACCAGGGCGAGATAGGCCACCGAGAGCAGATGCACGTCGTGCTGCCCGCCCTCCCGATCACGGTCGCCGAAGGTGTAGAGCTGCTCGACATAACCGAGGCGCTGATGCGTCTGCTGCTCGACCCAGGCGCGAAGACCCCGCTCCAGGGTGGCGTGCTCGGGCACCAGCGGCCCGGCGGGCAGGGCGCTCTCGCGGCCCTCGGCTTGTCCGCCGACCTGCACGGTGAGCGCGCGCGGCTCGCCGTCCGTCGCCGCGACGATCACGGCGACGAGCCCCACGGACGAAGCGCTGGCGGCGCGCGTCGCCTTGTCCGCCGTGGCGGCTATCACACCCAGTTCGGCCGTGCTCATGCGTTCGTCGGCCTTCAGCCCCTCTCCTCGGGCATCCCCTCGGCGGTGGAAGCGGTTCCGGCCCGCATTCCGGTCTTGCCGGATCGGCACCGGCACCGTCAACGGAACCTCCGGTCTCATCCGCAGGAGAGTGCTGCGGCGGTCACCGGCAAGGTCGCCGCGGCAGGACGATCCTGCTAGATCGAAAGGCGGTTTCATGAAGGGAGCGGGCATGGGCAGTGGAACAGGGCTCGGTTTGTCCCGGCCGTCGGCGGGCGTCGCCGTGGACCTGCGCCTCTACGGCATCCTCGATGTCGGCGTGCTGGGGGGCGATGCCGACACGCTGGCCACCCTGGCGGCGGAGGCGGTGGCCGGTGGCGCCACCCTGCTCCAGTATCGCGACAAGGATCTGACCGACGCCCGCGCGGCCCTCGCACGGATCAGGGCGATCCGTGAGGCTCTCGCCGGCCGCGCGCCGCTCCTCGTCAACGACCGGGTCGATCTCGCGCTGGCGGCCGGCGTCGAGGGCGTGCATCTCGGCCAGTCGGATCTCCACCCGGAGGATGCACGCCGCCTGCTCGGCCCGCGCGCCATCATCGGGCTCACCGTGAAGACCGGCGCCCAGGCCGACGAACTCTACCGGCTTCCCATCGACTACGCCTGCATCGGTGGCGTGTTCGCCACCACCAGCAAGGACAACCCGGACCCGCCGGTCGGGCTCGACGGGTTGCAGCGGATCGTGTTCCGCGCCCGGCTCGCCCGTGGCCAGACCCTGCCGCTCGGCGCGATCGCCGGGATCGATGCCAGCAACACCGCCTCCGTCATCCGGGCCGGGGCCGACGGGGTGGCCCTGATCGGAGCCCTGTTCAAAGGTGGTGCGACCGAAGCCAAGGCGCGGGATCTGCTTGCACGGGTCGATGAGGCGCTGGGCCAGCGCGGGAGCACGAGCCCGCGTTAAGACCAGAAGAAGCGGACCATCGACAAAAACAGACGAGGGAAGACGCCTATGACTGCCATCGCCCTGACCATTGCCGGCTCGGATTCGAGCGGGGGCGCCGGCATCCAGGCCGACCTCAAGACCTTCGCGGCCCTGCGCGTCTACGGCGCCAGCGTCATTACGGCACTCACGGCCCAGAACACCCGCGGGGTGCAGGCGATCCACGACGTGCCCGCCGATTTCGTAGCCGCGCAGATCGACTCGGTGTTCTCCGACCTCGCGGTGGGGGCGGTGAAGATCGGCATGCTCTCGCGGCCCGAGACCATCCGGGCGGTGGCCGAGGGTCTGCGGCGGCACGCCACCGGCATCCCGGTGGTGCTCGACCCGGTGATGGTGGCCACCAGCGGCGACCGGTTGATCTCGCAGGAAGCCGTCGAAACCTTACGCAGCGAGCTGATGCCGCTGGTCACCGTCATCACCCCCAACCTGCCCGAAGCCGCGACCCTGCTCGACGAGGGGGAAGCGGGGCACGAGAACGAGGCGGTGGCGCAGGGGCGGCGGCTGCTGGCGCGCGGCGCGCGGGCGGTGCTGATCAAGGGCGGCCACGGCGAGGGCCGGGAAAGCGTCGATCACCTCATCGCCGCGGATGGGACCCTGCGCCGGTTCGCGGCCCCGCGCATCGAGACCCGCAACGACCACGGCACCGGCTGCACCCTCTCCGCGGCGGTGGCGGCCGGGCTCGCCCGCGGCCAGGGCCTCGCGGAGGCGGTGGGAGGCGCGAAAACCTACGTCACTGCAGCGATCCGCGCGGCGGACACGGTGCCGGTCGGCCATGGCCACGGTCCGCTCCACCACTTCTTCGCGCTCTGGCAGTAGGCGCCAGAGCATCGTCCGGAAAGGTAGCCGCCGGCTCACGGACAAGAGATGCTCTCGCGCGCGCGAAATCAGCCCTCGCCGGCTTTTGCGTTTGACAGATCAAACGCTCGTTCGGATAACGGAACGCCTTTCGGTGCCCCGCTCAAGACTTCGTGATCCGACCCGCCCGCGAGGGTGTTTCCGGCGCGCGCATGTTCTGTCGGGCACTTTCAGCGGACCGACGTGATGCAGGACATAGCGGCAAGCCTCGAGCGTGGACGGCCGAAGGATCTCGTCAGCGGCGCCCAGGTGCTTTCGGGCCAGCTCGGGAAGACGATCCAGCGCCTGCGCAAGGCCTACAACCTCTCCCTCTCCGAACTCGCCGAGCAATCGGGTGTGGCGAAGTCGATCATCAGCCAGATCGAGCGCAACGAAACCAACCCGACGCTGGCGACGATCTGGCGGTTGAGCCAGGCGCTCGACGTGTCGATCGAGCGGGTGCTCGCCACATCCGACGAAGAACCCTTCATCGAGCGATTCTCGCGCGCCGACACCCCGCGGCTGGTCTCGGACGACGGCCGGGTTCGACTTGCCATCATCGGCTGGATCAAGACCGTCGAGTGGCTGCAATGGTACGACCTCACCGCCGATGCCGGCGGGGTTCTCGAATCCGACGCGCACCAGCGCGGCTCGGTCGAGTCGCTCTCGGTGCTGGAGGGCAGCTTCGAGGTGGATGTGGCCGGCGAGGTGCAGCGGGCCAATGCCGGCGAGACCCTGCGCTACCGTTGCGACCGCCCCCATAGCATCCGCTGCCTCGGCGACGGGCCCGGCCGCGCGACCATGGTCGTCATCATGAAGGCCGCCGTGATGGAGTGATCCGGCGCCGCCGCTCCCTCGGAGCAGCACCATCGTACGAAAAAGGCCCCCGTGCTTGAGCGCAACGGGGGCCTTTTTCATTGGTCACTTCGCTCGATCGAGTTTGAGGCGAGCTCGGTGACACCGAACCCGCCTTCTCCGACCCATCAGTCTCAGGCCTCGTCGAACCGGCCGCTGGCATGCGCCAGCATGGTGTAGACCTTGCCCGTCTCCGAGGTGAGGTAGGCGTCCGCGCGCTTCGTGTCGCGGTCGTTCTTCGTCACCTCGCCGAGCAGCCGCTCGAACTCGCCGACATAGCGATCGACCGTGCGGCGGAACTCGGCATCCGCCCGGTAGCGGCGCTGGATCTGCTCGAAGGTCTGGCGCCCCTGGGTCGTGTAGAGGCGGCCGTCGAAGAGGTTCGTGTCGCCCTGGCGGTAGCGCTGCCAGAACTCCACCGAAGCCTGATGATCCACCATCCGGGCGATGTCGGTCGAGATCGCGTCGAGCGAGATCCGCTCCACCGGTCCCTTCGCCTCGGGCGCGGCGGCCGGAGCCGGGGCTGGGACCGCCTCGGCGCCGTCGTCGTCGAGCGAGGCGCGAGTCAGGAGATCGGACAGCCAGCCGCGGTTGTCGCGGGTGCTGGGCCGTCCCTGGACCGGACCGGGGATCGCGGCCGGGCTCGCCGGACGCACGGGGGCGGAGGCCGCCGGCTGAGACCGGCCCGCCGCCGGAGCCGCAGTGCGGGCCGGTGGGGGTGCGGCGGCCGGAGCGGGCGAGGCGATCGACACGCCGCGGCCGGCCTCGGCCGTGCGGCGCTGCTCGGCCCCGCGGGCCTGCGCCGCCGGCTGGGCGACATCGACCGAGCGGTTCGAGCGGGCCACCAGGGCGGACAGCTCGTTCAGCGCGTCGATCTGCTCGGCCACGACGCGGCGCATCTCGCTCGTCGCATCCTGCGTCTCGCGGGGCAGGTCGAGAACGCCGCGCTGCAGGTCGGCGCGGGTGGCGTCGAGTTCGCGGCGGATCTCGGCGGCCATCGCGTTCATCCGCGTGACCGAATCGCCAAACTGGCCAGAGGCGGCGGCAAAGCTCTGCATCATCTTGGCAGAGGCCTCCTCGATGGCACTGCGCACCGCGTCCGCCGTGCGGGCGCTCTCCGTGTCCGCGCCGCTGCGCAGGCGCTCGAAATCGCCCGCCACCGCGGTCCCGGCCTCGCGGGCCGCGCGGGCGACGCTCTCGCTGAGTTCGCGGGCGCGGGCCTCGGCTGCGCGCAGCGTCTCCTCGACCACGCTGCCGAAGCGGCCGGTCTGGGCCTCGATGGCCTGGCTACGCTCCTCGAGGCGCGACAGCACCGCCTCGACCACGGCCTGCCGGCTCGACAGGCTCTCGGCGAGACGACCTTCCACCGCTTCCAGGGTGCCAGCGGCCTCGGACAGGGCACCGACATGGGTGCCGGTGCGCTCCACCAGCGCCTTGCCGCGGGCATCCAGCGTCTCGGCGAGGTCGGAGGCTTGGGCGAGCGCCCCCTGCGAGGCCTCGCGCAGCGCCACGACCTGGGTCGAGACCCGGTCGGAGGCCTGCGCCGTGTCGGCGGCGACCCGGTCGAGGGCCGACTGGATCTGCTCGACGCGGGCTGCGAGCCCCTGCTCGATGGCGCCGAGATTCTCCGAGGCGCCGCCGACGAGGTCCTTCAGCCCGTCATTGGCGTTTTCGATCCGGGTGAGGAAGCCGGCGACGTCGCGGCGGACGCGCTCATGCGCCTGGGCGACGGTGTCGGCGGAGGCCGCCGCGCCCTCGTCCAGCGCCGCGCGCAGGGCTTTCGCCGACTCGACGGTGCGGACGACGATGGCATCGGTGCGCTCGCGCAGCGCCTCCACCAGCGGGGCACCCTTGTCGGCGATGAGCCGGTCGAGGGCTTGCTCGCGCTCGGCCAACGCGTCGGCGAGCGCCGCAGCCGGTCCGTCGATCATGCGAGCGAGGGCGCCGTTGCGCTGATCCATGGTCTCGGCCAGCGCGTCGGCGCGGGCCTGGACCTCGGCGGCGTGACGGCGGGCGCGCTCCTCCAGCATCCGGCCCATCCCGGCGATGCCAGCGTCCACGAGCGCCGCGTAGGCGTTCTGGCGCTCGTCGAAGGTCTCCGCCAGGGCAGCCTGCCGCTCGGTCCGCTCGTCCAGGGCCGCAACCATCCGGGCGGTGCCGCCGTCGATGAGCGCCGCGTAGGCCTCCTTTTGGCGATCGAACGCCTCGGCCAACACCGCGTGGCGGCGGGCCCGCTCTTCCAGTGCGGAGACCATGCGGGCGGTGCCCTGCTCGATCAGGCTGGCATACGCCTCGCGCTGCCCGTCGAAAGCGTCGGTGAGGGCAGCCTGCCGCTGGGCACGCTCGTCGAGAGCAGCGACCATCCGGGCGGTGCCCTCCTCGATCACGCTCGCATAGGCATCCCGCTGCCCGTCGAGGGTCTCGGCGAAGGCGGCCTGCCGCCGGGCCCGTTCGTCGAGAGCCGCAACCATGCGGGCGGTACCCTCCTCGATCAGCGCCGCGACGGCCCGCTGACCCTCCTCCACCGTCTCCGCCTGCGCAGCGTGGCGGCGCGCCCGCTCTTCGAGCACGGCGACCATGCGGGCGGTGCCCTGCTCGATCACGCTCGCATAGGCGTCCCGCTGGCCGTCGAAGGCCTCGGCGAACGCGGATTGCTGCCGGGCGCGCTCGTCCAGCGTCGCCGCGATCCGGGCCGTCCCCTCTTCGATCAGCGCCGCGACCGCCTTCTGGCGCTCCTCGACCGTCTCGAACTGGGCCGCATGCTGGCGTGCGCGCTCATCGAGCGCCGCGACCATGCGAGCCGTGCCGCCATCGATCTGTGCGCCGTACGCGTCCTGGCGTTCGTCGAAGGCGTCGGCCAGCGCGTTGGCCCGGTTCGCCACCACGGTGGCGAAGGCGCGCAGGCGGGCGTCGATGCGGGCGGTGAAGTCCTCGCTGCGAGTCTCGACGGTCTGCGAAAGGGTGGCCGCCTGGTTCGCCACGAGCCGCGCGAAGTCGCCGCCGCGGCTCTCGACGAGCCCGTCGAGACTCCGCATCCGCTCGTCGAACACCGCCGCCAGCGCCTGGGTCTGGGTCTCGAGGCGACCGGTCAGCGTCGTCGAGCGCTCATCGACCAGGGCACCGAGGGTGGCGTGGATCTCGTCGAACAGGGCGCGCAGCTCCTGCGCCCGCGTCTCGACGGTCTGCGCGACCTGCTGGCCGCGCCCGTCCACGATGTCGCCGAGGACGCCGAGGCGTTCGTCGAACAGGTGGGCGAGCCCCCGCGTGCGGGCATCCACCTCGCCGGCAGCGCGACCGATGCCGCTCTCCAGCGTCTCGACGAACAGGCGCGCGCCCTCGGTCAAAGCCGCCTGAAGCGGCAGGATGCGGCCCTGGAAGCCCTCGTCGAGGCGGCCGGCATGGCCGTCGAGCAGCCCGCGGATCTCACCCGTGCGGTGATCGAGGATGTCCTGAACCGTGCGGGCCCGCTCCTCGAAGGTGGTCCGCAGGTCGTCGTTGCGGGCGTCGAGCATGGCGCGGATCTCGCCCGCGCGGCTGTCGAGCAGGTCCTGCACCGTGCGGGCCGGCTCCTCCAGGGCGGCGCGCAGGGCGCCGAGCCCGGTCTCGAACTCGCCGCGGACATGGCCGGCGCTGCCGTCCACGAGGCCGCGCAGCTCGCCGGTGCGGCTGTCGAGGGTGTCGCGGATCTCGCTGCTGCGGCTGTCGAGCAGCTCGCGCACCGTGCGCAGGCGCTCCTCCAGCACCGTCTCCAGGACACCGAGGCTCGTGTCGAACGCGCCGCGCACCTGGCCGGCACCGCCCTCCATCAGGCCGCGCAGGTCGTCGGTGCGGTGGTCGAAGGTGTCGCGGATTTCGGCACTGCGGGCGTCGAGCAGATCACGCACCGTGCGCAGGCGCTCTTCCAGCACGGTCTCGAAGCTGCCGAGGCCGGCTTCGAGCTCGCCGCGCACGCGGCCGGCGCTGCCCTCCATCAGGCCGCGCAGATCGTCCGCGCGGCTGTCGAGCAAGGTGCGGATCTCGCCGGCCTGAGTCTCGAAGGCGTGGCCGAGGCGGCCGGTGCCCTCGCCGAGCAGGCCATCGACCTGCCCCATGAGGTCGCGCAGGGTCGCGAGCAAGGCGGTGCCGCGGCGGTCGAGCAGGGCGCCAAGCGATGCGCCGCCCTGTTCCAGGGCCTGGGTGATGTCGGCGAGGCGGCCTTCAAGGCCCTCGACGGCCACGCGTCCGCGCTGGTCGAGGTCGGCGGCGAGCGCGCCGCCCCGCTCGTCGAACAGGTGGTTGAGGCTTTCGGCCCGCTCGTCGAACAAGCGGGCGATGGCCTCGACATGGCCGCCCAGCGCTTCGACGGCGAGACCGCTGCGGCGCTCGAGCAGGGCGACGAGGTCACGGATGCGGCCGGTCAGTTCGCCGTCGATGGTGCGGGTGCGGCTCTCGATCAGGCGCACCGCCTCGAGGGCCTGGATGCCGAAGGATTCGTCGAGGTGGCGGGTGCGCTCCTCCAGCGTGCCGCTGAGGGCGTCGAGGCGCGCGACCACGCCGGTATCGAGGCGCTCGGCACCCTCGTCGAGGCGGCGGGCGAGGTCCTGGGTCGTGCGCTCGAGCCGCTCGGCGATCTCGGAAGCGCGGTTGGCGAGAACGTCGCCCACGGAGCGGCCACGGTTGGCGATGTCCTGCGCGGAGCCTTCGATACGCCGGTCGAGGGCGTCGGTGAGGATGCGGTTGCCCTCATCCAGCGTGCGGGCGATCTCGGAAGCACGGGTCACCAGCGCCTCGTTGAGGGCGTTGGCGCGGGCGCCCAGACGGGTGTCGACATGACCGACGAGCGTGGCGAAGCTCTCGCCGATCTCGGCGGCGCGGCGGGCGGAGAGGGATTCCATCTCGCCGATGCGCGCCTCGACGGTCTCGCCGGCAAGGCGGGCACGCTCGGCCAGGGAGTCGGCGAGCGCATTGCCCTGCACGGCGATGATCCGGTCGATCTCGCTGAGGCGCGAATCCAGGGTGTCGCCGAGCGCCTGCGCGTTGCCGGCGATCCGGTCGGCGAGGATGTCGCCGCGGGCGATGGTCTCTTGCAGAGCAGCGAGCCGGTTGCCCAGCGCCTCCTCAACCGCGCGGGTGCGGTTGTCGGCGGTCTCGACGAAGGCGGCGTGGCTCCGGTGCAGCGTGTCGCCGACTTGCGAAACGTGGCCGGCAATGGCGAGCACGACCTCGCGGCTGGCGCCTTCGAGGCGGGCCTGAGCCTCGTCGGACTGGCTGGCGATGAGCGCGGCGGCGCCCCGGCCATGGCGACCGAAACTGTCCTCCAGGGCTCCCAGACGGGTCTCCAGCTCGGAGCCGACCCCCTCCGCGGTGCGCGACAGCGCCTGTGCCGTGGCCTCGCCGCGGGCGGCAACCTCGTCGCCGAGACCGCGCAGCGTCTCGCGCAGGGCCTCCAGAGCGCTCTCGGTGCGGCCACCGACCTCGCCGCCGGCCTGTTCGGCGGCGCGCGCCAGGGCCGCGGTGGCCTCGGTGCTGCGGGCGGACAGCTCCTCGCCGATCTGAGACAGGGCATCGCGCAGACTGCGCAGCGACGCCTCGGTGCGGCTGTTGACCTCGCCGCCGGCCTGCTCGGCCGCGCGGGCCAGGGCCGCGGTGGTCTCGGCGCCGCGGGCGGACAGTTCGTCGCCGATCCGGCCCAGCGTCTCACGCAAGGCGCGCAGCGATTCCTCGGTGCGGGTGCCGACCTCGCCGCCGACCCGCTCGGCGGTCCGCGCCAGCGCGTCCGTCACCTCGGCGGTGCGGCCGTCGATCTCGTCCTGCACCTGCCGCAGCAGGTCGCGCAGACCCTGTGCCGACTGGTCGGCACGACTGCCGATCTCGCCACCGGCCTGGGCCGCTGCCAGCGACAGCGCGACGCTGGCCTCCGCGCCGCGCACGGAAATCTCGTCGGCCACCTGCCGCAGGAGATCCTGGAGCGCGTGCATCGACTGGTCGGTGCGGTTGCCGATCTCGCCACCGGCATGGGCGGCGGCGAGCGCCAGGGCACCGGTCGCCTCGGCGCTGCGGGCCGACAGCTCGTCGGCCATCCGCTGAATCGCGGCGTGAAGCGCCTGCGACGCGCCCTCGCTGCGGCTGCCGAGTTCGCCCCCGACACGCTCGGCGGCGGCCTGGAACCGGCCCACCACATCGTTCGAACGGTTCTCGACGGCGGCGGCGGCCTCGTCGGCGGCGCGGCGCAGCGCCTCGGCGGCCTCGGCGAAGCGGGTGGTGACGGCAGCACTCTGCGCCTGGGCGGCTCCCGAGGTCTCCTCGGCGACGTGCAGCATCCGCGCGGTCGATTCCACGGCGCGCTCGGCAAGCAGGCCGCTCATGGCCTCGGCGGCCTCGCGCAGGCGGCGCTCCAGCGCCTCGACGCTGGCGCCGACGGACGCGGTTGCGGTCTCCGTGTTGCGGCGGATGCCGTCATGGGCCGCAACGGTCCGGGCGTCGAGATCCTTGCCCAGGCGGGCCACGGTCTCGCGCAGGCTCTCGGCGCTGCCGTTCGCGTTGGCAGCAAAGCTGGCGCCGAGCCCGGCCAGAGCCTGCTCGACGGTGGCGGCGGCCTGCGCCGCCCGCTCGGTCATCAGGCCGGCGACACGCTCGCCCGCCGTGTCGAGGTTCGAGGCGAGCGCCCCGCCCTGGACGGCGATGACATCATCGACGCGCGACGCCGCCGTCTCGATACGGGCGGCGAGTTCGAGACCGCGGCCGTTCATGGTCTCGGCCGCGTGGGTGGCGGAGGCCAGGAACGCGTCGCGGACCCGGTCGATGCGGGTGGAAAAGTCATCGGCCACGCTGCCGGCGGCGAGCGCCAGGGCGGCCTGCGCGTCGCGCCCGCGTCCTTCGATCAATTCGGAGACGCCGGTGCCGGCCGCCTCGATCTCGGTGCGCAGCGAGGCACCGCGGACGGCGATGTCCTCGGAGATTGCCGCGCCGGTGGCGGCGAAGGTGCGGCTTAGGCCCTCGCCGGTCTCGGCAAAGCGCGCGGTGATGGCGCCGCCGGTCTGGGCGAAGCGCTCGGTCAGCTCGGTCCCGCGCGACAGGAAGGCCTCTTCCAGGCCCTTCGTCGAGCGCTCGAAGGTCTCGCGCACGGCGCCGCCCTGGCGGTCGAGCGCCTCGATCAGGCCGGTGCCGGTCTCGGACAGGCTCTGGGCGACGGCGCCCGCATTGTCGGCGAGCGTGCGGGTGAGCGCCCCGCCGGTGCGCTCGAAGGCCTGCGTCACCGCGTCGGCGCGCTGCTGCAGCGCGCTGGTGAGGCTGGTGCCGATCTCTTCGAGGCCGCCGCGCACGCCTTCGCTGGTGGCGGTGAGCTGGCGGACCAGATCGTCGCCGCGGGTCGAGACGTTGCCGACCACCCGTTCGCCGACCTCGCCGAGCGCGTTGGTGATCGCCTCGCCGCGGGCGTCGAGCGCCCCGGTGACGCGCTCGCCCGCGCCGTTGATGGCGGCGACGATGCGCTCGGCCGCGCCATCCAGCTCGCTCGACAGGTTCTCGTGCGATCCGGCGATCGCTCCGCGCACCCGGTCGGCGCTGCCGACGATGGACTCGCGCTGGGCGATCAGCTCATCGACCAGGCTGCGGATGCGGATCTCGTTGTCGGAATAGGCCCGCTCCAGGGTCGAGATCTCTCCGCGCACCAGCGTTTCGAGTTCGCCCGCGCGGGCCAGCGCCCGCTCCACGCCGTCGCCGACGGCGGCGACCTCGCGGCGCACGGTCTGCGACATGGTCAGCACCGCGTCGGTCGAGAAGCTCTCGGGCTCGGCCAACCGGATCGCCACCTCGCCGACGGCGCGGGCGACGAGGCGCATCTCGTGGGCGCGCACGGCCAGCATCGCCGTGATGAGGAACAGCACGATCGGCCCGGCGATGGCGGTGGCCACCACCGCCGCCTGAAGCGCGGTGAGCCCGGTCACGAACGTCTTCAGGTCGCCGCCGGACTGGTTCCAGGCCAGCGCCACGAGGCCGTTGAGCCAGAAGAACGAGGCGATCGCCGCGACGAGGTACGGCTTGCGCGAGGGCCGCACCCGGAGCGTCTGCTGCAGGATGCCGATGTTCTGGCGGTCGTCGTTGGCCACCAGCGAGCGGTCGGGCGGCAGGAGCCCGCCCTCGCGGCGCGAGCGCCCGCGCTCGGGCAGCGGCAGATCGGACGCGGCGGGATCGATGTCGAGGGTCGGGGTGCGGCGTCCCCCGGCCTCGGAGAACGGATCGGCCAGCGGATCGCCGTCGCCGACATCGGGCAGCCGCGGCTCGACCCGGGCAGTGTCGCCCGGCGCCGGAATGTCCAGATTCAAAGCCTGCTCGATCGCGGAGAGTGCGGCCTCCGCCGGATCCTTCAGCTTCTTCTCGGTGGCCATGCAACCCTCGTACGCATCGCCATCCAGTGCAGAGCTCGCGCCCTCCGCAATGGAGACGGATTTACCCGACGTCTCACGGGATCTTAGTCCCTCGGATGATGCCCCCGATACCCAATCGGCCCGGCGCACCCAAGAAACCTTAACGGAATGGTTACCAAGCCGGGTCCCGCGATCCGGCATTCGCCCCAAGTTCTGACGCTTGCAGCCTTAAACGGGTACGGCCCAAACCGGCCTGGGCTGTGGATAGCCGGCGCGGCCCACAGGCAGGTCGCCGCGCTGCGCCTCTTTCGCGGGAGCCGGGCGGGTGGAGCGGCCGTTTCATCCCGAGCACAGATGTCAAAGTAGACGATGAGGACGAACGTGGACCTCGAGATACAGCGTGCGCCCCTGCTCGACCGTGCCCACCTCGATGCGCAGACCTTCGGCGATGCCGACCTCGCGCGCGAGGTGTTGAGCCTGTTCGAGGATCAGTGCCGCCGGCTCCTGCCGGCGCTGGCGGCGGCGAGCCGTCCGGCCGAGGAGCGGGCCGACCTCGCCCACACCCTCAAGGGTGCGGCTCTCGGGGTCGGAGCGATGCGGGTGGCCGAGACGAGCGGCGCCGTCGAGACCGGGTTGCGCGAGGCGACCACGCGCGCTGGAGACGCGGCCGACCTCCAGGCGCTCCGGAGCGCCGTCGCCGAGACGCTGGACGCGCTCGCCGCCCTCGACCGGGCGATGTGAGGGGCTGCGTTTCGGCCCTCGATGCCTGCGGCGGAAAGACCGCCGCCGCGCCGGCTCCGCCGCCCGGCCAACGGACGGGGGGCATCTGCAGCGGCAGCGCGACGGAAAAGCGCCGGCTTCCCGCTTGCTTTCTCACTCCGCCACCCGCAAGCAGGCGCCACGCCGCCCCCTGAAGGATCGAAGGCGGACGCCGACACGTCCCGGAGCAAGGTATGCCCAAGATCACCTACGTCGATCACGCCGGCACGGCCCGCACGATCGACGGTCAGGTCGGCTCGACCGTCATGGAGACGGCGATCCGCAACAACGTTCCGGGCATCGATGCCGAGTGCGGCGGGGCCTGCGCCTGCGCGACCTGCCACGTCTACGTCGACGAGGCCTGGGCCGAAAAGGTCGGGCCGGCGGAGCCGATGGAGCAGGACATGCTCGACTTCGCCTCCGACGTGCGCGCGACCTCGCGCCTGTGCTGCCAGATCCGCGTGACGCCCGAACTCGACGGCCTTGTCGTGACGACCCCGGCCCGCCAGGGCTGAGGCACGCCCCTCGCTGTCTTGGCAGCCGTTCTCGTTCTCCTGCTGTTCCTGCCCGTGCCGCTCCTGCAGGGGCTGGGCTATACCGGGACCTGCACGCAGAACGACACCGATCCGTTCCTGACCGGCGCGTTCCTCAGTCTGCCCTTCGTGGCGGGCTCGTTCGCGCTCACATGGCAAGCGGCGCAGCGCGGGCGGGCCAGCCGTGGAACGGGCGGCCTTGCCGTGATCGGCCTATCAAGCCTCGTCCTGGCCGGCCTTGCGGTGCTCGCCATGCTGATGAACGCCACCCTGGTGCAGAATACACTCCTGCTCGGCCTCTCGCCCTGCGGCGGCGACCACACCGACGCACGGTTCGAACCGGAGCATGTCCTGATCGGCGGCCTCTACGGTCTCCCGCCACTGGCCGTCCTCGTCGCGGCCCTGACCGCCGTGGGGGCCGCCTTGCACGGCGGCCGGCGGCACGGCTGAAACGCCCTCTCGAGCCATGCCCAACCACATTGGGTCGGATCACGCCTCTAGAGCATCGTCCTGGATATCGGATCCAGGACGATGCTTTAGGTTCTTGTTTTGGCATCGTCTTTTCCGAAAGCCGGTAGCCACCTTTCGGGATGGTGCTCTATCGTCTTGTTCTGTCGCGCTTTCTTAGACGAACCGGCGAACACTTCATCGGAAAGTGCTCTACCGCAGCAGCGCCCGCATCGCTCCGTCCAGCCCTTCAAGCGTCAGCGGGAACATCCGCTGCGAAAAGATCCGGCGGACCATGCCGATGGAGTGGGTGTGGGCCCAGTGCTCGGCCGGAATGGGGTTGAGCCAGACCGCCTTCGGGAAGTGAGCGAGCACACGGCCGAGCCAGACATCGCCCGCCTCCTCGTTCCAATGCTCCACCGAACCGCCGGGATGGGCGATCTCGTAGGGGCTCATGGAGGCGTCGCCCACGAACACCACGCGGTAGTCGGAGGGATAGGTACGGATCACGTCGAGGAGCGGGATACGCTCGTCGTGGCGGCGGTGGTTCTCGGTCCACACCGCCTCGTAGGGACAGTTGTGGAAGTAGAAATGCGCGAAGTGCTTGAACTCGGAGCGCGCGGCCGAGAACAGCTCCTCGGCCAACTCGACATGCCAGTCCATCGATCCGCCGACATCGAGGAAGAGCAACACCTTCACTGCGTTGCGCCGCTCCGGGCGCAGCCGCACGTCGATGAAGCCCTTGCGGGCGCTCTCGCGGATGGTGCCGTCGAGGTCGAGTTCGTCGGCCGCCCCCGTGCGGGCGAAGCGGCGCAGGCGGCGGAGCGCCACCCGCATGGAGCGGGTGCCGAGTTCGCGTGAATCGTCGAGATCCTTGAACTCGCGCCGGTCCCAGACCTTGACCGCACGGAAGTTGCGGTTGCCGTCCTGGCCGATACGGATTCCCTCCGGATTGTAGCCGTAGGCGCCGAAGGGTGAGGTGCCTCCGGTTCCGATCCATTTCGACCCGCCCTGATGGCGCTCCTTCTGTTCGGCGAGGCGCTGTTTCAACGTCTCGAACAGCTTGTCCCAGCCCAGCGCCTTCAACTCGGCCTTCTCATCCTCGGAGAGATACTTCTCGGCGAGCTTGCGCAGCCATTCCTCGGGGATGGCGGCGGGTTCGACCGCCTCGCCCAGCGTTTCCAGCCCTTTGAAGACCGAGGCGAACACCCGGTCGAACCGGTCGAGGTTGGACTCGTCCTTCACCAGCACGGTGCGGGCGAGGAAGTAGAACTCCTCTACGCGCTTGTCCGCGAGGTCGCGCTCCATCGCCTGGAGCAGGGTGAGGTATTCGCGCAGGGACACCGGTACGCGGGCCTCGCGCAGGCCCGTAAAGAATTGGAGCAGCATGAGGCCTAAACGCCCGAGCCCGGCCTGCGGGTCAAGCCGATGCCGGACACCGGGGCCGGGCGATGCCGCGGCCCCTGGAACAGCCGGATCGGTCGCCGCTCCTGTGGACAGCGGCGCTTTCCGGTGGATATCACCCGGGATCGCCTTTGTGCGGAAGGAACAGCCGTCATCTCAACGGACGTAAGATGCATCGCACAATGCACGACGCGTTCGTGACTTGACGATGGGAAGGACCCCATGCCCGTGGTCTTGCGATCCCTGAGCGATTTCAAGAAATTCCTCCGCAAACCCGGAGCGACCCTGCAAATCGTCCAGAACACTTTCGTCGATCGTCAGGACGCCGAGTCCCGCGCCGCCTATCGCCGCAAGGGCCTCTACGAGCCACGGACTCTTCGGGCGATGTCGAAGAAGGCCGCCGTGTTCGACGTGAAGGGCCATGATAGCACCGTGTGGCTGTACTGGGATCGCGGCACCCGACACTGGCGCTTCTCGGGCGACACCGTCACGGTTCCGCTCAACGCCGCCCTCGGCCCGCCCGACGCGGTGGTCTATCGCTGCACTCTGCCTCAGCAGAGCGGGCAACGCCGCTCCGCCGCCAAGCGCGGAGACGATGAGGCGATGCTACCGGGGCTGTAACTGCAGGCTCCGACCCATAGAGTTCGGCCGTCACGGCGGGGCCGAACGGTCGCGGATCTGCCGTGATCATGAAAGCCGGCGGGCTCGACCTGCCGAGATCGCTGGTCAGCTCGGACTGACCTCTCACACTTTGTTGAACGGACGAATCAAGCGCCCCTCATCGTACCTTTGATCGAACCTCAGCTTGCGTGCACCACCTGGAGAGATCCCAACCTGCTGTCTGATCCGGACTGATCGTTCGCAATAGCAGCCAAATCGTGGTTTTTCCCGATTTTGCAGTCGTTTTCCGGGCAAATGGTGCAAAACGGACTTGAATCTTTTCTAGATCCTTTTAGCTCACAAGAACGAGGGGAAAATAGGATCATTTACAATGTCGGATAACAGTCAGGTCTCGCAACACGACCGTATCGAGCTCGCTGCCGATCTCGTCTCGGCTTATGTCTCCAACAACTCTCTGCCATCGCCCGAACTCGCGGGTTTGATTGTTCAGGTTCATGCCGCCCTCGTCGCCCTGTCGGCCCCGCAGGCGCCCAAGGAAGAAGAAGTCGAGCGGGCGACACCGGCACAGATCAAGAAGTCGATCACGCCGGATGCCCTGATCTCCTTCATCGACGGCAAGCCCTACAAGACGCTCAAGCGGCACCTGACCACGCACGGTCTCGACATCGAGGGCTACCGCCGCCGCTACGGCCTGCCGGCCGATTATCCGACGGTCTCCTCCAACTATTCGGCCGCGCGCTCTGCCCTCGCCAAGGATCTCGGCCTCGGCCAGCAGCGCCGCAAATCCTCGGCGAAGACCGCGGAGCCGGTCGATGAGGTGGTGGCGGAAGCAGCTCCCGAGCCGCGCCGCAAGACCGCCGCGGAAGGCCGCAAGACCGGCGGGCGCCGCAAGGCCGCCTGAGGATCGATGCCGCGCCGGCGGAGTCATCGGACTCCGCCGGCCGGCCTCTGGTGCGTTGACGTTGGTCCGCGCAGCGACGGTCCCGGCCGATCGAAAGGCCGCCCGGCCTGCCTACGGCTCTCGATGGATCACATGGAAGGCTCGCAGCGGCAGCGTCTCGCTGTTGACACGCTCGGCTTCCCCGTGGCCTGCCGTCTTCTGCTCGCCGCAGACCTCACGCGTAAGACGCGGCGCGCCGATTGCGGAACACGCTTTTTCGCAAAACGGGGCACCGACACGACAGGACCGCGCGGCACCCGCATTCTGCTAAGCGGGCGGGGGAGGGACGTCGAATTTCCGCGCCGGAGCACCCGGTACGGATGCCGAATTCGAAACCTCCCAAGGTCGCTCAGATCGTCGCGTACGATCCGACGCAACCGGCCCGGCCATGCCGGCTCCCGGACCTCCGCGTCATACGATTTTCGATTGATGGCTTCTGGTTTCGCCCCACGGCATCCATCCCGCGGTGATCCAATCGGATGCCAATCAGGCGGATCTCCAGAACGTCCTTCAGGGCATCGTCACGCGCGATGGACGATGGCTTTCGACAACCGATGCGGCAAGACTTGAGACACCCCGCTGTCCTGGGTTTGGCTTCCGGACAGCATCAGGACTCGATCAGCCGGCGAAGACCACGGATCGGCTTTCACTCGGACGGACATCAGGGTGACGCAACAACGGCACCGGCGCCCGTCGAGCAAATAATCAGGCGTCGGGCATCGCCGACTGGATGAGACGGTCGGAGGAGAGGTCCTCCTCGTCATACCCGAGGAGTTCGGCGAGGCGGCCGCGGGCGCGGCTGACGCGGCTCTTCACCGTGCCGACCTTGCAGCCCATGATGGTCGCCGCCTCCTCGTAGGAGACACCCTCGGCACCCACCAGCACGAGGGCCTCGCGCTGGTCCGGCGGCAGCTTGGCGAGCGCCGTCTGCAGATCCTCGACGTCGAGCCGGTCGCCCTGATGCGGCGCGGTGGCGAGGCGTGCGGCGTAGGAGCCGTCCTGATCCTCGACCTCGCGCACGCGCTTGCGGTGATCCGAGTAGAAGATGTTGCGCAGGATCGTGAAGAGCCATGCGTTGAGGTTCGTGCCCGGCTGGAAGCGGGCGCGGTGCTGCCAGCCCTTGAGCAGGGTGTCCTGCACGAGGTCGTCGGAGCGCGCCGGGTTCGAGGTCAGCGACAGGGCGAAGGCGCGCAGGGACGGCACTGCGGAGAGCAGGCCGTTGCGGAATTCGGGATCGATCCGCTCGCCCTGGGCCTTGAGGGCCGCTTCGAGCTTGCCGATCAGCTCGGAGAAGCGTGACGGCGTGTCCTCGCCGGCGCCGAGCGTGTCGTACACGCTGCGCAGATGATCGCCGAGATGGCTGCGGATCGAGTCGGAAAGTTTGGGACGGCCGTCTGTCATCGCGGGACGATCCAGGGTCGCTTCGGTATCGTTACGCATCGGGCACTTCGCGATCGGGACTTTTCGGCAAAGACGGTGCAGTGCAGCACGCGGGGCAGGCCCCGGCACGGCCCTTAACATAGCTGTAGCGCATCGCTCCGATCCAGCACACCCGCGCCACGCGAAATACTGCCACGCTTGCACACGGGACGGTAGGCTGTCGCCCCAAAGAGTGAGATGATTCGCCGATCCTGCCGCGTGAATGCGGCAAATCGGCAGGTCCATCCGCTTTTTCCGATCGACCGCCCTCAGGCCGCGCCGTGGATATCCGGCATCGGACGCTGCCGCGTCGCGCCCTTCAGCACCCGCACCACCCCGTCGGTGAGAACGAGGGTGTCGCCGCGCTCCAGTTCAGTCCAGGTCTCGTCGCGGGTCAGCGCCCGCGTGGCGATCATGGTGACGATATCTGTCTCGGTGGTCTCCTGAGCGAAATCGACCCGCCAATCCTCGTCGATCAGCGTCGCCGTGCCGAACGGCGCCCGGCGGGTGAGGTAGCAGAGCCGCTTGCCGCAATGGGCATAGAGCACGCGACTGTCGGTGAGCAGCATGTTGAAAACACCGCGCTCCGAAAGGATGCGGGCGTAACCCGCAATGGCCGCCTCCAGGGTCGCGGCGCGGGGCGGCTTGGGGAAGCGCTCCTGGAGTTGCGACAGCATCCAGCAGAAAGCGTGTTCGCTGTCGGTGGTGCCGATCGGCTCGAACCGGCCGAGCGGCAGCCGCTTCACGCCCTTGAGCTGGCCGTTATGGGCGAAGGTCCAGCGCCGGCCCCACAGCTCGCGGGAGAAGGGATGGGTGTTCTCGAGGCTGACGCGCCCGCGATTGGCCTTGCGGACATGGGCCACGACGATGCGGCTCTTGATCGGATAGCGGCGCAGGAGCTTGGCGAGTTCGGAGCGTGCACTGGGCTCGGGGTCGTGGAAGGAGCGGCAACCGCGCCCCTCGTAGAAGGTGATACCCCAGCCGTCGGCATGCGGGCCGGTCTCGCCGCCGCGCCGGGCCAGGGCGGCGAAGGAGAAGCGGATATCGGTCGGCACATTCGCGCTCATTCCGAGCAGTTCGCACATGGTAGCCGGGGTCTTCTGCGTCGCGCGCGGTGGGATCGAAGAGGGGCGGGGAGGGGAAACTAGAGCGCATACCGGCGAAGTGGAAACCGGTTCGTCGGAAGAATGCGCATCAAAACAAGGATCGAGCGACGCCGGCCCGGTGCGATCAGCTTGGATACGGCTCTAGGAAGCTTCGGGGGGCGGAACAACCGATTTGGGGCGCATGTCCCCCGCCGCCGCGCCCGGTCTCCCCCGCGCGCCCTCGCGGCCCGGCCAGACAGGAGTGACGGCGAGCCCCGGAATCAGGCGCCGGACCGCAGGCGCCAGTCCCAGGGCGAGCCCGATCATCCCGGCGAGCGCCAACAGGTCGGTGAGGCCGACGCGAAAGTAGCCGCGGAAGGCGGGCGTGACGAACCAGAACAGCTCGGCGAGATGGACCGCGACCGCGAGCGCCGCCACCAGCCGCGTGCGGTTCTCGCCGGGACGCAGGGTCAGGATGGCGGCAAGACCCACCACGATGGCGGCGGATAGTGCCAGGGCGCGGCCGGAAAAGCCTGCGCGCAGCCGATACCACGCGGCGGCCCCCGGATCGGCGGCGGCGCCGAGCATCAGGAACTGCACGACATGCAGGCCGGCCCAAACGAGGAGCAGCACAGCGAGCGGCGTGAGCCGATCGTGGCGGCGCCGGGCGGGGCCGGCGTCGGGCGGCGCAACGAGGATTGCGGCGGCGAGCGCCAGACTCGACCACGCCGCCAGCACCAGCAATCCGAAGGCGCTGGCATGGAAGCGGGGGCCGGGATCGGTTCCGACCGACATGACGAGGTCGCCGGCCGCCAGCGTGCCGACCACGGTGTGGAGGCCGAGGCCGAGCACGGCGCGCCCGTCGTCGATCCGCCCGGCCTTGGCCCAGGGCTCGCCGCCGCGGCGGGCGAAGAGCAGGGCGAGCCCGGTCCAGAGCGCGAAATAGAGGGCGAGGCGGGCGGCGAGCAGCGGCGGCGCGGCTCCGAGGAGGGCGAGCGGACCATCCGGCCCGGCGCTTTCCGGCGCCGGGTAGAGCAGGAACGCGGCCACCGGGATCGGCAGCGCGAGGATCGCGGCCACCGGCATCAGAACCAGCAGACCGCGCAGGGTCTCGAGCAACGCGGTCTCGGGCTGCGGGCGCCACGCATCGGCCCGCTCGATCATGATGACGACGGGCAGCGCGCCCGCCGGCAGGGCGAGAAGGCAGGTCCAGGCGGCGAGATAGGCGGGCGCGAGCCGGGGCAGCCCGGCATGGTGGAGCGCCAGCAGCAGGCAGGCCATTCCCACGGCGAAGGCCGCCGCCGGGCGGCGGGCCGGATCGCGGAAATACGCACCCGCGGATTTCGCCCCCGTCGCCTTGCGGGCGGCACCGCCCTTCTCCTCCGCGCTCACCGCTGCGGCTCCCCGGCGGCGGGGCCGTAGAGGGCGAGGGGGCGTCCCGCATCCGCCGGCAGGGCGTTCAGGCGCCGGGCGAGGGCCGCCGGAATGAACGGCGTGCCGGAGGGCTCGATCGTCAGGACGAAATGTCCGGCCAGAGCGGAGGGGAGGACGCGGCCGGTCCGCCCTGTTCTCAGAGCGGAGACGAGCGCCACGCCGAGGCCGAGCACTCCACCCGCCGCCGCGGCGGAGAGGGCCGGCACCGCTGCCATCGCCCAGGATAACGGCCAGGAGGCCGGCCAGGGAGGGGGCCAGACATCGGGCCACGAAAGCGGCCGGGCGAGGAGCGCCGCCACGCTCGCCGGCCCGTCCGGCATTTCCCCGGCAAGGCCGGCGATGCGGATGGCGACGAAGGCCGCAAATCCGAGAAAGGCACCGAACAGCGCGAGGCGGTTCAGGCTTCGCTCCTCTCGGTGCAGGGCGCCGGCAACCTCCGGCATCGGCACCGGAGCGAAGGCCTCGAGGCGGGGCGCGCGGGCCCCCGAGACCCCCCGCGCCGCCTCGGCGAGCCCGGCCTCCGAGGCGAAGATCGCGATGAGGCCGGGGGGCTGGCCAAACGATTGAGCGAGAGGCTGGCCGGGGAGCTGGCCCGGCCGGATGTTCGGCGCGATCTCCGGCGCCCGCGGCGCGGCGTGCGCGTTCTCGGCGAGGGCGAGCTGGCGCGTCTCGGCGATTCCGACCGGCGGCACGAGGCGGAGAAGAAGCAGCAGGCCGAGGACGAACAGCCCGGCGGACCCCAGCATGGCGACCTCCGCGGTCAGGAGATCCGCGAGGCTTGCCCCCGCCGCCCCGATCCGCGTGGCAAGCACGTGATCCGCTCCGAGACCGATGGCGACGAGGGCGCCGATCAGACCGAGGGCGAGGGCGCTGCGGCGGATCGCGGGGATCCAGAACAATTGCGTGGGGAGAAGCCCGGCGAGCATGAGTGTCCAGAAAGCGGGCGCCTCGTCGCCGAAGAGCCTGCGCGTCAGGCGCGCCCGCTCGGCAGCGTCGCCGTAGAGCAGGGCGGTGACGATCTCGGTGACGTGGCAATAGAGGGCGGCAAGGCCGAAGGCGAGCAGCAGCCGCCCGAGGATATCGAGATGCCGGCCGGTGATGAGGCCGTCGAGCCCGCGGCTTCGGCGCAGGGTCGTGGCGAGCGCCGCGGTCAGCCCGGCACCCGAGAGCACCGCCTCGACCAGAAGGGCGACGGGGAGCAAGGTGTCGTGCCGGTCGGTGCGCAGGGCGGCGGCGAGCGCAAGATCGATCAGCACCGCCACCGCCGCGAGAATGCCGAGCAGGCCGAAGCCGCGGCAGGCCCGCTCCCAGGCGAGCCATTGCAGCGCCGAACCGCACCAGCCGGCGGACAACGTCCGGTAGAGGCGGGCGCGTCGGGAACCCGGCCCCGCGACGTCGCGTAACACCGCTACATCCGGAAGGAGCGCTGCCGCCCAGAGGCCGAGGCTGGCCAGGAGCAAGGCCCCGAGGCTCACCGGATGGACCGGCGCCGGGTGGAGCGCGGCGAGACCTGAGCAGAGCAGGGCAGCGGTCTGCGTCAGGCGCCCGATCCCGCAGCGCCACGCGACGCCCGCGAGGAGCAGCAGCCCCGAGATCAGCAGGCAGCCCGCAGCGAGCCCGATCCACCACGCGGCGCCGGCCGGACCGAATTCGACGGGCACGGCCGAGCGCAGACCGGCCCAGACGAGGATCGGGACGAGGGTTGCGGCGACGCCGAGCCGCCAAAAGCCACCGGCGGGCGCGAGCACGCTCCCCGCGAGCGCGGCGGCGATCGAAGCGACCGTCTCCCCGGCCCCGATCACCGGCGCGCCGTAGAGGGGAGCGGGCTCGGCCGCAGGCTGAAACACGCGTTCGGTCATCGGCTCAACGGTCGGCCGCAGGCTGCGGGCGGCTCCGATCCTGATTGCGATCCTGACGGAGAAAGGCGGGCGATGGAATGTCTCGCACGGCCATCCGTGTCGCCCGAAAGGAGGGTAGGGGAAAGGCGCTGCCGAACGGGATGGCTGGGGAAACGCCGGAAAGGCAGGCCCTCCGCACGCAGATGCGAACGGTAAGCGCCCGCCATGTGCCGTCCCGCACCAAAGAGCAATGCCATAGGGGGAATGCGAGGCGAGGCGCCGCCCGCGCGGGCTTGCGCCGCGGCGTTTCCGTGCGAAGAGGACGATCCGTGACGGCCTCCTCACGCGCCTGCCCGCCGGATCGTCCCTCACAGCGCCGAAACCGTTCTCCGATGCCGCACCCCACCGCCGCGAATTCGTCGGCCACGGCTTGGCCGGGCGCCCGGAATGCCGATGGAGCGTGATCCCGTCCTGTTCGCCTGGGCCTCGTCCCCGCGTCGGCACGCGGCGGCGCTCGGGCTGGCGGTGGGCCTCGGCGGACCGCTGGCGCTGTTCGTGCTGCTGTGCCTGCGCGACCTGATCGCGGTACTGACCCGCAGCAGCCCGGACTTCCTGCCCTTCCTGCGGATCGCCCTGCCGCTGCCGGGCCATCACGGCGACGAAGCGCCGATCCTGTTCCAAGGGTGGAGCCTGCCGCCCACGGAACTTCCGCTGATCGCGCTGACCTCGCTCGCCGCCGCGGCCCTGCTGCTGGCCGCCCTGGGGGCCGCGGTCGCGTATCTCTGCTTCTCCGTTCAGGCCCGGGCCACGGCGCGGCTGCGGGCGCGGGCCACCGAGGCGATCCTCGCCTCGCCGCCCGGTGCCCGCGAGGATCTCCGGGCGCTGCCCGGCCTCGTCGGCCAAGCCCTGGCGCGGATGGGTCCGCTCTCGGCGGTCGGCATCGTCGTGCCCGGCCTGACGCTCGCGGCGATCCTGCTCGCCCTCGTCATGGCGGAACTCGCCGCCCCGCGCCTCGTGCCGGTGATCGCGCTGTTGCTCGCCGCCGTCGGGCTCGCCCGGGTTCTGCTCGCCAGCCGCACCGCCGCCCGGCACAGCCTGCGCCAGGCCGACACCGCCGCGACGGAGACGGGCCTGCGCGACCTGATCCGGCGGATGCCGGCGGTGCGCGCCCACGGGGCGGCGGCGTTCGAACGCCGTCGCCTCGGACTTCGGGCGCGGGCGGCGCGCAGCGCGCTGGTGCGGGCGGAGGCCCGGCTCGCTTATGCGCGGGCCCCGGCACTCGCCCTCGTCGTGATCCTGCCCGCGCTCCTCGTCGCCACCGCCCTGTGGCAGGGCGAGGCCGCGACCGAGGCCGACAACGTCCTACCCGGAGCGCTGGTCGCCGCAGCCGGTGCCTTTGCGCTGGCGGCAACCCTCGTGGCGATCAGCCTGCGGCTGTGGAGCCAGCACCGGGCGGTCGCCCCCCTGTTCCGTTCCATCGCCGAGACGCTGGACGCCCTGAGCCCCCGCCTGCCGGGGAAGAGCTCGCGGAGCGCGGCCCCATTCCCGAAGACGGGCGCCCTGGTCGCCAAGGGCGTCGGCGCCTACGATCCCGGCAGCGGCGAGCGGCTGACCGGCGTCGATCTCGCCCTACCGATGCCGGCGCATGTGGCGATCGTGGGTCACCGCGGCAGCGGATCGCGGGCGCTCGCGGCCCTGCTCGCCGGGCAGATCGAGCCCACCGCCGGCGCGGTCACCTATGGCGGTACCGACCTGCGCGCCTTCGACTCCGCCGAGCGCGCCCGCCGGATCGCGCTGGCCGGCTCGGAGGCGATCCTGATCGAGGGGACGCTGCGCCAGAACCTGCTCTACGGCGCCCGCAGCGGCGACCGCGAAGCCTCGGGGCTGGCCGAGCGCATCGCCATCCTCAAGCTCACCGGGCTCGACGCCTTCGTCTACGAGCGGGGCCTCGAGGCCTCCGTCGACCCGGAAGACGATCCCGCTACGGCGGAAGCGGTCGTCGCCGCCCGCTGGGCGGTGCGCGATGCGCTGGCGAGCGAGGGCATGGCTCGGCTCGTCGAGCCGTTCGACCCGGCCCGCTACAACCATCAGGCCGATATCGGCGAGAACATCCTGTTCGGCGAGGCGGTGAGCCCGGCCTTCACGCAAGCGCGGCTCGCGGCGCATCCCTACCTGCGTGCCGTGCTGGAAGCAGAAGATCTCACCCGCACCCTGGTCGATGTCGGGCTCCAGGTCGCCCGCTCCACCGTCGAGATTTTTTCGGATTTGCCAGACGACCACCCTCTGTTCGAGAGCTTCTCGCTGTTTCCGGCGGCCGAGCGGGGTTACTTCGAGGATCTGGTCGCGCGCCAGCCCGAGGCCCGCGGTTTCCGCCGCGGTCCGGCCGGGCACCGCGACCGCGAGCGGCTGATCGGGCTGGCGCTCCGTTACAGCGAGACGCGCCACCGCTTCGGTCTGATCGACGAGGCGCTGGAACAGCGTCTGGTCGCCGCCCGCCATTCCTTCGCGGCGATGCTGCCGCCACGCTATCGCGAAAAGGTCGAGTTCTACGATCCCTCCCGGCTCACCGCCGCCGCGAGCCTGGAGGAGAACCTGCTGTTCGGGCGCATCACCCAAGGTGAGGCGGGCGCCGAGGGACGGGTGCGCGCTCTGGTGCGCCGGGTGCTCGCCGAGCAGGGGCTGGAGCCCACCGTCTACCGGCTCGGCCTCGCGGCGCGGATCGAGGCGGGCGTCGCGGTGGCGGGCCAAGGCCAGCGCGCGGTGCTGGGGGAGGGCGCTATCGGCCCGCGCGAGCGGGTGGCGATCGAGTTCGTGCGCTGCCTCGTGCGCCGTCCGGACATCCTCGTGGTCGGACTCTCGCTCGACGACCGCAAGCCCGACGAGATCACCGCCCGCATCGAGCGCCTGCGGGCGCTGCGCGCCGGGGCCGCGCTGATCGTCTGCCTGCCCGACGAGGACACCCTCAACCGACAGGCGCCGTTCGACGCGGTGCTTCGGGTGGAGCGCAACACGGTGGTCACGGGCGAGTCCCGGGAAACCGAGGCGGTCACGGCCTGAGCGATGTCCAAATCCGCCATCCCGAAGGGATCAACCGGATTTGGAATGATCGCTTCCGTTTCCCGCAAAACCGCCTCAAAGCTTGGGCACGGTCCGGTTTTCGTCGCCCGCAGGCACCGCCGGTCGGCCCTGGCCTCGATCGAGACGGTGCATGCTTCCCCCGAACCGCTCTCGAGGCTCTGTGAGATCCTTCCTCAGAACCCTGATTCCGGGGCTGGTCGGGTTGTCGATCCTCATGGCGTCGAACACGCTCGCACGGGCCGACAAGGCGAACGCGCCGATCCCGGCCGCGACCCTGGCGCTGATGGCTGCGCGCGGCACCAACGCCGCCTCGCCGATCGTGCTGCGCGCCTACAAGAAGGAATCCGAGATCGAGGTCTGGAAGCGCAACGCCGCCGGGCGCTACGTGCCGATCAAGACCTATCCGATCTGCCGCTGGTCCGGGCAGCTCGGGCCGAAGACCAAGAGCGGCGACCGGCAGACGCCGGAGGGGTTCTACACGGTGGCGAAAAGCCAGATGAACCCGAACTCGCGCTATTACCTCTCCTTCGACGTCGGCTACCCCAACGCCTTCGACCGGGCGCACGGCTCCACCGGCTCGGCGGTGATGGTGCACGGCGTCTGCTCGTCGATGGGCTGCTTTGCCATGACGGATACGGTGGCGGGCGAGCTGTTCTCGATCGCCCGCGAGGCGTTCGCCGGGGGGCAGGGCGCGTTCCAGTTCCAGTCCTTCCCGTTCCGGATGACCGCCGCGAACATGGCCCGGCACCGGACCGACCCGAACATCGCCTTCTGGCGCCAGTTGAAGGAAGGCTCGGACCGCTTCGAGGCGACCGGCGAGGAGCCGGCCGTGAGCGTCACCGCCGGCCGCTACACCTTTGCGCCCTCGCGCGATCCGGCCAAGGAGACGGCGTTCACCGCCCTGCACAAAGACGAGACCGACCGCATCGCCGCCCTGGTGGAGGAGGGCGCGGCGGCCGTGCGCACGACCTACTCCGACGGCGGCCAGCACGCCTTCTGGGCGGCGCGGATCCTTCAGGGTCATCCGGTGGGCGACATCAGCCGGCCGGAGGCGCTGGCCTATGCCGGCCAGGAGGTCGTGCTGATCCCCGCCCGCCGCAGGGCGCCGCCCCCGCCGCCCGTTCCCGAGGCCGTATGGGCCGCCTGGATCGGCATGGACAGCCCGTCGCTCACCGTGCGGACCGCTGGGTTCGTGCCGCCCTACGTCGCCGCGACGGCACGCATCGCGGCGCCGGTCACGCGCTACGCGCAGACGTGGCCGAGTCTCGCCCGCGCGGCGATCGAGGGTGCGCTGCCGCCGCCCGATTTCACCCAAACACAGCCTTTGATTGAAAAACTGGCCCAGCGCTGACACGATACTGACTTGGACCCTCTCAAAACGGCGTGTGCGAGCACGCACACAAACCCGAATGGCGGGCCCCCATCTCAGCGCTGTACAGTCGGAGCCTGAAGAGGGGCCGAAGAACAGCCGCGGATCCATGCGCGGATGCGCGCGGCGGCACCGCTAACACCAGCGAAAGCCGGGCCCGAGGCTTGGCATTGGTACCGATCCATGACCCTGCCATATCCAGCCGAGGACGATTCCCTCGTCCTGCGTTTCTGGGGCGTCCGCGGCTCCACGCCGGTCAGCGGCCCGGAGACCGCCGAATTCGGCGGCAACACGCCGTGCCTGGAGATCCGCTGCGGGGAACGTCTGTTCGTGATCGATGCCGGCTCGGGCCTGGGCGCCTTCGGGCGCAACTGCCGCGAGAGCCTGCCGCAGGATATCGACCTGCTGTTCAGCCACCTGCATCTCGATCACACGGCGGGTCTGCCGTTCTTCAAGCCGGCGGTGCTGGACGGCACCCGCACGATCCACACCTATTGCGGCAACCTCGATGGAGCCAGTGCCGAGGAGGCCCTCGGTCGGCTGTTCTCGCCGCCGCTCTTCCCCGTCACGCTCGACGTGCTGCCCTGCAGCTTCGCGCATCACGGTTTCCGGGCGGGCGAGTCGCTCACCTTCGCCGACGGCATCCGGGTCGATACGATTCTGCTCGACCACCCGCAGGGATCGACCGGTTACCGCTTCGACCACGGCGGCAAGCGGCTCTGCGTCATCAGCGACATCGAGCACGGCGCGAACTGGCCTGATCCGGACCTGTGCCGCTTCGTCGAGGGGGCCGACCTCCTCGTCTACGACGGCATGTTCACCGAAGGCGAGTATCCCTGCTGCAAGGGCTGGGGCCACTCGACCTGGCAGAAGGGCGTGGAGCTGGCCAAGGGCGCGGGCGCCAAGGCGCTCGCCATCATCCACCTGCATCCGTGCCATTCGGACGTGCAGTTGCGCGCGGTCGAGGCCGAAATGCAGGCCGAGATGCCCACCGCCTTCATCGCCCGCGAACGGCAGTCGATCGAGGTGGGCCGGCCGCTCGTGGGCCTTGCCGAGACGCCGGTGCTGGCGCTTGCCCGCCGGGCCTGAGGCGGCCGGGCACCCCTGATCTCAGCGTCGTTCCGTCATCCCGAGGCGAAGTCGAAACGGCGCTACGCTGTCGGAAGCATGCGCTGACCGACAGGCGCGGCCCCTCTCCCGGGCGGGAGAGCGGCCGCACTCAGCCTCCTTACAGAGCCGTCGTCGCGTTCGCCCCTTCCTCGCGGCCGATGCGGCTGTGCTTGCGGCTCCAGGCGAAATAGATCACGAGGCCGATCGCCAGCCAGATCAGGAGGCGCAGCCACGTGTCGCCGTCGAGCGAGAGCATCATGCCGAGGCAGAACAGGGCGCCGAGGATCGGCACGAACGGCACCAGCGGCGTGCGGTAGGCGCGCGGGGCGTCGGGCTGGGTGCGGCGCAGGATGACGACCCCGGCGCAGACGAGGATGAAGGCGAGCAGCGTGCCGATGCTGGTCATATGGCCGAGCTGCGAGATCGGCAGGAAGCCGCCGAGCGCGCTGGTGAACACCATGAAGAACAGGTTCGAGCGGTAGGGCGTCTTCCACTTCGGATGGATCGCCGAGAAGAAGCCCGGCAGCAGCCGGTCCTTCGACATGGAGTAGAACACCCGGCTCTGGCCGAGCAGCAGCACGAGGATCACGGTCGAGAAGCCGCAGATCACGCCGAAGGTGACGAGGCTCTTCAGCCACGGAAACGGCGTCGCGGCGATCGCCGTGTTCACCGGGGCGGCGTCACCCCGCATGGCGTCGTAGTGGACGAGGCCGGTCAGCACGCCCGCGAACGCGATGTAGAGCACCGTGCAGATCGCCAGCGAGCCGAGGATGCCGATCATCATGTTGCGCTGGGGGTTCTTGGCCTCCTGCGCCGCGGTCGAGACCGCGTCGAAGCCGACATAGGCGAAGAACACCACGCCGGCCGCGCGCATCACGCCGCTCCAGCCATACTCGCCGAAGGTGCCGGTGTTCGGCGGCAGGAAGGGGTCGTAGTTCTGCGCCTTCACGTAGAACAGGCCGACCCCGATCACGATGGCCACGACGGCGAGCTTGAGCAGCACCACCGCGCCGTTGACGCGGGCCGATTCCCGGATGCCGACGATGAGCAGGGCCGAGGCCGCGACCACGATCAGCATCGCCGGCAGGTTCACGAGGCCGTGCGCCACGCTGCCATCGGCAAGCTGGTAGGTCTCGAAGGGCGAGTGCACGAGCGAGCCCGGCAGGTTGATGCCGAGCGTGTCGCGCATGAAGCGTGTGACGTAGCGCGACCAGCTCACCGAGACGGTGGCGGCTCCGACCGCGTATTCGAGCACGAGATCCCAGCCGATGATCCAGGCGATGAACTCGCCCATCGTGGCGTAGGTATAGGTGTAGGCCGAGCCGGCGACCGGGATCATGCCGGCGAGCTCGCTGTAGCACATGCCGGCGAGCGCGCAGCCGATCGCCGCGATGGCGAAGGAAACCGTCACCGCCGGGCCGGCATGCTCGGCCGCGGCGATGCCGGTGAGCGAGAACAGGCCCGCCCCGATCACCGCGCCGATGCCGAGGCCGATCAGGCTCCAGGGGCCGAGATGGCGTTCCAGCTTGTCCTCGCCGGATTCAGCATCGGCATTGAGCCGTTCCAGCGTCTTGATCCTGAAAAGATCACTCGCCAAGCCTGACGCCATGTCCGCCCCACCCCCTCGTATCGGCCGAACTCCTCTGACGGAGCGGCCGAATTCTGACACAGATGAATCGTGAAACCGATGCGGGCGCAACGGCCCGGGACGACATTGCGGTGCAAGGACCCGGCCAAGCTGTCACGCGAGGGGGGGACGCCCGCAGCTCCGAGGTCGCGCTCCCGGCTCAAGGCGCCCCAGTCAGAGCGCCCAAGTCAGGTCCCGATAGGCGCCGTCCCAGAACCCGTATTCGAGACGGGTCGCGTGGGTGTAGGCCGTGTGCATGCGGGCGCGCAGCGCCGGGGAGGTCTCGGCGGCGGCCTCGTCGGTGGCGGCGATCATCGCGGCCACCGCCTCGCCGAACTCCTCACCGGCATAGGTGTCGATCCAGGCCCGGTAGGGATTGTCGGACTTTGCGCGGGAGAAGATGTCGCGGCCGACTTCGGCATAGATCCAGAAACAGGGCAGAAGAGCGCCGAGTACGACTTCGTAGGGTTCGGCATAGGCGGTCGCGAGCAGCCACGCGACGTAGTGGTCGCAGGCCGGCGAGAGGGGCGTTGCGGCAAACGTCCCGGCATCGATGCCGTATTCTTGGAAGAAGCCGCCATGCAGCGCCCGCTCGACCACGATGGCGGTCTCGGCGCCGCGGGCGAACTGCACGATCCGGTCGGGATGCGGCGCCTTGGCGGCGGCGAGCGCCAGCCCCCGGCCAAAACCGATGAGGTAATGCGCGTCCTGCACGATGTAGCGGCGGAAGCGTTCCGGGCTCAGGGAGCCGTCCGCCAGTTCCGCATTGAACGGCATCGTGCGGATCGCCTCGTAGGCCGCGAGATTGCGCGCCCAGGCTTCCTGCGAGAAGCGCCCGGCAGAGGGGATGTCGGCCAAGAAGGGCGCTCCGTCTTCTGAAAAGGATCAACCCTGCCGCTGGGCCTGGGTCACCGCGACGTGGATCAGTTCGGCCAGCGTGCGCACCCTGAGCTTCTGGCGCATCTGCGAGCAGGCGTTGGTGACGGTCTTGTAGCTCACCGAGAGGTCGGCGGCGATGGCGCCGTAGGACTTGCCCTGCGCGAGGCGCGCCAGGATCTGCTGCTCGCGCGGCGTGAGCTGGGTCTCCGGGGTGCGGCGCGGGTCGGCGCGCAGCATCGCCACCTCGGTGGCCAGCCGCCGGTCGAGATAGACCTCGCCCGCACGCACCCGCTCGAAGGCCTGGAACAGCTCGTTCGAGGCGTGGTCCTTGAGCACGTAACCCAGCGCCCCGGCCTCCAGCGCCCGCGAGACGATGACGGGATCGTTGTGCATCGAGAAGACGAGCACCCGGGTCTCGGGCTCGACGGCGCGCATGCGCCGGATCAGGGCGAGGCCGGCGAGCCCGCTGCCCTGGAAGGTCAGGTCGCAGATCACCACCGGCGGGCGCAGGCGGTGGAAGGCGCGGTAGCCGGAGACGACGCCGGTCGCCTCGACCACGGTCTCGATCCCGGCATCCTCCAGCACGCGGCGACAGCCTTGCAGGACGATCGGGTGATCGTCGATGACCAGAACCGGGACGGGTCCGCCCTTGCTCGACGCCGCTTTCATCACGGGGCTGCTGACCGGCGCGTTCATCTTACACGCATCACTCGGGTTGCGGCGCGGGCGGAGGCGGAACCTCACTGCCGTCGCGCTCGGGATCGATCGGGAGGGTGATCCGGACAACGGTTCCGGAGGCGCCGTTGTCAAGAGACGCCGTGTCGAGATGGAAATGACCGCCGAGCGCCTCGACCCGCTCGCGCATCCCCGACAGGCCGAGGCCGACCCGGTGGCCGGGCGCGATGCCGGTGCCGTCATCCTCGACGCTCACCCGCAGGAGCGTCAGGCCGGCGGCATCGGTCTCCTCCGTCGCACGGGCCCGGACGTGGCGGGCGGCGCCGTGGCGCACGGCGTTGGTGCTGCTCTCCTGGATACAGCGGAACACGGTGAGATCGACGATGTCGCCGTAGCCGCGGGTCAGCCCCTCGAAGTCGCCATCGAAGGCGGTCTCGGGGTGGCGGCGCCGGAAGTCGCGCAGCAGCAGGTTGAGGCAATCCGTCAGCGGCACCTCGCCGAGCCCATGCGGGCGCAGGCGGTTGAGGAGGTCGCGGTTGAGGGTCTGAACCTGGCCGACGATGCTGCCGATGTCGCCGGCCCGCGCCGCGAGCCGGCCGCGGTCGATCTCGCCGGGGCTGGCGGCGAGCCGCGCGACGGAGGCCGCGTTGGCCTCCAGCGCGAACAGGCACGGGCCGAACTCGTCGTGGAGTTCGAGGGCGATGCGGGCGCGTTCGTCGTCCTGGGCCGTCAGGAGTTGGCGGTTGAGGCGGCCGTTGGCGGCCCGCGCCTCGGAGAGCGCCCCGGCCACGCGGTTGAAACGCGCGGCGATCACCGCCAGCTCGCGGGAGGCGGGTGGATCGAGATGGGCGGTATAGTCGTGCCGCTCCAGCCGGGTCAGACCGTCCGCGAGGCGGCCGAGCGGTCGCAGGATGCGCCCAAGCGCCAAGGTGAGGGCGGCGAGCACCGCGAGGTTCACGATCAGGCTGGCCAGCGCCAGCGAGCGGGCATAGCCCCAGACCTCCTCGATCTCATCAAGAGGCTGGGTCGTGATCGCGGCGGTGCCGATCCGCTCGCCCTTCACGAGGATGGGCAGGTCGTGCTGGCGCGGTTCGGGGGCGATCAGCCGGACGAACCAGCGCGGCGCCGTGCGCTGCTCACGCCCCTGCTCGGAGGGGCCGAAGCCGACACGCTTGCCTTCCGCATCGAGGATCGTCACGCGGACGTGGCGCAGGGCCTGAAAGCGCAGGTCGAGGGTGTGGAGCACGCTCTCGGGGCTCGGGCTGCGCAGGGAGCGGATGGTGTCGGCCACCAGGGGCTCGACGGTGGCGAGGCTGGCTGCCATCTCGACCTGCACGGCGCTGCGCGCGGTCAGCACAATCACGCCGCAGGAGGCGAGGGCGGCCACGATATCGATGGCGAGCACGACGAGGATGAGCCGCGTGCGCGTCGGCCAGCCGGCCCAGAACGGCACGGCCGCGTCGGCAGCCCGATCCTGCGCCTTGTCGAGATTGGGATCGGCCACGGATTGCGCCATCATGGGCGTCGGGGAAGCTTGCGTCGCGGCGGGAATCGGCACGGGCCCTCGCGGTCGATCAGTCCGCCATACGCCGACACGAGCAGGCCGTATCCGGGACCATTCGGCAAGCCGCCATCGGATAAAAGTCTCAGATCTCTACTCTTTCGGCACGGCTGCACCGTGGCCGATCACCGGTTGAAAGTCCATGCCGGCGCCGCGCCACAGGGTCGCGCGGCACACTGATGTTTTTCTTATGATTGCCTGCCGAGACGCCGCACACCGCATCGGCCCAGTTACACGCTCCGTTAAGCCGGCTCCGCTAAGGTCGATCGCGAGAATTGATCGGGGCGAGACTTGTCCGGGGCGCGCCTGTCCCGTTCAGGTCCATCCGCCCCGGATTTTCCGACAGATTCGTGTGGATGGACGACGCCTGAATTCTCAACAGGCTGCACCGGACATCTTGCCGCCGCATTGCCGAGGCCGTCTTGTTGCAGGGCTACAACGTGCAAGAGGCCGACCGCATGTCGGTGACGATCCATCCGTCCCAAACCCGGCCGGCCGAGAGCAGGGCTCTGGCCCGGCGCCGGCTGCCTCTCATCCTCGGCGCCGCGGGCGGGGGCACTGCCCTCCTCGTCTTCGCCGTGGGGGCTTTTGCGTTCTTCTCCGATCTGGCCGATCCCCGAAGCCGGCCGGCGCGAATCGCACCCGTCGCCTCGCAATGGCCCGACCTGAAGGACGGCGTTCCGGCACTGGCGCCGGCCGCCAGCGGCTTGCCCGAAGGGCGCCGGGCCAGCCTGCCGATCACTGAACCCGCTGCACCGGCCGCGCCACCGCCTGCGCCGGCGGCATCCGCAGCGCCGGAGATCGCGCCGCCGGCCCGGGCGAACCTGCCGATCGAGCCCGCACCGACGGTTCCGGCCGCGGCCCGCACGGCGGCAGCGCTCGCCCCCGCCAAAGTCACGGTGCCGCTGCCTCCGAGCCGGAGCGAGATGGTGCAGGCGAAGACGGAGCAGCCGGCGCGTTTCGTATCGCTGCCCGCGAAGACGAAGCCCGAGATCACGAAAACCGAAGCCAAGGCCGAGGCAAGAGCCAAGACCGACAGCGCCAAGGCCGAGATTGCCAAGGCTGAACCCGCCAAGGCCGATCTCGGCCGGAAGCCCGCGCCGGTCGTCCGCGACCGCGCCACGGAAGCACGGCCGACGCAGACCGCTTCGGCGCAAGCACCTGCCGCGCGACCGGCGCAGGACGCAGCGGAAGAGCCGGAACTGCTCGGCGTCAAGATACCCGGCGGCCGTCAGATCCGAGACGGCTGGGATGCCGCCGTGAGCGGCCTGCTCGGCGACAAGTAAGTTCGTCGGCACGACGGCCCGGCTCGAACGAGCCGAACGCAACCGTCGACGCGTGCACACCCAAAATCGTCGCCGGGGCGGCTTTCGTGCCCCGGCACCGTCGCGCGGCGGCTCAGCCGCCCCGGCCCGACTTGGTCGCCTCGCGGCGATGGCGCTGGGCGCGGGGGCTCTTCGGTGCCTTGGCGGCAGCCGGTCCATCCCCCTGCATCCGCTCGACGCGCACATCCGCGGGCCCGCGCCGGGCGAAGGACGCGGCGAAGTCATCCGCAGCGCTGGCGCGGACCTCGAAGGTCGTCTCGTTGTCGAAGATCCGGATCGAGCCGATATCGCCCCGCCCGATCTGCCCGCGGCGGGTCAGCATCGGCAAAAGGCGGCGCGGCTCGGCCCGGTCGCGGCGACCGAGATTGAGCCGGAACCACGCTGCCGGCTCGTCGTCACCGACCCGCGAAGCGCCGACCGGCACACCGCTGCGGGACTCCGGACGCCGGCTCGTCTCGTAGGCCGGATCGCTCACCTCCTCCGGCACGGGGATGCGCGAGCGGTAGAGCCGGGCGAAGGCCGCAGCGAGACGCTCGGGCGGGCAGCGCTCCATCAGCGCCTCGGCCCATTCCCGCTCCCACTCGCGGTCCTCCTCCGTCTCGGGCTCGGCGAGCAGCGGATCGGACATCATCCGCTCGCGGTCGAGGATGCGGATCTCGTCCGCGTTCGGCGGGCCGCTCCAATCGGGGCTGACCTTGGCGATGGCGAACATCTGCTCGGCCCGCCGCCGCCGGGCCGGCGGCACCAGCACGACGCTGGTGCCTTTCCGGCCGGCGCGGCCGGTGCGGCCGGAGCGGTGCTGCATCACCTCCGCATCGTGCGGCAGATCGGCGTGGATGACGAGGTCGAGCCCTGGCAGATCGATGCCGCGGGCGGCGACGTCGGTGGCGACGCAGACGCGGGCACGGCCGTCGCGCAGGGCCTGGAGCGCGGCGTTGCGCTCGCCCTGGCCGAGCTCGCCCGAGAGCGCCACGGCTGAGAAGCCGCGTTCGGTCAGCGAGGCCTGGAGATGGCGCACGCCGTCACGGGTGTTGCAGAACACGATCGCGACCGGCGCATCGACGTAGCGCAGAATGTTGACGACGGCGTGCTCGACCTCCCGCGGCATCACGCGCACCGCGCGGTAGACGATGTCGGCATGGCCGCGGGTCTCGCCGGCGACCGCGAGGCGCAGGGCGTCGCGCTGATAGCTCTCGGCGAGCGCGACGATGGCTTTCGGCAGTGTCGCCGAGAACAGCAGGGTGCGCCGGTCCTTCGGGGTCGATGCCAGGATGAATTCGAGATCCTCGCGAAAGCCCATGTCGAGCATTTCGTCGGCCTCGTCGAGGATGACGGCGCGAAGACCTTCGGTGACGAGCCGGCCGCGCTCCATGTGGTCGCGCAGGCGCCCCGGCGTGCCGACGACGATGTGGACGCCGGCCTCCAGCGCGCGGGCCTCGCGGCGCGGATCCATGCCGCCGACGCAAGGGACGATGCGCGCGCCGGTCTGCGCGTAGAGCCAAGTCAGCTCCCGCTGCACCTGAAGTGCCAGCTCACGGGTCGGAGCGATGACGAGCGCCAGCGGCGCGCCGGGCGGCGGCAGCGCCTCGTCCTCGCCGAGCAGCGTACCGGAGATGGCGAGACCGAAGGCAACGGTCTTGCCCGATCCGGTCTGAGCCGAAACGAGCAGGTCGCGCTCGGGGACGGCATCGAGCACCGCCTGCTGGACGGGTGTCGGCTCGGCATAGTTGCGCTCGGTGAGCGCCCGCGCCAGGGGGGAGGGCAGAGTCGGAAATGGCAAGGGAGATGCGCCTTAAGGGTCGGCGAATTCGGACCGGCAATCATCGGCCGGATCGGAATCGGACGCCGCTTCTAACCCTATTTAGACGCGCCGACCACTACGCCGGCCGCGCGGGGGCGTTGCGCGGGGGCCGGGGCGGGCGCTTTCCCATTCACGGGCCGTGCGGTTGCTCCGCCTCGATCCCGCCGTCGTCCGGCGGCGAAGGGGTTGCGGCCAATCGGACGGCGGGCACGTCGCCCTCGTCGTAGAGCCCCTGGCGGAACATCCAGGCGTAAGATTTGCGGACGATGTCGAGGGTCGCCTCGTCGTAGTAGGCGGCGGCGGCGCGACGTGCCGTGGTGTTGATGTGCGGCAACGCCTCCCCGTCCTGCAGGGTCACGCCCTGCAGAGCGGCAGCCAATCCGGTTTCGATTTCCTCCACCTTGACGATGGCGAGCTGCGGCAGGCTGAACGTTTCCTCGGTCCGATGGTAACTCTCGGTGTTCCACAAGTCGCAGGTGCCGTGCGTCTCCCAAACCCAATGTAGATAGGCATCAAAGGGCATTCTAGCAGCCTGGCGGACAGCTTCGAGAAGCACCGGACTGTTCAGATCTTCTGCGATCGTGTCGTACTGGAGATTTTGCCTGTAATGCTCGTAGACGGAAACTTCCCGGTCAAACGGGTTGCGCGTCATGACCAGCACGCGCTTGAATGCGGAAGGCGGCTGCGCAAGAACGCCGCAGGCATAGCCGACGGAGAGCGACAAGGTGGGGTGATTGCTGCCCAATGTCTTTATGTAGGCCGTTTGCACCTCCGGCAACACCGACCTCAGGTATCGAAGGATCGAGGTTCCAGCCGTCTTCGGATTGTGAACGAAGAGCAGTTCGCGATTGAATAAGATCATTCGAAAAACCGAAATCCTCTCACGCGCCCCAACCATGTCCAGGTTGCGCCTGCGGGATCCTTGAGCGGGCCGCGACCGGTTGCAGAGCCGGCCCGCCGAGCGGAGGACGGTACCCTTTGGGTGCGAACACAATTGTATCGAAGGCCGCATCGGCTGCAATCCCGGCCCCTGCGCCGCCCGCCGGATGCGCCGGGACGAGCAGCGGGATCGATATCACGGCGACGCAGTGCCGAACGGAGGCCGAGCATGACGACAGCGACGGTTCACCCGGCCGAGAGCGGGTTACTCGATTTCGTCGTTGCGGGCGCGCAGAAATGCGGGACCACGACTCTGTATGCCTACCTCGATGGGCATCCCAGCGTCAGCATGGCGAATCCGAAGGAAACGCACTTTTTCGATACGGAAACCACCGACTGGTCGCGGCCCGACTATGCGCGCCTTCATTCCCTCGTTCCACCCGGCGGAACGATCTCGGGAGAAGCCACGCCGGTCACGCTCTACTGGCTACCAGCGCATGAGCGGCTTCGCGCCTACAATCCCCATCTCAAGATCATCCTGCTGTTTCGCGATCCGATCGACCGCGCCTATTCCAACTGGCGCATGGTCCGGCGCTTTTCGGAAGCGGGCGTCACGGTCGGGGGGCAAGCCGTGGAGACGCTGCCGTTCGGAGTGGCCATACGCGACGGCCGGCGCCGGATGGCCGAGCATGTCGAGGTTCCCGGCCTCAACCGGTGGTGGGCCTATGTGGAGCGCGGCCTCTACGCCGAGCAGGTGCGTCACTTCCGGCGTTTCTTCCCGGCGGAGCAGTTCCTGCTTCTGAACTTCGACGACATCCGCAACGACCCCAGTGCCCTGCTGGCACGCGTCGCCGGGTTCCTCGACATCGATCCGGATCGTTTCACCACGGAGCGGCTCACCGAGAACCTCGGCGGTGATCGTGAGGACGAGGGACCGGACGAGGACGACATCCGGTATCTGTCCGAACTCTACAGGGACGATCTCGTCGCGTTCCAAGCGATGTCGGGGCTGGATCTCTCGACGTGGCGGACGTGGCGCGCCGTCCGGGGCTGAAGGGTCGTCAGGGCCCGGCATCGCTCCGTCGAACGGACGGCCTTGCGCCGCGCTCCTCCACCAGGGCGACGATATCGTCCCAGCGCGAGAGGAAGGCGGCGACGCAGGCCGGGTCGAAATGCCGGCCCGCCTCCGCCTCGACATGCGCACGCGCCCGCTCAAGGGACCAGGCGGGCTTGTAGCTGCGCGCGGAGATCAGCGCGTCGAACACGTCGGCCACCGCGACGATCCGGCCGGAGCGGGGAATCTCCTCGCCCTTGAGGCCGCGGGGATAGCCGGTGCCATCCCAGCGCTCATGGTGGGTCAGCGCGATCTCGGCGGCGATCTGGAGCAGGCGCGAGGGGCTGTCGTGCAGCATGTGGTAGCCGCGCAGCGCATGCTGGCGCATCTCCTCCCACTCGTCGGGGGTGAGGGGGCCGGCCTTCATCAGGATGTGGTCGGGGACCGCGATCTTGCCGATGTCGTGCATGGTCGAGGCCAAAGCCACGTCGTCGGCCTCCGCCGACGACAGACCGAGCCCCTCGGCCACGGCGATGACGCAGCCGGCCACGTGGGTGAGATGGTCACCGGCGTTGTCGTCGCGAAACTCGGCTGCCAGCATCAGGCGACGGATCAACTCGCGCTCGCGCGCCGTGGCCTCGGCCACCGCCCGCGCCGCATCGCGCCGCATGGCACGCGCCCGGTCGTCGCTCTCCCGGCGCGCCAGGGCGAGTTCGATCAGAACACCGACCCGGTCCTGCAATTCGAGGGCGTCGAAGGGCTTGGACAGCACGTCGGTGGCGCCGGCCTCGCGGCCGATCCGGCGCAGGCTCCGGGCATCGCCGCCGGCCACCAGCAGGATCGGCGTCCGGACGAGGCTCTCGCACTCCCGCAGGGCGCGGATCAGGGCCGGAGCGTCGAAGCGTTCGGGCTCGGCCTCCAGCACGATCACCTTAGGGTCCTCGGCGATCAGGTCGTCGATCACACGGCTCGACACCGCGAGGATGCAGGCGCTGCAGGGCTGCCCGCGCAAAGCGAGGACGAGGGGAGCCGGGGTTCGCGCCGCCACGATGGCGACCACCGTGTCCCGGCTTCGCTCCCCGCTTCCTTGCGCGCCGCCCGTCATCGCGTCATCCACGGCGATCCCGGCATGGCCCGCCGCCCGCCGACTCCCGATCGCTGCCCCCCTGCGTGCCAGAATATGGTTAACCGGGATTTGAGATGGCGTGACCGACCTTCGGGTGCCCAGGCCTCCTGCGGAGACCGGCCGCCACGGTCGGGGACGGCACGGGTCCGACGCGTCGCCCCGGCCGGCCCGAAAACCAGGCGCCACTTTTCAGGCCGGCGCGCTAGATTCCCGGCATGACCGACGCCTTTCCCCTCGATCCGCGGCTCGCCGCCGATACCCACCCCGTGGGCGATCTCGCCCTCTGCTCCGTCCTGCTGATGGACGATGCACGCTTTCCTTGGCTGATCCTGGTGCCGCGGCGGCCGGGCTTGAGCGAAATTACCGACCTCACGCCGGAGGATGCGAGCCTCGCCTTCGAGGAGACGCGTATCGCGGTCAGGGTCATGCAGGCGCTCGCCCAGCCGGACAAGGTCAACGTCGCAAGCCTCGGCAACGTGGTGGCGCAGCTCCACATCCACGTCGTGGCCCGGTTCCGCTCGGACCCGGCCTGGCCCGGGCCGGTCTGGGGCGTCGGCGAGCGCAGGCCCTATCCGCCGCATGCCCGCGCCGCCCTGCTCGAACGGGCCGCCGCCCTGTTCGTGGCCGCGTGAGGCGACCCGCATGACAGGCGCGCCCACCACGCCCGGACGTGATGCCCTCGCCTATGCCGCGAGCCGCCTCGTGCGCCACTCCGCCGAATTCGGCCCGGCCCCCGACCTGGGGCAAGCCGGGCCGGACGCCCGCCTCGTGCTGATGGCGGGCGAGACGGTGATCCTGCGCGCCGCGCCGGCGGAGACCGGAACGGCCCTTCTCACGCCCGACGAGGCCGGCCGGGCGGGGGAGCGCGCCATCGAAATCTACCTCGGACGGGTCGAGGGGCGTCCGGTCTTCGCCGGCGCCGTCCCGGAGGAGGCGGCCCTCCTGTTCCCCGCGCCCGGCCACCGCGCCCTCGATCTGCGGGCGCTCGCCGCCGAGGGCGCGGTGGCCCGTGAGGAGCAGGGGCTCATCGCCACCGCCAAGTCGGTGCTGGCTTGGCACGCCCGGCACCGGTTCTGCGCCAATTGCGGCAGCCCGACCACGGTCGCCGCCGGAGGCTTTCGCCGGGAATGCGGGACTTGCGGGCTGCACCACTTTCCGCGCACCGATCCCGTGGCGATCATGCTGGTGCGGCGGGGCGAGGCCTGCCTGCTCGGGCGCGGGCCGCATTTCAAGCCGGGGATGTATTCCTGCCTCGCCGGCTTCATCGAGCCCGGTGAGACGGTCGAGGCCGCCGTGCGCCGCGAGACTCGCGAGGAGACCGGCGTCGCGGTCGGCGCCGTCGCCTATCACGCCTCGCAGCCCTGGCCGTTCCCGGCCTCGCTGATGATCGGATGCGTCGCCGAGGCGTTGTCGGAGGCGATCCGCACCGATCCCGACGAGCTGGACGATGCGCGCTGGTTCACCCGCGCCGAGGTGGCGCACATGATCGCGGGCACCCATCCCGAGGGCCTGTCCGTGCCGCCGGCCACCGCCATCGCCCACCTGCTGCTGCGCGACTGGGTCGAGGGTGTCATCGAGGGCGCCATCGGAGCCGCGCCGGACCCGGACGCGTGAGCCCGGCGCCGCCTGCGCTTCACGGACGCGAGCGGATGGTGTAGGCGCCCCCACTTGGCCGGGAAACCGGCCGAGGAATTGGCCGGGGAAGCCGGGCCCTGCGCGGCGGCCCGGCTCCGGGGGAACCGTGCCCCGGGCCTCAAGGCCGGACGTACCGCCGGGAGCGAGAACCATGACCGCCCGCATCGATGCCGCCTTCGCCCGCTGCCGCGCGGAAGGACGTGCCGCCCTCGTCACCTACGTGATGGCGGGCGACCCCGATCCGGAAACCTCGCTCAAGGTGCTCGAAGCCCTGCCGAAGGCCGGGGCCGACATCGTCGAGTTCGGCCTGCCCTTCACCGATCCCATGGCCGACGGACCGGCGATCCAGGCGGCGGGCCTGCGGGCGCTGAAGGTGGGCCAGGACCTGCGCGGCACCCTCGCCCTCGTCCGCCGCTTCCGCGAGGGCGACGACCGGACGCCCGTGGTGCTGATGGGCTACTACAACCCGATCCATACCTACGGCGTGCCCCGCTTCCTGGACGATGCGCGGGCGGCCGGCATCGACGGGCTGATCGTCGTCGATCTGCCGCCGGAGGAGGACGAGGAACTCTGCCTGCCGGCGCTCGCGAAGGGGATCGCCTTCATCCGCCTCGCGACCCCGACGACCGACGACAAGCGCCTGCCGGCGGTTCTCGCGAACACCGCGGGCTTCGTCTACTACGTGTCGATCACCGGCGTGACCGGCACGGCGACCCCGGATTTCGGACGGGTGTCGCAGGCGGTGAGCCGGATCGCGGCCCATACCGACCTGCCCGTGGTCGTCGGCTTCGGCGTGAAGACCGGCGCGCATGCGGCCGAGATCGCCCGCGGCGCCGACGGCGTGGTGGTGGGCTCGGCCCTCGTCGATGCGCTGGCCCGCAGCCTCGAACCCGGCGACCGGGCCGGGAACGGCACGGTGGAAGCGGTGGCCGCCCTGGTGCGCGAGCTGGCGCAGGGTGTCCGCAGCACCACCAAGGTGCCGGCCGGAGCCTGAACCCGACCGCAGTCGCCGCGAGGGGGGATTCTTCCGGAGCCTACCGAGCGGGAACCTCCCCTGGGATCGGGGCGGCGGCGATCCGATATCGTTGTGGCAAGAGTACGCGGTAGGACAGGGAGTCTGACGCCATGGTCGAGCCGATGAACTGGATCTCGGAGGTCGTACGGCCCCGGATCAAGACGCTGTTCAAGCGCGAGACGCCGGAGAACCTCTGGGTCAAGTGCCCCGACACGGGCCAGATGGTCTTCCATAAGGAAGTCGAGCAGAACCACTGGGTCATTCCCGGCTCCGAACACCACCTCAAGATGTCTTCCACGGCGCGTCTCAAGATGATGTTCGACGAGGGCACCTGGATCGACGTGCCGCTGCCCGAGGTTCCGACCGATCCGCTCAAGTTCCGCGACGAGAAGCGCTACGTCGACCGTCTCAAGGAGGCGCGGGCCAAGACCGGGATGCCCGACGCGTTCAAGATCGGCTTCGGCCGGGTCGGCAGCCTCCCGATGACGATCGCGGCCCAGGAATTCGGCTTCATGGCCGGCTCTCTCGGCATGGCCGGCGGCGAAGCCTTCGTCCGCGGCGCCGAGACCGCGCTCGAGAAGCGCACCCCTTACGTGTTGTTCGCGGCCTCCGGCGGCGCGCGGATGCAGGAGGGTATCCTCTCCCTGATGCAGATGCCCCGCACCACGGTCGCCGTGCGCCGGCTGCGGGCCGCCCGGCTGCCCTACATCGTGGTGCTGACGAACCCGACCACCGGCGGCGTCACCGCCTCCTACGCCATGCTTGGCGACGTGCATCTGGCCGAGCCCGGCGCGCTGATCTGCTTTGCCGGCCCCCGTGTCATCGAGCAGACGATCCGCGAGAAGCTGCCCGACGGCTTCCAGCGGGCGGAGTATCTGCGCGAGCACGGCATGGTCGATCAGGTCGTCCACCGGCACCAGCTCAAGGAGACGATCAGCCGGCTCTGCGGTTTGCTGATGGATGTGCGCCGGGACTCCGGCACCGCCTCCGAGCCGACCGCTCCCGAACCCGTGCCCAACGCGGCCTGAACTCAATCCGCGACAGAAGGTCTCCGCGCGAGATGGAATCCTCCGACGCGTTGATGGCGCGCTTCCTCGCCCTGCATCCGCGCACGATCGACTTGTCGCTCGGGCGCATCGAGCGTCTGCTCGCGGCTCTGAACCATCCCGAGCGGCGGCTGCCGCCGGTGATTCACGTCGCCGGCACCAACGGCAAGGGCTCGACCATCGCCTTCATGCGGGCGATCCTCGAGGCCGGCGGGCTGGCCGCGCACGTCTACACCTCGCCGCACCTCGTGCGCTTCCATGAGCGCATCCGCCTCGGCGGCATCGGCGGCGGCCATTACGTCGCCGAAGACCGGCTCGCCGACGCCTTCGCCCGCTGCGAGGCGGCCAACAAGGGCGATCCGATCACCGTGTTCGAGATCACCACGGCCGCCGCCCTGCTGTTGTTCTCCGAATGCCCCGCCGACGTGCTGCTGCTGGAAGTGGGCCTCGGCGGACGCGTCGACGCCACCAATGTCATCGACAACCCGGCCTGTGCCGTGGTCACCCCGATCGGGCGCGACCATGCCGAGTATCTCGGCGACACCGTCGAGGCGGTGGCGATGGAGAAGGCCGGCATCTTCAAGCGCGGCTGCCCGGCGGTGATCGCCGCCCAGGATTATGCCGGGGCCGACGCCGTCCTCTGCCGCCAAGCCGAGAGGGTCGGCGCGGTGCCGGTGCGGATCGGCAACCAGGACTTCTCCGTTCACGAGGACAGCGGACGCTTCGTCTACCAGGACGAGATCGACCTGTTCGATCTGCCCCGCCCGCGCCTGGCCGGACGCCACCAGCTCACCAATGCCGGCACCGCCATCGCGGCTCTGCGCGCGGCGGGCTTCGGCGACATCGGCACGGTGGCCCTCGAAGCCGGCCTGCGCAACGTCGATTGGCCGGGCCGGCTTCAGCGCCTCGTACGCGGGGCGCTCGCCGAGCGGATGCCCAAGGACGCCGAGCTGTGGCTCGACGGCGGCCACAACGCCGATGGCGGGCGGATCCTCGCCGCCGCCATGGCCGATCTCGGCGAGCGCAGCGACGTGCCGCTCGTCCTGATCGTCGGGCTGCTCGGCACCAAGGATGCCGAAGGCTTCCTGAAGAACTTCGTCGGCCTTGCCCGCTCGCTGGTGGCGGTGCCGATCACCGGCCAGATGGCCGCGCGGCCGGCCGAGGAAGTGGCGGAGATCGCCCGTGAGGTCGGCCTGTCGGCCGAGGCCGCCCCGAGCGTCGAGGCGGCCCTGGCAGCCCTGTCGGACACGGTCTTCGAGCGCCCGCCGCGGGTCCTCATCTGCGGTTCGCTTTACCTCGCGGGCGCCGTGCTCGAAGCCAACGGCACGATCCCGGTCTGATACTGTTTCCGCCTGATCGAACCGGACATTCGACGAGACAATACGAGGGCCGGAGATCCGCGCCGCAAGGCCATCGGTCGGCAAACCACACGGGGCGGGAGCGATTCGCGCCTCGCGCCGGGTGCCGGCTCTGCCGCCGCCCGACGAAAGAGTCTTCGCCGACCTTCCGTCGTCCAGCCCGTGACCTGTCGAATCCTGCAACGGACGCGACGGTCTCTGCGCATCGTCTCGGCGATCTGTGCATCCTGATCGCCGGGACGACGTAAATCTGGTTTCGGCCTCCCAGCGCACCGGATGCAACCGCTCGCCGGGTCGTTTGTCGCGCCGTGGGTGTGGCCTGTTCGCTACATCTCAGGTCAAGGAAATGGTCTAGCTTGTGGGCGATCGGGTTTCTGCTGGGGATCAACAAGTGAAAAAACTTCTCACCTCTCTCGCCGCCTTCACGGCGCTGACCGCCGCGGCCTCCGCCGCCGACCTGCCGCGCCGCGCCGCTCCGCCGGTCTTCACGCCCATCCCGGTGTTCACCTGGACCGGTTTCTACGCCGGTTTCAACGCCGGCTACGGCTTCGGCGTCGAGGACAACGGTGCGGCTCCGGTCGTCGGCGTGAACAGCCTGACCGGCCTCGTGCGTCCCGGCCAGACGGCCGTCATCGCCTTCGGCGGCAACAACCGCAACGACGGCTTCGTCGGCGGTGGTCAGATCGGCTACAACTACCAGTTCACCCCGGGCTCCGGCGTCGTCGTCGGTATCGAGGCTGACGCTCAGTACGTCGACTTCGGCCGCAACCGGAACCAGTTCTCGGTCGTGAACAGCAACCCGGCCTTCCCGGGCATTGCCGCGCAGCAGGCGTTCAGCCCGAATGGCGTGTCCAGCCTCGACTTCTTCGGCACCGTCCGCGGTCGCCTCGGCTACGCCTTCGACCGCGTCCTGTTCTACGGCACCGGCGGCTTCGCCTACGGCGCCGGCGGCGGCCGTCAGTTCGGCCTGCCGAACTCCTCGACCGACGACTTCCGCACCGGCTACACCGCTGGCGGTGGTGTCGAGTACGCTCTCCCGACCGACTCGTTCCTGAACTTCTTCCGCTCCTCGGCGGTGACGCTGAAGGTCGAAGGTCTGTACGTGAACCTCGATCGCGGCGGCGGTGCCCTCAACGGCGCCTTCGCGGTGAACAACGCCGGCACGGTCATCACCACGGCCTCCCCGGGCGTGGTCGTCGTCTCCGGCCCCTCGCGCCGCAACGACACCGAGTTCGCCGTCGTCCGCGCCGGCCTGAACTACAAGTTCGGCAGCTACTAAGCCGAACCTTCGATAAAAGGGTCTCGAAACCAGGGAGCCCGGCCGCAAGGCCGGGCTTCTTGCGTTTCGCGCGCCATCACGTGCGCAAAGACACGAAAAAAGCCCGGCCTCGCGGCCGGGCTTTCTCGGGTTGTGTCAGGCGCTCGCCTGAATCCAGCGCGAGAGATCGCCCTTGGGGGCAGCGCCGACCTTCTGGCTGGCGAGCTTGCCGTCCTTGAAGATCATCAGCGTCGGAATCGAGCGGATGCCGTAGGTCGAGGCGATGCCGGGGTTCTCATCGACATTGACCTTGACGATCTTCACCTTGCCCTGGAGATCAACGGAGATCTCTTCCAGCGCCGGGCCGATCTGCCGGCAGGGGCCGCACCACTCCGCCCAAAAATCCACCACGACGGGCTCGGCGGACTGCAGAACGTCCTGCTCGAAGCTCGCATCGGTCACTTTCACGGTCGCCATCGTAGGTCCTTTCGACACGCGGGTCCCACGCGGGTGCATGGAGGGCCCCTGCGCAGAGGGCACCGAGAGCGGGTTCGGCGCCTCACGGTGAGGCGAGAATTGGCGACGCCTGACCGCCCGGTCAAGGCATCCCGCCCCGGCCGCAGGTCTGGCAGGCCGAACCCACATGGATAAGCCTGCGTTCGTCCCCGCAATCCCCCTGCCGGCATCCCTGCCTACGGCCGCGCTTCGTGACGAACCCCGTTGCGAGTCCGGCCCCTTGCACAGCCCAACCCTCGCCGTGGGCCGCCTGCGCCCCATTTGGCGGGCAAGATCGGCGACCCGCACAAGGATCAATCGACGTGACGCGCACCCTTTCCCTCTTGCTCGCCACCGTTGCGGCCCTCGGCCTCGATGCCCCTGCCTTCGCTCAGCAGCCGTCCGGACAGGAGACGCGCTCGCCCCGCATTGAGGGTGAATCCTTTCAGGCGCCGGCCGCGCCGAGCGCCGGCACGTCGGTCGCCGAGAAGGAGCCGCCGAACACCGAGTACAAGCCGCTCCTGCCCAACCAGACCCGGGCGCCGGAGCCCGCGCAGAAGACCGAGTTCGAGACCGCCGTCGTGGCCAAAGGCCTGGAAAGCCCCTGGGCGATGGAGTTCCTGCCCGATGGGCGCATGATCGTGACCGAGAAGGCCGGCAAGATCCGCATCGTCGCCAAGGACGGCACGGTCGGTCAGCCGGTGGCCGGCGTGCCGAAGGTCGATCCGAAGGGGCAGGGCGGCCTGCTCGACATCACACTCAGCCCGAGCTTCGCCGCGGATCGCACGGTGTACTTCAGCTACAGCGAGCCGCGCGACAAGGGCAACGGCACCACGGTGGCCAAGGCCAAGCTGATCGAGAGCGACGGCAAGGCCAAGCTCGACGACGTCAAGGTCATCTTCCGGCAGATGCCGACCTATGACGGCGACAAGCATTTCGGCTCGCGCCTCGTCTTCGCGCCCGACGGCAAGCTGTTCGTCACGGTGGGCGAGCGCTCCGACAAGCAGACCCGCGGGCAGGCACAGGATCTGACGAGCGGGCTCGGCAAGGTGTTCCGCATCGACACCGACGGCTCCGCGCCGAAGGACAACCCCTTCACCGGCGGCGAGAAGGCCAAACCCGAGATCTGGTCCTACGGCCACCGCAACGTCCAGTCCGCTGCCCTGGACAGCCAGGGCCGGCTCTGGACCGTGGAGCACGGCCCCCGCGGCGGCGACGAGCTGAACCGCCCGCGCCCCGGCCTGAACTACGGCTGGCCGGTGGTCACCTACGGCATCGAGTATTCCGGCGAGAAGATCGGCGACGGCCAGACCCAGGCCGGCGGCACGGTGCAGCCGGTCTATTACTGGGATCCGGTGATCGGCCCCTCGGGCATGGCGCTCTACGACAAGGACCTGTTCCCGGCCTGGAAGAATCAGTTCCTCGTTGGCGGCCTCGTCAGCACCGGGATCGTCGCGCTCAAGCTCGACGGCGACAAGGTCGTCACCGAGGAGCGCATCCCGCTGGAACACCGCGTCCGCGACGTGCGGGTCGGCCCCGACGGCGCCGTCTACGCGGTGACCGAGGATGACGGCCAGATCGTCAAGCTGACCCCGAAGAAGGGCGGCTGAGGCTTACCAACCCGCAGCGACGTCCCCTCTCCCCGCAAGCGGGGCGAGGGGGATGTACGGCCAACGTGTCGTCATCGACGATGCCGTCAAAGCCCGAGCCGCGATCCCTCCACCCGCCGCACCACCGGTCCCGAGGTCCAGACCAGCAGCGCCACGATCGCGTGCTCGGGCCAGATCGCGGCGGCGAGCCGTGCGTAGAGACTGACCTGGGCCGCCTCGCGCTCCGGCAGGGGCGCGTCGTCCTCGGGCGGGCGGCCGGTCTTGAAGTCACAGAGGATCACCCGGCCGTCCTCGACGACGAGGCGGTCGATCCGGCCGGTGACGTCGCGCTCGATCCCCTCGACGATGATCCGGCCCGAGAGTGCCACCTCCGCACGGGCTTGGGCCGAGAACAGCGGCGCGAGGTCCGGCGCCTCGATCAGCCGTAGAACCGAGCGGACGAGGTCCTTGCGCTTAGCCTCCTCCAGGGTCGGCGCGCGGGCACGGGCGAAGCGGTCGGCGGCCTCCGCGCGCCGGGCCGGCTCGATCCGCGGCAGGTGTTCGAGAAGCGAGTGGACCAGGGCGCCGCGACGGCGGGCCTCGGCATCCCCCAGGCGCCGCCGGGACTGGCGCTGCTCGTCCGCCGCGCCGAGCGCGCCCGAGGGACTCAGCGGCGGCGCGGCCTCGGCCTCCGGCGCCGCGGCCGAGAACAGCCAGTCCGGCACCACCTCGGGTTCCGGCGGAGCGGTGGCTTCAACGGCGGCGGCGGGCGCGGCGGCCGCGCCGTCGCGCCAGATCGTGATCGGCCCGTGCTCGGTCTCGAGCGCTTCGCCAGCCCCCAGCCCCCGCTCCAGGCCGATGCGGACCATCTCGCACCACGAGGCCGGTGTCTCCCGCGTCGCCCCGCGATAGGGCGCGATGACGAGGTGGTCGGCGGCCCGCGTCATGGCGACGTAGAGCAGGCGGTTGTGCTCCTCCCGCGCCCGCGCCTGAAGCGCGGAGCGGGCCGTGAGCGTCGCCGCGCAATCCTGCGTGCGCCCGCCGGTCCAAACCGGCGGCAATGGGCCGTCGGCGGAGTGGTCGAGGCCGAGCAGCGGCGGGTCGTTGCGGCCGAGCGGCTCGCAGCCGTCGATGACGACGACGACCGGGGCCTCCAGGCCCTTGGCACCGTGGACCGTCATAACCCGCACCTCGTCGCGGCCCGATTCGAGATCGCGCTTGACCGAGAGGCCGCTCTTATTCCGGCCGGGCCGCACGATGTAGTCGGCGAGGAACGCGTCGAGGCAGGGTGCATCGCCGCCATTCTCGGCGTCGGCGGCCTGAGCCAGGAACACGTCGATGGCATCGCCTGCCTCGCCGCCGAGCCGTGCCACCAGCCGGCTGCGCCCGCCATGGGGGCCGAGCAAGGCGGCGTAGAAGCCGAACGGGCCGTTCTCCGCCGAGAGCTGGATCCAGAGCCGCAGGGCCGCAAGGCCGCGGATCGCCGCCCCGTCGCCGGCCTCCGCGTGGCGGGTCAGGGCGTCTTCCAGCGTTTCGGCGAAGGGGCGGCGGGCGCAGATGCGGTTGAGGTCGTCGTCGCTGAGGCCGACCAAGGGCGTCTTGAGGGCGGTGGCGAGCGTCAGGTCATCGGCCGGCAGCAGCCCGGCGCGGCCGGCTGCGACGAGGTCGAGCACGGCGATGTGCCCCGCGACCTCGAGCCGGTCCTGGCCCGCCACCGGCACGCCGAGTCCCTTCATCGCCCGGATCACCTCCTCGAAGGCGGCCGAGCGCTTACGCACGAGGATCAGCACGTCGCCCGGCCGCCAGACCCGGCCGCAGGCATCGCCCTTCGTCGTCCAAATCTTGACCGCGCGGGCGATGCGGCGGGCGGTGACGATGGCCGGGGCGTTGGGCTCCGGCGCATCGACGGGAGCGGCCCAGGCGTCGGGCTCCTCGGCATCCGCCGGCTCCTCGATGCCCCAGAGTTCGACCGCGCCGGGCACCCCGGCGCGGGCGGAGGCGTGGACCGTGCCCGGCGCGCCCGCATCGAAGGAGAGGCCGGCGAAGTGCTCCGGCACGCCGAACACGGCATCGACCGCCGCGAGCACGTGGTTCGCGGTGCGGAACGAGAGCCGCAGGCTGACATCGGCGAAATCGAGCCCGGCGCCTTCCGCCGCCTGTTCCCAAGCGCGGCGGGTCAACTCGAATTCCCGCGGGTCGGCGCCCTGGAAGCTGTAGATCGACTGCTTGGGGTCACCCACGGCGAAGCGCGTGCGGGTGAGGCCGCGCGCGCCTTCGCCGGCCGCGAACTCGGCGGTGAGCGTGCGCAGGATCTCCCATTGCTGCGGGTTGGTGTCCTGCGCCTCATCGACGAGGACGTGATCGACGCCGCGGTCGAGCTTGTACAGCACCCAGGAGGCGCCGACCCGCGAGAGCAGATCGAGGGTCTTGTGGATCAGGTCGTCGAAATCGAGAGCGCCAAGACGGGTCTTCTGCGCCTCGACCCGGCGGTGGATCTCGGCGGCCAGCCGAAACAGGCCCAACGTCCGGGCGAGCGCGCGGGCGGCGCGCAGGCTGTCGAAGAGCGGGATGAGGCGGGCCTGCTCGTCGAGCAGCGCCTGCTTCACGTCCTCCGGCACCGCCTTGGTGCCGAAGGATTTGGCCGCGCGCGGCTCGTCCTTGTCGGTGAAGAAGACCGAGCGGTAGGGGGCGAGCGCCTTGCCCGTATCGAGGGCGGCCTGCGCCGCCACGAGCCCGTCGGCGAGTTTCTCGTCCGTTGCCTTGCCGGTGCGCAGCCGGCCCGCGAACTCGCGCCAGTCGCCGAGGCTGCTGCCCTCCAGGATCTCCGTCTCGATGGTCTCGACGCTGGCGCCGTCCGGGAGCGCCAGGGCGCGCGGCAGGCGGGCCAGCGCCGGCTCCAGGGCGCGGTGATCGGAGAACAGGGCGCGGGTCCGCATGGCCGAGCGGATCGCGTCGCGTAGCGTATCGCCGGAGGCTTCCGCGCCGACCACGGCGAGCGCATCGGAGAGCGCTTGGTTACCGCCGAGGATCGCGTCGGCGAGCACGTTGTCGGTCTCGATCTCGAACGCCTCGCGCGACTGGTTGTCGTCGAGCACCACGAAGCGGGCCGGCACGTTGGCCTCGAACGGGAACATATGCAGCAGCCGCTCGCAGAGCGCGTGCAGGGTCTCGATCTTGAGGCCGCCCGGCGTCTCGACGGCGCGGGCGAACAGACGGCGGGCGAGCCGCAAGGTGTCGCGGGCGGGCCGCTCGCCGGTGAGTTCGGTGAGCTCCGCGGTCAGCGCCGCGTCGTCCAGCGTCACCCAGCGGCCGAGGCGCTGGAACACGCGGATCGACATGTTGGCGGCCGCCGCCTTGGTGAAGGTGAGGCAGAGGATGCGGCCGGGTGGTGCCCCGTCGAGGAGCAAGCGCAGCACCCGGTCGGTGAGCACCTTGGTCTTGCCCGCCCCCGCATTGGCCGAGACCCAGGCCGAGAGGCGCGGGTCGGCGGCCCGGCGCTGGGCCCCCTTGGTCAGGTCATCGACGGTGAAGCCGGTCAGCGGGGCGTTCACGCGGCTTCTCCTTCGCCGCCCAGCGACCATTCGAGCACGCGGGCGAGGTGATCGTACTCGTTGTAGGCGCGCTCGTATTGCGGATAGGGGCGCGACAGGTAGGCGGCTTCGCCGGTCATGTAGCGGGCGATCAACCCGCGCAGGCGCTGCCAGTGCTCCTCGACGATGGCCTCGACCGCCCGCGCATCACCCGGCGGCGGCTTGATCGGGATCGGCCGGAACGGCTCGCGCCCGCCCGAGGCGTGGACGTAGAGCAGATCCGGCGGGGAGGCGGCCTTCAGCCCCTCGAAGGCGCCGTGCATCAGCATTGCCGCCTCCAGGGTGAGCTGGGGCGAGAAACCGGCGAAGACCGTGCGGTTGCTCGGCGGCGTGCCGGTCTTGAAATCGACGATGCAGTAGCTGCCGTCGGCGCGGGCCTCGATCCGGTCGGCGCGGGCCGAGAGGGTGAAGGTTCGCTCGCCCAGGGGGATCGTCACCTTGCCCGAGCGCTCGGCGTGGATCGTGCGCAAGCCCTGACGCTGGCTCGCCTCCCATTCGAGGAAAGCGACGGCCATGCGCTCGTAGCGGGGAAACCACTCGGCGTAGAGTTCCGGGTACTGATCCTCAAGCGGGCCGAACGCATCTAGGGCGATGGTCAGGAGTAGGGTTTCAGCGTCTGCCGGCAGCGCGCCGGGATGGGCTGCGGAAAAATCGCCGAGGACCTTGTGGATCAGGCTGCCGCGCTCGGCCGCGCCCGGCACCACGGCGATCGGCTCCAGTGCTTCCAATCCCAGGATATGCCGGGCGTAGATCGAGTAGGGGTCGCGCACCAGCGTCTCGATCTCGGTGACGCTGAGGCGCTCCGGGAACAGCGCCGGGTCGGGCTTCGGCGCCGGGCGCTTGAGGCGCGGCGGCGCTGCCTCCTGGCCGCGGTCGAGCCGCGCGGCGAGCCCGCGCAGGCGCCCGCCGCGGGCGATGGCCCCGGCCCAGACCGCATCCCCGCCGAAGGCGCGCAGGCGCTGGAGGAAGCGCGACGGCACGGTCGGCGAGCCCTCCCGCTTGGCCGCGCGGGTCACGACGGCATCGTGGGTGCCGAGCCCCTGCACGAAATCGTGGGCAGCCTGGCCGATCCGCCGCTCCGGCGGGCTCAGGCCCACATCCCCGCGCATCGGCCGGTTGAGAAAGGCGTCGGTGGTCTGGCGCACCGGCCAGACCGCCTCGTCGAGCCCACCCAGCACGATGCGATCGACGGAGAGCAGGCGCGCTTCGAGCGGCCCGAGGATGCGCAGGCGCGGATGCGCGTCCCGCTGCGCGCAGGCCACGGTGCGGTCGCGAGCGAGCGCGGTGAAGAAGGCGGCGTAGTCGGAGAACCGGCCCGGCAGCTCTTCCTGCTCGGCGGATTCGAGAGCGTCGAACAGGCCGTCGAGGGTCTCGAGGGAGGGATCGTCGGTCTCGTCCGCGTCGCCATCCTCCGCCCCGCCCATCATCCGCTCGCAGGCCTGGCGGTGCCCGGCGGCGAGCGCTACGAGGTTGCCGATCTCGGGCTGCCGATCGGTGCGGAACACATCGAGGGCGATCTCCAGCCGGTCGAGGATTTGCTCGGCCAGATCCCAATCGACCGGCTTCAGGCGCTTCTTGGCGCGCGGCACCCGCTCGGTGGCGTTCCGTTGCAGCGTCACCGCCGCGCGCATCCCATCGAAACTGTTCTTCGGAATCGGGGCGGGGCCGCGTAGCCCCCCGATTTCCAGGGCCGCGGCCGCGCGCACGACCTCGCTGCGGGTGAGCCCGAGCCGGACGAAGGGGTGGGCGAGAAGCGCGATGACGCGGGCCGGTGCCATCTCGGCGGCGAGTTCGGCAACGAGCCGGGCGAAGCGCCCCGCCTGCGAGCGCGCCAGACTCAGGCCCGCTGAATCCTCCGCCGTGATGCCCCAGCGCGCGAGTTCGGCCGAGACGCGCAGCGCCAATCCGCGGTCGGGCGTGACGAGGGCCGCGGTGGCGCCGGGTGTCTCCAGCGTTTCGCGGAGCGCCAGCGCGGCGACCAGCGCCTCCTCGCGCTCGTCCGCCGCCTCGACCACGGCGAGGCCCGCCATGCCCTCCTGCGCGAGGGTCATCCGCTCGGCCGCATCGAGCCCGGCCCAGGCGTCGGTGGTCTCGGCCGGGCGCAGGGCCTGCGACAGCAGCTTTTCGCGTGCCACCGCCTCGGGCGGGAGAGCCCCTAGCGTCTCGATATCCTGACGCTCGACGGCAAAGCCCCTCGGCCCGGTCAGCGCACGCAGGATTGCCTGCGGATGGCCGTGGGCGACCTCCTCGCGCTTGCCGCCGGCGCCGTCGATGGCCTCCCAGCCCTCCGCATCGAGGTGCAGGTCGAGCCCCGGCAGCACCACCGCGCCGCGGGGCAGGCGGGCCACCGCCGCGATCAGCCGGGCAGTGGCGGGCACCGAGCCGGTGGAGCCGGCCACGACCACCGGATCGCCCGGCCGCTCGCGGAAGAGCCGGTCGGCCTCGGCCAGCACGAGGCGGCGGGCGCGGGCGGTGGGGTCGGCCAGCGAACGGGCGGCGAGGATGTCGGGCCAGTGCTCGGCGGCGATCTTCAGGAAGTCGAGGGTGAGGCGGAAATAGCGCGAATGCTCGGCCTCCACCGCGGCCGCGATCTCGCTCCAGGGCAGTCCCTCGACGGTCAGCGCGTCCATCAGCCCTTCGAGGTCGGCGGCGAGCGCCACCGCGTCGGCAGGGGAGGAGGGGACGAGAAAGGGCACCTCGTCGTCGATGGGCAGGAGTTCGCGGTCCACCGTCTCCGCCCATTTCTGAACGAGGCGGGCCAGGATCAGCCGGCGCTCCAGCGCGGGGATCGAGGGGTAGAGCAGGTCTTCCGGCGTCTCCAGAAGCGTGTTGGACGAGAGGTCGAGCTCCGCCTCGTCGGCCTCGCCCAGCGGGATCATCCGCGGCAGCAGGGCCGCGCCGCCGAGGCGTTGCGCCAGCACGGTCGAGAGTGCGCGCACCGCCCGCTGCGTCGGCAGGTAAAGCGTTACCGAGGCCAGCGCCAAGGGATCGCCGCCGACCGCGCCAACGAGGCGGCCCGAGACGAGGGCGTCCGCCAGCGTCGGCAGGAACGGCGCGCCGGGGGGAATCGTGAAGACGCGGGGGGCGGCGCTCGCGGACATGCTCGACGGTTTGAACCTGAGGCTCTGCGGCCGGGACCGACCACCTGAGGGCAAGATGGTGAAGGCTTTCGAAAAGAGGCAGGCGCCGGCCTCGGCCGCTCCGCCCGTCGTTCGAGCTTTGTTCTAGCATGTGGCGGCGATTTGTGGAGGGCCGCCTGTTCGCCGCACCAGGCTTGGCTTATCTCCTCCGCCGTTCCCCGACAGGGCAGCGCAGTAGGCGGACCGGTGGAAGAAGTTTTCATCCGATGGCTCGGCTCGACGGCCTCGCTCCGCAGCGAGATCGTCACGGCCATCGGCCTCGTGCTCACGTTCGGCGTCAGCGTCCATGTGCTGCTGCGCAAGCGCGTGGTCGGCGCGGCGATCGGCTGGATCGGGCTGGCTTGGCTGGCACCTGTGTTCGGGACGTTGCTCTACCTCACCTTCGGCATCAACCGGGTGGAGCGGCGCGCCCGCCGGCTGAAGCGGCGCCCCTCGCAGACCATCGACGAGACGCCGCAGCCCTCCGCCCACGTGCCCGAGCGCTACCACGCCCTCGACTTGGCGGTGCAAGCGGTCACCGGCCTGCCGACGGTGGCGGGCAATCGGTTCGAGATGTTCCGCAACGGCGACGAGGCCTATCCGGCGATGCTGGCGGCGATCGGTGAGGCGCGCCGCAGCGTCGCCCTGTCGAGCTACATCTTTCGCGACGACGCCACCGGCCGCGCGTTCTGCGACGCGCTGAAGGCGGCGCAGGATCGCGGCGCCGAGGTGCGCGTGATCCTCGACGGCATCGGCAGCGGCTATTTCTTCCCGGCCGCGTGGCGGCATCTGCGCCGGCTCGGGGTGCCGGCCGGCCTGTTCATGCACTCCGTCCTGCCCTGGCGGATGCCGTTCCTGAACCTGCGCACGCACAAGAAGCTGCTGATCCTCGACGGGAGGGTCGCCTTCACCGGCGGCGTCAACATCTCCGACGGCAACCGGGTCTCGGAGAAGCCGGACTTTCCGATCCGCGACACGCATTTCCGGATCGAGGGCCCGGTGGTCGAGCACCTGACCCAGGCCTTCATCGCCGATTGGCTGTTCGTCAGCGACGAGGAGTTGGAAGGCGAAGCGTGGCTGCCGCCACTGGCGCCGGCCGGCGCGGTCACCGCCCGCGTCGTCACCTCCGGCCCGGACGCCGATATCGAGAAGATCGCGACCGTGGTGCTCCAGGCGATCGCCTGCGCGAAGGAGTCGATCCGGCTGACGACGCCCTATTTCCTGCCCAACGAACTCGTGCTGAACGCACTCAGCCTCGCGGCGGCCCGGGGGATCGCAGTCGATGTCGTCATCCCGCGCGAGAGCGACCACCGCTTCGTCGATTGGGCGACCCGCGGCCATATCGATCCGCTCCTGAAGAGCGGCGTGCGGGTCTGGATCGACGAGCCGCCCTTCGATCACTCGAAGGCGATGACCGTCGATGGGCAATGGTGCTTCATCGGCAGCGCGAATTGGGATTCGCGCAGCTTCCGCCTGAACTTCGAGCTCAACGTGGAGGTCTACGACGTGGCGCTGGCCCGGGCGCTCGAAGCGTTCATTGCGACGAAGTTTCAGACCCCCCTGCGCCAGGCCGACCTCGACGCCCGCTCGCTCCCCGTACGCCTGCGCGACGCAGCCGTCCGACTGCTTCTGCCATACCTCTGAGCCGGCCGACCGAGGCGGTCCCCTCCGGCGCGGGGGAGAGGTGCACCACGATCGGGTGATGGTCGGAGAGCCCGCGGGGCAGGACCATGCGCTCGTGGCAGACGAGCCCGCGCACGAGGCAGCGGTCGAGCCGCAGCGGCAGCACATCGACCATGGCGTGGGTCGGCCGCCGGGGGCCGACATCGCGGAAGCCCGGCAGCAGCGCCGGGCCGACGATGTTGTAATCGCCGAGCACCGCAGCGCGCGGCGGCAGGTGGCTCTCGATCCGCCGCAACTGGCGCCGATTCAGCACCTGCCCGTGCGAGAGATGCACGTTGGCGACGCCGAACTCGCCGGTGTCGAGCACCTGGCAGACCCGGTCGATCAGTACCCCCGGGGGAAGGGTGACGATCTCGGGCGGGTTGGGCCACGGCGTCGGGCTCCACATCGCCGGACCGTGGATGCGGCCGGGCAATTGCGCCCAGGCATAGACCCCGCCGACCCGCTTGGTCAGCGCCGCGATCTCCTTCGTCGCCTCCTGCATCAGTAGGAAATCCGGCCGCTCCTGCTCGATCAGCGTCACGAGGCAATCCACCGCCGCGCCGGTGCGGCGCAGCAGGTTCCAACTCACGATCTTCTTCGTGTTCGGACCCGGCTCGGCGGTAATCGGAGGGGGACGTCTGAGGAGCATGGCAGTCCGTTTGCCCGGATCACGTGACGGCTTCAGGGCGACGGGGAGGCAATGCGCGGAGGGCGGATCGGTTCGCGCATCACTGCGCCGTGCCAGGGTCCTTCCCCTGATTTTGCCCGCGATTCTGCCCATGATTCTTGCGGTCGAGGAAAGCCCCGATGCCGTCTTCCGCCGCCCGCGCCAGCATGTTCTGCGTCATCACCCGGCCGGCATGGGCGTAGGCCTCAGCCAACGGCATCTCCAGTTGCTCGTAGAAGGCCCGCTTGCCGACCCGCACGGTGCATGGGCTGCGCGCGGCGATCCCTGCGGCGAGCGCCTTCGCGGCGGCCAGAGCGCCGCTCGCTTCCACCACGTCGTTGACGAGGCCGAGGCGCCGGGCCTCCACCGCATCCGCCATGTCGGCGGTGAGCAGCATCCGCATCGCCGCCTTGCGCGAGAGGTTGCGCGAGAGCGCTACCATCGGCGTCGAGCAGAACAGGCCGATCTGCACGCCCGGCGTGGCGAAGCGCGCCTGCGCCCCCGCCACGGCCAGATCGCAGGACGCCACGAGCTGGCAACCGGCCGCCGTCGCGACGCCCTCCACCGCGGCGATCACCGGCTGGGGCAAGGCGGGGATCGCCATCATCACGTCTGAGCACAGCGCGAACAGCGCCTCGAACCGTTTCGCGCCGCGGTCGGGGTCGCTGCGGTAGCCCGTCATCTCCTTGAGGTCGTGGCCGGCGCAGAAAGCGGGGCCCGCCCCTGCCAGCACCACGGCGCGCACCGCGTCGTCACCGGCGAGGTCGGCGAAAGTAGCGCGCAGCGCTTCGAGCAAGGCAAGGGAGAGGGCGTTGCGGGCACTCGGCCGGTTGAGCGTCAGGGTCGCGACGCCGTCGCGGTCCTCACGCAGCAGAAGAGGGTTCGTGCCGGTTTCGCCCATGAGCATCCTCGTCGCGCCGATGTCATGAGGCGTGTTCTCGCGCGCCGTGACAAGCGCGGCAATGCCGCCCCCTAGCCCGCTGTTGTGCGGTGCCATACCGTGCGCCGCACCAAAGCCCTGCCAGCCTGGAGATCGCCTCCGTTGACCGACGAGACCACCCGCCCCACCACCCGCACGCCCGACCACGCCATCGAGCCGATCTTCGCCGAGCGCTGGTCGCCACGCGTCTTCACCGGGGAGACGGTGCCGGAAGCCGAATTGCTGCGGATGTTCGAGGCGGCGCGCTGGTCGCCCTCATCCTACAATTCGCAGCCCTGGCGCTTCCTCTACGCGCTGCGCGGCACGCCCGAATGGCAGACGTTCTTCGAACTCCTCGTGCCCGGCAACCAGAAATGGGCCGAGGGCACCGGTGCCCTCGTCTTCCTCGTCTCCAGCGAGCGGATGAAGGTCGGCGAGGAATTGAAACCATCGGCCAGCCACTCGCTCGATGCCGGCGCCGCCTCGCTCGCCTTCGCGCTCCAGGCCAACCGTCAGGGCTGGCACGTCCACGGCATGGGCGGCTTCGACCGGGAGCGGGCGCTCACGGTGTTGAACGTCCCCGAGCATCACCGGGTCGAGGCGGCCTACGGGGTCGGACGCGCGACACCCTGGGCGGAATTGAGCGAGGAGCAGAGGGCCAAGGAGCGCCCGAACGGCCGCCGCCCGATCACCGACTTCGCCTTCCGCGGCGGCTTCCCGCAGCAACAAGACTAAGCGCAGACGGCAGAGCGCAGAACGCGGATCGGCGCGGCCTGCACGGGGATGGATGAGAAACACCCGTACGCGCTCGGATGCGGCGCGGCCGGGCGGAAGAGGCGGGCCGGCCCAGCGCTGCCGCATGTTTGAGGACATTGCCGTGCCGGAGCCGGCCAACACCTATGAAAAACTCGTCGCGAATTTCCGCTGGGAGATTCCGGAGCGCTACAACATCGCGGCCGATGTCTGCGACCGCTGGGCGCTGAGCGAGCCCAACCGCACCGCGCTTCTCGTGCTCGGCCCCGACGACCGCCCCGAGCCGGTGAGCTACGGCCGCCTGCGCTCTGATTCCCTGCGGCTCGCGGCGGCGCTGGCCGCGCGCGGCGTCGAACCGGGCGACCGCGTGGCGGTGCTGCTGCCGCAATCGGCAGCGGTGGTGGTGACGCACTTGGCCGCCTACCGGCTCGGGGCGATCGCGCTGCCGCTCGCCGGCCTGTTCGGGGAGGCGGCCCTGCGCCATCGCCTCGCCGATTCCGGCGCACGGGCCATCGTCACAGACGCGGCCGGTCTGGCCAAGCTGGAACGGCTGCGCGCCGACCTGCCGGATCTCATCACGATCCTCTCGGTCGATGGGGCAGGGGAGGCCGCGGAGGATTTCTTCGCGGCCCTGGAGAGCGCCCCGGACGGGTTCGAGACGCGGGCCACCGGGCCCGACGATCCGGCGCTGATGATCTACACCTCCGGCACGACCGGCCTCGCCAAGGGGGCGCTGCACGGTCACCGGGTCCTGCTCGGCCACCTGCCGGGCTGGAGCGTGATGCACGGTTTCCCGCCCGAGGGAGCCGGGCTGATGTGGACCCCCTCCGACTGGGCCTGGGCCGGCGGCCTTCTCAACGTATTGATGCCGTCGCTGCGCCTCGGCATGCCGGTGGTCGCCCGACCGCTCGGCCGGTTCGAGCCGGAGACGGCGTTCCGGCTGATGGCGGATCTGCATGTCACCCACGCCTTCCTGCCGCCGACCGCGCTGCGCATGCTGCGCAGCGTCGCGAACCCGCGTGAGACATTCGACCTCTCCGCCTTGCGCAACATCGCCTCGGCCGGCGAGGCGCTCGGGGCGGAGACCTTCGAATGGGCGCGCGATGCCCTCGGCCTCACCATCGGCGAGGCCTATGGCCAGACCGAGTGCAACCTCGTTCTGGCTTCCAGCGCGCGGATCGGCGTGGCGCGGGCTGGCGCGACGGGCAGGCCGGTGCCCGGCCACCGCGTCGCGGTCCTGCGCGAGGACGGGACCGAGGCCGACGCGGGCGAGACCGGCGAGATCGCCGTTCGCGCCCCCGATCCGGTGCTGTTCCTCGGCTACTGGCGCCAGCCCGAGGCGACCGCCCGGAAATTCCGCGACGGCTGGTGGATGACCGGCGACCAGGCGCGGCGCGACACGGAGGGCTACATCCGCTTCGTCGGCCGCGAGGACGATCTCATCACCTCCGCCGCCTACCGGATCGGCCCGGCCGAGATCGAGGCCTGCCTCTGCGCCCATCCGGCCGTGGCGCTTGCCGCCGCGGTGGGCGTGCCCGACCCGCTGCGCACCGAGACCGTGAAGGCCTTCATCACCCTGCGCGCGGGCTTTTCGCCCTCCGAGGCGCTCGCCGCCGAGATCCTCGCCTTCGCCAAGGCCCGGCTCTCCGCCCACGAGATGCCGCGCGCGCTCAGCTTTCGCGACACCCTGCCGATGACGACGAGCGGCAAGATCATCCGGCGGCAATTGCGGGACGATCCGGCCTGAGCCCCCAGCCGTTCACCCTGGAATTAAACGCATAAAGACATCTTTATGTCTTGATTGCTCCCTAGAGCGAGCCCTGCTACAGGGATGGCCGACCCGGCCGGGTAAACCGGCCGATGCGCCGGGCTGAAGTGCCGAAACGATTGGCCGTTTCGCGCCGGCCACGACTGAAAAGGGATACCGAGATGGCAGTTGCCAACGATTACATCGTCAAGGACATCGGGCTGGCCGATTACGGCCGCAAGGAAATCTCGATCGCCGAGACCGAGATGCCCGGCCTGATGTCGACCCGCGCCGAGTACGGCGCGGCGCAGCCGCTCAAGGGCGCCAAGATCGCCGGCTCGCTGCACATGACGATCCAGACCGCGGTGCTGATCGAGACCCTGAAGGCGCTCGGCGCCGACATCCGCTGGGTGTCGTGCAACATCTACTCGACCCAGGACCACGCCGCCGCCGCCATCGCCGCCGCCGGCATCCCGGTCTTCGCCGTGAAGGGCGAGACCCTGACCGAGTACTGGGACTACACCTCGAAGCTGTTCGACTGGCATGACGGCGGAATGCCGAACATGATCCTCGATGACGGCGGCGACGCCACCATGTTCGTCCACCTGGGCCTGCGCGCCGAGAACGGCGACACCGCCTTCCTCGACAAGCCGGAATCCGAGGAGGAGGAGGTCTTCTTCGCGCTCCTGAAGAAGAAGCTCGCCGAGAAGCCGAAGGGCTGGTTCGCGGGTCTGGCCGACTCGATCAAGGGCGTCTCCGAGGAGACCACCACGGGCGTGCACCGCCTCTACAACCTCGCCAAGGAGGGCAAGCTGCTCTTCCCGGCGATCAACGTGAACGACTCGGTCACCAAGTCGAAGTTCGACAACCTCTACGGCTGCAAGGAGTCGCTGGTCGACGGCATCCGCCGCGGCACCGACGTCATGATGGCCGGCAAGGTCGCGATGGTCGCGGGCTTCGGCGACGTGGGCAAGGGCTCGGCCGCTTCGCTCCGCAATGCCGGCTGCCGCGTGCTCGTCTCCGAGATCGACCCGATCTGCGCCCTGCAGGCGGCGATGGAGGGCTACGAGGTCGTCACGATGGAAGACGCGGCCCCCCGCGCCGACATCTTCGTGACCGCCACGGGCAACAAGGATATCATCACGATCGAGCACATGCGGGCCATGAAGGACCGTGCGATCGTGTGCAACATCGGCCACTTCGACAACGAGATTCAGGTCGCCGGCCTGAAGAACCTCAAGTGGCAGAACATCAAGCCGCAGGTCGACGAGATCGAGTTCGCCGACGGCCACCGCATCATCCTCCTCTCGGAGGGCCGCCTGGTGAACCTCGGCAACGCGACGGGCCACCCGTCCTTCGTGATGTCGGCCTCCTTCACCAACCAGACGCTCGCCCAGATCGAGCTCTGGACGAACCCCGGCAAGTACGAGCGTCAGGTCTACACCCTGCCCAAGGCCCTCGACGAGAAGGTCGCGGCGCTGCACCTCGAGAAGATCGGCGTGAAGCTTTCCAAGCTCCGCCCCGATCAGGCCGCCTATATCGGCGTGTCGCAGACCGGCCCGTTCAAGCCCGAGCACTACCGCTACTGATCGGCCGTCGGGCCTTCGGCTTCCGCGCAGGAAGTCGGAGGCCCGGTGCCGCTCAGCGCAAGATTCGCGAGGAAGCCCGGCCCATGGCCGGGCTTCTTTGCGTTTCGGCGACATCCGCCGCAGGTGCGGCCGGTGACGGATGTGGCCGCGAATCTGTTTTGGCGGTCGCCGCGGCGGCGCGAAGTCAGATGCCGGCCCTGGCCCGACGCCCCGAAAGTCTTAAAAATTCGTCAAGTGCCGATTTTGGCGGTGTGGCTTTTGGGTGCTGTGTGGCGCCGGAATGCAGAGCCGACGGGTTCCGGGCCATAAAGGCGCTTCCAGGCGGAATCGACCCCGCGTTACAGTGGCGCGAATCTTCGGAAGCAGGTGCCCGCGCGGCGGCGGCAAGCCGGTCGCGGCGGTGGGTATTTGCCCGGTGCCGTCCGGGAGCTTTCCAGGCGTGGGCCCGAGGGCCTGCGGAGCGTGCCGGGTTTGGGGTGGGGGCGGGACATGGGTCTGGAACGGGCGGCGCGCGCCCTGTCGCGCGTCGGCGTCCTCGTCGTCGCGGCGCCGGTCGCGGCACTCGCCGAGGGCGCTCCGTCCATTGAAGCGAGGCCGATGCTGGGAGCGATGCAGACGCACAACGTGGCCGGCCTCGCCGTCGTCCTCGGCCTGATCCTGTTCGCGACCATCCTGTCGCTGGTCTATCTGCGCGAGCGCGTCGGCTGGACGCGCAAGGAGCGCGCGCTTCAAGACGAACTCGCCCATCTTCGCGGCGCACATGACCGCGCCGAGATGCTGCTCCATTCCGAGCGTCAGGTCCTCGTCGCCTGGGCCGGGCGCGGCGAGCCGGCGATCGTGGGCGATGCGGGCTTTGCCCAAGATCTGCGCAATCAGGATCTGCGAAATCAAGATCCCCGACATCAGGATCCGCGCGGGCTTCAGGGCGGCTCCCGGCACCTGCTTGCCTTCGGCACGTGGCTCGCGCCGCAGGACGCGCAACTGCTCGACTCCGCCGTCGCGACGCTGCGCGAGCGTGGCACCGGCTTCCGGATGAACCTGCGCAGCCTCGCCGGGCGCTACATCGAGGCGCAGGGTCAGGCGGTCGGCGGGCGGGCATTGCTGCGCCTGCGCGAGACCACCGACGAGCGCCGCGAGCTGATCGAGCTGCGCCACACGCTGGAAGAGGCCAAACGCGGCCTGTCCGCGCTGGCGGGCCTGCTCGACGCGCTGCCGCAGCCGATCTGGCACCGGAGCCCGGACGGGACGCTCGCCTTCGTCAACGCAGCCTACGCCGCCGCCGTGGAGGCCCCGAACCGCGAGGCCGCCCTGAGCCACGGCCTCGAACTGCTCGACCGGGGCGCCCGCGAGCAGATCGTCCGGCAGGCGCGCCGGCCGGGCCTGCCCGCACAGGCCCTGCGCCTCTCGGCGGTGGTGGCGGGCGCGCGCCGCACCCTCGATGTCAGCGAGAGCACGCTGGAAACCGGCCGGGTCGGCATCGCCGTCGATGTCTCGGAGCTGGAGAGCGTACGGGCCGACCTGCAACGGCAGATGGACGCCAACGTCCGCACCCTCGACCAATTGCCGACCGCGGTGGCGATGTTCGACGCGCGCCAGCGCCTGATCTTCCACAACGCCGCCTATCAGCGGCTGTGGGACCTCGACCCGGCCTTCCTCGAAGGCCGCCCGCTCGACGGCGAGATCCTCGACCGCCTGCGCGCCGCGCGCAAGCTGCCCGAGCAGGCCGATTTCCGCTCGTGGAAGACCGATGTGCTCGCCGCCTACCGCGCGGTCGAGCCCACCGACACGCCCTGGTACCTGCCGGACGGGCGGACGCTGCGCGTCGTCGCCGACCCCAACCCGCAGGGCGGCCTGACCTATCTCTACCACGACGTCTCGGAGAGCATGAAGCTCGCCTCGCGCTACGACGCGCTGATGAAGGAGCAGGCCGAGACCCTGGAAGCCCTCAAGGAGCCGGTGGCGGTGTTCGGCGCCGACGGGCGCCTGACGGTGGCCAACCGCGCCTTTGCCGCGACCTGGCGCCTCGACCCGGCGACGCTCGCGGGCAAGCCGCATGTCGATGCGGTGATCGCCGCCTGCCGGGCGCTGACCCCGGACCAGAGCCCCTGGGCCGGCATCCGCCAGTCGGTCACCGGCCTGTCCGAGACCCGCAGCGGCCATGGCTGCCGCCTCGACATCAACGACGGCACGGTGCTCGACTGCTCCTCGCAGCCGCTGCCGCTCGGCGCGACGCTGCTGACCTTCATCGACGTCACCGCGAGCGCCAACGTGGAGCGGGCGCTGACCGAGAAGAACGACGCCTTGGAGCGCGCCTCGCAGCTGCGCGACACCTTCGTCCACCACGTCTCCTACGAGCTGCGCTCGCCGCTCACCAACATCATCGGCTTCACCCAGCTCCTCGGCGACGAGACGGTCGGCGCTCTGAACGAGCGCCAGCGCGAATATTCCGAGCACATCATGCGCTCGTCGGCCGCGCTGCTCGTCATCATCAACGACATCCTCGACCTCGCCTCGATCGATGCCGGATCGCTCGAACTCCAGCGCGAGACCATCGACGTGCGCGCCACCGTGGAGGCCGCCATCCGCGGCATCGAGGATCGGCTGGCGGAATCCGATATCGGCCTCGACCTCGACGTGCCGGAGGGAGTCGGCAGCGTCTTCGCCGACGGCAAGCGGGTGCGCCAGATCCTGTTCAACCTGCTCTCCAACGCGGTCGGCTTCTCCGCGCCCGGCCAGCAGGTCCGTGTCGAGGCGCGGCGTGAGGGGACGGCGCTGCGCCTGACAGTGACCGATCGCGGACGCGGCATCGCGCCCGAGGTCATCGACCGGGTGTTCGACCGGTTCGAGAGCAACACGCTGGGCACCAAGCATCGCGGCGTCGGCCTCGGCCTCTCGATCGTGCGCTCCTTCGTCGAGCTGCACGGCGGCCGGGTCGAGATCCACTCGGCACCGGGGACGGGCACGCGCGTCACCTGCCTCTTTCCCGTAGAACCGCCGCCGGGCAATGGCGATCTCGCCGAGGCCGCCGAGTAGGACCGGGCGTTCACGGAATCGGGATGAGATTGGCCGACGCCGAGGGTCGGGGCTCACCGCGGCTGCTGAAAATGGTTAAACATCCCCCGCTAGAAGGGTTGAGGCTTAACCCTGATCGGGGTGGCCGTTCGCGGCGTTGCGGAGGATTGGGGCGTTGAGCGAGGATCCGGACGGCATGGCGGGAAGCCCGCGGCCCGGCCCGTCGCAAGGCGAGGCGCAGCCGGCAGCGACGCCGCGGCGCGCCGCCTGGGAGGTGCTGCTGCCCGAGGAGGGTGCGACCGAGGACATGGCCGCGTTCCTCGCCGGCATCCTCATGCCCGGCGATCTCGTGGCCCTGTCCGGCGGGCTCGGCGCGGGCAAGACCACGCTCGCCCGCGCGATGATCCGCGAGTTGGCCGGCGATCCGCGGCTCGAAGTGCCGAGCCCGACCTTCACCCTGATCCAGCCCTACGAGACCCGCACCGGCCGCAGCGTGATTCACGCCGACCTCTACCGCCTGCGCGGGCCCGACGAACTGGTGGAACTCGGCTTCGACGAACTCTCCGAGACCGCGATCACCCTGGTCGAGTGGCCCGAGCGCTTGGGCACCCGCGACAACCCCACCCTGATGGTCGAACTGTCCCTGCGGGCGGAGTTCGGCGAGGAGGCCCGCCTCGTGCGGATCGACGGCACGGACGAGATGCGCGAGCGGCTGACACGCGCCCGCGCCATCCGGGCCCTGCTCGCCCGCAGCGGCTGGGACGAGGCCGACCGGGTGCTGATGCAGGGCGATGCCTCGTCGCGCGCCTACGAGCGGCTGGTGCAGCCGGGCGGCGAGACCGCCGTGCTGATGATCTCGCCGCCCCGGCCCGACGGGCCGCCGGTGAAGGACGGAAAGCCCTACAGTGCCGTGGTCAAGCTCGCCGAGAGCGTCCACGCCTTCGTCGGCATGGATCGGGCGCTGCGCGCGATCGGCTTCTCCGCGCCGAAGATCCTGGGCGAGAACCTCGATGCCGGCCTGCTGATCCTGGAGGATCTCGGCGCCGAGCCGGTGATCGAGAACGGCGCGCCGCGCCCCGAGCGCTACGCCGAGGCCGTCCGGCTGCTGGCCAAGCTCCATGCTACCGATCTGCCGACGACCGTGCCGGTGAGCGAGGGGATCGACCACGTCATCCCGCCCTACGACCTCGAGGCCCTGCTGTTCGAGGCGGAGCTGCTGCCCGAATGGTACGCCCCCGCGATCCGCGGCACGAGCCTGTCACCGGCGGCGCGGAGCACCTTCCGCGACCTGTGGGCCGAGGTGCTGAAGGACCTGATCGCCGAGCCCGCCACCTGGACCCTGCGCGACTACCACTCGCCCAACCTGATCTGGCTCCCCGAGCGGACCGGGCTGGAGCGGGTCGGGGTCATCGACTTCCAGGATGCGGTGATGGGGCATCCGGCCTACGACGTCGCCTCGCTGCTCCAGGACGCGCGGGTGGATGCCAGCGCCGATTTCGAGCTGCGCCTGCTCGGCCTCTACATCCGCGAGCGCCGCGGGCGGGATATCGGCTTCGACATGCAGGCCTTCGCCCGTGCCTACGCGGTGCTGGCGGCGCAGCGCGCCACCAAGATCCTCGGCATCTTCGCCCGGCTCGATAAGCGCGACGGCAAGCCGGGCTACCTCGCCCACCTGCCACGGATCGAGGGCTACCTTGCGCGCAACCTCGCCCATCCGGCGCTGGCCTCGGTGCGGGCGTGGCACGAGACCCACCTGCCGAGCCTCGTCGCCCCGCGGCCGGACATCGACCTCGCCGCGCCCTGAGCGCACCTCTCGAACCGGCCCGTGAGCGCGTGATGAGCGACGAGCAAAATCAAAAAAACGTCACCCGCGCCTTCGTGCTCGCGGCGGGCCTGGGCAAGCGCATGCGCCCGATCACCGCGACTTTGCCCAAGCCCCTCGTCGAGGTGGCCGGCAAGGCGCTGATCGACCACGCCCTCGACCGGGCGGCGGCGGGCGGCATCGAGACCGCGGTGGTCAACGTCCACTGGCTTGCCGACCTGATGGAGGGCCATCTCTCCCACCGCACGGGAGCCCCGGCCATTGTGGTCTCGGACGAGCGGGACGCGCTGCTGGAGACCGGCGGCGGGGTGAAGAAGGCGCTCGACCGGTTCGACGGCGAACCCTTCGTGGTGTTCAACTCGGATTCGTTCTGGCTCGAGGGGCCGCGGCCCAATCTCGGCCGACTGATCGAGGCCTGGAACCCCGACACGACGGACATCCTGCTCCTCGTCGCCCCGACTGCGACGAGTCTCGGCTACGACGGGGCGGGCGACTTCTATATGGACGCGGACGGCCGGCTGAGCTGGCGCGGCGAACGCGAGGTCGCGCCCTTCATCTATGCCGGCGTGGCGATCGTGAAGCCGGAACTGTTCGCCGACACGCCGGAGGGGTCGTTCTCGCTCACCCTGCTGTTCGACCGGGCGATCCAACGCAACCGGCTCCAGGGCCTGCGCCTCGACGGGCAGTGGCTGCATGTCGGCACGCCGGAGGCGATCGAGGCAGCCGAGGCGCGGGTGCGGGACAGCGCGCGGATCGTTTGACCGGCATCCCCGTTGTCCGGGCTCTGAGATCAGGTTTTGTCGGGCAGGGTTTCGTTCAGGTCATGGGCCTTCTTCACGACGCGGTCGAGCGCTTCCGCACCACCCTCAAGGCCTATGCCGGCGACGAGACGCTGATGCAGGCGGCAGTCTCGGCCTGCGCCAACGTCGCGGTCGCCGACGGCGAGCTGATGACCGAGGAATTCGAGACGGCGCTCGCCGGCATCCGGGCGAACCCGATCATCGAGAAGGGCTACGATAGCCTGATGCTGGAACACGCGCTCTACGAAGGGCTCGGCCGCGCCCGCACCCGTGCCGGCCGCGCGGAGAACCTCGTGCGGATCGGCGCGATCGCCGAGCGGCCGGAGGAGCAGCGCCGCAACGTCTTCCTCATCGCTGCCGATGTCGCCGACCACGAGGGCATCGGCCGCGAGGAGCACGCGGCTCTGGCCGAGGTCGGCGCCGCGCTCCGGCTCAATGGCGACGCACTGCTGAGGCGATTTCCAGAGGTGTGAGCCGGGTCCGAACGGATCGGGCCGGTTGCGTGCATCCCCTCGCCCCGCTTGCGGGGAGGGGGCTTCGGCGACCTTGTCGTCGCTGAAGCAAGGCGGCACCGCATCGGCAACAATCGAGCGGTCCCGCTCATCCCCCCTTAAGCCTCTTTCTCAAGCGGCGCTTCACGCGCGGCTGGCACTGTCGCTCCCCTGACGAGCCGGCGTCCGGCAACGGCCGGACTTGGGGAGACTGACGTGGAACCGATGACCCTTGCGGTGAGCGTGATGGGCCTGAGCATCGCGGCCGCGATGCTGGCGCTGATCCTGGTGTCGCTCCGCCGCCGCGAGTTCGTCGTGCCGGAATCCGACACGACGGAGGCGCTCCAGGACCGGCTGTGGCAGATCGCCGAGAGCGAGGAACGCTACCGGGTGCTGGTCGAGGCCACGACCGAGGCCGTGGTGCAGCGGGACGGGCAGGGGCGGATCACTTTCGCCAGCGAAGGGTTTGCCGCGCTGCTCGGTATGAAGCCGCTGGAACTGATCGGCTCGACGCTGAGCCCGCAGGTGATCGAGCGCGGCGCGAGCGAGCAGCGCGCCGACGGTGTGCGGGTGGTCGAGGAGCGCTTGGTGCCGGTGGACGGCGTGCCGCGCTGGTTCTCCTTCGTCGAGATGCCGGCGGCCGGCAGCGCCGACGGCCCGAACTGGCTGCGAGCGGGCCAGGACGTCACCGCGCGCGTCGAGGCGGCGCGCTCCCTCGACGAGGCGAAGAGCCGGGCGGAGGCCGCCAACGTCGCCAAATCCCGCTTCCTCGCCACCGTCAGCCACGAGCTGCGCACGCCGTTGAACGGCATCCTCGGCATGGCCGACCTGCTGCTCGACACGCCGCTCGACCCCGAGCAGCGCACCTATGTCGAGGCGTTCCGCACCAGCGGCAAGGCGCTGCTCGGCCTCGTGGACGGCATCCTCGATTTCTCCCGTATCGAGGCCGGCCGCCTCGATCTCGCCGCCGAACCTTTCGACGTCGCCGCCCTGGTCGAGGGCGTGGTCGAGTTGCTGGCCCCGCGGGCGCAGGACAAGGGCCTGGAGATCGCCCTCGACATCGCCGACGACCTCGCGGCTTTACGCGTGGGCGATGCCGACCGGGTGCGCCAGATCCTCGTGAATCTGGCCGGCAACGCCATCAAGTTCACACAAACCGGCGGTGTCGGCGTCAGCCTCGCCCGGCAGGGGCAGGGTCCGGGGGAGGGGTTCGTCCTCACGGTCGAGGATACCGGGCCGGGCATCCCGGAAGAGCGCATCCCGATCCTGTTCGAGGAGTTCGAGCAGGGCGACGACAGCGCGAGCCACGAGGGCACGGGCCTCGGCCTCGCCATCACCCGCCGCCTCGTCGAGCGGATGAACGGCACGATCGAGGCGCGCTCGACGGTGGGACGCGGCTCGACCTTCCGGGTCGTGCTGCCCCTACCGGCGGCGGACGACGCGACGCTGCCCGAGACGCCGAGCCTCGCACCGCGCAAGGTGCTGATCGTGGCGGCCTCGCCGTATCAGGCGCCGTTCCTGGCCCGGCGGCTCAGCCGCTCGGGCGCGGCGGCGGTGGTCGTGGACAGCGCGGAAGCCGGCCTCGATGCGCTCTCCGGTGTCGCCTTCGACGCGCTCATCGCCGACCGCAGCCTCGGCGACGCCGGCGTGCGGCGGCTCGCGGCCGAAGCCGCCCGAAGCGGCGTGCGCTGCAGCCTGATCCTGCTCTCGCCCTTCGACCGGCGGGAATTCGGAGCCCCGAACGCGGCGGGCTTCGACAGCTACCTGATCAAGCCGGTGCGCACCCGTTCGCTGTTCGACCGCCTGCTGGAGCCGCGGCCCACCCCGGCCCGCAGCCCGGCCGACGCACCGGGCCGGCCTGAACCGGCCGAGACTGCACGAGGCAAGGCCGCCGCGCCGGGCCGCCGCGTGCTGCTGGCGGAGGACAACCCGATCAACGCGCTGCTCGCCACCAAGGCGCTGGAGCGGCTCGGCGCAGAGGTGATCCACGCCCGCGATGGGCTCGAGGCGCTGGCGGCGGCCGAAGGGCAGGGGCCGTTCGACCTCGCGCTGATCGACATCCGCATGCCCGGCTTCGACGGCCTGGAGGTCGCCCGCCGCATCCGCGCCCGCGAGGCCGAGACCGGCGCGACGCCGCTCCACCTCGTGGCGCTCACCGCCAACAGCGGGCGTGAGGACGCCGCCGCGGCTTACGCAGCGGGCTTCGACGGCTTCTTGCCCAAGCCGCTCAACCTGCGCGCCCTGCCGGCCCTGCTGGACCGCCGCCAGGAGGCTGCTTGAAAGGCGGCTTGAGGGGGAAAGACGGCGCCGACCCTCGCGGCAGCTCTCGCGCTGGTGCGAATTCTGCCTCATGCTCCCGCGGCCAGTCGACGGGAAGCGCATGACCAAAATTAGAAAAAATTTCCGCACACCATCGCCGGGGAGGGCCCGGCGGTGAAGCAGCTTCGATGGCTCGCGGCTTTGCCCGCCCTCGGGATGCTGGCCGGGCCGTTCTTCCTCAACCGAGTCGAGCCGCTGGTGCTCGGCATGCCGCTGCTGCTGGCCTGGCTCGTCGGCTGCACGGTCGCGACCTCGGCGATCATGGGGCTGATCTACCTCACCGATCCCGCCAACCGGGGACCGGAGGAGGGGGCATGAACGCCGCACTTGCGATCATTGCGCTCGCCGTCGTGGTGGCGCTCGGCTTAGGGCTCAAGGCGCGCTCGGGCCACGACATGGACATGGAGCAGTGGAGCGTGGGCAAGCGCGGCTTCGGCACGCTGCTCGTCTTCCTGCTGATGGCGGGTGAGATCTACACCACCTTCACCTTCCTCGGCGGTTCGGGCTGGGCCTACGGCAAGGGCGGGCCGACCTACTACATCCTTTGCTACCTGACGCTGATCTACGTCATCTCCTACTGGATCCTGCCGCCGGCCTGGCGCTTCGCCAAGGAGCGCAACCTGTTCTCGCAGCCCGACTACTTCGCGGCGCGCTACGATAGCCGGAGCCTCGGCATCCTCGTCGCGCTGGTCGGGATCGTGGCGCTCGTCCCCTACATGGTGCTGCAACTGAAGGGGCTCGGCATCATCGTCGCCACAGCCTCCTACGGCGCGATCTCGCAGACGCTCGCGATCTGGATCGGCGCGGCGGTGCTCACCGTCTACGTGATGGTGTCGGGCGTGCGCGGCTCGGCCTGGACCGCCGTGCTCAAGGATTTCATGATCCTGTTCGTGGTGATCTTCTTGGGCGTCTACCTGCCCTATCACTACTACGGCGGCATCGGAGAGATGTTCACCGCGATCGATACGGCCAAGCCCGGCTTCCTGGCGCTGCCCGATCGCGGTCAGAGCGCGACGTGGTTCGCCTCGACCACGCTGCTCACGGCGCTGGGCGGCTGGATGTTCCCCCACATCTTCGCCTCGATCTACACCGCGAGCGATGCGCGCACCTTCCGGCGCAACGCGGTGTTCCTGCCGCTCTACCAGCTCATGCTGCTGTTCGTGTTCTTCGCCGGCTTCGCGGCGGTGCTGCAGGTGCCGGGGCTGACGGGGCCGGACGTCGATCTCTCACTGTTCAGAATCGCGCTCCAGACCTTCCCGCCATGGTTCGTCGGTGTCATCGGCGCCACCGGCGTACTGACCGCGCTGGTGCCGGGCTCGATGATCCTGATCGCGGGCTCGACGCTTATCGCGCAGAACCTCTACCGGCCGCTGGCGCGCAACGCGACCGACGCAACCACGGGCAAGCTCGCCAAGGGGATCGCGCCGCTGTTGGCGATCGCCTGCGTCGGCTTTACCCTCTACGGCGGCGAGACCATCGTGCAGCTCCTGCTGATCGGCTACGCGGTCGTCACGCAGCTCTTCCCGGCCTTCTTCTTCAGCCTGTGGACCCACAACCCGCTCACGCGGGCGGGGGCGATGGCCGGCATCCTGGCGGGGGTGGCCGCGGTGGCGGTGACGGTGGTCGGCGGGTACACACTGGCCAAGCTCTTCCCTGGCCTGCCGGGGCCGGTGCAGGATCTCAACATCGGCGTGGTGGCACTCGCCCTCAACCTTGCCGTGGCCTTCGCCGTCAGCCTTGCGGGCAAGCGCACGCGGCAGACGGCGCTGCCTTGATCCCGTGGGCTGGCCGGGCGGTCAGCGCCCGGCCTGCGCCTCCGCGCCCGCCTCCGCCGGGGCAGGCATGAAATCGTCCTCCCGCGCATCCTCGAAGGCCGAGCCGGTCCAGACCCGCACGGAGACGGTAGCCCGCCCGTCCTCGATGACGATGCGGTTATAGGCGTTGGGCTCGTTGCCGCGCAGCCGCGTCGAGGTGGCCGAGCCCGCCTGCACAGCGAGCAGCCGCCCGCCGCCCGCCCGCACCGTCCCACGATCCACGCTCACCAAGCCCGGCTCGATGCCGGTCTCCGGCGCCTCGGCGAAGCGGGAATAGTGACGGTGGAGATGACCGGCGAGTGTGAGCCCGACGCCGTGGCGGCGGAAGGCGTCGAGCGCCTCGTCGGCGCGCCCGACGAGGCGGGCCTCCGCGTCCCAGGGCGGCGGCATGAACGGATGGTGGCCGACCACGATCCGGAAGACGTGCCTCGGCAGTGCCGCCAGCCGCTCCTCGGTGCGGGCGATCTGCGCTCGGGTGATCTTCCCTTGAGACCAATCCGTCTCCGGCGCCCAGGTGCGCACGGTATTGAGGCAGACCACCGCGATCTCGTCGTCGAGGAAGGTCGGTTCGGTCTCCCGCGCGATGAAGCGCCGGTAGCGGCCGAACGGATGGAAGAAGCGAGTGAAGAGCTTGAAATAGGCGATGTCGTGGTTGCCCGGCACCGCGATCCAGGATGCGGTCAGCCGGTCGAGGAAGGCGCGCGCCTGGGCGTATTCTTTGCGCCGCGCCCGCATGGTGAAGTCGCCGGATGCCACGATCAGGTCCGGCGGATCGCGGTTCAGCTCGGCGACGAGTGCCTCGACCACCGCCGGATCGGTGCGTCCGAAGTGCAGGTCGGAAATGTGGGCAACCCGTCTCACCGGACCGGCTCCGGCACGATCACGGTGAGGGCACGGGGCATCAGGCGATAGCGCAGGGGCGGGGCGATCAAGCAAACCTCTCCATCGTTCATCACCCGTGACGCGCGTCTCCGGGCGGAGACGACGAAGCGAGCCGCGGCGCTCCAGGCCCGGCTCATCGCGCCAGCGACCGAACCCGAGCGCCGGCCGGGCGAGGACGCCACGGCGAAAGCCGGCGGGTGATGTAGAGCGTCAACTCACTGCCATCGACCTGGCTCCGTTCCGGTATCCTTCCCGGCCTCTCCGCGTCATCGCTGTCGACCACGGCGAGCAGACGCAGCCGTATCCGCCGCCCGCGGGCGAGGGCACCGCCGATCGACGCAGATGCAGCCGACATCGACGGCGCGGGGATGACGGGTGCGCGGAGGTTGGGCGTGTGACGAAACCGGGATCAACCCGGCGGCGGGCGGCGCTGCACGAAGCGCGCCTGGAACCAGTCCCGTAGCACCTCGCGCTCGTAGAAGAAGGTCTGCCCGGACGAGAGGCGGTTGGCGCGAAGCAGGAAGTTGATGTCGCTGACGGCTTCCTCCGCCGCCAGCACCGTGCGGCCACGCTCCTTCAGGGCGTAGCGCAGGCGGAAGCGGGGCGGGGTGATGTCGGTCACCACCCGCACGCCCTGGGCCGCGCTGAAGCTCGGCTGATCGAGCCCGGCGAGGTCGATGTCGAGCACCGCGATGTCCAGCGTCTGGCCCGGCGCCAGAACCGGGTTGCCGAGCGTCTCGAACAGGCGGCGCATCTCGGCCAGGACGACCCGCGGCGACAGGCCCGAACCGAAGCGGTTCTGGGCATCGGTGTAGCGCTCGGGTGCGACGAAGGTCACCCGCACCTGCGCCGCCACGGGCGCGGCGGCGAGGGGCAAGGAGAGCGTGGCGGCCAGCACCGCGAGCAGGCCGAGCGCCGCCGCCCTCATTGCTGCGAGCGCTTGAGGATCGATTGCAGGACGCGGGCGACCGGCTCGGTGATGGTGCGCCGGTATTTGCGGTGCACGAGCTGGCCGTTGTGGAAGATATCCTGCTCGACGTAGAGCCGCTCGCCGTCCCAACGGACGATGTTGTCGGATTCCGTCGTCTCCTCGACGCCCAGATCCCGGCGGAGGATCGGTGCGCCGGATGTCGTTTGCATGGAGCGGCCTCGGCCTTTTTCGGGATCGTCTTCCCTGTTTAGGGCCTCGGCGCGCGCTGTGCCAGGGTTGGATGCAGGGTGCGGTGGACGGAAAAGCGATCCGCCGGTTTCTGCGAGCCGCGCTTGTCGCTCGGTTGTCTCACGGGCGGCGGCTTTCCACGAACCGCGTGCGCCCTCCGGCGACGGCCTCACCGTGACCCGATCAGCCGGGCCGTCACCGCACCGACACCTGATCCTTGATGCGCTGGTAGGTGGCGCGGTTGAGGACGCGTTTGCTGAGGAGCTGATCGACGGAGGCGTAGGGCCGGTGCTGGACGATCGTCCGGCCGATGGCGCCGCCACCCTTCAGACCGTTCAGCTCGGCGAGAGAGGCGGTGTTGAGGTCGATCAAGGAGACCGCCGCGGGGGGAGCGTTCTCTTCCGCCTCGGCCACGGGGTCGGACTCGGGCGGTGCCATCCGCGTGACCGGGGCGGGGGCCGGTGACGGCGCGGGATCGGCCGGCGGCGATGCGGGCAGGGCCGGAGGCGGCGCTTCGGCGACCGGTCGGGACGGCTCCGGTACGGGCTCGGCCGGCTTCACCACGCGCACCGGCGCGAGCGGAGGCGGTGCGGATGCAGCGCCCGACGGCCGGACGGGTGTCACGGTGGCGGCGGCCGGCGCAGCGGCCTCCGGCTCAGGGCCGTGCAGCCAGACCGATTGAATGATCCAGGCCAGACCCGCCGCCGCCAGGATCAGGAAGCCGACCCTCAGGATCGCCGATCCGCTCAGCATGGGCACCGCCCGCCCGCGACGCGGGCGCAGGAGGCAGTCGGGGTCTCGTGCTCGGCTCCGGACATCGTTGGGATCCTAACGTGCTGGCACGGCGCGAACATATGACAAATCCGAGAGATTGGGCACGCGACCGTACCGGCGTACCGCGACAGTCCCGCGCAAGCGAAACGGTGCAGGAGGGGGGCTCGAAATACGAGCCCGTACGGTGCCCCTCGCTCACGTTGTGGCAGCACGGCATCAGCCGGCGTCGGAGCGCGACGGTCCCGTGCGGGAACGCAATACGGCCAAGCTCGTTTCGTGTAAGCTGGCCCCCTTCCATCGGGCTTGTTCGGGTCATGTCGATGCCAAAAGGTTTCCGCTGGTCGCGCCTGCTTCTCGCCGCGGCGGTTGCCGGGCAGGCTGCGGCCTGCTCCTCCCTGCCGCGGACGAACTACACCGAGAGCGAGGCGGAAGCCGCGACCGTGCCCGGCATGGTCGGTGTGCGGGCCTATGCCGATGCCGGGGCCGCCGACTTCGTGGCGATGGCCGCCGGCCCGCAGAAGAAGCGCCAAGCCTTCGCCTATCTCGCGCTCTCGGGCGGCGGGGGTGACGGTGCCTACGGCGCGGGCGTGCTCAACGGCTGGACCGCCTCGGGCAAGCGGCCGGAATTCACCATCGTCTCCGGCGTCTCGACCGGTGCGCTGATCGCGCCCTTCGCCTTCCTCGGGCCCGCCTACGATCCCTATCTGACCGACATCTACACCAGCGGCATCGCCGACTCGCTGGTGCAGAGCCCGAGCATCGCCAACGTGCTGTTCGGCTCGGGTCTGTTCGGTGACGGCCGGCTGCGCAACCTGATCGCCCGCTACGTCACGCCCGATCTGCTTCAGGCGATTGCCGAAGAGCATGCCAAGGGCCGCCGCCTGCTCGTGGTGACGACGAACCTCGACACGCAGCGCGCCGTGATCTGGAACATGGGCGCCATCGCCGCCAGCGGCGCGCCCAACGCCGTCTCGCTGTTCACCGACGTGCTCACCGCCTCGGCGAGCATCCCGGCGGTGTTCCCGCCCCAGCTCCTCGACGTGCAGGCCGAGGGCCGCGCCTTCCAGGAGATGCACGTGGACGGCTCGGTGGTGACGCCGATCTTCACGCTGCCGCAATCCTTCCTGATGCGCGACGGGCGCTTCCGCAACGCGGGCAAGGCCGACATCTACGTGGTCATCAACGGCCGCCTCGAACCCGAATTCGAGGTGACCAAGAACAACACCCTGTCGATCGTCGAGAAGTCCTTCACCACCGCGAGCCGGGCCCGCTCGCGGGCGACGCTGGTGGCGACCGACGTGTTCTCCCGGCGCAACGGGATCGGCTTCAACCTGACCTATATCGACGAGAGCGCACCGCAGACTACCACGTCGCGGGGCTTCGACACCGCCTACATGCGCAACCTCTACCAGTTCGGCTACGAGGCTGGCCGCACCGGCCAGTTCTGGAAGCCGAGCGTTCCGGCGTCGCCCCTGGTCAAGAGCGTGGTGCGCGAGGCGGTGGCGGGGCGCTGAACCCCGCCGTCGGCGGTCACAGGGCGATGCGCAGCGGCTCGGCGCTGAGGCGCACCGCGCCCGCCCGGCGTCCGGTCTCGCCGACCGCGTACTGGAACGCCGCCTCGCGGCTACGGAAATAGCCGCCGCCGAGGCCTTGGCTCTCCAGGGCGACCCAGCGGCCCTGCCCATCCTGGCCGACGACGTAGGTCGGCAAGCCTCGGCTTGCATCGACTTCGACCGCCGGGGATGGGACGGCCAGGGCAGCTTCGTACAATGAGGACATGATCGCAGTTCGGGTCGCGCGGTCCGGTGAGGAGAACCGCGGCAGGAACCCGAGCCTTACCTGTGAGGATTCGGGACCGGAGAAGGGCCAGGGGCATAAGGGGCGCATCCCGCATTGGCCACCCCAGGGAGCATTTCCGGCAAACGGCGAGCGACCGGCAAGAAAAAGGGCCGCGCGGCTCGTCCGAGCCGCCGGCCCTTGGGTCTCGCTGTGACGGCGAGACTTACTTGCGCAGGATCTTCGTCACGAGACGGCCGATCGGAGAGCTCGATCCGGCGTTGCGGTCGTCGCGAGCGACGACGCGGTCGTCGGTGCCGAGGAGCTTGGTGACGATGCGTCCGATGAGGCTCATGGGTCGGATTCCTTCACGTCGGGAGGATGGGGCAACGGTGCAGCTTCGACGGGATAACGAGCACCGCCGCGGCGGCGTTCCGTGCCCCGTCGCACCCGATCGTCAGCCCGCGCGTCCCCGAGCGAGACTCCGGATCACCGGCACGGCGTAGAGCGCGAAGAGCAGGCTCAGGGCAACGGCAAAGCCCTGCGGCGGCTGGAGGTCCATGCCGCCGCCGATCAGCGGCGGCCCAAGCATCAGCCCCGCGTTGTAGAGCATCACGAAGGCGGCGTTGGCGCCGGCCAGATCCGGCCCGCGCAAGGTGGCTCCGAGATGGGCAAGACCCACCGTGTAGAGCGTGCCGACGATCCCGCCCCAGACGAAGAGCAGAGTGGAGAGCAGCGGCAGCGAGGTGGAGGCCGCCGGGATCAGGGCCGCCCCGAGCGCGCCTGCGAGGCTCGCGCCGAGCAGGACGAGGCGCCGGTCCACGCGGTCGGCCAGCAGCCCGACGGGGATCTGGAACAGTACGTTGCCGAGCGCCACCGCGCTGACCAGGGCGGCGGAGGTCTTCGCGTCGAGGCCGATGCGCAGGCCGTAGAGCGGCAGGATGGCGAAGGCGCCTGCCTCCACCGCCCCGTAGAGGGCGGCGGCCAGCACGGCGAGCGGCGCGAGGCGCAGATAGGTCAGGATCCCGGCCCCCTCGTCGTGACCGAGATCGGGGGAGAGGTTGCGGGCCAGCACCAGCGGGGTGAGGCCGAGGAAGAACAGGGCCGAACCGGCGAGATACGGCGCGAACCCCTCCGTGCCGAGCAGCGTCAGCAGGGTCGGCCCGATGGCGAAGCCGATGGCCAGGACCGTGGCGTAGATCCCCATCACCAGCCCACGCCGCTCGGGCGGCGCCGCGTCGTTGATCCAGTACTCGGAGAGGACGAACAGTACGCCCATCGTCGTCGAGAAGACGAAGCGGAGGGGGAACCACAGCACGAGGTGGGGGAAGAGCTTGAAGGCCGAGAGGCATAAGCCCCCAAGCACGATCGCCAGGATCAGCAGGCGCACCACGCCGACCCGCGCGGCGAGCCGTGGCACGAACGGCACTGTGACGATTGCCGCGAACCCCGCGATCGCCGTGTTGAGGCCGATGACGACGCTCGATGCGCCCATCCGCTCCATTTCCAGCGACAGGAGCGGGATCGACAGGCCGAGCCCCGTGCCCACCACCGCCACGCAGGCGATCGCGGCGGTCATCGCGCCGAGGCGGTCGCGATCGGAGGGACGGGCGGAGACGGCGGTCATGACCTTCGGGCGGTGCGTGCGGGGTGAGGGGCGCTTGCCTGAACCGGCTTCACCCCGCCCCGCAACCCGGCTCGGTCAGGCGGCGTGCCGATCCGCACCCGCGCCGAAATGGCCGATATAGCGCACCGCGATGGCTGAGACCGGCAGCACCACGAGCACGTCGGTGGTGCCGAACTGGCGGTCCACCACCGCGCCGTCGCCGAAGGTCGCCCCGACCCGGAGATAGCCCTTCACCAGCGGCGGCAGCGACATCAGCGCGGCCTTCGGATCGACCGCCTCCTTCGCCAGCCGGTCCATCGCGACGTAACGCTCCGGCAGGGCGCGGGCCCGCCACGCCTCGGGCGCGCGGGCATGGTGGTGGAGGAAGCTCAAGGGCAGCACCAGCCGCTGCGGATCGGTGCCCTCCAGGCTGGCGCAGCCCAGCATCGCGTCGATGCGGTGGTGCTGCACATAGGCCCAGATGCCGTGCCACAGCAGTTCGACGGTGCGCTTGGTGCGGTAGGGCTTCAGCACGCAGGAGCGGCCGAGTTCGAGGAAGCGCTTTCCCGGATGACGCTCCAGCAGGGGCGCGAGGTCGTACTCGCCCGAGGAGTAGAAGCCGAAATGCGCCTCCGCCCGGTCCTGGCGCAGCAGCCGGTAGGTGCCGACGACCTTCGGCCGGGCCTTGCGGAAAGGCTTTGCCTCGGTCGCGGCGTGGTCGATCACGAGGAGATGGTCGCAGATCGCATCGTAGGCATCGACATCCCGGCGCTTGAGCGCGGCGATGCCGGTCGGCACCGCCGACATCTCCTCGTAGAACACGCGGTAGCGCAGGCGCTGCGCCCGACGGATCTCCGACTTGGTGGTGGCGAGCCGCACTTCGAGCGCACCGATCCGGCCGAGGCTGGGATCGAGCCCCGGTTCCAGCAGAAGGCGCTTGGCCCGGTTCTTCAACAGGATCGGCGCACCGCCGGGCAGGGCGAGGTCACCGCCCTCGAAGGTCTGGCGGAAGCGGGCGAAGGGCGCCTGAACCTTGGTCTCCCAGCCGGCCTTCCACGCCGCCGTGGCCTCGCGCGGGGAAAAATTCGGCAGCATGATCGACACGATCCCGTCGCGGGAGGCCGCGCGATGCGTCCTCTTGCGCGGCGACAACATCACGAAGGCCGCACGCTTTTATGACGGAAATCTTCTCGTTTCTACAGAGGCTTGCGCGGAGCCGTTGCGAGGCTCCGCGCGAAGTCCCGATACTAGCCGGCGAATGAAAACCGGCTAACGATCGCAGGGGCTTATCGCGAGATCCTGCCGCCTCAAACGAACTGGTTCAGGCCCGGGATCGAGCCGACGATCGGGCCCATGACATCCTCGCCGGCGGTCTCGCGGCCATAGGCGAACAGCTCCTGGCCGAGCGGCTGCATCTGGTTCATCGGCACGCCGGCCGAGATCAGCTTCTGGCCGAGTGCCATTACGCCGCCGCCCATCATGCCGCCGAGCATGCCCATCAGCCCGCCGCCGCCCTCGCCGGCATTGGCCTCGGCGATCGCCGTCTCGGAGCCCGGAAGCGCGGCCATCAACTGGCTCACCTCGGTCGCCGGCCCCTCCTTCTGCAGGAAGGCGAGGATGTGTCCGATCGCTGTCTTGGCGGTCGCGGCGTCGAGCCCGGTGCGGTTGGTCACGCGGGCAATCAACTCTTCCATGAAACGCTTCCTCCTGAGCAGATGCGTGTCTGTCCGATGCGGCGGCGGCGAAATCAAGGGTTGCCGGCGCCCTCGGCCCTGGATCGGGGGCGCGGGGCGCCATACCCTGTCCGTCACAAAGGCGACGGATCGAGCGAGGACGGCATGGCGGCGGGCGAGGGGACGATTCTGGTCGGCCGGAGCACGGGGCCGCGACCAAAGCCCGAGGTGCTGAGCCTGCGGCTGGCCAACCGCCACGGCCTCGTGGCGGGCGCGACCGGCACCGGCAAGACCGTGACGCTGCAGGTGCTGGCGGAGGGCTTTTCCAACGCGGGCGTTCCGGTCTTCGCCGCCGACATCAAGGGCGACCTCTCGGGGCTCGCCGCCGCGGGCGAGGCCAAGCCCCACTTCGTCAAGCGTGCCGAGGAACTCGGGATCGCGTACGAGCCCGACCGCTTTCCGACGATCTTCTGGGACGTGTTCGGCGAGCAGGGCCACCCCATCCGCTGCACCGTGACCGAGATGGGCCCGCTCCTGCTCGCCCGCCTGCTCGAACTCAACGACATCCAGGAAGGCGTGCTCAACATCGCCTTCCGCGTCGCCGACGAGAACCAGTGGCCGCTGATCGACCTCAAGGATCTGCGCGCGCTCCTCACCTTCCTGTCGGAGAACGCGAAGGAACTGTCGGCCACCTACGGCAACGTTTCGGGTGCCTCGATCGGTGCGATCCAGCGGGCGCTGCTGGTGCTGGAGAACCAGGGCGCCGACCAATTCCTCGGCGAGCCGGCGCTCAACCTCGAAGACTTCATGCGCACCGACCGGGATGGCCGGGGCTTCGTCAACATTCTGGCCGCCGACAAGCTGATGCAGCGGCCGCGGCTCTACGCCTCGTTCCTGCTGTGGATGCTCTCGGAACTGTTCGAGCAGCTTCCCGAGGTCGGCGATCTCGACAAGCCCAAGCTCGTGTTCTTCTTCGACGAAGCGCACCTGCTGTTCAACGACGCCCCCAAGGCGCTGCTCGACGCGGTGGAGCAGGTGGTGCGCCTGATCCGCTCGAAGGGCGTCGGCGTCTACTTCGTGACGCAGAATCCGCTCGACGTGCCGGAAACGGTGCTGGGCCAGCTCGGCAACCGGGTGCAGCACGCGCTGCGCGCCTTCACGCCGCGCGACCAGCGCGCCGTGCGCGCCGCCGCCGAGACGTTCCGCCAGAACCCCGGCTTCGATGTCGGCAAGGCGATCACCGAACTCGCCGTCGGCGAGGCGCTGGTGAGCTTTCTCGAAGCCAAGGGCACGCCCTCGATCGTGGAGCGGGCGCTGATCGCTCCGCCGCAGGGGCGGGTCGGGCCGCTGACACCGGCCGAGCGCGCCGCGCTGATCCAGCAGAGCCCGTTGCGCGGAAAATACGACGAAGCGGTCGACAACGAGAGCGCCTACGAGATGCTGGCCCAGCGCAAACACCTCGATGCGGTCCCGGCGGAAGCCGCAGGCCAGAGCGAGGGCGGGCTCTCGGGGATGCTGGGTGGCTGGCTCGGTGGGATCTTCGGCAGCGGCGAGGAGGCGCCCAAGGGCAAAGGGACCGGCAAGGGAACCGGCCGCACCCGCCGCCCGCCGCCGAGTCTGGCCGAGCAGGTCATCGGCAACGCCGCCCGCTCCATGGCGCGCAAGGTCGGCACGGAGGTGGGCGACGCGATCCTGCGGAACGTGCTCGGCGGGCTGACGAAGCGGTAGGCAAGTCTTCGTCCAGCCTTGACAGAAGCCGTGCTCCCGACTATCCGGCCGGCACCGCGCGGCTTCCTCGACGAAGTCCGCGCGTTTCGCGTTCGTGCGCCTACGGCCCAGCCTGACCCGCACGGATGACCTGAACAAGAAGACGGCCCAGGCGCTGCCAGCGCCGGAGGTCGGCACAGAACACGAGAGACAACGATGTTCGCAGTCATCAAGACCGGCGGCAAGCAATATCGCGTTGCCGCCAACGACGTCATCACCGTGGCCACCATCGAGGGTGAGGCCGGCGCCGCCGTCACCTTCGGCGACGTGCTGCTGTTCACCGATGGCGATGCTACCCAGATCGGCACCCCGCTCCTGTCGGGCATCGGCGTCACCGGCGAGATCGTCCAGCACGGCCGCACGCGGAAGGTCATCGCCTTCAAGAAGCGCCGTCGCCAGAACTCGCGCCGCCGCCGCGGCCACCGTCAGGACTTCACGGTCGTGCGCATCACCGAGATCAGCGCCGGCGGCAAGACCTCGAAGGCCGAGCCGCGCAAGACCCGGAAGGCCGAGCCGGCCGCCGAGTCCGCCCCGGCCGCCGCTGAGTAATCAGCCGCCCGTCCGAACGCAGATCCAGCAGAATTCCGGAGCAATCCCATGGCACACAAAAAAGCAGGCGGCTCATCCCGCAACGGCCGCGACTCCGCCGGCCGGCGCCTCGGCGTCAAGAAGTTCGGCTCCGAGGCCGTGATTCCGGGCAACATCATCGTGCGCCAGCGCGGCACGAAGTGGCACCCCGGCACGAACGTCGGCATGGGCAAGGACCATACCCTGTTCGCCCTCGTCCCGGGCAAGGTGCAGTTCGAGACCCGGCGCGGCCGCGATTTCGTAACCGTAGTGCCGCTGGCCCAGGCCGCGGAGTAACGGCGGACGCTTGTCGCTGACGACGAAGCGAGCGTCCCGCCGGTGTCCCACACCGAACCGGCGGACGAGTCGCTAGGGCTTCATGCGAAGCTGAGAGCGGATCGGAACACGGGGGAGGATGGGGCACCATCCTCCCCCTTCGTCGTCCCGGACGGCGCCCCTGCGCGCCCTCGCATGACCGGCTCACGATGTTCCCCGATCTTACCCGCGACGACGTCTTCCGCATCGAGACGCGACGGCTCTGGTTGCGCTGGCCCATGGCCCGCGACGCCGAGGCCGTCTCGCGGCTCGCCGGCGATCCGGCGATGGCCGAGAAGACCGCACGGATTGCGAGCCCGCTTCCGCCGCACGAGGCGGAGAGCTTCGTGATCCGGGCGCGCGCCGCGAACACGGCCGGGGAGGGGCTGATCATGGCCCTGTGCCGGCGGTCCTCGCCCGCGAAGCTGATCGGTGTGATCTCGGTCACCGGACGGCCGGACGAGCCCGAGCCGCGCCTCGGCTATTGGCTCGGCATGCCGTTCTGGGGCGAGGGGCTGATGACCGAAGCGGCGCTGGCGCTGGTGGACGCCGCCTTCGCCTATGCGGGGCACTCGGCGCTCGTCTCCGCCGCGATGATCGAGAACCGCGGCTCGCAGCGCGTGCTGGAGAAGTGCGGATTCCACCGCACCGGGGAATCGGCGCCGGTCTTCGAGGCACGGGGCGGCGCCGTCCCGAGTTACGATTTCCGGCTCGACCGGAGGACATGGCTCGACCGGCGCGGGATCGCAGCGGGAGGACGCTCGGCATGAGGACGCGGACGGTCGCCGGCATCGGCGCGGGTCTGACGGCGGTTGCGCTGGGTGCCCTCATCTTCACGATCACCCGCGAGGTGCCGACGCCGCCGATCGAGTCCGCGGCGGCACCCACGCCGAAACCGCAGGGAGAAACGCGCCTCTACTGCGAGTTCTACAATTTCGCCGGCCGCACGCCGAAGGTCGGGTTCTACTTCGCCGGGCCGCCGAGCGGCGGCACCGCCTACGCGCAGCTGTTCCAGCGCGAGGCGGACGGGTCGCAGACCCTGTTCGACGAACGGCCGACCTGGACCTATGCTCGGGACGGCGAGGCGCCGACCCTGCGCTCGCCCGACGGCGCGATCCAGATCAACCTCTACGGCGATGGCGGCGCCAACGGCCGCCAGCCGGATGCAGGCGGATGGTTCGAGGCGGGCCTGCGCAGCATCCAGTACCTCAATCTCGACGGCCAGTGCCGTCGCACAGAAAGCTGACCGGCCCTCCCGGTCCCGAATCCAAGGCGAAGCACCGTGAAATTCCTCGATGAAGCCAAGGTCTACGTCCGCTCCGGCGACGGCGGTCCCGGCTGCGTCTCGTTCCGGCGGGAAAAGTTCATCGAGTTCGGCGGGCCGAACGGCGGCGACGGCGGACGGGGCGGCGATGTCTGGATCGAGTGCGTGCAGGGCCTCAACACCCTGATCGACTACCGCTACCGGCAGCACTTCAAGGCGAAGAAGGGCGAGCACGGCATGGGCTCGAACTGCCACGGCGCCAAAGGCGACGACGCGGTGCTCCAGGTGCCGGCGGGCACGCAGGTCTTCGCCGAGGACGGCGAGACGCTGATCGCCGACATGACGGAAGTCGGCCAGCGGGTGCGGCTGGCCAAGGGCGGCAATGGCGGCTTCGGCAACGCCTACTTCACCACCTCCACGAACCGGGCGCCGCGCCACGCCAATCCCGGCCTGGAAGGCCAGGAGATGTGGCTGATCCTGCGCCTCAAGCTCATCGCCGATGCCGGCCTCGTCGGCCTGCCGAACGCGGGCAAATCGACCTTCCTGGCGACCGTCACCGCCGCCAAGCCGAAGATCGCCGACTATCCCTTCACCACGCTTCATCCGGGCCTCGGCGTGGTGCGCTCGGACGAGCGCGAGTTCGTGCTCGCCGACATTCCCGGCCTGATCGAGGGCGCGCATGAGGGTGTCGGCCTCGGTGACCGGTTCCTCGCCCATGTCGAGCGCTGCCGGGTTCTGCTCCACCTCGTGGAGGGCACGAGCGAGCATGCCGGCAAGGCCTACAAGCTGGTACGGCGCGAGTTGGAGGCCTACGGCGAGGGCTTGTCCGACAAGCCCGAGATCGTCGCCCTTTCGAAGGCGGACGCACTCGATGCCGAAACCCTCAAGCAGCAGCTCGCCCGGCTGAAGCGGGCGGCGGGCGGCAAGCCGCTGGTGCTCTCGGCGGCCTCGGGGCAGGGGGTGCAGGAGGCGCTACGCGCGATCCAGGCCCAGCTCGATACGCAGGGCGCAGAGGAAGCGGAGGCGGAGCCCGCCGAGCCCTGGCACCCGTAGGCACAGCGGCGCTACGCCTCAGCCCGGCCCGGCGGCGGGATTTGCCGGTTTGCCCTACATCGGAGGCATGCGCAGCGCCCTTGCACGTCCCCTTGCCCTCCTCCTTGTCCTCGCCGCCTCCCCCGCCATGGCGGAGGATTCCTGCACCGATCTGATCGACCGGGTGCAACGGGCAACGAGCGCGTCGGTGGCCGAGCGGAGCGCCGACTTCGCCCGGTTCGAGGCCGGGCCGCAGACATCATTGACGCTCTCGTGCGCGGGCGCCGACGCCTCCTCCGTCGGCGCGCAGTACAAGGGCGAGACCCCACCCGAGGCCTACGACACCCTGTTCGTCCAGGCGGGCCATGCCGTCACGGGGATCGCACCGGATCGGCTGCGGGACGCCACCCGGCAGGCCCGCGCAAGCGCGCAGGACAAGCGCCACAGCGCGGTCGAGGTGGACGGCGCCCGCGTCACCTGTGCCTTCATGCGCAAGGAGCAGGGTCCGCTCACCCTCTGCGCGGTGATCCAGCGCCCTGGCGCCTGACCTACCGGACGTCGAAGCGGGGCGCTGCCCCGCGCCCCGCCAAAGGGATCATCCCTTTGGGATCTCGATATTCAACTCGTTCCGGTGCCGTGCAGCACGGCCGGGACCGGATCCTCGCCGTCGAGGGTCCGTGCCACGGCGCGGGCGACGTTGACGAGGGCGGTGACCATCGGCGTCGCCGGGTCTCGGCGCGGGGCGACGAGGCCGATGGCGTGGCGCAGGTCCGGCTCGACGATCGGGATCGCCCGCAGACCCTCGGTCGGCCCCAGCGCATCGGCGAGGATGGCCGGCATCACGCTCGCCCATTGCAGGGTGCGCACATGGGTCATCAGCACGACCATGGAATTGGATTCGAGCGTCGGCGCCGGCTCGCCGCCCGCGGCGCGCATCTGCTGATCGATGATGCGGCGGTTCTGCATGTTGGGCGTCAGCAGGCAGAGCGGGATCTTCGCCAGCTCCGCCCAAGTGACGCTGGCCCGGTCGTCGTAGGGGCCGCCCGCAGCGGTCAGGAGCTGGTAGTGCTCGGTGTAGAGCGGGACGGAGGTCACGCGCCCGAGGGGCTCGTTGTCGAGATAGGTCAGTCCCGCATCGGCCTCGAGATTGTCGATCAGCGAGAAGATCTCTTCCGAGGTGGTGGAGAGTACGCTGAAGCGCACGTTCGGATAACGCGCGCGGTACGGCGTGGTCAGCGCGGCCACCATCGGCAGCGCCGTCGGCACAGCGGCGATCCGCAGATGGCCCGAAAGGCCCCTGCGGAGGGCGGCCACGTCGTCCTGCATGGCGCGGGCATCGCCGACGATGCGGCGGCCCCAGGCCAGAACCCGGTCTCCCTCCGGCGTGAACCCCTGGAAGCGCGAGCCGCGCTGAACCAAGCGCACGCCGAAACGATCCTCCAGGCTCTTCACCCCCGCCGAGAGGGTCTGCTGGGTCACGCCGCAGGTCTCCGCCGCGCGCCCGAAATGCTGCTCGCGGGCGAGCGCCAGGAGGAATTCGAGCTTATCGATCACGGCGTCCGTCCCGCCCGCGCGGTGCGGGCGGGACGGACGGTAGGCCGCGGGCGCGGCGCGCTCAAGCAACCATCCGGGCTGGTGCCCCGCCTCACCGAAACAGGATCAGCGCCTTGGACAGCGTGATCCAGATGCCCCACAGGATCGGCAGGCCGACCACCGCCCAGGCCAGGAGGGCGCCGGGGGTCACGCCGCCCCGGCCGATCCCCTGGCTGCCGCCGCGCACCGCGGCCGATGTCCTCGCTTCCGCCGTACTCGGCTTGTCCTGAAGCGACTTCACCCGAGCCTCGTCCATGAACCAGTGCCGCGCGAGCGGCCGGACCAAGAGGTTGCAGAGGAAGCCAGCCGCGAGGAAACCGGCCAGCACCAGCATGGTGCGGGCGTAGAGATCGAGGCCCTGGACGCCGGCATCGACCTGATGCTGGCGGATGGCGGTGATGACGAGGGGGCCGACGACGCCCGCCGTCGACCACGCGGTCAGCAGGCGGCCGTGGATCGCGCCGACGAACTGCGTGCCGAACACGTCGGCGAGATAGGCCGGGATAGTGGCGAATCCCCCGCCATACATCGACAGGATGATGCAGAACATCCCGACGAACAGGGCCGTCGAGCCGAGGCCGGCGGCCCAGGGCGCGGCGGCGTAGAGCACGAGCCCGACCCCGAAGAAGATGGCGTAGGTGGTCTTGCGCCCGATCCGGTCGGACATCGAGGCCCAGAAGAAGCGCCCGAGGATGTTGAACAGCGACAGCAACCCGACGAACCCGGCCGCGATCGCCGCGACCTGCCCCTTCTCCGCCGCATCGAGCTGCCCGAGCGCGACGCCAGGCCGGCCGATGAGCCCGCCGCCGAAGATCTCCTGCAGCATCGGCGAGGCCAGGGCCAGCACGCCGATTCCGGCGGAGACGTTGAGGCAGAGCACCAGCCAGAGCAGCCAGAATTGCGGGGTCTTGTGGGCTTGGTCGAGGTGGACATGGCCCGAGGCGATCATCGCGTTCTTCGCCGCGGGCGGCGTCCAGCCCTCCGGCTGCCAGCCGGCCGGCGGCACGCGGTAGCCGAGCGCGCCGCTGACCATGAAGACGAGGTAGCCGAGCCCCATCACCGCGAGCGCCTGCCACACCCCGGCCGTGTCGGCGCTGCGGAAGGTCTTGATCAGGGTGTCGGCCAGCGGCGAGCCGATCATCGCGCCGCCGCCGAAGCCCATGATCGCCATGCCGGTGGCCATGCCGCGCCGGTCGGGAAACCATTTGATCAGCGTCGAGACCGGCGAGATGTAGCCGAGCCCGAGGCCGATGCCGCCGATCAGGCCCATACCGAGCCAGATCAGCCAGAGCTGGTGCAGGTAGACGCCGAGCGCCCCGACGAGGAAACCGCCGCTCCAGCAAAGCGCCGCGGCCAGCCCCGCCTTGCGCGGCCCGGCCCGCTCCAGCCAGCCGCCGAACACGGCCGCCGAGATGCCGAGCATCACGATGCCGATCGAGAACACGATGACGAGGTCGCTCACCCGCCAGTCGCAGGTGGTGGTGAACAGGGCCGTGGCGACGCTCATGTCCGGGCAGGCGGCCGGGGCTGCGGCCCCGACGCTCAGAGCCCGCGACAGGGGGAGCCAAAACACCGACAGGCCATAGGCCATGCCGATGCAGAGATGGATGGCGAGCGCCGCCGGGGGCACCAGCCAGCGGTTGAAGCCCGGCTTGGCGACGGTCCTTTCCCGGGAGAGGAATGCCGGCGCGGGCTCGTCCCACGGCACGTCACCCACACCGCCTCGGCTCATGGCTCTCTCCCTCCGCCGACCCGTGCTCAGCCGGACATTCCGGCAGCCGAAATCATGTACGGTGGAGCGCAATAGCCGATTGAACCGGATTCGTCAGCTTAGCAGGCTCTCAACAATCGGCGATGAGGGCCTCTCCCGTCACCGCGTCGGCGGAGGGCGACGCGATACCGCCCTTCAAAACGCAGAGCGAGCGTGGGAGGCGTCGGGTTCGAGATCAGCCCGGAACGGGGCATCCCGGTTTCGTCCGGACGGTGAACGGGCGCCATCGTCCGGGCCCGCTCGCATCATCCAGGATCAGGCATCAACCCGCGTCGCTGGCGCCTTCGCCCACGAGCTGCGGGTTGCGGGTGGCCGGACGCACCGGACTCTCGACATTCGGCTCCTCGTGAAGCGCCCGGTGGACGAGCGCGTCGAGCCGCTCGCCGGCTTCCTCGGCGTAGCCTTCGAGGTCGCGGCGCATCTTCGGCGTCCAGAACGCCACGATGTGCTTGTGGATACCCGAGACGGCCTCCTCTTCCGGGTAGGACCGGAAGAACAGGGCGATCTGGTTGGCCATCCGGACCAGCTTGTCGTTGGGATTGGTCGCGCTCATGCCCGCACTCGGCTGTGTCTGATTGGAGAGCGCTCCCTCCCGCTCCCTCATCCTGAGGGGCCGCGCGAGCGGCCTCGGAGAAGGGCTCCAGGGATCATAGCGCGTTCTGGAGCCCTCCTTAGAGGCCTCCGCTTCGCTCCGGCACCTCAGGATGAGGGACAGGATCGGACGTCTGGGGGCGGGCCGACGCCCGCCCCGTCGAGAGACTATTCCGCCGCTTCGGCGATGCGGGTCAGGGAGAAGTCCTCCTCGTAGAACTTCGCCTGCCAGTCGGAGGGCCGGTTCGTGCGTCGGATCTGCACCGCCGTCACCTTGTATTCGGGACAGTTGGTGGCCCAGTCCGAATAGTCGGTGGTGATGACGTTGGCGCCGGTCTTGGCGTGGTGGAAGGTCGTGTAGACGATCCCCGGCTGCATCCGCTCGGTCACCTTGGCCTTCAGAGCGATGTCGCCCGAGCGGCTCTCCAGCGCGACGAGGTCGCCATCGACGATGCCGCGCACCTCCGCGTCGAAGGGGTGGATCTCCAGCACGTCTTCCTCGTGCCAGCGGGAGTTCTCGGTCCGCCGCGTCTGCGCGCCGACATTGTACTGCGAGAGGATACGGCCCGTGGTCAGGATCAGCGGGAACTTGCCCGTGGTCCGCTCGTCGGTGGGCACGTATTCGGTGATCATGAAGCGGCCCTTGCCGCGCACGAACCGGTCAACGTGCATCATCGGCGTACCGAGCGGCGCCTTCTCGTTGCACGGCCACTGGATCGAGCCCAGTTCCTCCAGCTTCTGGTAGGAGACGCCAGCGAAGCTCGGAGTCAGCGCCGCGATCTCGTCCATGATCTCGGACGGGTGGGTGTACTCCATCTTGTAGCCCAGCGCGTTGGCGAGCAGCACCGTGCCCTCCCAGTCGCCGTAGCCGCCCATCGGGGCCATCACCTTGCGCACGCGGGAGATGCGGCGCTCGGCGTTGGTGAAGGTACCGTCCTTCTCGAGGAAGGAGGCGCCCGGCAGGAAGACGTGGGCGTACTTGGCGGTCTCGTTCAGGAACAGGTCCTGGATCACGATGCACTCCATGGCCCGGAGGCCGGAGGTGACGTGATGGGTGTCGGGGTCGGACTGCGCGATGTCCTCGCCCTGGATGTACATGCCCTTGAAGTTGCCGCCGACGGCCTCGTCTAGCATGTTGGTGATGCGCAGACCCGGCGCGTTGTCGAGCTTGGCCCCCCAGATCGCCTCGAAGCTCTCGCGGGTGGCGTCGTCGGCGACGTGGCGGTAGCCCGGCAGCTCGTGCGGGAACGAGCCCATGTCGCAGGAGCCCTGCACGTTGTTCTGGCCGCGCAGCGGGTTCACGCCCGCGCCCACCATGCCGATGTTGCCGGTGGCCATGGCGATGTTGGCCATGCCCATCACCATGGTCGAGCCCTGGCTGTGCTCGGTCACGCCGAGCCCGTAGTAGATCGCCGCCTTGCCCCCGGTGGCGTAGAGCCGGGCCGCCGCGCGGATCTCCTGCGGATCGACGCCGGTGATCGCCTGGGCGGACTCGGGCGAGTTGCGTTCCTCGGCGATGAAGCGGGCCCAGGACTCGAACTCGGCCAGATCGCAGCGCTCGCGGACGTAGTCCTCGGCGACCAGACCTTCCGTGACGATGACGTGGGCGAAGGCGTTGATGAAGGCGACGTTGGAGCCGGGCTTGAGCGGCAGGTGATGGTCGGCCCGGATGTGGGGCGACTTCACGAGGTCGATCTTGCGCGGGTCGGCGACGATGAGGCGGGCGCCCTCGCGCAGCCGCTTCTTCATCCGCGAGCCGAAGACCGGGTGGCCGTCGGTCGGGTTGGCGCCGATGACGAGGATCACATCGGATTCCTCGACCGACTTGAAGTCCTGCGTGCCGGCGGAGGTGCCGAGCGTGGACATCAGGCCGTAGCCGGTCGGCGAGTGGCAGACGCGGGCGCAGGTGTCGACGTTGTTGTTGCCGAAGGCGGCGCGCACCAGCTTCTGGACGAGGTAGGCCTCCTCGTTGGTGCAGCGCGAGGAGGTGATGCCGCCGACCGAGTCGCGGCCGTAGGTCGCCTGGATGCGCTTGAATTCGGACGCCGCGTGGCTGATCGCCTCTTCCCAGGAGACCTCGCGCCACGGATCCGTGATCTTGGCGCGGATCATCGGCTTGGTGATGCGGTCCTTGTGGGTGGCATAGCCGTAGGCGAAGCGGCCCTTGACGCAGGAATGGCCCTCGTTGGCCTTGCCGCCCTTGTAGGGCACCATGCGCACGACCTTGTCGCCCTGCATCTCGGCCTTGAAGGCGCAGCCGACGCCGCAATAGGCGCAGGTCGTCACCGCCGCATGGTCGGGCTGGCCGAACTCGTGGATCGTCTTCTCCTGCAGCGTCGCGGTCGGGCAGGCCTGGACGCAGGCGCCGCAGGACACGCATTCGGACTGCATGAAGTTGGTCGGGCCCGCCGCCACGCGGCTGTCGAAGCCGCGGCCCTCGATGGTCAGCGCGAAGGTGCCTTGGGTCTCCTCGCAGGCGCGGACGCAGCGGTTGCAGACGATGCACTTCGACGGATCGTAGGTGAAGTAGGGGTTCGACTCGTCCTTGGGCAGGTAACGGTCGGAGGCCGGCTTGACGTGGTTGTCGCCGTCATAACCGTAACGCACGTCGCGCAGGCCGACCTGACCTGCAGTATCCTGCAGCTCACAATCGCCGTTAGCGGCGCAGGTCAGGCAGTCGAGCGGGTGGTCGGAGATGTAGAGCTCCATCACGCCCTTGCGCAGCCGATGCAGCTTGTCGGTCTGCGTGTGCACGACCATGCCGTTCTCGGCCGGCGTGGTGCAGGAGGCGGGCGTGCCGCGGCGGCCGTCGATCTCGACGAGACACATCCGGCAGGAGCCGAACGGCTCCAGCGAATCCGTGGCGCAGAGCTTCGGGATCTTGGTGCCCATATGCATCGCGGCGGCCATGACCGAGGTGCCCGCGGGCACCGTCACGCTCTCGCCATCGATGGTCAGCGTCACCGTCTGCTCATTGAGCCGGATCGGCGTACCGTAGTCGATTTCCTTGATGAGGGTCATGCGACGGCCTCCTCACTCGGCCGCGACGGGCAGATCGCCCGCGCGCCGAAAATCCTCGGGGAAGTTGGTGATCGCGCTCATCACGGGCATGGGCGTCAGGCCGCCCATGGCGCAGAGCGAGCCGTCGGTCATGATCTCGCAGAGATCGGCGACGAGCTTGAGATTGGCCTCCGGGCGGATGCCGGAGATGACCTTGTCCATGGTCTCGACGCCGCGGGTGGCGCCGATGCGGCAGGGGGTGCACTTGCCGCAGGATTCGGTGGCGCAGAACTCGAAGGCGAAACGCGCCTGCTTGGCCATGTCCACCGTGTCGTCGAACACGACGATGCCGCCATGGCCGACGAGGCCCTTCTTGGCCGCCATCGCCTCGTAATCCAGCGGCGTGTCGAGCAGGTCGTCGGGGAAGTAGGCCCCGAGCGGACCGCCGACCTGCACCGCCCGCACCGGACGGCCCGAGGCCGTGCCGCCGCCGAAATCCTCGATCACCTGACGGATGGTGATGCCGAAGGCGTACTCGATCAGGCCGCCCTGCTTGATGTTGCCGGCGAGCTGGATCGGCAGGGTGCCGAGCGAGCGGCCCATGCCGTACTCGGCGTAAGCCTTGGCGCCGTGCTCGAGAATGTACGGCACGGCCGTGAAGGTCATGACGTTGTTGACCAGCGTCGGCTGGCCGAGGAAGCCTTTGAGCGCGGGGATCGGCGGCTTGGCCCGGACGATGCCTCGCTTGCCCTCGAGGCTTTCCAGCAGCGAGGTCTCCTCGCCGCAGATATAGGCGCCGGCGCCCAGCCGCACTTCGAGGTGGAAGCTCTTGCCGGAACCGAGAATGTTGTCGCCGAGGACGCCGGCCCGCACGCCGTTGGCGATCGCGTCGCGCAGCGTCCGGAACGCCTGCGGATATTCGGAGCGGCAGTAGATGTAGCCCCGCGTGGCACCGGTCGCGACGGCGGCGATGGTCATGCCCTCGATCAGGTTGAAGGGGTCGCCCTCCATCATGATCCGGTCGGCGAAGGTGCCGGAATCGCCCTCGTCAGCGTTGCAGACCACGTATTTCTGGTCCGATTGGGCCAGCATCACCGTGTTCCACTTGATACCCGCCGGGAAGCCGGCGCCACCGCGCCCGCGCAGACCCGAATCGCGCACCTGGGCGACGACGCCCTCGGCGTCGAGCTTCAGCGCGGCCTCCAGGCCGCGATAGCCGCCGTGGGCCCGGTAATCCTCGACCGAGACCGGATCGACCACGCCGCAGCGATGGAAGGTCAGCCGGTGCTGCTTGGCAAGAAAGGGGATCTCCTCCGGCTTGCCGAGGCGGAGCGAATGCTCGCCGCCCTCGACAAAATTGGCATCGAGCAGGCCCTCGACATCGGCCGGCGTCACCGGGCCGTAGGCAATGCGGCCCTCAGGAGTCGCGACCTCGACCATCGGCTCAAGCCAGAGCATGCCGCGGGTGCCGGTGCGGACGATACGTACATCGAGGCCGCGCCGCTCGGCACCGGCGAAGATCGCGCGGGCGACGCGGTTGGCGCCGAGGCCGAGGGCGACGGCGTCCTGCGGAACGTAGAGTGTGATGCTCACGCGCGAACCTCCTTGAGGGCGGCGTCGAGGGATTCGGCGGACAGTCGAGCCAGCGGCTCGTCATCCACCAGGGCGGCAGGCGCGTTGGCGCAGAGGCCGAGGCAGTAGACCGGCTCGACGGTGACGCCGTCGGCGCTGGTGCCATGCCAGTCGCAACCCATGCGGGAGAGGATCTCGCCGTGGAGCCGGTCGGAGCCCATCGCCTGGCAGGCCTCGGCCCGACACAGCTTGACGTGATGGCGCCCGGCCGGCGGCTCGCGCCGGAAATCGTGGTAGAAAGTCAGGCAGCCATGCACTTCGGCGCGCGACAGGTTCAGCGCGTCGGCGATCATCGGCACGGCTTCCGCGTCAACGTAGCCGAACGTCTCCTGAAGCGCATGCAATATAGGGAGAGTCGCGCCCTCCAGAGATTGCAGCCCGGCGACGATCCCAGCCGCGCGGGTGGCGTTCCAAGGCTCGGGAGTAGCCATGCTTTCCTGCCCAACTTGGTTTTGTTCTAAGGCTCAATCCAAACAGGGTCGGCACTAAAGTTCAATCAAGCAGTCTCGTGGTTCGACAAAAATTTTCGATCAAAACGCTTCGTTTGCGGTGCATCATCCGCCCAATGGGTATTCAAATTTTTTTTGAAATGGTAGGAAATTTTCTTCGTATGGGTCGGGCAGGGGTGTCCGGCAGGGTGTGAAGTGGGCCATCCAGGGTCGTTACGAAAGTGAAATTCGAAGCTGCTTCGGCGGTGCCGGGACGGAATGGCGGGCGGACCCCAGCGCGGTGAACGCCCCCGCAAGCCCCCTATGCGCCTGAAGCGCCTCGCGGGCGACTCCGGTGATGGGATGGGCGGCGTTGCCGTCGCTGTGAGGCAGGTCGCAGGCGACCCGGCCCGCTCCCATGCCAACCGGCGGACCGAATCCTCGGCCCGTCGGACCCGTGTCGGTTCAGGCCGAGCCCCGGACCGCCCGGAACTGCGCGTAACGCTTCAGGAGATCGTCGATCACCCGATCCCGGCCATAGCCGGTGACGTCGTGCGGGCGGTCGCCCTCGGAAGTCTGAACGACGGCGCGATAATGGCGCTCGTCCGACGATCTCGACGGATTCTCGGCCCAGACGAAGCTCGGCGTCCGCAATCCGCGCACCCGGATGCCGTAGCGGAAGGCGCCGCGGTCTCCGTAGGGAACGATGAGATCGATGCGCTCGTCCGAGCGCACGACCTCGGGCGACAGGCCGCTCTCGCGCATCTGCCCGGCCACCGCCTCGAGGGCGGGCGCCACCGTCTCGTCGAGGAAGGTCTTCAGGTCTTCCTTCCGGTAGGAGTGGGTAATGGCCGCCAGCCGCTCCTGCCAGGACAGGCCGCCTGAAGCGGCAGCGGCCGAGGACAGGTCGAGTCCGCCGCTGCGCCCCTCCATCTGGAGGGCCCGGAGCAGGCCGTAGCAGATGAAGATCATCACGACGGAGAAGGGCAGGGCGCTGGCGATGGCCGCGGTCTGGAGCGCCTCCAGCCCGCCCGCCACCAGCAGGACGGCGGCGACGGTGCCCCCGCTGATCGCCCAGAACACCCGCTGCCAGAGCGGCGGGTTGTCGGCCGCGCCGGAGGTGATCATGTCGATCACCAGCGCTCCGGAATCCGCCGAGGTGACGAAGAAGAAGATCACGAGCAGCGTCGCCAGCCCCGAGGCGATGGTGCCGAACGGCAGGTGCCCGAGCATCTCGAACAGCGTGACGGGCATGTTGTCCTTGACGATGTCCGTCAGCGCCACGGCGCCGGACCGGTCCATCTCGATCGCCGTATTGCCGAACACCGTCATCCAGAAGAAGGTGAACAGCACCGGCACCAGCAGGACGCCGGTCACGAATTCGCGGATGGTTCGCCCACGCGAGATCCGGGCGATGAACATGCCGACGAAGGGCGACCACGCGATCCACCAGCCCCAGTAGAACAGCGTCCAGCTCCCCAGCCACTCGTTGGGCTTGTAGGCGTAGGTCTGGAGCGTGCGCTCGACCACGGCGCCGAGATAGGCGCCGACGTTCTGGACGAAGGCTTGGAGCAGGAACACCGTCGAGCCGGTGACCAGCACGAAGATTAGCAGGACGACGGCAAGGATGATGTTGAGTTCGGACAGGACCTTCACGCCTCGGTCGAGTCCCGAGGCGACAGACAGCGTGGCGCAACCGGTGATGGCGGCGATCAGGACGATCTGCACGAGCGTGTTGTTCGGCAGGCCGAACAGGTGGGTGAAGCCGGCGTTCACCTGAAGCACGCCGAGCCCGAGCGAGGTCGCGACGCCGAAGATCGTGCCGAGCACCGCGAAGATGTCGATCGCGTGCCCGATCGGGCCGTTGATCCGGTCGCCGATGAGCGGGTGGAGGGCCGAGCGCACCGTGAGCGGCAAGCCGCGGCGGAACGAGAAATAGGCCAGCGCCAGTCCCACGACGATGTAGATCGCCCAGGCGTGCACGCCCCAATGGAAGAAGGTCAGCACCATCGCCCGCTGGGCGGCCTCGATGGTCTTGCCCTCGCCCGTGGGGGGCGTGGCGTAATGCTGAAGCGGCTCGGCCACGCCGAAGAAGATCAGGCCGATGCCCATGCCGGCGCTGAACAGCATCGCAAACCACGACAGGTAGCTGTAGTCGGGCTCGCTGTCGTCCGGCCCCAGCTTCACGTCGCCGTAGCGGCTCAGCATCAGAAAGATCGCGAAGCCGAGAAAGCCGGCGACGACGGCGATGTAGAACCAGCCGAATTCATGCACGATCGCGGCTTGCAGGGTGTCGAACAGCGACTTGGCCTGTGTGGGGAACAGCGCGCTGAGGCCGGCGAAGGCGAGCGTCAGCCCGGCCGAGGTGAAGAAGACCGGCGGGTTGACCTGCATCCTCGGGCCCCTTCGACCGAGAGGGTTCTGCTCGGTGAGATCGCTCATGTCCGCTCGGGCTTCCCTTGGTGTCTTCGAACGATCCGGTCGCAGCGGATGCAGGCAGGCTCGCGGCTTCGGAGAAGGCGATCCGCTCCGATGCCGGGAGAAGGCTCATCGACATATGTGAATGGCCGCGCTTCCGTTCCCGAGCCGCATCCGGGACGGTGAGGCGTCCTCAGATTTCGAGGGCGGCGTAGGTCAGCACCCGCAATTCCCGGCGCAGGGGCAGGGCGGAGGAGGGGATCAACTGGGTCATCAGCACCACCGCCATGTCCTCGTCGGGATCGATCCAGAACGAGGTGCTCGCCACCCCGCCCCAGGACACTTCGCCCGGCGTGCCGAGGATTTGGGCGCGGGCGGGGTCGAGCATCACCGAAAACCCGAGCCCGAAGCCGATGCCGGCGTAAGACGATTCGGCGAAGCGCGGCTGGCCCATCGAGGCGAGATCGCCGGGCAGGTGGTTCATCAGCATCAGTTCGACGGTCTTGCGCCCGAGCAGCCGCACGCCGTCGCATTCGCCGAGATTGAGGATCATCCGGCAGAAGCGCAGGTAGTCGGCCGCCGTCGAGACGAGGCCGCCCCCGCCCGAGGCGAGCGGCGGCGGTGCCAGGAACCGGCTGCCGACGCTGTCGTCGTAGAGCCGGAGCTTTCCGGCGCGATCGAAAGCGTAGTTCGCCGCAAAGCGCGCCTGCTTCTCTTCCGGCACGAAGAAATCGGTGTCGTTCATGCCGAGCGGCCGCAGGATGCGCGCACGCATGAAATCCGCGAAATCCTGGCCCGACACCACCGCGACGAAGTGGCCGAGCACATCGGTGGCGACCGAGTAGTTCCATTCCGCCCCCGGCTGAGCCAGCAGCGGCTGCTGCGCGAGCCGCGCCACGAGCTCGCCGAGCGGCAGGGTCGACGTCTGGAAGTCGATCTCGTTCTGGCGGTAGAGCGCGTCGACGAGGGTCGCCTCCATGAAGCCGTAGGTCAGGCCGCTGGTGTGGGTGAGGAGGTCGCGGATCGTGATCGGGCGCAGCGCCGGCTCGGTCTCGATCTTGGCCCGGTTGCCGCCGGTCATCACCCGCATCTCGGCCAAGTCCGGCAGGAAGCGCGCGATCGGATCGTCGAGCTGGAACCGCCCCTCCTCGTAGAGCATCAGCACCGCGAGGGAGGTCAGCGGCTTCGTCATCGAGTAGATGCGGGTGATGGTGTCGGCGGCAAACGGCTTTTCCCGCGCAAGGTCCGCGTGGCCGTGCGCCCGAAAGAAAGCGGTCTTGCCACCCCGCAGCACGCTCACCGAGAGGCCGGCGAGGCGCCCGGATTCGACGTAGCCCCGCATCCAGGTGTCGATCCGCTCCAGACGGTCGGGACAGAGGCCGACGTCTCGGGGATCGGTCTCGACCTGCATGCGCGGCTCCTTACGTTCGTGTCCGGAGCCCGTGTAGCGGCCTTGCACAGGGGGGCGCCAGCCCGAAAGCCGTCACCAGCCCATGGTGCCGGGCCCGCCCTTGAACGGCCCGACGAGCCCCGGCGTGATCCAGCCACCATAGAAGCCGCCGGGCTGGGGCTCGGCGCGCACGTCGCCGACGAGGCAGGTGTCCATCGGACCGGCATAGAAGGCGACGTAGCCGGCGATGGGCCGGAAGCCCGGCGTCGGATCGGGATAGGCCCAGGCCGCCCCCGACGCCCGTTCTCCGCCGCCCGTCACGTCGAGCAGCACGGCCCGGCCTTTCCATTCACAAATTCCGGCGCGGCGTGGGGGCCCGAGTACGCCCTCGGCGATATGCTGGGGCGGGATGTAGTAGGTCGGCGGGTGGCTCGTCTCCAGCACCCGGAAGCCTTCCGTGGTCGCGGCGATGGTCCGGCCGCCGAGGATGACGGTCAGCCGCTCGGGCACCGGCTCCAGCCGGGGCGGGCGGGGATAGTCCCAGACGCTTTCCTGCCCCGGGCCGGGGCGGACGGGGATGGGCCGCACGGGCGCCTCCGTTGATGTCGCATCACTGGTTTGTCGCAACCGGCCCTCATGCTAGCGCATCGAGAGCCCGAGAGAAGGACGCCGCCGTGAGCGAAGCCGCACGCCAAACCGCAGACTATGCGCTGTTCCTCGATTTCGACGGCACCCTGGTCGAGATCGCCCCGCGCCCCGACGCGGTGCAGGTCGATCCCGGCCTGGTGCCCGCGCTGGAGCGCCTGCGCGAGCGGCTCGGCGGGGCGCTCGCCATCGTCACCGGACGGCCGGTCACGGTGATCGACGACTTCCTGAGCCCCGCCCGGTTCGACGTAGCCGGGCTGCACGGCGTCGAGCGCCGGGTGGACGGCCATTTGAGCGGCGGACGGCCGGAGGATCATCCGGACCTGCGCGCCGGCGTCGAGCGGCTGCACGCGGAGACGGCCCGCTACGAATCCGTACTGATCGAGGACAAGGGCGCCTCGGTCGCCGTGCATTGGCGGCTGGCCACGCCGGGCGATGCGCAGGCGGCCGAGACCATCGTGAAGGCGGTGGCGGCCGATCTCGGCTCCGCCTACCGGCTCCAACTCGGCAAGGCGGTCGGCGAGATCGTGCCGGCCGACGCCACCAAGGGCCACGCGATCCGCGCCTTCGCGGAGGCGGCCCCCTATGCCGGGCGGCGCGCGATCTTCCTCGGCGACGACCGCACCGACGAGATCGCCTTCGCCTCCGTCAACGAGGATGGCGGCGTCAGCGTGCGCATCGGCGACGGAGAGACCGTGGCCGGCCGCCGCCTCGCCACCCCTGCGGATGTGCGCGCGCTGATCACCGCCTGGGCCGAGGGCGCACCGATCGACCTCGACGCGCTGCCCGCTGCCTGAGGGCACTTGCGGGGCAGAACCGTCCGCCGCAACGCTTGCCGAACGGCCGGCGCACCCTCTGTTAAGGTCGCGGCAAAGCACGGCGAGAAGCGAGAGGCGGATGTTCGAATTCCCGGTGCTGATCGGTGACATCGGCGGGACGAATGCCCGCTTCGGGCTGATCGAAACGAGGGGCGGGGCGCCCCGCCTCCTCTCCCGCGAGGCGACAGACGGCCATCCCGATCCGAGCGCGGCGATCCGTTCGTCCCTGGCGCGGGCCGGCGCGCCCGCGCCGCGCTCGGCGATCCTGGCGATCGCGGGTCGGGTCGATGCGCCCGCCGTCCAGCTCACCAACGCGGCTTGGCGGGTGGACGCCGCTGCCATCGGCCGGGACTTCGGTCTGGCGCGGGTCGCCTTGGTCAACGACTACGTTCCGGTCGCCGCGGGCGCGGCCAGCATCGAGCCCGACGAACTCACGCCGATCGGACCGGCGCGGGAGGACGCGCCCGGGCCCCGGCTCGTGCTGGGCCCGGGCACCGGCTTCGGCGCCGCGGCCGTGATTCCCTACGGGGAGCGCCTCGCCATCGTCTCGACGGAGGCCGGCCACACCGACCTCGGGCCGACCGACGCGGAAGAGGCCGAGATCTGGCCGACGGTCGAGCGCGTCGAGGGGCGGGTCACGGTGGAGACGCTGCTCTCGGGCTCCGGTCTCGCCCGGCTCTGCGCGGCGATCCGCGCGGTGCGGGCGGCCGGCGACGGCTCCCTGGGCGATCCGGCCGAGATCACCAGCGCCGGCCTGTCGGGCGAGGATCCGCACGCACAGGCCGCGCTCGCGCTGTTCGGCAAGCTGCTCGGCCGGGTGTGCGGGGATCTAGCGCTCACCTTTCTCGCCACCGGCGGGGTCTATATCGGCGGTGGCATCGCCCCGCGGATCATCTCCGTCCTGCGGGAGGGCGGGTTCCGCGAGGCATTCGAGCGCAAGGCGCCCTTCGCCGAGCAGATGCGCACGATCCCCACCAGCGTCATCACCGTGAAGGACCCCGCCTTCAGCGGCCTCGCGGCCTTGGCGAGCCAGAGCGGGCGCTTCGTCTATCACGGGCAGGGTTGGACGCCGGATCCGTGACGCCAGGAGGCCGCCGCCCCCTATGCCCCCTAGCGTCGGCCGAACGGTCTGTTAACCATGGCAGGCGCTAAGCTTCGTCGTCCCCGCCGTCTCGTCCCGAGCGGCGCGGGAGCGTGGAGCCGCCCAGAGTCCAGACCATGCGCGCCAAGCCCATCCTTCGCGCCCACCTCCTGTTTCTCGCCGGGGCGCTCGCCCTTCCGGCCGGGACACAGGCCGCGCCGCGGGCCCACAGGGCCAAGGCGGCCCCCGCGGGCGTCGCCGTCGATTACAGCGTCAATCTCGCCGGTATCCCAATCGGCAATGCCCAGCTCACCGGCGCCTTCGAGGGCGCGCGCTACCGCATGGACGTCTCGGCGGTGCTGACGGGCCTCGTCGGCGCGGTCACCGGCGGCCAGGGCTCGGCCCGGTCTTCGGGCAGCATCGCCGCGGCGCCCCTGCCGAGCGCCTTCTCGATCGCCACCCGCACCAGCAGTTCGGGCATCGCCGTACGCATGGCGCTGGCGGGCGGCAACGTCACCCAGGCCGAGGTGACCCCGCCGCTGCTCGATACCGGCGACCGGGTGCCGGTCACGGCGGCGGCCAAGCGCGGCGTGATCGATCCGGCGAGCGCGCTGATGATGCCGGCACGCGCCCGCGCCGAGCTCACCGATCCCGAGAACTGCAACCGCACGCTTCCCGTCTTCGACGGCGCCACCCGCTTCAACGTGGTCCTGAGCTACGGCGAGACCCGACAGGTGGAAAAGCCCGGCTACAGCGGGCCGGTGCTGGTCTGCAACGCCCGCTACGTCGCCATCGCCGGCCACCGGCCCGACCGGCCGGGGGTGAAGTTCATGGAAGACAACCGCGACATGTCGGTCTGGCTCGCCCCCGTCGAGGGAACGCGGGTGCTGGTGCCGCTGCGGATCGCCGTGCGCACCACGCTCGGCACCAACATCATCGAGGCGACCCGCTGGACGCGGACCGGCACCGCGACCGCCACCGGCGGCGAAGCCCAGCCGGCCGCCGTCGCCGACGCGAGCCTGTCGCAGCAGTAGGTTTTGCGGATCGCAATCCAGATCGACCCGGTCATCCGCGACGCGCCCTCATCCTGAAGTGCCCGCGTCGGCGGGCCTCGAAGGATGAGGGGCCGGGCGGGACCGAGGGACGATCGAATGAGCGCCGATGCGGTTAGGAGGTGCAACCATGCGTCGGTTCGCAAACGCTTCGCCCCGCAGGAACACTCTGCGGCGCGTCTGCCTCGTCCTAGCCCTCCTCGTCCCGTCCTTCGCCTGGGCCGGCGGCCCCCTCACGGCGGGGCCGGATTGCGGCCCCGACGCATTCTCCACCGCACAGGTGATCGAAGGCCGCCCGCCGCGCCGCGGCCCGCTGATGGCGATGCCCGACACCCTCTGCACGGACCTCACGCCGCAGCAGCCTCAGCCCCGGATCGACATCTATGCCTATCCCGGCGTCGGTGCCCCGGCTGGCGGGCCGGGCACGGGCGTCCCATATGAGGGACGGTCGCCGCGGCTCGCCCCGTACCGCTAGAGCATCGTCCCGAAAGGTGGCTTCCGGCTTTCGGAAAAAAGACGATGCAACAGCAAGCGCCTCGAGCATGGTCCGGGATCCGGTATCCAGGACGGTGCTCGAGCGGCCGACTTCCGATGCAGGGCCCAGCGCCCGGCTGCCCTCCGCTCCGCCGACGGCCCTCAGCGCCGTAGGGATCGCCGCTCCCGCATGACGCTCCGCACCCTTCACCGCGAGGCCCGCGCGCGCGGGGTCACGGCGGTGCTCGGCCCGACCAACACGGGCAAGACGCACATGGCCATCGAGCGGATGCTCCTGCATCCGACCGGCATGATCGGCCTGCCCCTGAGGCTCCTGGCCCGAGAGGTCTACCTGCGCGTGGTCGCCAAGGTCGGCGCTGAGAACGTCGCGCTCATCACCGGCGAGGAGAAGATCAAGCCGGATCGGCCGCGCTACTGGATCTGCACCATCGAGGCGATGCCGCGCGACCTCGACGTCGCCTTCGTCGCGATCGACGAGATCCAGCTCGCCGCCGACATGGATCGCGGCCACGTCTTCACCGATCGCCTGCTCTACCGGCGGGGCCGCGAGGAGACGCTGCTGATCGGCTCCTCGACCATGCTGCCGCTGGTGCAGGCGCTGATCCCCGGCGTGCAGACGACGACGCGCCCGCGTCTTTCGAGCCTGACCTTCGCGGGCGAGAAGAAGATCTCGCGGCTGCCGCACCGCACCGCGATCGTCGCCTTCTCGGCCGAGGAGGTTTACGCCATCGCCGAGCTGATCCGGCGCCAGCGCGGCGGTGCGGCGGTGGTGCTCGGCGCGCTCTCGCCCCGCACCCGCAACGCCCAGGTCGAACTCTATCAATCGGGCGACGTCGATTACCTCGTCGCCACCGACGCGGTCGGCATGGGGCTCAACCTCGACGTCGATCACGTGGCCTTCGCCGCGAACTGGAAATACGACGGCACCCGCTTCCGCAAACTGTCCCCAGCCGAGATGGGCCAGATCGCCGGGCGCGCCGGGCGCCATATCGCCGACGGTACGTTCGGTTCGACGGGGCGCTGCCCACCCTTCGAGCCGGAGATGGTCGAGGCGCTGGAGACCCACGATTTCGAGCCCGTGCGCATGCTGCAATGGCGCAACCCGGACCTCGAATTCGCCTCGCTGGAACGGCTGCAGGCGAGCCTCGACGAACATCCGCACGAACAGGGCCTGACCCGCGCGCCGATGGGCGAGGACCAGCAGGCGTTCGAAATCCTGATGCGCGAGGAAGACATTCGCGACATGGCGAAAGGGCCGGCAGCGGTGCGCCGGCTGTGGGACACCTGCGGCGTGCCGGACTACCGCAAGGTCCACCCGCAGACCCATGCCGACCTCGTGGCCCAGCTCTACCGCTTCCTGATGCGCGGCATGGCGGGCCGCATCCCCAACGACTGGTTCGCCCGCCACGTGGCGATGATCGACCGCACCGACGGCGACATCGACGCCCTGTCCCAGCGCATCGCGCAGGGGCGGACCTGGACCTTCGTGGCGAACAGGCCCGACTGGTTGCTCGATCCTCTGCATTGGCAGGGCGAGACGCGTCGGGTAGAGGACAGATTGTCCGACGCCCTGCACGAGCGCCTCGCGAGCCGCTTCGTCGATAGGCGCACCAGCGTCCTGATGCGGCGCTTGAGAGAGAAGACGATGCTGGAAGCCGAAATCACCTCCGGCGGTGACGTCACCGTCGAGGGTCAACATGTGGGCCGTCTTCACGGCTTCCAATTCGTGCCCGACCCACAAGCCGAGGGCCACGAAGCCAAGACGCTGCGCTCCGCCGCCGACAAGGCGCTGGCCGGCGAGATCGAGGCGCGGGCCGACCGCTTCGCCTCGGCCGCCGACGCGTCGCTGGTGCTCTCGCATGACGGCATCATCCGCTGGACCGGCGATCCCGTCGCCAAGCTGACGCCGGGCGACAAGCTGTTCGAGCCCGGCATCCGCCTCATCGCCGACGACAGCCTGTCCGGCGCGTCCCGCGAAAAGGTCGAGACGCGGCTGGCGGCATGGCTGCGCGCCCACATCGTGCGCCTGCTCGGGCCGCTGATGGAGATCGAGACGGCGGCCGACCTCACAGGGCTCGCCCGCGGCATCGGCTATCAGGTGGTCGAGGCGCTCGGCGTGCTGGAGCGGGCCAAGGTGGCGCACGAGATGCGCACCCTCGATCAGGACGGGCGGGCCAATCTCCGCCGTCACGGCGTGCGCTTCGGCGCCTACCACATCTTCCTGCCCGCGCTGCTGAAGCCGGCCCCGCGCACCCTCGCCGCCCAGCTCTGGGCGCTGAAGAACGGCGGCCTCGACCAGCCCGGCCTCGACGAGATCGCGCATCTGGCCAGTTCCGGCCGCACCTCGATCAAGGTCGATCCCAACATCGCCAAGGGTCTCTACCGCGCCGCCGGCTTCCGGGTCTGCGGCGAGCGGGCGGTGCGCGTCGATATCCTGGAGCGGCTCGCCGACCTGATCCGCCCGGCCATCGCCTACCGCCCCGGCACGACCCCGGGCGAGCCGCCGGCCGGCAGCGCGGACGGCGACGGCTTCGTCGCCACCGTGAACATGACCTCGCTCGTCGGCTGCTCGGGCGAGGATTTCGCCTCGATCCTGAAGTCCTTGGGCTACGTCGCGCAGAACCGTGCCGGCCCGGCCATCACCGTGCCCCTGGTCGCGGCAGCACCGACCGTCCCCGCCGCACGCCCCGACGAGGCCGCATCGCAGGAGACGGCGACCCAAGACACCGCCAGCGAGACATCGGCGACCGAGGAGACACCGGTCGACGAGGCGGCAGCCGAAGCGACGTCCCAGGACGCGACCGCCGTCGATGCCACGGCCGAGCCGAGCGACGAGACGGCGCCTGCCGAGGCAACGTCCGACGCCGAGGGTGAAACCGAGACCGTCACCGCCGAGGCCGAGCCCACCGCGGGAGAGACGGTCGAAGCACCGGCCGAAGCGGATGCCCCGGTTGAGGAATCGGCACCGAGCGAGGCCGAGACGTCTCCCGAAGCCGCCGCACCGATGCCGGCCGAGACCGCCGATGCCGCGCAGGCGGCTGCGGCGACCGGAGAGGTCGAGGCGGTGGACGCCGCCGATTCGGCGATCCCTGCGGACGAGCCCGCCGCGGACACCGAGTCGGCTGAAGCAAGCACGGAAGCGACCGAGGCTGCGCCGGCCGCTCCTGAGACTGTCGAGGTCTGGCATCTTCACCGTCCGCAGCGTCACACCGGTCAGCGGCCCGGCCGCGGCCAGGGACGTCCGGACGGACGCCAAGAGGGCAGACAGGACGGCCGTCAGGATGGACGCCAGGGCGAGCGCCGCAACGACGGCCCGCGCCGTCCCCGCGAGGACCGTCCGGAGGGCGGACGTCCGGCACGGGCCGACGGACGGGGCGACAGCCGCCGCGAAGGTCAGGGCGAGGGCGCCCGCCGCGAGCCGCAGGGCGGCCGCAACCGGCCCGAGCGCCGCGACGAGAACCGCCGTCCCAGCACCGAGCCGCGCCCGCCGCGCCGCGAGCGCCAGCCCGATCCGGATTCGCCCTTCGCGGCACTCGCCGCACTGAAGGCGAAGCTGGAATCGGACGGGGGCAAGCGCTGAAGCGCCCGCCCCACGAGGGGTTGATTGGCCTCAGGCCGGCCGGTGCCGTGACGGCTCCGGCAGCCGTGATCGGCGGATGAGCGCGGGGCGCCAGCGCCTCGACAAGTGGCTGTGGTTCGCGCGCTTCGCGCGAACCCGCTCGATGGCGGCCCGGCTGGTGACCGACGGGCATGTCCGCGTGAACGGCACCCGTGCCGACGCGCCGGCCAAGGCCATCCATTGCGGCGACGTGCTCACCGTCGCCGCTCCCCACGGGACGATGCTGGTACGGGTACTCGATCTCGGCGAACGCCGCGGCGGCGCCCCGGAGGCGCAGCAGCTCTACGAACCGGTCGGCGAGGCCGGTTCCTGACCCCTCGTTCAGCGCGATCCGCCCCTTCGGCAAACCTGGCGCTTGATCATCGTCGCACAAGCCTCTAATCGGTCCGCGCCTTTACGCCCGGCTCATGGCCGGTCCCGCGGTAGGATTGCACGATGGCCAAGGAAAAGTTCTCCCGTACCAAGCCGCACTGCAACATCGGCACGATCGGGCACGTGGATCACGGCAAGACGTCGCTGACGGCGGCGATCACGAAGGTTTTGGCGGAGTCGGGCGGGGCGACCTTCACGGCCTACGACCAGATCGACAAGGCGCCGGAAGAGAAGGCGCGCGGCATCACGATCTCGACCGCCCACGTCGAGTACGAGACGACCAACCGCCACTATGCGCACGTCGACTGCCCCGGCCACGCCGACTACGTGAAGAACATGATCACCGGTGCCGCCCAGATGGACGGCGCGATCCTGGTCGTGTCCGCCGCCGACGGCCCGATGCCGCAGACCCGCGAGCACATCCTGCTCGCCCGCCAGGTCGGCGTGCCGGCGCTGGTGGTGTTCCTCAACAAGGTCGACATGGTCGATGACGAGGAGCTCCTGGAGCTGGTCGAGCTGGAGGTGCGCGAGCTGCTCTCGAAGTACGACTTCCCCGGCGACGACATCCCGATCACCAAGGGCTCGGCCCTGATGGCGCTCGAGGACAAGGAGCCGAAGATCGGCAAGGAAGCCGTCCTGGCGCTGATGGCGACGGTGGACGAGTACATCCCGCAGCCGGAGCGTCCGATCGACATGCCGTTCCTGATGCCGATCGAGGACGTGTTCTCGATCTCGGGCCGCGGCACGGTGGTGACGGGTCGCGTCGAGCGCGGCATCGTCAAGGTCGGCGAGTCGGTGGAGATCGTCGGCATCCGTCCGACGACGACGACGACGGTGACCGGCGTCGAGATGTTCCGCAAGCTGCTCGACCAGGGCCAGGCGGGCGACAACGTCGGCGTGCTGCTGCGAGGCACGAAGCGCGAGGACGTGGAGCGCGGCCAGGTGGTGTGCAAGCCGGGTTCGGTGAAGCCGCACTCGAAGTTCAAGGCTGAGGCCTACATCCTGACGAAGGAGGAGGGCGGGCGCCACACGCCGTTCTTCACCAACTACCGCCCGCAGTTCTACTTCCGCACGACGGACGTGACCGGCGTGTGCACGCTGCCCGAGGGCACCGAGATGGTGATGCCGGGCGACAACGTGACCATGGACGTGGTGCTGATCGTGCCGGTGGCCATGGAAGAGAAGCTGCGCTTCGCCATCCGCGAGGGTGGCCGCACCGTCGGTGCCGGCGTCGTCGCCGCCATCAACGACTGATTTTTTCCAAAGATGGGCGCACGGGCCTCGCTCGTGTGCCCACCTCGATCGGACAAAACGACAAGGGCCGGCGCTGTGCGCCGGCCCTTATTTTTCGTGTGTACCATGGGCCTACGAGCCAGTGCCAACCGCTGCAGCGTATGGTGCCACGTTAGAACAGCTGTACGAGTCGTTCGAGCGTCACGCCAACCACCGCACCGCCCCCTTCTGACAGGAGAGCACCTGATCGTGCAGGCGGAATAGCAGGGAGATCGGCACGAAGCACTTCAGCGCCATCACGATCCGCGCAGGGAACAGCTCGGAGTTGACGCTCCCCAGGGCCTATCGGAGAGACCACCCAAGTCCGGACTTCACGTCACTGGGCCCTCAGCTCGAAAAAGATCCGAAGCCCTCGAAATCGCTTGTGCGAGAAACGCGGTTGGCTGGCGAACCTTGATGCCCGTGGGGCGCGTGGCTCGTCGTGGTAACGGGTGCTGACTTTGCCAGTCCGGCGTTGCTCATCGCAGGGGCAGTTCTACCGCTACGCTTCCACGTCGCAAGCATAGCAGTGCCGTTCGACTTGTTGATGTCGCGCATTGGAATGCCTTGTTGGCGAGCGATTATTCAGGAAGTGCGCAGAGAACGCGCGCTCGATGCTCATGTTCCAGGCACGCGTGCGGCGAATGCAGCGGCCAGTTTTCAGACAGAGCGGCACGATAAAATCTGCGCCGCCCGGCGCCTACCGGACGGGCTTGGGCAGGATCCGCTTGGTCCGGTGGAATCTCGGTCCATCGCCGCCAGCCTGATCGCGCCCGGCGATGTAGTCGCGTTGCCAGCCCGCGCGGACCGCATCCGGTTCGCCCGCAGCGACGCGCGCCTGGAAGGTCGAGCGGCGACTGCGCCATTCGTCATAGGCAGCCTTTTCAATGAGCGCCGTCTGGCTCGCGCCCCTGTGCCAGCCATGGCTGGTTTGCTTGGCCAGCGAGCTTTGAATCGGGCTCATCGAGAGGATCAGCCAGGACCAGAGGAGCCGAGGACGAAGCGGGGGCAGACGACGAGTGCGGAGCAGGTGAAGCTCAAGCTACGCCAGATCGAGATACAGACGGCTCCGAGCAGAGTTATTGCCGCTGCGACGCCGGTCCCGGCCATTGTCATGCCCGAGAACGGATCGATGATGTTGCGGGTCACCAAAGTAAGCCGTTCAACTCCGGCAGCAGAACGCCGAGAGACCACTTCCGTCGATGCATGAAAAACACAGCGAACGCCGCATCGAGGTGTCTTCCATCATCTCAGATCTACAACAGAAAACGAGCGGGGCCAGCTCGGCAGCCCCGCCCGGATGAGCGCTTGGACGCGCAGTTCAGTGACGCGGCAGGGTGTGCAGCCCGCGCAGGAAGAGATCGACGTCTTCCCGTGTGTTGTAGAAGGCCAGCGAGGCGCGCACCGACTGATCGACGCCGAAGCGGCGCAGCGCCGGCAGGGCGCAGTGGTGGCCCGAGCGCACCGCGATCCCGAGGGAATCGAGGTGGTGGGCGACCGCCTCGTTGCTCAGACCCTCGACCGTGAATGACATGACGCTCGCCTTGTTGAGCGCGGTGCCGATCAGGCGCAGCCCCTTCACATCAGCCAAGCCCTCTTGCGCGTATTCGAGCAGATCGTGCTCGTAGGCTGCGATCGCCGGAAGGCCGACGCTTTCCAGGTAGTCGAGCGCCGCACCGAGGCCGACCGCGCCGGCGATGTCCGGCGTGCCCGCCTCGAACTTTTCGGGCGCGCCCTTGTAGACGGTCTTCGAGAACGTGACGTCCTCGATCATGTGGCCGCCACCCTGCCACGGCGGCATCGCCTCCAGAAGATGCCGCTTCCCGTACAAAGCACCTATGCCGGTCGGCCCGAACACCTTGTGGCCGGAAAACACCAAGAAATCGGCGTCGAGCGCCTGAACGTCGATCGGGATGTGAGGGGTCGATTGCGCAGCATCGACCAGCACCGGCACGCCGTAGGCGTGGGCAAGCGCGATGATCTCCCGGATCGGGTTCACCGTCCCGAGCGCGTTGGCGACATGCGTCACCGAGACGATCTTGGTGCGGCCCGAGAGCAGCGCCGCGTATTGCTCGAAGATGATCTCGCCGCGATCGTTGACCGGGATCACCCGGATCGTCGCGCCGGTCGCCTGCGCCAGCAGCTGCCAGGGCACGATGTTGGCGTGGTGCTCGATGGTCGAGACGATGATCTCGTCGCCCGGGCCAATGTTCGCCCGTCCGTAGGAGTTCGCGACGAGGTTGATCGCCTCCGTGGTGCCGCGCAGGAAGACGATGTCATCCTTGCTCGGCGCGTTGAGGAAGCGCCGCGTCTTCTCGCGTCCGCCCTCGAACAGATCCGTGGAGCGCGCGGCCAGCGTGTGCGCGGCCCGGTGGATGTTCGAGTTGTGGCGGCCGTAGAATTCGCTGGTCGCGTCAATCACGCTCTGCGGCTTGTGTGTGGTGGCCGCGTTGTCGAGCCAGACGAGGCGGTGCCCGTTCACGCTCTGGTGCAGCGCCGGGAAGTCCTTTCGGATGTGCTCGACATCGAAGGGCGCGCCCGCCGGCACGGAGCCGTGGGATGTCACCCGCGGGGCGGGACCCTCGTGGCGCGAAGGCTCGACCCGGGGCTGAGCCGCAGCCTTCTTGCCCCTCGCCGGCGGCGGGGCCGGCTGCAGGAAGTAGTAGTCGCCCGTGTTGTCGGGGGCGGGCACATTCGAATGCGGGAGGCGGCCGAACTGCGAAAAATGCTCCTGCGCGGCGTCGCCGCTGGGCTTGCCCGGGTCGGCGGGCACAAGGTGCGGCGCCAGCGCATGGGCGAAGCCGTTGGCGCGCGGGTGGTCGGCCGCGATCTGGCGGTGCAGGTCGGGCCCGCCGGGGATCGTCGCTGCCACGTCGGGCACGCTCGGCACGAAAAATTCGGGCAGCCGGTTCTGGTTCGGGAACGGATGCACCGAGGGGATTGTCGCCACGTCGAACAGATTCGCGCTCGACGGGGCGGGCGTCGCGCCGACCGGGTTTGCGTGCGAAGGCCCGCTCAGGCCCGGCAGGCCGACCGGCGGCGAGCCGAAGGAGCGCGCAGCCTGCGCCGAGACGTCGGGCTGAAAGCCCGAAGGCAGCGCGCCGGACGGCAGGGAGGGCGTACCGAGGGTGGCGCCGGGCAGCGCGAGCTGCCCGGGACCGGTGGGGAGGCTCTCAAGCCCGAGTCCTTGCCCGAGTCCTTGCCCAAGTCCCTGCCCAAACTCTTTGGGGACTTGAGGCGTCTGCGGCAGGTGAGGCTGGAACGGTGCGCTGGCCGCCTGTCCCTGGCCGTAGATCTCGCGGGCGAGGCGCCCGACGAGATCGGCATGCGCCAGATCGCCCGCGCTGCCGGTCGGAAGACCGAGAGCGGGTGCGTTAGGCGTAGTCATGGTAATTGCCCAGCAGAACGTTATCGAGACGGGCGATCGCGTCCTCGACCAGCACGGCGGCCGAGAAGTAGCGGGTCACGAGGTGCGAGGCGATGGAGTGGTCGTTGGTGCCCATGTAGCGCACCGACAGGCCGGGCTCGATCTCGCCGGTCACGCCCGATTTCTGGAGGCCGACCACGCCCTGCTCGCCCTCGCCGACGCGCAGGAGCAGAATCGAGGTGGTCTGGGCGCCCGTGACCGGATCAGTGTCGATCGGCAGCTTGTCGCTCGGCACCAGCGGCACGCCGCGCCAGGTGATGAAGGGTGCGCCGAACAGGTGGACCACGACCGGCGGCACGCCGCGGCGGGTGGCCTCGCGGCCGAAGGCGGCGATGGCGCGCGGATGCGCCACGAAGAAGGCGGGCTTCTTCCAGACGAGGGTGAGCAGTTCGTCGAGATCGTCCGGGGTCGGCGGACCGGAGCGGGTCGGGATGCGCTGGCGGCCGGCGACCTCACCGAGCAAGCCGAACTGCGAGTTGTTGAGCAGCTCCCACTCCTCGCGCTCCTTCACGGCATCGACCGTGAGGCGGATCTGCTCGCGCAGCTGGTCGATCTCGTTGGAGTAGAGGTCGGTGACCCGGGTGTGGGTGTTGAGGATCGTTTGGATCGTCGAGAGGTGGTACTCGCGCGGGTCGATCTCGTAATCGACGAAGGTGGTCGGCAGGCGCGGCTCGCCGGCATGGACCGCCAGGAGTTCGATGCCCTGCTCGCCGTGGGAGTTGGTATGGCCCTTGAGGCGGTCGCGCTCCTCTTGGTACTGGCCGATGCGCGAGCGGATGCCGTCATCCTCGATCGCCGCGCGGTCGAGGGTCAGCAGCGTCACCGCAGAGAGCGCCTTCACCGCCGGCGCCGGACCGGCCTCGCCGACGAGGGCGTCGTCGCCGAAGTAGTCGCCGCGCGTGGCGAGCCCCTGACGCAACCGGCCCTTGTAGGGGCCCGACAGGGTCAGCTCGACGGTGCCGTCTGCCACGATCACGAGGCTGCGGCCGGACGAGCCCTCCTCGGCGATGACGTCGCCGGCCTTGTGCTGGCTCTGCGTGAACTTGTCGGCGAGCGCGGCGAGCTCGGCATCGCCCAGGCGGCTGAAGAGCGGCACGGCGCGCAGCGAGCCAGAGCGTACCGTGCGAGCCTTGTCTTCGAGACTGAGATCGATGCGGCCGGGCTTGGCCAGCACCACGGCGCGGCGGTTGACCCGGTAGACGCCGCCGGCGACGTCGACAAAGGGCAGCAGGCGCAGGAGGAAGCGGGGCGTGTTGGCGACGTTCTGCACCGAGGTGACAGTTGCGGTCGCTAGATTGCGCGCGGCGGATGCGCTCACGCTCAGGCCCGGTCCACTCATCGCTCGTCGTCTCCTTACGGTGTTTTCAGAAGTTCGGCCGGTGCGGACGCGGGGGCCCGGCGCCGGCCGTGCATGGGATTCTGATGACAGGCAGCCGCCGACACGGCGCAGGCATAAAGGCTGCGCCGGCACCGTACTGAACTTGCGGATGCCGCCACTCTACTAATTACGCCTTGCCCGAACCGAACCTATTGAGACATTCGGTCGGGACGCTCGATGTACTAAGCGCCGCGACAACCAACGGTCAACGGAATGTTCTTCCAATTTTTCATGCAAGCGCAGGACACGAATCTTTCAAATCTGTATTATTGAGCGATGTTTTCCAAAATATTGCCAATATGGAGAATGAATTTCTCCCAACCATTCTCTTGCGAGAAGGTCGTGAAGCAACACGTTGCGGAAAGATTTTTCTGGCAGCCGGCTCAGATCCCGTCGCCGAAACCGAAGGACTGATCCATGGTCTGGGCGGGCTCCTCGTCGCTCCGCAGGCGCGAAACCACCCGCGCCGGCACGCCCGCGACGGTGGTGTGGGCGGGCACCTCGTGCAGCACCACCGCGGCGGCGGCGACCTTGGCGCCTTCCCCGACCCGGATGTTGCCGAGCACCTTGGCGCCGACGCTGAGCAGCACGCCGCGGGCGATCTTCGGGTGCCGGTCGCCACTCTCCTTGCCGTTGCCGCCGAGCGTTACCGATTGGAGGATCGAGACGTCGTCGGCCACGACCGTGGTCTCGCCGATGACGACGCCGGTGGCATGATCGATGAAAACCCCCGAGCCGATCCGCGCCGCCGGATGAATGTCGCAGCCGAACACCTCGGAGATGCGGCTCTGCACGTGCAGGGCGAGCGTCGCCCGACCCTGGTGCCAGAGCCAGTGCGCGACGCGGTAGCCCTGCAGAGCGGCAAATCCCTTGTAGAAGAGGAACGGGTCGATGTAGCGGCGGCAGGTCGGGTCGCGCTCGCGGATCGCCACGAGGTCGCGCACCGCGTTCGCGCCGGCATGCGGATCGGCCTCGAAGGCGGCGAGGCAGAGGTCGCGCATGGTCAGCCGCGACAGGTCACCGTCGCCGAGCCGGTGGGCAAGGCGGTAGGCCAGAGACTCCCACAGGCTGCGCTGGTCGAGCACCGTCGCCTGGATCAGGCCCGCGTAGAGCGGCTCCTCGATCAGCGCCGCCTCGGCCTCCGCGCGCATCGCCTCCCAGACATCCCTCTCCGCGGTACTGCGGCTTGTCGCCCGCAAGGGCGGGACGATCGCCAGGGTTGCGCTCACGACCGGGTCTCCGGAATGGACAGGGGGAGGAGTCGAAGGTCGCAGGCACGCATCGTCGGGTCGTCCGATCGCATCAGGGGATGCGCCGGAACAGGTCCGGCAGGTAGCTTTGCAAGGTCTCGTGGCCGTCGAAGTGGACATCGATCGTCGCGCGGCCGGCCTGGCCGTGGATGCCGATCACCCGGCCCCGCGCATGGCGCCAGATCCCGAGGGCTTCGGCGAGGTCGAGTCGATCGAACACGACCTGATCGCCGGGAAGCATCGTCGCACTCAGCATGATGGTGTCCTTGGAGCGGAAATCCCGTCACGGCTTCCGGTCCACCGGCCCGCGCGCAGCTTGTCGAATCGAGCGCCGTGGGAGGAGCAGGAAGAGCCTGCCAACCGCGCCGGGATACGGGAGAAGATTTGCTGCGCGGTAGAGCGGATCGGGAGCATTATTTTTGCTAAGTCATTGTCTTGTCTCGATAATTATCGATAGGACAAACTTTGGCAAGCCTTGTTCCGTCTTTCTCGCCGCGCGAGGCCGGAACGGCACGGCGGCCCGCCGCCGCGTGGGATCGGATTCCGTTACCGGTCGATCGCTTCGGGCTTCGCCACGCTCCGTCGCCGCGACCGTCGGCGAAGCGATCCCCCTCGCGGCACGGCCGCGATCCAGTCGCCGCCGGCATCCACGACTTCCAAGCTCGGCTACGCCGTCCTGCATCAGCAGGGTGAGAAAGCCGCTGACTTACGGTCGCCAGCAACCCGGCCGCAGGCCAGCGGAGACGTTCGTGACTACGATCTAGACTGATCGGCTACCGCTCGAAGTCCATGTCACCGGTCCTCCTGCATGAAGGAGGCGAAGCGGTCGCGCCAATCCGGATGCCAGCGTGACAGGGCGGGACGGTTCTTGATGACATCGCCCGCGGCCCAGGCGATGCGCCGCTCGTCCTGGACTCGTGTCGTCTCGTTGTCGGGGCAGAGGATGTAGAAGTCTCCGGCCGCCATCCGCTCCAGCAGGAAATCAACGGTTTCTTCCGGCGTCCAGGCTCCGTGGGGTCGCTCGGTCATGCCGCGCGCCTTGGCGAGCCCGGTATAAACGAAGCCGGGGATGAACAGGTGCGCACTTACGGGCGCACCGCGCTCGCGCAACTCGTGAGCCAACGCTTCGGTCGCTGCCTTCACGCCGGCCTTGGACACATTGTAGGGCGCGTTGCCCGGCGGCGTGGTGATCCCCTGCTTCGAACCCGTCACGATCACCGCACCGGGCTCGCCGCCCGCGATGAGGCGGGGAGCGAAGGCGCGGATGCCGTGGATCACGCCCCAGAGGTTCGTGTCGAGGATGCGCCGCCACGTTGCCTCATCCGAGAAGATCCGGCCGCCCGCCTCGATTCCGGCATTCAGCATCACGACCGCGGGCGGCCCGTCCTGCGAAGCCGCTTCCGCCAAGGCCTCCATCGCGGCACCGTCCCCGACATCGGTGGGGACGGCGCGCGCCGAGGCACCGGTCGCTTCGAGGTTGGACCTCGCCAGTTCCAGTGCCTCGCCGGGCAGGTCGGCGAGAATGACGCGCAGGCCACGCGCCGCGAAGGCTTCAGCGGCAGCAAGACCGATTCCGCTGGCTGCTCCGGTGACGACCGCTGTCCGTCCGGCTGTGAACGGGGTGGGTGCGGCGGCGTGGCTCGGCTGCGCCATGATCAGGGTCCTTCGGGTTGACGGCGGATCGCCTTTGAGGGGCGGAACATGCCGTCCCCTTGGGCAGATTCCCAAAGCTATGGATCGGCCCAGCGTTCCACGGCGAGGGCTCTGCCAGGGCGACAGGTCTGTCCCGCCGCCCTGTCTCTGCTTTGGGAGCAACTGAAGCCGGAGGTGGTCCAAACGAACGGTGCCTCAACCTGGACCGGCATCCGACGCGAGCAGCCAATACTCGATAGCCACGAGGTCGAGCTGCAATCATCCGAAGGACGGGGGATTGCATTCCGGAACCAGCCAATGATGCACCGGCATTCAACTTTTCGAAGCCCTGCAACTTGCTCCAGGCAAAGCCGTTGGAGTGCTCAAAACTGGAGATCTAATATGATGAAGTACAAAGTGCTCGGTGCCGCAGCGATCGCGTTGGGAGTCGGCTGCGGTGCCGCGCTGGCGCAGACGCCGACGCTGCCGGATGGCCCAGCTCCACAGACGGCGCCCGATGCCGTTCGCCCCGCCGAAGGTCCGGCGACGGTCGCACCGGGCGTGGGTGCGGCACCGGCCCGCCCGCCGAACGATCCGAACACGACCGGCCCGGACAAGGTCAACGGGCTGGAGGTGCCGCAGATGAAGGGCGAGCCGCCGGCCGCGCGCTGACGGTTCGCCGAAGCGAATCCAGGATTGTTCTGATACGGTTTCCGCTCGATTCAAGCGGGGACCGTGTCAGCAAGCCCGCGCGGCGCCTGAGCGACATCCAAATCCGCTATCCCGAAGGGATCAACCGGATCTGGTATGAGATCATATTGGCGGATCGCTTCGTGCCGAGCAATCCGCCGCTTTCAAGAAGCGGTTCCGATCACTGCCGGGCGAGCGGCACAGCGTGAAGCCGGAACGGGAGCGAGGGCTTGGTGCCCTTCTTCGCGGGATCGAGGACAAGGGGGAGTTGCCCTTCGCTGACGAAGGCGGTGTCGCCTACCTGCGCAACGCCGGTGGCGCCTCCCGTGAAGCCGTCGCGCACCGTCTCGATCCGGGCGTCATCGCCCTGAACCGTCACGCGATCCAGGCTGCCGCCGCCTTCGGCGAGAAGGAACGAGCCGTCCGCGGTCAGACGCATGCCGTCGGCCTGAACGAGCGGACGTGAAGTCTTGAGGCGGGTGATCGCGCCCGCCGCCCCGCCCGTCATCGCGACACGGAACAGCCCGCCCTTGGTGAACGTGTTCACGTAAAGTTGGCCGTCGGAGCCGAAGGCGATCCCGTCGAGGCCCGCGCCCTTGGGTCCGGCATCGAAGACCGGATCATTGACCCAGACTTCGAGCGTGCTCGAACCCGGCCTGAGACGCAGGATCTGTGGGCTCAGAGTGCTGGTGACGTAGACCGCGCCGTCCGGTCCGATCGCCATGTCGTTGCAGATCGTCGGCCCGTTGCCGGGCAGGGGCGCGCTGAGCTTTCCTTCGCCGGATTTCAAATCGAATGCCTTGAGGGCGCTGCCCCTGGCGTCTCCGGGGCCGGGAATGCCGAGGAAACTCAGGTCGTTCGAGCAGAGCCAGAGCGTGTTCGTGGCTGGATCGGGAAGCAGCCCGAACGTCGAGCGCGTGCCGTAGGCCCCCGGTTTGATCCAGACCTCGCCCTTGTCGGTCCCCGGCGCCACGCGGATCACACCGCCATCGACGAAGCTGCTGACATAGAGCGTTCCGTCCGGCCCGGCAGCGACGTTCTCGGGGTAGGTGCCTGCGCCGGGCAGCATCACCGATTCAGGCGCGGCTTGCACGGCCGACTCCGGCAGTAAGCCCGGAACAAGGAAAGCGCCTGCGAGAAGGAGCGCGCGCCCTACGCCGCGCCCGAGTAGGCTCCTCGTCGTGGTTCTGGCCACCGCTTCAACGACGTTTCGCATCTGAGATTGCCTCCCTGTCGCTCGCCGAGCCGCCCGAGGCGCGCCCACAAGCCCGCCCTGACGCCTCGTCGCGGAGCGGTGACGACGTCCATCTGCCAACGCCAATTGCGGCGGAAGCGGCCGTCTTTTATGCTTCAATAAAACGAGCGCTCGCTCGACATATCGGGGTAAATGACCCAAGGCAACGGTTCAGCCTTTAGGGGACTCACCCGGAGGTTGTCGCGAACGCAACCCGTTGCGGTATCGGTCACGTCTCGTCTGGACCGTCCCGGCGGAACTCGGCTTGCGAGCGCGCAGCGAAGAGGCGGACCCATGGCCGGCATGACGGACCGCGACGTCGAGCAGTCTGCCTGTGCTGTCCGAGCGGACCTTAGCCGCGGTGATGCGCGCGAGCAGGTACGCGGCCATCACGTGTGACATCGATAAAGAAACGAAAAGGGAGCATGACGGTGACGGACCAAACGACCGGTGAGGCAGCGCAGCCGGCTGATTTGCGGCGGCAGGGACGCATCGGTGTGATCACGATGAACGCACCGCCGGTGAACGCGCTCGGCGCGGGCCTGCGGCGGGCGATCCGGGCGCGGATCGAGGAGGCCGAGGCCGATCCGGAGATCGGCTCCATCGTGCTGACGGGTGCGGGGCGCCTGTTCAGTGCGGGCGCCGACATCGCCGAGTTCGATCACTCGCCGGACGGCCCCGATCTCGGCGCCCTGATCGACCGCGTCGAGGACGCGCGGAAGCCCGTGGTCGCTGCGATCCATGGTCAGGCGCTTGGCGGCGGATTGGAACTGGCGCTCGCCTGCCATCATCGCCTCGCCACGCCCTCGGCCAAGCTCGGCCTGCCGGAGGTCAGGCTCGGCCTCGTGCCGGGTGCGGGCGGCACGCAGCGCCTGCCCCGCCTCGTTGGACCGCGGGCAGCCCTGGAGATGATCGCGACCGGCACACCGCTGAGCGCGAAAGGGGCCCAGGCCGCGGGCCTGATCGACGCCATCACCGCCGAGGATGGGCTCGTCGCCGACGCGGTGACCTTCGCCGAGGCGCTTCTGGCCGAGGGCCGGCCCATCCGGCGCACCCGCGACCGTACCGAACACCGCGACGCCGCCCGTGACGAACCCGGATTGTTCGATGCGTTCCGAACCGAGCAGGCCAAGCTGTTCCGCGGCTTCGAGGCGCCGGAGGCGTGCCTCGCCTGCGTTCGGGCCGCGACCGAACGGCCCTTCGCCGAAGGGCTCGCCTTCGAGCGCGACACTTTTCTGCGGTTGATGCGCAGCGCTCAGTCGATCGCGCAGCGCCACGTCTTCTTTGCCGAGCGCGAGGTCGCCCGCATCCCCGACCTGCCGGCCGACACCCCGACCCGGACGATCGCGCGCGTCGGCATCATCGGCGCCGGCACGATGGGCGGCGGTATCGCCATGAACTTCCTCAATGCCGGCCTGCCCGTGACCATCGTCGAGGCGGCGCCAGAGGCCCTGGAGCGCGGCTTGGGCATCATCCGCCGGAACTACGAGGCGAGCGCGAAGAAGGGCCGCATCCGGTCCGAGGATGTGGCTGCGCGCATGGCACTTCTCACCGACAGCCTCGATTTCGACGCGCTGTCGGAGTGCGACCTCGTCATCGAGGCGGTCTACGAGGACATGGCGATCAAGCGCTCGATCTTCGAACGCCTCGACCGCATCGCCAAGCCTGGCGCGATTCTCGCCACCAACACCTCCTTCCTCAATGTCGATGCCATCGCCGCGGTGACGCGGCGCCCCCAAGACGTGATCGGGCTGCACTTCTTCTCGCCGGCCAACGTCATGCGTCTCCTCGAAGTCGTGCGGGCGGAGAAGACCGCGCCGGACGTGGTCGCGACGGCGATGCGGCTCGCCCGCACCATCGGTAAGATCGCGGTGCAGGTCGGCGTCTGCCACGGCTTCGTTGGCAACCGTCTGCTCGACCAGCGTCAGCGGGAGGCCGACCGGCTGATCCTCGACGGGGCGCGGCCCTCGGACGTCGATCGGGTGATCCAGGGCTTCGGCCTGCCGATGGGTCCGTTCGCGATGATGGATCTGGTCGGGCTCGACCTCGGCTGGTCGCGCGAGATCTCGCGCGGCGAGAGCGTGCGCGACATCCTGTGCGAGCGCGACCGGCGCGGCCAGAAGACGGGAGCCGGCTTCTACGATTACGACGAGGCCCGGCGGGCGACGCCCTCGCCGGAGGCCGAGGCGGTGATCCGCGAGGTCGCCAAGCGCCGCGGCATCCCGCAGCGGAGCGTGTCCGACCAGGAAATTCTGGAGCGCTGTCTCTATCTGATGGTCAATGAGGGCGCGAAGATCCTGGCAGAGGGCAAAGCGTGGCGCGCCTCCGACATCGACGTCGTCTGGATCAACGGCTTCGGCTGGCCAGTCTATATGGGCGGGCCGATGCACTGGGGCGACACGGTCGGCCTGCCCAGGATCGTCGAGACGCTGCGGAATCTCGAGCTGGCGCATGGGCCGGATTTCCAGCCCGCGCCCCTGCTCGAAGAACTGGCGGCCGAGGGCAGTACCTTCGCCGCGTTTGACCGGCAGCGCAGCACACGGCGGTTCTGACGCTCGGACCCTTACGACACAGGTCGGCGACGCTTCCTTTCGTCACCGACCGTCTTCAGAGACCCTGCGCGTCGAGCCAGCGGTTCAGCACCTGCGCGCCGACCGAGGCACGTGGCCCGAGCATCGGGCAGTGGCCGGCGCCCGCGATGCTGTCGAGGTCGGCACCGTGATAGAGCGCCGTGCGCGCTGCTGCAGCCGAATCGACGAGGCGGTCGTCCGATCCGTGCAGGACGAGCGTGGGAAGCCCGATGCCCCAGGCAGGCAGTACCGGCAGCGGGATGTAGGCCTGGGCGAGGCTCGTGAACGAGCCGAGGCACAAAGTCAGGAAGGTGTCCGTGCCGATGCGCGCGGCGTAAGCTGCGGCGACGGCCGGCTCGATGCCCGTGCCGAACATCGCGTCGTGGTGGTCGAAATCCGGCGTCCGGCCGAACTGTCCCGCCAGCGCCTCGAGCCACAACGACAGCCCGAGTTGCGGGCCGGCCAGCGCCAGCCCCTCGGGTGGCAGCGATCCGACTAGGACGAGACCGCGCAAGGCGAGGTGGCCGGCGAGGATCGACGTCAACAGATGCTGCGCGAGGAGACCGCCGATCGAGTGGGCGACGAGGACGGGCGGCTCGGGCATCGCCCGGATCGCGAGGGCGAGATCCTCGGCAAAATCGTGCAGTCCGGTCCAGGGGAGGGCGGCACGACCCTCGCTGGTGCCGTGGCCGCGCAGAGAGACGGCGGCGACGAGGCGCCCCGTCTCGCCGAGCGCGTGCATCCAAGTCTCCTCCCAGCACCACGCCCCGGTGAAGGCGCCGTGGACCAGCAGGACCGGAGGCAGGCCGGAGGGCCGCTCCGGGTGACGGATCAGGACCTCCAGCGACGGGCCGGACGGCCGGGTCAGTCGGCCGGGCGTGATTGGTACCGTCCCCTCCATCGTGGACGCGGCGGAGCGTGCCGGTGAACCGGCGGCCTCAATCTCGAACATCGCAGAGGGCCTTATCGCGTCGAGCCGAGCCAATCGGTGACGATCCGGATCTGGCCCACGTCGAGGAGCGCCGGGGCATGGCCGCAGCCGGGAATCGTGACGAGGCGCGCCCTCGGGCCGCGGCTGGTCATCTCCGCCGCGGTCTCCGCCAACAGCAGTTCCGATGTCTCGCCCCGCAGGAGCAGGACGGGGCAGGTGATTGCGTCCCAGGTCTCCCAGAGGCTGACATCGTAGACGCGGCCGGGGCGGAAGGCGTTGCCGATGCCGGGATCGTAGTGCGGCCGGAAGCCACCGCTCCCGTCCGGTACGATGCTGTGCTCGGTGAGGTGGCGCCACTGCGCCTCGGTGAGAGGGCCGAACGGCGCGTGAATCCGGCGCAGCCGCGCCTCGGCCTCCTCAAGGCTCGCGTAGCGCGCCGGCGCTTCGAGCAGGTTGTTGCCGATGGCCCGCACCGGGGCATGCGGCAGGAACGGCCCGATATCGTTGACGACGAGGCGCCGGATCGGGGTGCCTTCGGCGGCGGCGAGCGCCATGCCGATCATCCCGCCCATCGAGGTGCCGACCCAATCGACCTGCTCGACGCCGAGATGCGCGATCAGCAGCGCCATGTCGCTCGCGTACTGGGGCAGGCCGTACGCCTCCGGATCCTTCAGCCATCCGCTATGCCCGCGCCCGACGATGTCCGGACAGACGACGCGGTAGCCGCGTGCGGCGAGCGCAGGGGCGAGAGCATCGAAATCGCGTCCCTGGCGGGTCAGACCGTGGACGCAGACGACGACCTCGGACGCATTCGGCTCCCCCCACTCGACATAGGCGATCTCGTGGAAGCGGCCCTGTGAGAGGCCGCGGGTGCGGCGGCGGCGGAAGGGGCGGTCGACGGCCGGGCTCTCCTCAAGCGACGTCGCCCTGGTCCAGGGCGAAACCCAGGAACGGGTCTCGCCGCCCAGCATCGCGCCGCCCGCCGCGTGATGGAGATCGATGATCTGCCGGGTCGAGCGTTTCGATTGCTCACGCAGATACGCCGCCTGGATCGCGAAGAACTCACCGGGACCCGAGGCCTGCAGCAGCCGCTCGGCGCAGTCGAAACCGGCCTTGAGGTTGGTGTCGGAGGCGATCATCACCTGCTGGGCGATCCCGCGCAGACTGCTCCAGCCACGGCCGGTGCCGCCCGAAGCCGCGTGCCCGATCTCGGAACGGCCCATCGACGATTCGAGCATCTGGACCGCCCCCTCGGCCGCTTCGACAATCCGCCGATAGGCAGAACGGGTCGCCCTCAGTTGCTGGAGGGCCAACCGGCCCCCGAGAGCCCGATGCGCCTTCTCGGGGGCTTCATTCGTCACCGTCATGCCAATCCTGCCGTGACGCCGCAGGCCGTTTCCGCCCGCCGATCTCGACGCGCGCGGATGGCTGTGCCCCGGCGGGGTCGTTACAAACGCCCGAAAAAATCGAGCGAGCGCTCGCTTTTTGTCTAGCGCTGGGCTATCGTCCTTGCAACCGGAGTGTTCCTTCGATGCCCAGGCACGGCATGAAACCTCACGAGCACGACGCGTCGACGGCGCGGGCGGATGGCTCGTGCCGGACGGGCGGGATCGTGTGGCGGAGGGGAGAGCGGCTGGCGTCAGCGCAGGCGGCGCGCCAGCGAGCGCTTCCGGCTCTCCTCGTCAGCTCCCCTGCGCAGCGCCTCGAGCTTGGACACGAACTTGATCGAAGCGCGTCGGATGTGCTCGCGCCCGAGGCGCTCAGCGGCCTCGGGATCGTTGCCGATGATGGCATCGAGAATGGCCGCGTGCTCATCCCAGACCCGGGCATCGACACCGCGATCGACCCGCAACACCTCACCCATGATCCGGCGCATGTGATGCCAGTAAGGGCGGGCCGCCTCCTCAATCGCGCGATTCCTCGACAGCGCATTGACGAACTGGTGAAAAGCGATGTCCTCCGCGATCTGTTCAGCGACCGCGCCGCTGGCCACCGCCGCTCGACCGCGCTCGAGGATCTCGCGACCGGCCCCGGCCTCTCGGGGCGAGCGCTCGGCTGCCAGACGGCAGGCGAGACCGTCGAGCACTTCGCGGATCTCGTAGGCGCTTCGCACGAAGTCGATATCGAGTTCGGCCACGACGACACCGCGCTTGGGCGCGTTGATGACGAAGCCGCGGTCGCGCAGCAGCGCCAGGGCCTGCTGCACCGGCTGGCGCGAGACGTCGTAGGCCTCGGCGAGTTCATCCTGGATGAGGCGGGTGTTCGCCGGCAGCGTCCCGTCACAGATCTCGGAAAGAATCCGATCGTAGATCTGTCCGACGAGCGTCGGCACCAATGTCACACTTTGCATCCAAACCGAACCGGTTCTCAAACTCTGTCGTTCGACGCGCTATCCCGCCCACTTGCAGTAAAGTTCAAATTCGGTATACGAATTTCGAATTCAAACTGCGCGGTCTCGAGCATGCGCTCATGCTGTCCTTTCATCAGCAATGGTCCGCCGACAGGCAAGTCCTCTCTTTATGGCAACGGTTCGGACGGCGCCGTGTCGGGATCGGAACGCGCTCAAATTGGCGCGATCAGGGTGAGGCGCTTGCCCGCTAAGGTGAACGATCCTGACATTCGGCGCGTCGCACGGCGACGTTCGACCCGCGCGAGATACCCGGTCGCAAACCTTGCGAGTGGAGTAAGGCGGCATGTTCCGAAGATCGGAGGCAGCGCCGCACCAATCTAGGCTGCAACGGGCTCGATCGAAGACTGGGCGGCAAAAATGCCAAAAAATATAGGGAGGAAAATTTGAACGCGCCCCTTTCGAACTACATCAACGGAAAGCTTATCGCGAGCAAGTCGTTCGATATGCTGCCGGTCTTCAACCCGTCGACCGGCCGCGTCATCTCCGAAATGCCGGTCTCGACCAGCGACATGGTCGAAGAAGCCGTGTCGGCGGCGCGCAAGGCGCAGGTTTCCTGGGGACAACGTCCCGCCATTCAGCGCGCCAACGTGCTACGCGCGATCTCGGCACGGATCCGCGAGCGGGGCGAGCCGATAGCCCGGATCATCTCGGAGGAGCAGGGCAAGCTTCTCGGCCTCGCCAAGGTCGAGGTCGCTTTTGCTGCCGACTACCTCGACTACATGGCCGAGTGGGCCCGCCGCATCGAGGGCGAGATCATCGAGAGCGACCGGCCGGGCGAGAACATCTTCCTGTTCCGCAAGCCCGTCGGCGTCGTCGGCGCGATCCTGCCCTGGAACTTCCCGTTCTTCCTCATCGTGCGCAAGCTCGGACCCGCGCTGGTGACCGGCAACAGCATCGTCATCAAGCCGAGCGAGGAAACACCCCTCAACGCGGCGGCCTTCATCGAGTTGCTCGACGGCCTCGACATCCCCGAGGGCCTGATCAACTTCGTCTACGGCACCGGCGCGGGCGTCGGCGAGGCGATCTGCGCCCATCCCCACGTCGACCTGATCAGCTTCACCGGCAGCGCCGCGACGGGCGCGCGGATCATGGCGACGGCGGCGCGCAACATCACCAAGGTCAACCTCGAACTCGGCGGCAAGGCCCCGGCGATCGTCCTCAAGGATGCCGACCTCGACAAGGCCGCCAAGGCGGTGGCCGCCTCGCGCACGCTCAATAGCGGCCAGGTCTGCAACGCGGCCGAGCGCGTCTATGTCGAACGGCAGGTCGCCGAGGAATTCGGAGCCCGCGTCACCGAGGAGATGAAGCGGATCCGCGTCGGCGATCCGCTCGGCGGCTCCGAGGTGGAGATGGGGCCGATGATCAACCAGGCCGGCGTCCGAAAGGTCGAGGAACTGGTGCAGTCGGCGCTGAGCAGCGGCGCCACGGTGACGACCGGTGGCCGGGGCACGGCCGACGAGGGCAAGGGCACCTTCTACGAGCCGACCGTGCTGACAGGCTGCCATCAGGACATGGACGTGATGCGCAAGGAGATCTTCGGTCCGGTTCTGCCCATCATGGCCGTCGACAGTCTGGAGGAGGCGATCAGCCTTGCCAACGACACCGAGTACGGCCTGACATCATCGATCTACACCGAAAGCCTGTCCAGCGCCCTGAAGGCGAGCCGCGAGCTGAGCTTCGGCGAGACCTACGTCAACCGCGAGAACTTCGAGGCGATGCAGGGATTCCATGCCGGGAACCGGAAGTCCGGTATCGGCGGCGCGGATGGCAAGCACGGGCTCTACGAGTACACGAGCACGCATGTTGTATATATCCAGACCTAAATCAAACTTTGAGACCTATATTGCATAACTGCAACAGACATGTCGGCGAAGCTGTGAGATATATAATATACTGAAGTAAAAACGGGGGCAGCTCGTGAGGAAATATGCAGCTTTCGCGATCTCGGCGGCGGTGACTTTGGGGGGACTTGCCCTTCAGGCCACCGCCACCAAGGCAGCCGACATCACCTTCGGCATCATCGGACCGCGCGAGTACGAATTGCCGGTCAACTACAAGGACTTCTTCGCCTTCGTTCAATACACCGGCACAAACTCGACCTCGCAGTTCTTCGACCAAAGCGGCAACTTGTCGAGCGTGCCGCGCCAGAACTTGACGGTGGGCTTGAGCAAGTTCGTCTGGTTCACCACAATCGACTCGCTGCCCGGCGTCGGCATCGCCCTCGAAGCGATCCTGCCGGAAGTCTATCTCGGCACGCGCGGCGCCAAGGAGCGGTTCGGGTTCGGCGACACCATCTGGGGCTTCGCAACCTGGATCAAGCCGACCGACAACAGCACTCTCGGCTTTCAGTCCTTCATCCAGGCGCCGATCGGCGGCGACTACTTCACCAACCGCTTCTACGCCAACTATTCCAGCATCTTGTTCGATGTTCAGGGCGAGCACCTGAGCTTCACCGGCGATGTCGGCGGCGTCTTCCGCGGCGACCAGGATCCCGCCGGTCCCGGCGGGGTGGTGGTCAGCCCCGGCACGACGTTCCACACGAACCTGCGCCTCGGCTACAAGCTCGGCATCCCGGCCTTCCCGGTCGAGCCGTTCCTCGCGCTCGACTACCAGTATAACACGGCGGCCCGCGTCACCGCGTCCAACCTGATCGTCCCAAACAGCCAGAATCAGGATCTGGCGCTCGGCGCCGGCTTGGCCATCCTCTACGATCCCAAGCAGTCCTTCACGATCCGCTACTCGCGGAGTGTCTACGGCGAAAACACGTTCCCCACCAACGCAGTCTTTCTGAAGTACGTCTACATACCTTGACTGTAAAAAACCCTTGCAATGATGTTTTTTCTTGGGATAATATCTTAAATAGATGAGAAGTCCGGGCGCTTTATTAATAAGCATCCGGATTCGGCTGAAGCATTCACCATAGATTGCCGGCCGGTCATGCCAATATGCGGCGCTTCACGGGGATCTCACGAACGGCCCGGTCCCTCCGGGCCCCTCCGCCCGACGCCTGGGCGGGGGCCGTGGCATCCGAAACGCCTCGTTTGGCGAGCAGAGGAAACGAACAGGATGTCGGCTTCGAAAAATCCGAAGATCATGATCGATCGCCGCACCGCGCTTCTCGGCGTGGCCGGCTGCTGCCTGGCGGCCGGCCCGGTCTGGGCGGGTCCCGAAGAGGATCTGCCGGCCAAAGGCGACACACTCGTGTTCGACGACGGCCCGCTCGAGGGAAAGCCCGTCACGCTCGACGCGATCAAGGAGGGTGAACCCGCCCTCGCGATCGCCGTCGATACGGCCACCGGCACCAAGAAGACCGAGTCGCGCTTCGCCAAGATCGTCCTCGCGCGCGTGCCGGAGGCCGACATCGACGAGGACACGAAGCCCTTCACGGCGGACGGCGTCATCGCCCTCTCGGCGATCTGCACGCACCAGGGCTGCTCCGTCACCGGCTGGAACGCCGAGAACAAATCCCTGCTCTGTTTCTGCCACGGCTCGGAATTCGTGCCGGGGGAGGGCGGGCGCGTCGAAAAGGGGCCGGCGCGCAAGCGCATCCCCGTCCTGCCGATCGCCAAGGGCGAGAAGGGCGAAGTCGTCATCACCGAAGGCTTCCGCGGCAAGCCCGGCCCCGGCGCCTGACGGCCTGACGGCCTGACACGCGGGGATACACCCGTCCCAACCTCCGCATCGAGATACGGACGGACCGCTGCGCGGCGGTCTCGACCGGACGAGCACAAGGAGATGCCGCCGCCGCCGCCGTGCGGGCATTTCGGAAAACCAAAAAGATTCGGGAGAGCAACGATGTCCAAGACCAACCGTCGAACACCACCCGCTCAGGCGCTCGCGCCGCTGCTCGGCTCCGCGCTTCTGGCCTTCGCCGCCGTGTCGGGCTCGCAGGCGGCCGAAGGCATCAAGGACTACAAGCCCGTCACCGACGAGCGCCTTGCCAACCCCGAGCCCGAGAACTGGCTGCAATACCGCGGCAACTATGCCGGCTGGGGCTATAGCCCGCTCGACAAGATCAACGCCGAGAACGTCAAGCGGCTCGTACCCGCCTGGACGCTCTCGACCGGCGTCATGGACGGCCACCAATCGCCGCCGACCGTCAACAACGGCATCATGTTCATCTCGACGCCGCAGGCGCAGGTGCTCGCGGTCAACGCCCGCGACGGGCAGGTTCTGTGGCGCTACCAGAAGGATCTGCCGCCCGAGCTGTTCCAGCTCCATCCGACCAACCGCGGCGTCGGGCTCTACGGCGACAAGGTCTATGTCGCGACCACCGACGCCTGCGTCGTCGCGCTCGAAGCCGCGACCGGCAAGGCGAAGTGGACGAAGTGCGTCGCCAAGTGGAAGGAGGGCTACTACATGACCCTCTCGCCGCTCGTGGCGAAGGGCAAGGTCGTAGTCGGCGTCTCCGGCGGCGAGTTCGGCATCCGCGGCTTCATCACCGCGCTCGACGCCGAGACCGGCGCGGAAGCCTGGAAGACCTACACCGTCGCGGGACCGGAGGATCCCGGCTTCCAGACCTGGAAGGGCGATTCCTGGAAGACCGGCGGCTCGCCGGTCTGGATCCAGGGCAATTACGACCCCAAGAGTGAGACCGCCTATTTCGGCACCGGCAACGGTGGGCCGTGGATGCCGGATACGCGGCCGGGCGACAACCTGTACTCGACCTCGACCGTCGCGCTCGACATCAACACCGGCAAGATCAAGGGCCATCACCAGTATCACTACAACGATGCTTGGGACTGGGACGAAGTCTCGGCGCCGCTGCTGATTGACATCAAGCGCGACGGCCGCACCCTTCCCGGCCTCGTCCATGCCGGCCGCAACGGCTACCTCTGGACGCTGGAGCGGACTGCGGACGGACCGATCAAGTTCGTCGATGCCAAGCCCTTCGTCTATCAGGACGTGTTCTCGGGCGTCGATCCGAAGACCGGTCGGCCGACCTACAAGGAAGACAAGGTTCCGACCACCGGCAAGAAGGCCGAATTCTGCCCGAGCCTGTGGGGTGGCAAGGATTGGCCGCCGGAGGCCTACAACCCCAAGACCGGCCTGCTCTACATCCCCGCCAACGACAACCTCTGCGCCGTGATCGCCGGCGTGCCGGTCAAGGCCCGCAAGCCGGGTGAACTCTACATCGGCGTGCCGGTGGAGGAGATTCTTTCAAGCCTGCATGTCCGCAAGGACGTCGACGTGAGCAAGCCGGTCAACATCGGTCAGCTCCAGGCCTGGGACATGAACACCGGCCAGAAGGTGTGGCAGCACGACTTCATGGACTCGGCCACCTGGGGCCCGGTCCTGACGACGGGCAGCGGGCTCGTCTTCACCGGCGGCACCAGCGACCGCAAGTTCCGCGCCTTCGACGGCAAGACCGGCAAGGTGGTGTGGGAGATGCGGCTGAATTCCGGCGTCATCGGCGTGCCCTCCTCCTACATGGTCGATGGCGTCCAATACGTCGCGGTCCAGTCCGGCTGGGGCGTCGATGCCGACCGTATGCTCGGCGGTATCAACAACGCCCTGCCCGAAGATCGCCGGGTGCGCATGGCCCCGCAGGGCGGCGTCGTGTGGGTGTTCAAGGTGATGGACCAGGAGGTCTCGGCCAAATGAGCCCGGCGCGCCTCTTGCTCCTCACGGTCCTGGTCGGCAGCGTGAGCTGCCTCGCCACGACCCTCCCGGCGCGGGCCGCGCCGGAGGCGGCCCCGGCCGCCGCTGCGGACCGGGCGGCCCTGCCGTCCGATCCGGACCAGCTCCTCGCCTTCGTCACCGATGCCTTGCGCGATCACGACGAGGGCGCCTTCGAGCGGCTCGTCAACTGGGAGGGCGTGCGCCCGCCGCGCAAGCGGCTAACGCTCTACCAGATCCGCACCACCTTCGGGCGGCCGGTCAAGGCGATGACGGTCGAGGACTTCCCTGCCGACGGCCTCGCCGAGGCCGAGGCCCGCGGCACCTACAAGATCAACATGCCGGTGACGAAGCGCCTGCGCGTCGTCTTCGACGAGGATGCGGGCGAGCCCGACGCCGAGTCGGCCAACGTTTTCCTGCTCGGCCAGAAGGACGGCGTCTACCGCATCGCCGTGCTCAACTCCGTCGGGCCGCCCCGCGGAAAGTAGCAACCCCCGTCCTCCGCGCCGTGCGGAGGACGCTCCCGCATTGAGTGTCTCTCACAAAACGCCCGCCGCACTGTCATCGCCAGAACGAGAGCGGTCAGAGGCCGGGAGTTTTGTGAAGCATTCCGAGAGGAGTGCCGCCCGACGCGCCCTCGGCCGGGCTGCCGGCACGGACCCGATTGATCGCCATGCCCTCGCTTACCACCGAACGCGCCGCCGGCCGGGCAACCCGTTCCGGTCTCCCGATCCGGGCCATCGGTCGCCGCGACCTGCTCAAGGCCGGCCTCGGCGCGGTCCTGGCGGGCGCCACCACCCTGACCGGTGCCACCGCGCAGACGGCGCCCGCCTCCAACGCCGTGCGGCTCAAGCTCGGCAACGACTTGCCGGCCTCGCATTCCGTCAACCGCCGCCTCGCCGAGGCCGTCGCCGCCATCGCGCAAGAGACGAACGGACGGCTCGTCATCACCGTGTTCCCGAACAATCAGCTCGGCGGCGATCCCGGCATGCTCTCGCAACTGCGCAGCGGCGCCCTCGAACTCGCGACCATGCCGGGCACGGTGCTCTCGACCCTGATCCCCGAGACGGCGCTCACCGGCCTCGGCTTCCTGTTCACCGACTACGAAAAGGTCTGGCCGGCGATCGATGGCGCCGTCGGCGACCATGTCCGATCATGCATCGCTGCTGCCGGCATCGTGCCGTTCCGCTCCGTCTGGGACAACGGCTTTCGCCAGATCACCAGCAGCACGCATCCGATCCGCACGCCCGAGGACTTGCGCAACTTCAAGATCCGCCTGCCGACCGTGGCCCTCTGGGTCGCGATGTTCCACGCGCTCGGCGCGGCACCCACCAGCATCCCGCTCAACGAGGCCTACCCGGCGCTCCAGACCCGCGTGGCCGACGGCCAGGAGAACCCGCTCGCACTCATCAACGCGGCCAAATTCTACGAGGTGCAGCGCTTCTGCTCGCTGACCAACCACGCCTGGGACGGCTTCTGGCTGCTCGCCAGCGGCAAGGTCTGGAACCGCGTGCCAGACGATCTGCGCGCGGTGATGGCCCGGCACTTCGACGCCGCAGCGCTCCGGCAGCGCGCGGACAACCGCGCCGCCACGGCCGATCTGCGGGCGATCCTGGAAGGGCACGGGCTCATCTTCAACGGCACCGATCCGATCGCCTTCCGCCACGCGCTGGCGCGGACCGACTTCTACGAGCGTGCCCGCCAGCGCTTCGGCACGGAGGCCTGGAATCTCCTCGAGCGCCATGTCGGCGCGGTCGGGTGAGGCCATGCACGCGATCGACGATCTCGACCCTCCGCATACCCTCGACCGGCCGCTCTGGCTGGCGCGGGTCGATCGCGGCTTGGGGGCCGGCGTCGATGCGCTGGCCTGCGCCCTCGTCGTCGCCGAGATCGTCGTGCTGCTCTCCGGCGTGCTCGCCCGCTACCTGTTCCGCTCGCCCCTGATCTGGACCGACGAACTCGCCGCGATCCTGTTCCTGTGGCTCGGGATGCTCGGCGCGGTGATCGCCCTGCGCCAGGGCAGCCATATGCGGATGACGGCGCTGCTGGGCCGCGTCGGCCCGCGCGGGCGCGCTCGGCTCGACCGTTTCGCGCAGGCTGCGCCGCTCGCCTTCCTGCTCCTCGCCCTGCCGGGCGCGCTGGCCTACGCCCACGAGGAAGCCGCCGTGACGACACCGGCGCTCCAGATCTCGAATGCGTGGCGCGCCGCCGCCCTGCCGGTCGGGCTCGTGCTGATGCTCGTCCTCGGTGGCCTTCGGGTGCTTCGCACGGCGGAGCCCGGCCGCGTGCTCGGGCTGGCCGCGGGAGTTGCCGCGGCGATTGCCCTCGCGACCGCCTTCGGGCCCTTCCTCGAAGGGCTCGGCAACCTCAACCTCGCCCTGTTCTTCGTCGTGATCCTGGCGAGTCTTGTCTTCGCGGCTGTACCGATCGCGTTCGCCTTCGGGCTTTCGAGTTTCGGCTACATCGCGCTCGCGACCCCCGTCCCCGTGGAGGTCATCGCGGGCCGAATGGAAGAGGGGATGTCACCGCTCATCCTGCTCGCCGTGCCGCTTTTTGTCTTTCTGGGCCTCCTGATCGAGATGACCGGCATGGCCCGCGCCATGGTCGCCTTCATGGCGAGCCTGCTCGGGCATGTCCGCGGCGGCCTCTCCTACGTCCTGATCGGGGCGATGTACCTCGTCTCCGGCATCTCCGGCTCGAAGGCCGCCGACATGGCGGCGGTGGCGCCTGCGCTGTTCCCGGCGATGCGCGAGCGCGGCGCCGACGAAGGCGACCTCGTGGCGCTGCTCTCCGCCACCGGCGCGCAGACCGAGACGATCCCGCCCTCCCTCGTGCTGCTCACCATCGGCTCGGTGACCGGCGTCTCGATCGCCGCCCTGTTCACCGGCGGCCTGCTGCCCGCCCTCGTCGTCGGCGCCTGCCTCTGCGCCGTGGTCTGGCGTCGTGCCCGCGGCCCCGGCGCGATCGCGCCGATGCAGCGGGCGACCCGATCCGAGATCGGCCGTGCCTTCCTCCTTGCGCTTCCGGCGCTCGCGCTGCCCTTCGTGATCCGCGCGGCCGTGGTCGAGGGGATCGCCACCGCCACCGAGGTCTCGACCATCGGCATCGTCTATGCCGGCCTCGTCGGGCTCCTCGTCTACCGGCAGTTCGACGGGCGTCGGCTCCGGCCGATGCTGGTCGAGACGGCCGGGTTGTCGGGCGCCATCCTTCTCATCATTGGCGCCGCTACCGCCATGAGCTGGGGCCTGACCCAATCCGGCTTCTCGGCGGGGCTTGCCCACTTCATGGCCGGGCTGCCCGGCGGCGCGCCGGTGTTCCTGGCCGTCACGGTTCTGTTCTTCATCGTACTCGGCAGCGTGCTGGAGGGCATTCCGGCGATCGTGCTGTTCGGGCCGCTGCTGTTCCCGGTCGCCCGGCAGGTCGGCATTCACGAGGTGCACTACGCGATGGTCGTGGTTCTCGCGATGGGCATCGGCCTGTTCGCACCGCCCTTCGGCGTCGGCTACTACGCCGCCTGCGCCATCGGCCGGGTCGATCCCGATGCCGGGATCAGGCCCATCGGCGGCTACCTCACCGCCCTCGTCGTCGGCACCGCTTTGGTCGCCGCCCTTCCCTGGATTTCAACCGGCCTCCTCAAGTGAGCGCCGCCGAGAGCGGCGCGCGCCGCATCGATACGCGGGAGAATGTTTCATGAAAGACCTTCTCACCTTCGGCCAGATGCTCTCGGTCCATGCGCGGTTGGCGCCTGAGCGCATGGGCGCGCGGGACCTTGAGCGCGCCATGAGCTTCCGGCTGTGGAACGAGCGCTCCTGCCGGCTCGCCAACGCGCTGCTCGGCCTTGGTCTCGAGAAGGGCGATCGCGTCGCGGTGCTGGCCTACAACTGTGTCGAGTGGGCCGAGATCTACGCCGCCACCGCCAAGGCCGGGCTCGTCTCCGTGCCGATCAACTTCCGCCTCGTCGGCAAGGAAGTGCGCTTCATCATCGAGAACGCCGAGGCCGCAGCCCTCATCGTCCAGGATGAACTCGCCGGCCTCATCGAGGAGATCCGCGCCGAGCTCTCGATCCCCGACGCCAACGTCATCCATTTCGGGACCGCGTCCTGCCCGGCGGGCTTTCGCGATTACGAGGATCTCTTAGGCCAGGGCAGCGCCGCGGAGCCCGATGTCGCGGTCGCGGCGGCCGATCCGTGGATGCTGATGTACACCTCCGGCACCACCGGCAACCCGAAGGGTGCGATCCGCAGCCATCGCGGCGCCAGCAACCTCTCGCTCTGCACCGAGATCGAACTCGGCATCCACCGCAACGACGGCGCGCTGCTCGTCATGCCGATGTGCCACGCCAACTCGCTCTATTTCTTCGGCGCCTTCAGCTATTGCGGCGGCGGCATCTCGATCTATTCGCGCAAGAGCTTCGATCCGGAGCACTGCCTCAAAACGCTGGCCGAGGGTAGCGCGACCTTCACCTCGCTGGTGCCGACCCATTACATCATGATGCTGGGACTCTCCGGCGGCGTGCGCGAGCGCTACAACCTCGACCACGTCACCAAGCTGATGATCTCCTCCGCGCCCGCGCGCCAGGAGACGAAGCGCGCCGTGATGGAGCTGTTCCCGAATTCCGGCCTGTACGAACTCTACGGCGCCACCGAAGTCGGCTGGGCGACCATGCTCCACCCGAAGGAGCAGTTCACCAAGCTCGGCTCGGTCGGACGCGAATGCGTCGGCTCGGCGCCGATCAAGATCCTCGACGAGGCTGGCAACGAGGTGCCGGACGGCGAGCCGGGCGAACTCTACTGCTCCAACCCCTACTTGTTCGACGGATACTGGAAGCTGCCGGAAAAGACCCGCGAGGCGTTCCGCGGCGAGTACTGCACGGTGGGCGACATGGCCCGCCGGGACGCCGACGGCTTCATCCAGCTCGTCGATCGCAAGAGCAACATGATTATCTCGGGCGGCGAGAACGTCTACCCGTCCGAGGTCGAGTCGGCGCTCGGCCGCCACCCGGCGGTGCGGGACGTCGCCGTGATCGGTCTGCCCGATGCCAAATGGGGCGAGCGCGTCCACGCAGCTGTGGTGCTCCACGACGGAGCCGAACTCGACGGCAAGGCGCTGATCGATTGGAGCAAGGATCATCTCGCCGGCTACAAGCGGCCCCGCACCTGCTCCTTCGTTCATCACGACGACGTGCCGCGCAACGCCACGGGCAAGGTGCTGCATCGCGTGCTGAAGGCCCAGGTCATGGAGGAGGAGGCGCGCGCCGCTTCCCAAAAGGCCGCCGGTTGAGGGCGCGCCGCGCTGACGGGCAACGCCATGGCTTTTCCGCCGACAGCACGAACGGGACCGCCGCCCTCGCGGGCCGGCGCTTCCTTGCGTGTGGGCATGTACGGGAGCGTTTATGCAGGCGGTCCTGAACGCGGCACTGCCGCTCTTCGGGCTGATCCTGACGGGCTATCTCTGCGGCCTGTTCCGGGTGTTCTCGAAGGCGGCGGCCGACAGCCTCAACGCCTTCGTCATCACGCTGGCCCTGCCGGCCCTCGTCTTCGTGGCCATGGCCCGGATGACGCCAGAGCAACTCGGGCATCTCGGCTTCATGATGGCCTATGGCGGATGCGTCCTCGTCAACTCGATGCTCGGCTTCTGGTTGAGCCGGCGCCGGGGGGAGTCGATCGCCGACGCGACCATGACGGGGCTCAACGCGAGCTACAGCAATGTCGGCTTCATGGGCCTGCCGCTCTGCCTGATCGTGTTCGGGGCGGAAGGGCTGCCGCCCGCGGTCGTAGCGACCCTATTCACCGCCTGCATCCACTTCCTCGCCGCGATCGTGATGATCGAAGCGGATCTGAAGAAGGGCGTGAGCCTCGGCCGCCGCTTGGGGGACGTCGGGTTCTCGCTCCTGCGCAACCCGCTCTTCCTCGCGCCGATCGCAGGCCTCGGCGTCGGCCTGTCCGGCCTCGGTCTCGCCCTGCCGGTGGCGCGCTTCGGCGAGTTGCTCGGCGCGGCGGCCGCACCCTGCGCGCTGATCTGCATCGGCCTCGTGCTAGCGCAGGAGACGCTCGACGTTCGCGAATTGCCGCGGATCGGCGTGCTCGTCGCCCTCAAGCTGCTGCTGCAGCCGGCGCTGGCGGCGCTGCTCGTCTTCCACGTCTTCGCGATGCCGCCGATCTGGGCGAGCGTCGCGGTCATCCTCAGCGCTCTGCCGACCGGGCCCGGCGCCTTCTCGCTCGCCAAGGCCTACGGCCTTCAGCCCGCCGCGACCTCGGGGGTGATCCTCGTCTCGCATGTCGTCTCGGTGGTCACGCTCTCCCTCGTCCTCGCCTGGCTCGTCTGAGCCGGCGCCCCGCGTCGTCCAAAACAAGCTGCAAGACAAACTGAAGCCGGAGGTTACGCCCCATGGTCAGCCCCATCCTCGGCCCGATGCCCATCAGCACCGACAGCGTCGCCGCGGTGGTCGCGCGCTCCCTGAAGGCGCGCGGCGTCGATCGGGTCTTCGCGCTCTGCGGCGGGCACATCATGGCCCTGTGGATGCGCCTCGACGCCGAGGGCATCCGCATCATCGACGTGCGCGACGAGCGCGCCGCCGTGCATATGGCCCAGGCGCATGCGGAGGTGACCGGCGGGCTCGGGGTCGCCCTCGTCACCGCCGGCCCCGGCATGACCAACGCCATCACCGGCATCGCCAACGCCCACGTCTCCCGCGCGCCGGTGCTGGTCCTGTCGGGCACCAACACCCGGCCGCAGGAGAACCGCGGCGGGTTGCAGGATCTCGACCATACGCATCTGGTGCGCACCATCACCCGCTACGCCCGCACCGTGCGCGAGCCGGCGCTGGCGCTGGCCGAACTCGACGAGGCGATCGCACGGGCGCTGGGGGAGGGCGGTGAGCCCGGCCCCTCCTACATCGACTTCCCCGCCGACACGATGCGCGGCCTCGTGCCGAAGCCCTTGCAGATGGCCGAGCATCTCGAATCGAAGCCCCGCGTCGCGGTACGGCCCGATCCCGAGCGGATCGCGGCGGCGGTCGATCTCCTTTGGTCGGCCCAGCGCGTCCTCGTCATCTCAGGCCGCGGTGCCCGCGGTGCCGGCCCCGAACTCGTGACGCTGCTCGACCGCCTCGGCGCGGTCTATCTCGATACCGGCGAGAGCCGCGGCCTCGTGCCCGACGCCCACCCTTCCGTCGTCGGCGCCATGCGCGGCGCGGTGATGACCGACGCAGACGTGGTCCTCACCGTCGGCCGCCGGCTCGACTTCCAACTCGCCTTCGGTTCGCCCGCGATTTTCGGCAACGCGAAGTTCGTGCGTCTGGCCGACACCCCGGCAGAGCTACGCGACAACCGCCGCGGCGCCGTCGAAATCCTGTCCGACGCCGCCGCCGCCCTGAGGGCCATCGTCGAGACCGCGGGCAACCGCGAGAGCGGCGTCGACCGCGAATGGGCGGGCAAGCTCCGCGCCGGCCACGAGCAGCGCGCTTCCAAGCTCAAGCAGACCATGGCCACCGCCCCCGCCGGCTCGGACGGGCGCTTGCATCCGAACCGTGTCATCGCCGCGCTTCAGGAGGCGATCGACGACAACTCCATCGTCGTCACCGATGGCGGCGATTTCCTCAGCTTTGCCCGCATCGGCCTCTCGGCGCCGATCATGCTCGATCCCGGCCCGTTCGGCTGCATCGGTGTCGGCGTGCCCTACGGCATCGCCGCGAGCCTCGCACATCCCGACCGCACCACGCTGGTGGCGACCGGCGACGGCTCCTTCGGCTTCAACGCGATCGAACTCGACACCGCCGCCCGGCACAAGGCGCCGGTCCTGATCGTCGTGGCCAATAACGGTGCGTGGCAGATCGAGGTCCACGACCAGACCGTCACCCATGGCCGGGTGATCGGCACCAAGCTCGCCTTCAGCGACTACGCGGCGATGGCTCGCGCGCTCGGCATGCACGGCGAACGGGTCGAGACCGAAGCGGAACTCGGGCCGGCGATTCAGCGCGCACTCGCCAACCGCCCCGCGCTGCTCGACGTAGTGGTCACGCCCGAGGCCGTCTCCTCCGACGCCAAGACGGGGCTGGCCTGGGTGCCGGACCTCCAGCCGCTCGCCGCCTGGGACGAGGCCGAGCGCAAGTGGCGCGCGGGCGAAGCGTGATGAGCGCCGCCCTCCCGCTCCCCGTGCAAGGAGAACCGCACCTGTTCGAGGCTGGCCTCGAGCGCCGCGCGGCGAATTACGTGCCGCTGACGCCCGCGAGCTTCCTAGCGAACGCCGCCGCCTCCTACGGCGGCAAGGTCGCGGTGATCGACGGTGCGCGGCGGCTCACCTACCGCGAGCTCGACACCCGCTGCCGACGCCTCGCCTCGGCCCTGCGGGGGAGGGGTGTCAGCCCTCTCGACACCGTGGCGATCCTCGCCCTGAACACGCCCGAGATGATCGAGGCGCATTACGCCGTCCCGATGGCGGGCGCCGTGCTCAACCCCCTCAACACCCGCCTCGACGCGGCGACCATCGCCTTCTCGCTCGACCACGGCCGGGCCCGCGTGCTCCTCGTCGACGGCGAACTAGCGCCGCTGGCGCGAGAGGCGTTGCGACTCGTGCACAACCGCCCCCTCGTCATCGATATCGCAGCGCCCGGCGGGGAGGGCACCGCGATCGGCGACCTCGCCTACGAGGCGCTGCTCGAAGAGGGCAACCCGGACTTGGCCTGGGAGGGGCCGCCGGACGAGTGGCAGTCCCTCTGCCTGCTCTACACCTCGGGCACCACCGGCGATCCGAAGGGCGTCGTCTACAGCCACCGCGGCGCCTACCTGCAGGCGCTCGGCAACGCGGTCACCTTCGGGCTCAACCCCGACAGCGTCTATCTCTGGACGCTGCCGATGTTCCACTGCAACGGCTGGTCCTATCCGTGGGCGGTCGTGGCGGCTGGCGGCACCCAGGTCTGCCTGCGCAAGGTCGAGCCGGCAGCGATCTTCCGGCTCATCGCCGAGCACCGGGTCACGCATCTGTGCGGCGCGCCGATCGTGCTCTCGATGATCGCCCACGCGCCGCGAGAGGTGCGGGTGCCGTTCTCGCACGCGGTGGTGCGCTGCGCGACCGGGGGCGCCGCGCCCTCCTCGACGATCCTGCGCACCATGGAGGAGCTGGGTTTCAAGGTCACCCATCTCTACGGCGCCACCGAGTGCTACGGCCCCGGCACCGCCTCGCTGTTTCAGCCCAGTTGGGCGGCACTTCCGACCGAGGCACGCTACGCCCGCATGGCCCGCCAGGGCGTAGCGCTGACGACGCTAGGCTCCGTGATGGTCGCCGACCCGGAGACGATGCAGCCCGTCCCGCAGGACGGCGCGACGCTCGGCGAGATCATGATGCGCGGTAACACCGTGATGAAGGGCTATCTCGCCAACCCGGCAGCGACTGCGGATACGCTCGCGGACGGCTGGTACCGCACCGGCGATCTCGCCGTCTGGCACGCCGACGGGGCGGTCGAGATCAAGGACCGCTCGAAGGACATCATCATCTCCGGCGGCGAGAATATCTCCAGCCTGGAACTGGAGGAGGTGCTGACCCGCCACCCCGCCGTGATGCTGGCCGCCGTCGTCGCCCGGCCCGACGCGACCTGGGGCGAGACGCCCTGCGCCTTCCTCGAACTCAAGCCCGGCGCGGACACCCCCACGGACGAAGAGGTGATCGCCTTCTGCCGGGAGCGGATGGCGCGGTTCAAAGTGCCCAAGGCGGTAGTGTTCGGGCCGCTGCCGAAGACCTCGACGGGCAAGATCCAGAAGTTCGTCCTCCGCGAGCAGGCGCGATCGCTATGACAGGCACCCGGACAGGCACCCGAGAGAACGGTCCGGACGGGACCGGCACGCAAGCGTCCGGCGGGTCCGACCCGTTCGGGATGTTCGGCGCCTCGCTCAACGCCTCGATGGAGGCGATGACCGCGTGGTCGCGAACGTGGCAATCGCTGCTGGAAGCGCGCGGCGGCCCCTCCGCCTCGCTGATGATGGGGGCGCTCGCCGACCCGACGCAGGGGCTCCAGAGCGTGGCGCCACTGATGGAGGAGTTCCGGCGGGCACTGGCGCTGCCGCGCTTCGCCGACCTGCCGGCTCCGAACGGCGCGCTGCTGCCCTCGCCCGAAGCTGCCGTCGATTTGATGATGCTCGTTCAGCAATACCTCGCGGCGGTGATGCCGGTCTGGGTCAAGGCCGGCGAGAACTTCCAGGCCGAGGTCGAGGCGCTCCGGGCCCGCGGCGAGACCGCCGACCTTCTGGCCGACGGCATGGACATCTGGAATGGCGTGCTCGACCGCACCTTGATGGAGTTCAACCGCTCCCAGGATTTCGCTGCCCTACAGCAGCGGATGCTGAGGCTGGCGATGCAGCAGCGCCAGGATCTGCGCCGCCGCGCCGAGATGGCGGCGGAGGCGATCGACATGCCGACCCGCACCGAGATGCTCGACGTCTACGCCCGGCTGCATGGCCTGATGCGCGAGGTGCACAGCCTACGTCGCGAGGTGCGGGCGCTGAAGGCAGGGGGCGCCAGCAGCGCCGACCACGCTGCGCCGGACGCTCCTTGAGTTTCGTGAAACCGCACGGGTTACGAGGAGGCTGGCATGGCGCAGGGCGCATCCATTCCGGGACTGAAGGAACTGGCGGAGTTCTCCCAGCGGGCGGCGACGGCAGCGGCGCAGCTCGGCGCGATCCGCGACGAAGATGTCGACGTCGCCGCCACACCGCGGGAGAAGATCGCGCAGATCAACGGGCGCACGCTCTACCGGATCGCGGCCGGCACGCCGAGCCGGGTCGAGACACCGATCCTCGTGCTCTACGCCATGGTCGGAAGCTGGCAGATCCTCGACCTGCAGCCGGACCGCTCGTTCCTGCGCAGCCTCGCCGAGGCCGGCAGCACGGTCTACGTCGTCGATTGGGGCCACCCGACGCCGGCCGACCAGTTCGACGATTTCAGCGACCTCGTCGACATCTACATCGATGGTTTCGTCGAGGCGATCCGCGACCGGCACGGCATCGAGCAGGTCAACCTGCTCGGCATCTGCCAGGGCGGGGTGCTGTCGCTCTGTTACAGCGCCCTGCACGGCGAGAAGATCCGCAACCTCATCACCTGCGTCACGCCCGTCGATTTCCACGCCGACCGCTGCAACGAGCAGGTTGAGCGCGGTTTCATGAATGTCTGGACCCGCAATCTGGAGGCGCGGGACATCGACCGGATGATCGACACCATCGGCAACGTGCCCGGTGGCGTCGGTGGGGTGCTGTTCTCGATGATGACACCGTTCCGCAGCCTCGCGAAGTACAACCTCACCCTGATGGAGGCGGGGCAGGACCGCGACAAGCTGCTGAATTTCCTGCGCATGGAGAAGTGGCTCGCCGACCGGCCGGACCATACCGGCGCCTCGGCCCGGCAATGGCTGAAGGATCTCTACCAGGACAACCGACTCTATAGCGGCACCTTCGAGATCGGCGGCCGGACGGTGGATCTGGGGGCAATCACCATGCCGGTGCTCAACTTCTACACCGAGACCGACCACATCATCCCGGCCCCCGCCAGCAAGGCGATGGCCCAGGTGATCGGCGCGAAGGACTACACCGAGGCCCCGATCACCGGGGGCCATATCGGCGTGTTCGTCAGCCGCGGCCAAGCCAAGTTCAGCGACCGCATCCTCGGCTGGTTGGAGACCCGCTGAGACGGCACCGGGTGAGGGCCCGTCTTACCGCCGGCAGCCGTTCCTCCGGACCTCCCGTATCGCTTTCGCTGAGGTCGCTCAGGCGCGGAAGTTTTCGACGAAACCAATCTCGATCCGATGCAGAGGCCGGCAGTGCGGAGCCTCTGCTCCAACAGCGCCTGAACCGGCGAGAAGAGAAGCGGGAGAACACCATGAAGCGCACGACACTCATCGCCGCCCTGGCCGGATTCGCGGTTTGCAGCGGCACCGTCGCCCAGGCGCAAGGCACCGGGGGCGGCCCTGCCACCGATCCGACGGCCAATGGCGGCAACACCATCGTCAACCAGGGCGCCGGTTCGGGCACCGGAACGACGGACCGCGAGCGAGGAACGACCATAGGCACCCCGACAGCCGATCCGACCGAGAACGGCGGCAACGCGGTTATCAACAAGGGCGCCGGATCGGGCACGGGAACGGAGAAGCCGGCCAACACGGCCCGGTGAGGCGAGCCGATCCTCGGTATCTTCGTCCGGCGCGGTCCAATCGCACCCGAGCCCCGTCGCGGCCGAACAAGGCCGCGCGGCGGGGCTCGGCCAAGGAGAGCCGGTTACGCGGCGCCGGGCTTTGCGGCGTCCTTGGCCGCCGGCTTCCAGATCTCCGCCGCGACGGCGGCCGTCCCGAGCAGGGCCTCGTGCAATCCGGCGTCGCCGTCGTGCGAACCGGCGCGAATCGCGGCGACCAGCGCCCTCAACGGATCGGCGCCGGCTTGTGTGAGCGGGGCGAGCGCCCGCTCCCAACTGCTCGCCGTCGCCTCGGCGCTTTCGATTTCGCGCATGGCGATGCCGATGGCGTTGGCGACCATGAGGGTAACGTAGCGCTGGCGTCCCGTCAGCGTGGGGGCGACCTCGTCGAGGAGAGCGCGGCGGGCCACGTCGAGCAGGGCGGCCCCGGAGGGGTGATCGGGGAGGATGGGGCGCATGGTCAGGCGGTCCAGTGAGCCGGTGCGGTGTCGCGCAGGATGCTGCGCTCCAATTCGGGGGTGAGGCGGCCGGTCAGCGCCAGTTCCAAGGAAGGCTCGGCCCCGGAGATGTGACGGTAGCCCTGTTCGAGGGCGATGACGGCCCAGCGCAGATGCGCCATGACCTCCCAGTAGCGCACGGCCCCCGCATCGATGCGCCGTCCGCTCTCGGCCTCGTAGCCGCGGTAGAAGGCGGCGCGCGAGCCGATGCCGCCGGCCTCCAGCTTGGGCCGACCGAAGCGCCAGCACTCGGCGCAAAACCAGCCGATATCCTCCATCGGGTCGCCCCAGCCGGAGAATTCCCAATCGAGAATCGCGGTCAGCCCGTGGGCATCGACCATGTAGTTGCCGGTGCGGAAGTCGCGGTGAACCAGGGTCGGCTCGGCGCAGGCCGGTGCGTGGCGCTCGGCCCAGCGCAGGCCCCACTCGACCGCGGGCCGCGGAGCGCGGATCGCGTCGAGGGTGGCGCGCATGGTGGCAATTCCGGCCAGCGCCGGGTCGGAGGCCGGCGCGTCGAGGAAGGCGAGGTCGCCATCCGGCGCACCGCGCAGAACTCCATGGATCTTGGCGAGTTCGCGCCCGAGATCCTCGGCCAGCGCCTCCCGGTCGCCGCCGAGGCTCAGATCCTTGGCGACGCGGGGGCCGAGGCCGACGCCCTCCACCAGCCCCATCACCGCGAACGGCGCGCCGATCACGCCGGCATCGTGGCAGAAGCCGACGGGCTCGGGCACGCGCACGCCGGCCCGCCACGCCGCCGACATGATGGCGAATTCTTCCGCGCGCGGTCGGCTCGACGCGATCGTCGCGGCCGAGTCCTTGCGCAGCACGAACCTGCGCGCGTCACCGCGCAGGGCGCAGCGCAACATCCAGTTCTCCTGGATCGAGCCGCCGCTCAGCGTCTCCATGCCCTCGATCGTGAGATCGGGCGCTTCCAGGCGCGCACGGAGCCAGTCGCGCAGAGCGACCCTTTGATGCTCGTCCATCATCTCTAAAGGCTCGATACGAGGTGGCCGCCATCGACGGCGATGATGCTGCCGGTCATGTAGCTGCCGGCATCGGAGGCCATGAGGAGAAGGGCGCCGTCGAGTTCGCCCGCGGCGCCGAGGCGGCGCTGGGGCACTCGTTTCATGAGCGCCTTGCCGGCCTCTGATTCGAAGAAGGCGTCGTTCAGCTCGGTCTGGATGTAGCCGGGGGCGAGCGCATTCACGCGGATGCCGTGGCGTGCCCATTCGAGGGCGAGCGCCTTGGTGAGCTGCACAACGCCCGCCTTCGACACGGTGTAGGGCGCGACCGCCCCGGCCACCCGCAGGCCGAGGATCGAGGCGACGTTGACGACGCTGCCGCCGGTGCCGTGCCGGACCATCCGCTTGGCGGTGGCCTGCGCGGCGAGCCAGACGCCCTTGAGGTTGGTGTCGATCACGCCGTCCCAGTCCGCCTCGTCGAGGTCGAGGGCGGGCCGCGTCACCGTCACGCCGGCATTGTTGATCAGCACCGCGACCGGGCCGAACCGCTCCTCGGCGGCATCCAGCGCCCGCTCGATACTGCCTGCATCGGTCACGTCCATGACGACGGCGTGCGCCTGGCCGCCCTCGGCCTCGACGTGCGCGACGGTCTCGGCCAGCGCCTCAGCCCGGCGCGCGCCGAGCGTCAGCCGCGCCCCGGCCCGCGCCAGCGTGCCCGCGAAGTGCCGCCCGAGGCCGCTCGAGGCGCCGGTCACGAGTACGTGCCGACCGGTGAGATCGAACAATCCGCTCAAGGTCCCCTCCCTCGCCCCGATCCGCCCGGGATCTGGCGTCCCGTTCGGGCGGCGCTTCAGTTCGTGCGTTCGACCGCCAGCGCGATGCCTTGGCCGCCGCCGATGCACATGGTCACGAGGCCGAAGCGGCCCTGGATGCGGGCCAATTCGTAGAGTGCCTTGACCGTGATGATCGCCCCGGTGGCGCCGATCGGGTGGCCGAGGGCGATGGCGCCGCCGTTCGGGTTCACCCGCGAGGGGTCGAGGTCGAGCGCCTGGGACACGGCGCAGGCCTGGGACGCGAAGGCCTCGTTCGATTCGATCACGTCGAAATCGGCGGCGCGCAGACCGGTGCGCTCCATCAGGCGGCGCACCGCGGGCACCGGGCCCATCCCCATCTCGTCGGGGGCGACGCCGGCATGGGCGTAGCCGACGATGCGGGCCAGCGGCGTGCGGCCTTCGGCCTTGGCGCGGGCCTCGCTCATCAGCACCAGCGCGGCGGCGCCGTCGTTGAGGCCCGAGGCGTTGCCGGCGGTGACCGAGCCGTCCTTGCGGAAAGCCGGGCGCAGCTTGCCCAGATCCGCCTCGGTCGTCGCCTTCGGGTGCTCGTCGGTGTCGAAGGCGACCGTCTGGCGCTTCACCTGCACCTCGACCGGCAGGATCTGGTCGCGGAAGCGGCCCGCCTCGATCGCGGCCCCAGCGCGGGCCTGGCTCTGCGCCGCAAAAGCGTCCTGCGCCTCGCGCGAGATGCCGTAGCGGGTCGCGACGTTCTCGGCGGTGATGCCCATGTGGCCAGCGCCGAAGGGATCGCTCAGCACGCCGATCATGTAATCGACGGCCGTGACGTCGCCCATCTTCTGGCCGAAGCGGGCGGCGGAGAGGTGATGGGGTGAACGGCTCATGCTCTCGGCCCCGCCCGCGACCGCGACCTCGGCATCGCCGAGAAAGATCGATTGGGCGGCCGAGACGATCGCCTGCAGGCCGCTGCCGCAGAGGCGGTTGACCGCCATGGCGGGCGTTTCCTTGGGAATGCCGGCCTCCATTGCCGCCACCCGCGGCAGGTAGGCATCGCGCGGCTCGGTCGGGATCACGTGGCCGAACACGACATGGCCGACGCTCTCAGCCGCGACCGCGCCGCGCCGCAGCGCTTCGGCGACACAGAGAGCTCCGAGTTGGGCCGGCGGCACGGCGGCGAGCGACCCACCGAAGGTGCCGATGGCGGTGCGCACACCGGAAACGATCACGACCCCGTCAGACATCTTTGTTCCGCTTCTTGTATCGGCAGGAGGGCAGGGCAGGTGGGGGGCGTCGGTCAGGCGCGATGCCCGATGGATTCACCCTCGACCGGCCAGCGCCAGAAGGCGTCGCCCTCGGCCTCCAGGTTGCGGTTGAGCACCATCTTGTGGACCTCGTCGGCGCCATCGACGAGCCGTGCCTGCCGGGCGTAGCGGTAGATCCACTCCAGCACGGTGTCCTGCGAGTAGCCGCGCGCACCGTTGATCTGGATCGCGGTGTCGGCCGCGGCGTGCACGAGATTGGCGACGTGGACCTTCGCCATCGAGATTTCCTTGCGGGCGAAGCTTCCCTGGTCGAGCGCCCAGGCCGCCTTCATGACGAGAAGACGCCCGATCTCGATGCGCATGGCGAGATCGCCGAGCATGAGTTGGATGCTCTCACGGTCGGCGAGCCTCACGCCGAAGCCCTCGCGCTGCGCGGCGTAGTCGCGGGCAATCTCGACGCAGCGCTTCGACAGGCCGAGCCAGCGCATGCAATGGGTCAGCCGCGCCGGTCCGAGCCGGATCTGCGTCAGCTTGAGGCCATCGCCCTCCTTCAGGAGCACGTTCTCGGCCGGCACTTCGAGGCCCTCGAAGGCGATCTCGCAGTGACCGCCATGCTCCTCCGGCCCCATGATCCCGATGCGGCGCACGATGTGCCAGCCCGGCTGGTCGCGGTGGAACAAGAAGGCGGTGAGCCCCTTGCGCGCATCATCGGAGGTGCGCGCGATGACGATGAAGTGCGCCGCGTCCTCCGCGCCGGTGATGAACCACTTGCGGCCGTTGATGACGTAGCGGTCGCCGCGCCGCTCGGCATAGGTGCGGATCATCGAGGGGTCGGACCCGCCACCGGGATGCGGCTCGGTCATCGCGAAGGCCGAGCGGACCTCGCCGCGCACGATCGGGTCGAGCCAGCGGCTCTTCTGGGCCGGGGTGGCCGCGGCTTCGAGCACCATCATGTTGCCGTCGTCGGGAGCGGCCGAGTTGAACACGACGGGTCCGAAGATCGATCGGTTCATCGCCTCGTAGCAGACCGCCATCCCGGCCTTGCCAAGCCCCATGCCGCCGGTCTCCTCCTTGAGCTGAAGGCACCACAGGCCCTGCTCGCGGGCGAGGCCACGCAGGCGCTGCAGGGCATCGGCGGCGATGTTGCCGTGCCCGTCGTAAGAGGCCGGATCACGCTCGAGCGGCAGGATCTCCGCATCGACGAAGGCGGCGATCCGGGCGCGAAACGCCTCCACGCGGGGGGTGATGGTGAAATCCATGCCGGTTGGCCTCTCGGGGCGTCGTCGCCGCCGAAAATCGAGCGAGCGCTCGTTTTTTACTGCCTGGATTCCGGCTTGGCAACCGGTTATGGCTGGCCGACAGCCTCACGAGACCGGCATTCGCCCTCGACCGTTTCCGAGACGCGCCGCCCCCTGCGGCTGACATGTGCAATTGACGCCCGGAAACGGTGCGCGATGATCGAGCGATGAGATCCGCCCAAGCGCTTCAATCCCCGACCCATGCCCGCGATGCCTATTCCACGGAGGCGATCTGCGCGCGCATCCTCGAGCGCCATCGGGATCGGGTCAGCGTGCGCAAGCCGCACCTGGCCACCGCCAACCTCGCCAAGATCATCGAGGCGGTGCTGAGGCTGTCGAGCCGGCAGGGTTTTCACGAGACGAGCCTGCGCGACCTTGCCAAGGATTCCGGCCTGAGCATGGGCGGGCTCTACTCGTACTTCGACAACAAGAACACGCTGCTGGTGATGATCCTGACGGAAGTCGCCGAGACCGTCGAGGCGGTTTTGCGCGACGTGCCCGAAGGGTTGCCTGAGAAGCCAGTGGAGCACCTGCGCTGGCTCATCGAGACGCATATCCGCCTCACGGAAGCGATGCAGCCCTGGTTCGTTTTCGCCTACATGGAAGCCAAGGGGTTTCCGGCTCCGGCCCGCAACCTCGCCACGGAGAGCGAGCTCACCACCGAGCGGATCTTTTCGGACGTGCTGGACCGGGGCGTCGCGCAAGGAGCGTTCGCGATCGAGAACGTGACGCTGACGGCATCCCTGATCAAGCCGCTGCTGCAGGACTGGTACGTGAAGCGTGCCAAGTACCGGAAGCGCGGCACGCCGATCCAGACCTACATCGACGGCGTCATCACCTTCGTTGAGCGCGCGATCGTCAAGGCTTGACGAAACGCGTGGTCGCCCGCCGTCGCGGGTGACGGGCTCGGCGCGCCGGCCGAGCCGATCGAACGACGCGAGGCGGTGCCCAAACGGGGGAACGAGCCGCCCGAGGGAGGAGAGCGACGATGAACACCGGCACCCGCAACGCGCGGAGGATGCTCCTGTGACCCGCGCGATCGTCTTGCGCGAGCCCGGCGGCCCCGAAGCCCTGCGCCTCGAAAAGGTCGAGATCGGCCCGCCCGGCCCCGGTGAGATCCGCCTCCGACAGACGGCGATCGGCGTGAACTTCCACGATTGCTACGTCCGGTCGGGCCTCTACCAGACTCTGCCGCTGCCCGGCATTCCAGGCATCGAGGCGGTGGGCCAGGTCGAGGCCGTCGGCGACGGCGTCGAGGGGCTCGTGCCGGGCCAGCGCGTCGGCTATGTCAGCCGTGGCTACGGGGCCTATGCCGAGGCCCGGCTGTTGCCGGCTGATCTGGCGGTACCGCTTCCCGATACATTGAGCGACGAGGCAGCGGCCTCGATCCTGCTGAAGGGTCTGACCGCCTGCATGCTGCTGCGGCGCGTCCACCGGGTCTCGGCCGGGGAGACAATCCTCGTCCACGCGGCCGCAGGCGGCGTCGGGCAGTTGCTCTGCGCTTGGGGCCGGCATCTCGGCGCGCGGGTGATCGGCACGGTCGGCAGCCGCGAGAAGGCGGAGGTCGCGACCCGCGCGGGCGCGGACCACGTCATCCTCTACCGGGAGGAAGACTTTTCCGCCCGCGTGCGCGCGATCACGGGCGGGGAGGGAGTGGCGGCCGCCTACGACGCGGTCGGCCGCGACACCATTCTCGGCTCGCTCGAAAGCCTCGGCTTCCTCGGCACGCTGGTGAATTACGGCCAGGCCTCGGGCCCGGTCGAGCCGCTGTCGCCCTCGGCGCTGGCCGCCAAGTCGAACGCGCTGGTGCGGCCGATCGTGTTCCACCACCTGCGCGCCCGGGCCTCGCTCGATGCGATGGCAGGCGAGCTTTTCGCGGCAATCGCGGCCGGGATCATCCGGCCGGAGACCTTCCTCGCGCTGCTGCTGGATCAGGCCGGCGAGAGCCACCGCATCCTGGAGGCCCGCCGCACCACCGGGGCGGTCATCCTCATCCCCTGATCCCGTCACGAAGCACGGTCCGACTGATCGCCATGACCCGTACCATCACCACCGTCGAGGATCTGCGCGTGCTCGCCGAGAGGCGCGTGCCGCGCATGTTCTACGACTACGCCGATTCCGGCTCGTGGACCGAATCGACCTACCGGGCGAACGAGGCCGACTTCGCAGCGATCAAGCTGCGCCAGCGCGTGGCGGTCGACATGTCGAACCGCTCGCTCGCCACGACCATGGTCGGACAGCCGGTATCGATGCCGGTGGCGCTCGCCCCCTGCGGCATCGTCGGGATGCAACGGGCCGACGGCGAGATCCTGGCGGCCCGCGCCGCGGCCAAGGCCGCCGTGCCGTTCACGCTCTCGACCATGAGCATCTGCTCGATCGAGGACGTGGCGGAGGCGGTGGATCAGCCGTTCTGGTTCCAGCTCTACTTCCTGCGCGACCGCAGCTTCAACGACCGGCTGATCGACCGTGCCCGTGCCGCGGGCTGCACCGCGCTGGTTCTGACCCTCGACCTTCAGATCATGGGCCAGCGCCACAAGGATATCCGCAACGGCCTCTCGGCCCCGCCGAAGCCGACGTTGGCCACCCTCGCCAATCTGATGACCAAGCCGCGCTGGTGTCTCAGCATGCTCGGCACCAAGCGGCGCTCCCTGCGCAACGTCGTCGGCCATGCCGAGGGGGTGCGCGACACGCGCTCGATCTCGTCCTGGACTACGGAGCAGTTCGACCCGCGCCTGAGCTGGGACGACGTCCGCCGCATCCAGGATCGCTGGAAGGGCCCGCTGATCCTGAAGGGCATCCTCGATCCCGAGGACGCGGCCGCGGCCGTCAACACCGGCGCGGAGGCGCTCATCGTCTCGAACCATGGCGGACGTCAGCTCGACGGGGCGATCTCCTCGATCGCGGCGCTTCCCGAGATCGTGGCCGAGGTCGGCCACCGCACCGAGGTCTTCATGGACGGCGGCATCCGCTCGGGCCAGGACGTCATCAAGGCGGTCGCCCTCGGCGCCAAGGGCGTCTTCATCGGTCGCCCCTACGTCTACGGCGTCGGGGCTTTGGGCGAGCGCGGCGTCACGCACTGCCTCGACATCATCCGCAAGGAGCTCGACATGACGATGGCCTTCTGCGGACGGCGCGACATCCGCACTGTCGATGGCGATATTCTCCACCGTCCGCGCGGGTCATCGCCGCAGCCGGGCCTCGTCGAGCGCCGCCCGCGCCCGCTCGGTCCGGCGCGCCAAGCGGGCTGAGGCGGGAACGACGAGAAAGGACGGATCATGACACTCTATCGGTTGGGTGAGCACGCCCCGCACATCGCGGACGCGAACCGGGTCTGGATCGCGCCGGGCACTCACGTCATCGGCCGTGTACGCATCGGCCTCGATGTCGGCATCTGGTTCGGGGCGGTGATCCGCGGCGATAACGATCCGATCGCGATTGGCGACCGCACCAACATCCAGGACGGGGCGGTGCTGCACGCCGACCCCGGCTTTCCGCTCACGATCGGGGAGGGCGTCACCATCGGGCACGGCGCCATCGTCCACGGCTGCACGATCGGCGACGACACATTGATCGGCATGGGCGCCACAGTGCTCAACGGGGCCCGGATCGGCCGGGGCTGCATCGTCGGCGCGAACGCCCTCGTCCGTGAGGGCGCCGAGTTTCCCGACGGCAGTCTCATCGTCGGAGTGCCCGCCAAAGCGGTCCCGGCCAGGGAGATGGACATCACCGCGATGACGCGGATGGCGGCCGAGCAGTATGTCGGCAACGGCAAGCGGTTCCTGAGAGAGTTGGAGCCAGTTGTGCCGGAACGTTCTTGAGTCGCCGCCGACGCAGCGGCCAGCGCGATCAGAGGCGGTTAGCAGAACAGAGCTTCGGGGGCGTGTCGAAGATCAAAGAACCGGCTCTGAGCCGGAGGCTATGACTGTCATCGGGAACAGATGAGGCGCCTGTCAGTTGCCGCTTCGACTGCCAGCGGGAGTTCTGCCATCATGTTGCAATCGGCTCGGGCCCTGATCATCTGTGCCTTGCTTGGTGGAGCGGCTCTTCCCAGCAGTGCGGCGGCCTTGCCGAACGCACGCGATGCCGGATTGACGAACGTCTCCAGAACGACGCAGGTCCGTGATCAGCGGAAGTATCGTAGGGCCCATAGGACTCCACAACGCGTCATGGGCCTAAAGCCCGGACCCGACCCGCGCCGTGGCCGCCTTCTGCGCCTTCCGCGTTAAGCCCATTCATCGATGGCACTAGGTGTTTGATCCCAGGGTTCGATGGTGCACTTTTCACGTCGGAGTGGAGGGACGCGCAACAGGCCAGGTTCTTCACGGCAGCGCTACAACGAAGGCGGCGATCCGTCGAGCGGCCAGCATCGTCAAGCGAGCCTAAGGGCGCTCTCGAAGCGCCATGGGATCAACCAAAAGACGGTCCCCAAGTGGAGGCAGCGGAGCTCGGTCGCCGACCAGCGCACGGGGCCGAAGGATCCGCATTCAACCGTGCTGTCACCCGAGGACGAGGCGGTGGTGGTCGCCTTTCGTCGCCACACGCTCCTGCCGCAGGACGACTGCCTCTACGCGCTCCAGGCCACGATCCCGCACCTGACCCGTTCGTCGCTGCATCGCTGCCTACAGCGCCACGCTATCAGCCGATGGCACCCCTTAGAGCCGTATCCGACCTGATTGCATCAGGCCGGCGTCTCTCGATCCTTGTTTTGACGCGCACTCTTTCGACGAACCGGTTTCCACTTCGTCGGAATGCGCTCTAACCACGCCCGGCAACGTCGCTTCGGCCGCTTCCATTATCAGGGAGGCGATTGCAGCCGGCGAGACGTTCCGCGCTCGCAGCTTCGAGTCCGCCTGCGCCCGCAACACTATCGTCCATCGCCTCACCAAGCCGCGGCACCCCTGGACGAATGGGCAAGTCGAGCGGATGAACCGCACGATCAAGGACGCGACGGTCAAGCGCTATCATTACGATCGCCACGCACAGCTTCAGGCCATCTGGCCGACTTCGTCAGCGCCTACAACTTTGGCCGCCGCCTGAAGACCCTGCGGGGCCACACGCCCTATGAAGCCATCTGCGAGGCAGGGTCTGCTGACCCAGGCAAATTCAGGTCAGACCCGCTCCACCGAATGCCGGGACCAAACAGTGAGACGACGCTGCTTCCTCTCATCATGGCATGACCAGATCGCATCAACCACCGGTCTCCGACATGCGTCGGGCGAGGTTAGGGGGTGCGCCATGGCGAAAGACGAAATCGTGGCCCTTCGGCTTTCGGCCGATGGCCTGATCGATCAGGCTTACGACAGCGTCATCCGCGCCGGCGGTCCGCAGCATCGTCCGCAGGTCGGTGGCGTCGTCTTGGCCTAGGCAGCTATGCAGGATACCGGCCGCGGTGACCCGCACCCGATTGCAATCCGCGCAGAAATTGTGAGTGTGCGGCGTGATGAAACCTATCAGACCGCCCGTCTCGGCGACCCGCGCGTAGCGGGCTGGGCCGCCGCTGCGCATAGAAAGGTCGGAGAGGGTCCAGCGCTCCGCGATCCGCTGCCGCAGGAGGTCGAGGGGCAAGTATTGATCGAGCCGGTCGACGCCGACATCGCCCAGCGGCATGGTCTCGATCAGGCTGAGCGCCATGTCCCGGCCGTGGGCGAAGGCGATGAGATCGTGGATCTCCTGCTCGGTCCCGTCCTTCAGCGCCACCACGTTGAGCTTGACCGTGAGCCCCGCCGCTTGGGCCGCCGCGATCCCGTGCAGCACCTTGGCGAGCGAGCCGCCGCGGGTCAGCACTCGGAACCGCTCGGAGTCGAGGGTGTCGAGCGAGACGTTGATCCGGCGCACCCCCGCCCGGGCCAAGTCCTCCGCGAAGCGGGCGAGCTGCGTTCCGTTGGTGGTGAGGGTGAGTTCGCGCAGCGCGCCGGTGCGCAGCGGCTCGGAGAGCGCCGCGAACAGGTCGAGGATGCCCGGTCGCACCAGCGGCTCGCCGCCGGTGATGCGCAGCTTGTCGATGCCGCGGGCGATGAACAGCCGGGCCAGCCGTGTCAGTTCCTCCAGGCTCAGGATGTCCCGCCGGGGGCGGAAGCTCATATCCTCCGACATGCAGTAGACGCAGCGCAGGTCGCACCGGTCGGTGACCGAGAGGCGCAGATAGGTCACACGCCGTCCGAAGCCGTCGATGAGCCCACAGGCTGGGGCCGCCCCCTGCGACGCCATCAGGCCGCCTCGCCGGCGACCGCGAGCATCTCGGCGCGCGTGACGAATTTTTCGCGCGGTTTGCCGACCGACTGTCCGCGCGCGGTCTCAGCGGCCTCGATCCGGCGCCATGCGGCGTAGTCGATGGTGTGCCCGGTCCGCTCCGCCAGGCTGGCCACCAGAGCGTCCGCACTCCCGACTGGAAACGGGAGGGTCGCGAGGTCGGCGAGCACAGCCGCCGCCGTTTCCACGCCGCAGGCGCGGTTGGTCCCGATCGTGCCGTGCGGACCGCGCTTGCTCCAGCCGCAGGTATAGAGGCCCGGCACCGGCACGCCGTCCGTCACGATCCGGCCACCGAGATTGGCATGAACGCCCGCCTGCGCGTCGTAAGGGATTCCCGCCACCGGCGCGGTCCGGCGCCCGATGCTGGCGACGACAAGTCCGCATTCGAGGGCGAGCGTCCGGTCAGAGTCGGGCCGGCGCAGATGCAGGCGTTCGACCCGGTCTTCCCCCGCCAAGCGGACAGGCTCCAGGCCGAAGCGGATCAGGCATCGCCGCCGCTTGCCCGAACCGCCGTGGGCCTCGGAGAAGCCGCGCAGGATAGCCGCATTGGCGCGCGCCTCCGCGCCGGCTTCCACCGGCGGTTCCGGAACGCCGCCGGGCAGGTCGTCGGAATCGAGCCCGGTGGCGCAATCGGCGAGCGCGCCGAATTCGCCGAGTTCCTTCGGGGAGAAGCGCGCGCGGGCGACCCCGCCGCGCCCGACGATCTGCACCTCGCGGATTCGGCTCTCCGCGAGGGCGTCCAGCGCGTGGGCGGCGATGTCGGTGTGGCGCAATTCGTCGGGGGTCTTGAGGAGGATGCGGGCGACATCGAGGGCGACGTTGCCATGCCCGATCACCACCGCCCGCTCCGCCGAGAGGTCGAAGGACAGACCGGCCGCGTCGGGATGGCCGTTGTACCAGCCGATGAAGGCACCCGCCTGATGGCTTCCGGCCAGATCCTCGCCGGGAATGCCCATCCGCCGGTCGAGGGACGCGCCGTTGGCCAGGATGACGGCATGGTAGCAGGCCCTCAACTCGGGAACGCTCACATCGGCACCGACCTCGATCCCGCCTACGAAGCGGAAACCGGGCAGGCCGGCGATCCGGTCGAACACCGTGGTCACCTGCTTCAGCTTCGGATGGTCCGGCGCGACGCCGAACCGGACGAGCCCGAACGGGGCGGGCAGACGCTCGAACAGGTCCACCGCCACAGGCGTGCCCGAGCGCAGCAGCGCCTCGGCCGCGTAGAACCCGGCCGGCCCGCTCCCGACCACTGCGATGCGATGCGGCGCGCTCATGAGGCCAGCCGCCTGGCCTGTTCGTCGGCGCCGGGCAGCGGCGGGATCTTGGCGGCGATCACCGGGGTCTCGGCCGCCCGCAGGCGGTTGATCTCGACCCATTCGCCCTTGCCGACCGGCATCTGCCAGGACGGGTGGATCGCGCCGACTGGGCAGATCGGCGCGCAGCCGCCGCAATCGATGCAATTCTCGGGGTCGATATAGGTCATCTGCTCGTCGAGATGGAAGCATTCGACCGGACAGACGGTGACGCATTCCGTGTAGCGACACCCGCGACACGCATCCGTAACGACATAAGCCATGTCTGTTTCACCTACGCTGTTCCAAGGGGGAGCGGGGCCGTCAGGCCGCGGCCACGTCCACGAGCATGTCGGAGAAGGTCGGGGCGCGGCCGAGATCGGCGAAAGCCGGCGGCGTCAGGGCGTGGACGGTGGGTCCGCGCTGGTTGGAGCGCTGCCAGAAGCCCGCTGGCGCGACCACGACGCCCCGCATCACGTCAGCCGAGAGGGTCGCGAAGGCCTCGAACGCGCCCCGCTCGTTGAACACGCGGATCGGGGTTCCAGCAGCGATGCCGCGCGGCCCGGCATCCTCCGGGTGCAGCAGCACCGCCTGCTGCTCGCCCGCCTGCGCCACCTGGGCCGGCAGGTTGCCGTAGTTCGAGTTCAGGAATGCGTGGCTTTTCGGCGAGATCAGGCTCAAGGGGAAGCGCTTGGCCAGGGCTGGCGCGGTGCGCGGGCTCTCGTTCGGGGGCAGGTAGTGCGGCAGCGGATCGACCGGTTCGCCCGCCTGATCGCCGCCATAGCCCTGGCGGAATAGCGGGGCGACGAAGTTGCCGCCCGCGGCCAGGCTCGACTTGAACTCGCATTTGCCGGATGCGGTCGGAAAGTTGCCATCGCGATGGGGCGCCCAGGAATCGGCCGCGTCCATCGTCAGGCGCATGTAGCCCTTCTGCTTCAGCTCATCGAGGGTGATGCCGGCCAGCACCGGGCTCGACCAGTCCATCGAGTCCGCGATCATCGCGTCGTCGGAGCGGAAGAAGAACGGATCCTCTATGTCCATGGCCCTGGCGAGCCGGCGGAACAGCTCGGTGTTCGGAACCGCCTCGCCGAGGGGAGCGATGGCCGGGTTGTTGTAGGACAGGTAGAGGTGCCCCCAGGAGAACATGATGTCCGCCTGTTCGAGCTGGGTGGTGGCCGGCAACACGATGTCGGCATAGCGCGCCGTGTCGGTCAGGAAGTGCTCGCTCACCACCGTGAACAGATCCTCGCGCGCCAGACCGCGCTCGATCGTCTGCTGCTGCGAGACCATCGCCATCGGGTTGGCGTTGTAGACGAACAGGGCGCGGATCGGCGGATCGAGGGGCATCTCGCCGGCGAGTGCCGGGCCGAGCGTCCAGGAATTGATCACCCGCATGGTCTCGGGCTGGAGGTCCGGCCGCATCAGGCCGGGCCAGTTCACCGGGAAGGCCCAGATCGGCAATTGCAGCAGGCCGCCGCCCACATGCTTCCAGGCCCCGATCAGCGCCGGCAGACAGGCGATCGCCCGAACGGTCTGGCCGCCGCCCGCGTGGCGCTCCACCGCCACGCCGATCCGCACCACCGCCGGGGGCGTCTTGGCGTATTCGCGGGTCAGCTTGAGGATATCCTCGACGGGGATGCCGGTCTCGGCCGAGGCGAATTCCGGGGTGTAGGCCTCGCACCGCTCGGCGAGCTCGTCGAAGCCGATCGTGTGCTTATCGATGTAGTCGCGGTCGGTGAGCCCTTCCTTGATGATGATGTGCATCATCGCGAGCGCCAGCGCCCCGTCGGTGCCGGGGCGGATGGGGATGTGCCAGTCGGCCAGCCGCGCCGTGCGCGTGCGAACCGGATCGATCACCACCAGCTTGGCGCCGTTGCGCTTGGCCTGCTCGATGAACGGCCAATGGTGCGAGTTGGTGCTGAGCGTGTTGCAGGCCCACAGGATGATGTACTTCGAATGGACGAAGCTCTCGGGATCGACCCCCGGCGTATGGCCGATCGTCATCATGTAGGCGGTGCATGAGCCGGAATCGCAGAAAGTGCGCTCGCAGACGCTGGCGCCGAGCTTGTTGAACAGCGGATCGCCGACATTGAGACCGTTGATGATGCCCTGGGTGCCGAGATAGCTGTAGGGCAGGATCGCCTGCGCCCCGCTCTCGGCGATGATCGCCTTCCAGCGGCCGGCGATCTCGTCCAGAGCCTCGTCCCAGGTGATCCGCGCGAACTGACCGCTGCCCTTCGGGCCGACGCGCTTCATCGGATAGAGCAGGCGCTGGTCGCTGTAGACCCGGTTCTGGTAGTCGTTGACCTTCACGCAGAGGCGCCCCTTGGTGAAGGGATGGTCCGGATTGCCCCGCACCGCGATCGCCTTGCCATCCTCGACCGTCGTCAGGATCGAGCAGGTGTCGGGGCAATCGTGCGGGCATGCGCCGATGACGACTTCGCGGGCCATATCCACTCTCCGGCTGACCAGTTTTTGAACAGGAGGAGAGCCTGCCAACAAACGAGGCAACGGGCTTTATCGCGGCCTGCGCCTTCGTGTTCCTGAAGTGCGGTCCTGTGCCCGAAGGAGCGGAGTGCTTCGGTTCCGCGCGCCGACGATGCCTTGGCGCGGGATGTGCTTGTCGATTGGAATCGTTCGAGCTTTTGGAGGAGGGAATCAGGCATGCTGGGGCATTCGGTCGACAAGTACGTGACCGGACGGCTGCTCGACACGTCGAACCGCCTGCGCTGGTCGCACCTGCATGCTGAGCGCTGGAGCCATATGCCCGGCGAATTGCCGGCCCTCACCCCGCGCGACACCGAGATCGCCATCCTGCTGCGCGGCCGGACCTTCGTCGAACGGGTCGGCAGTGGCCGGCGCCAGCAGACCCACGGCCATCGCGGCACGGTCTGGCTGTGCCCGGCCGGGATCGAAGAGGAATACGTCAACATCTCCGATCCGATGATCGACTGCCTGCACATCTTCCTGCCGGGCCGTCCGTTCACGGAGACGCTGCTGCGCGACCTCGACATCGACCCGGCCCGGGTCGAGCTGCGTTATGAGGTCATCGCGCAGGATCCCTTCATCGAGCTCGTCGCGGGACGGATCATCGAGGAGCTGGAGGACGAGACCGCGGCCGGGCGGCTTCTCATCGAATCACTGGGTGTCGCGCTCGCCGCCCATCTCGTGCACCGCTATTCGGCCGCAAACGTTCAGGCGAAGGAGAGCGCCGATAAGCCGCTCGACCGGCGGCGCCTGGAACGGGTGGAGGATTTCATCGCGGCCCATCTGTTCGACGATTTCGCGGTGGCTGACCTCGCGGCCGTCGCCTGCATGAGCGTCGCCCACTTCACCCGCAGCTTCCGCGCGGCGACGGGACGGACACCCTACGAGTATGTGAGCGGGCGCCGGCTCGATCTCGCCAAGCACCGGCTGCTAACCGAGGATACCCAAATCGCCGAGATCGCGGCAGCGACCGGCTTCTCGTCGCAAGCGAACTTCACCCGCGCCTTCCGCAACACGATGGGCGTGACCCCAGCCCAGTTGCGCGCCTCCGCCCAAAGATAGGCTTCGCGCCTCGCGCCGTAGCAGCGTCCGCCGGACGGTGGATGCACGATGCCGTTCGTCCCCGCCTAGAGCATCGTCCTGGATATCGGATCCAGGACGATGCTCTAGGCTTCTGTTTTTGCATCATCTTTTTCCGAAAGCCGGAAGCCACCTTTCGGGATGATGCTCTAAGAAACGGACTGCCCGTCGCCGACGGCCCTCGTGCGCCCCGTCCGTGCGAAGGTCGGCCACCGATGATCGGACCGCCGTGGCGGTCGATCCGCGACCGAGCCGGCGGCTTCCGCAGGAATCGAACAGCGAAAGATGTTTGCGGATAACGACCCCGGGCGGAAAATCCGGGAGCTTCCTCTCAAGAAATCCCCGAGATCAGAACCGGGGCGAGGGGTGCATGATGAATGTCAGATTTGGACTAGGCCTGATTTCGGTCATTCTCGGGGCGAGCCTGAGCTTCAGCGCCGAGGCACTTGAGGTCAACCCGGGCGATTACGAGCAGTTTCCGTCCGGAGCGACGATCGGATTGCTCTACTATCAGCACGGGCACGGGGACGAGGCCTACGCGCGAGGGACCAAGACCACATCCGATGCGAAACTCGATACGAATGTCGGCGTCATCCGCCTCCTGCACGTCTATGAAATCGCCCCAGGCGTAACGGTCGACCCGCAATTCCTCTTGCCCGTGGGCGCGATCTCCACCGGCGGCGTGCTGGCCCCCCTCGGATCGCCGGGCGGCGTCGGCGACATCATCCTGGCGGCCCCGTTCAAGTTCAAGCTCGACACCGCGTTCAACGACGTCTTCGCCATAACTCCGTATCTCATCGCGCCGACCGGGACTTACGACGCGACCCAGCCGCTGAACTTCGGCGCCAATCGCTGGCAGGGCGTCATCCAGGCGGCCTACGTCAAACACTTCGATCCGGTGTGGTCGCTCGACCTGATCGGCGACGTCGCCTTCTACTCGGACAATGCCCGCTACAACCTCGGCGGCATCGGGCGGCTGTCGCAGGATCCGCAATTCGAGGTGCAGGCCTATCTGCGTTACAAGATCGACCCGGCCCTGGAGGTCGGGGGCGGCCTGGGCGGCAGGATCGGCGGCAAGCAATCCTTCCAGCAGGTCTCGCTGCGAAACGACCAGGGCACGACGTATGGCCGTCTCGCGGTCGCCTACTTCCCGGAGCCGACCTTCCAGATCCAGGCCATGATCGGGCGGGATCTCACCGTTGAGAACGGGACCAAGCAAGCGACCTTCGTCCAGCTGCGGCTTGCCAAGATCTTTCCTTAGTAATTGGCTGCCGTCCGGCGAGCGGCATGAGATTTCTCGGGTTGCCCGTGTTGAGACGGCAAAATCCAATTTCCCGCAGTCCACTCATTAAAGCGGGTGGACGGCTTTCGGCCAGGTTCAGTCGTTCGTCGATGTTTGGCTCACTATCCGCTTCCGAGAATCGCGTCAGGGAACCGGAACGACTGGGTTGGGTCGACACCGGACGGTCAGCCCGTTGGCGCTAAATGTCCGCTACCGGGCCTCGAGCGCACTTCCGCTTGTGGCGCGAAGCAGACGTTCGAAAGATAAGAAAGACCCATAGTCGTTCAACCGTTTCAAACTCATCGGCACTGTCACGTTGGATGACATGAGTGATGCCGAGCATCATGATCGGGTGGGGATAACGAGCGCGTCGTCTTGAAATTCTATTCAGGACGCCGCGCTCGCTTTCCGCTTTGCATCGTCTTTTTCTCGAAATCCGGCAGCCACCTTTGGGATGATGCTCCAGATCATCTTCTGGCTGGACACACGATAGGAAGGTGTGGCGCAATCTACACACTCGCGTGCGGTTGCAGTCCTCCGGACGCTTGTTCGCCTCCCGGGCAAGAGGCGGCATCGTCGGTTTTAGATCGCAACTCAAAGATTTGCGCCGCGATCGCGCTGCAAATTTAGAAGCCATATAAACTACTGGAATGCTTGCATAGTTTTCAAGAAGCTCGTTTGCTCGATCGCAAAGAGATCAGCGGTGATGCGATGATCCGGGCGGTTCGGAGCGGGTGCTATGGAGGCGGTTTCAGTCGATGCGCTGCATCGTAGCGAGGGGGCGGCTCTCCAACGCTACCTGCTGCGCCTGCTAGGCAATCCCGCCGATGCGGCCGATGCCCGTCAGGAGACCTACCTGCGCCTGGTCAGGGCGCTCGGCCGGACCGAGATCGAGCAGCCCCGCGTCTTCCTGTTCTTCGTCGCGCGCAACGTCGCCATCAATCTGGGCAAGCGGCGCCGGATCGAGGCGGAGCTGTTCCGATCGGCCGCCGATCTGAGCTTCACCGAGATCGCCGACGAGCGGGTGCGGATCGAGCAGCAGGTGATCGCGCGCCAGCAGCTTCGCTTGGTCGCCGCCGCCATCGACGAGTTGCCGCCGCGCTGCCGCGAGGCCTTCCTGCTCAGCGCGTTCGACGGGCTCGCCAACGGCGAGATCGCAATCCGTCTCGGGATCAGCCGAAACATGGTCGAGAAGCACCTGATGAAGGCGCTCCTGCATACGCGCCGCACCTGCCGCGAAATTTTCTGAGCCGAAGCGTCAGGAATTCGCCGTCTCGCCGGTCTTTAGGGATAGGACGGCGACATGGACCGTACGGTCCGGCTTCGGCAGTCAATGATCGGCATGAACGAGCGGAGCCCTCCCGAGACGTCGGACGAATCCGAAGACGATCCGATCTATGAGCAGGCTGCCCTATGGGTCGCCCGCCTGTCCTCGCCCGACGCGACCGATGCCGATCGCAAAGCGTTCGAGGCGTGGCGGTCGGCCGATCCGTCACATGCCGACGCCTTTGCCGAGATGGACGCGTGGCGCCGGACGATGGGTCAGGTGCCCGATCCGCGCCGAGGCCGGCGCTGGAAACCGAAGGGCATAGCCGTCGTCGCCATCCTCGGGGTGGCCGGCCTGCTCGCCTACGACATGGGGATGCTCGACCGCCTGAGGGCCGATGCCTGGACGGAGGTCGGCGCGATCAGGGCGGAGACGCTGGCGGACGGTAGCCGGGTCGATCTCAACACCAATACCGCCCTGGCGCTGCACTACACGGCCGAGGAGCGCGGCGTCGAACTCCTGCGCGGCGAGGCCGCGTTCGACGTGTTGCCGGATCGTCAGCGGCCATTCATCGTGCGCGGGAAGAGAATCAGTGCCCGCGCTGTCGGCACGCGCTTCTTCGTCCGGGTCGATGGCGACGCGAGCCCGGTCGGCGTGACCGAGGGACAGGTCGAGGTCGTCGCATCGGATGGCCAAGCGATGCTGCAGGCCGGCGAGATCGCGGTCCATGACACGGCCGGCCGCCTTGTGGCCGAGCACGGCGACGTCGCCCGCGCGATGGCGTGGCGAGACGGCCGGCTCATCTTCTCGGGCCAGCCCCTCGCGGCGGTCCTGAACGAGCTTGAGCGCTACCGGCGCGGGCGCATCGTGCTGCTCGGCCAGGGTGCCGGGGCCAAGCGCTTCAGCGGAACGCTCGATCCGCGCAACACCGACGAGGCGCTCGACGTTCTCGCCGCAACGATGGGGGTCCGCGTCACCCGCGTGACGCCGCTGCTGGTGCTGGTCCGGCCAGTTCCCTGATACCCGAAAAAAGTGGTCCGCCGGACATCAGGAATTTCGCGCACCGACTGTCTACCGTTCCAGGGACGAGAAAGCGCGAAGCGCATCCGTCCCGATGGAGTGATGGAATCGAGGCGGGCTATGGCGGTGCGGGAGCAAACGGTTTGGGTCGGGCGGCTGCGGCTTGCGGCCCTTGCGGGCGTCTCTCTGACGGCGCTCGTCGGCATGGCATCCGCACGCGAGGTGGACAAAATCAGCATCGTCCCCATCGCAACTGATATCGTCTCGGCCTCGCTCGATGCCGCAGCAAACCGGCACCGCGTCGCGATCCCGCCGGGTCCGCTGGAGCCCGCCCTGACGGCGCTCGCCAGGCAGATGCGGCTCAAGCTGGCCTACCAGACTACCCTGACCGAGGGTCTGGTCACGCTGGGCGCCGAGGGTGAGTTCCGGCCGCTGGAGGCGCTTGCCAGGATCCTCGAAGGCACGGGCCTGACCTATCGCTCGGCCGGCCCGTCCACGATCACCCTGGTCAATCCGCGCTACGTCCAGCTCGGCCCCGCGCCAGCCAACGCGGTGACGCTCGAGGAACTGTCGGTCGAAGGCCAGGGCCGGGGTCGCGCGCAGGCCGCGGGCCTGCCCCCGCCGACCGGGACCATGGGACAGCCGCCGGTGCCCTATGCGGGCGGGCAGGTCGGCTCGGGGGCGCGGCTCGGCGTGCTCGGCAACCGCAACGTCTTCGACACGCCGTTCAACACAGCGGGCTACACGTCCAAGCTGATCCGCGATCAGCAGGCGCAAGGGTTGATCGACGTGATCGAGAACGATCCGTCGGTGCGGGCGGTGTCCTCGCTCAGCGACGCGCCGGGCACCTCGCTGTTCATCCGCGGCTTCGACGTCCTGTCTCTCGATATCGGCTTCGACGGCCTGTTCGGCATCACCGATGTTCGCCGACCGCCGATCTACAACATCGAGCGGGTCGAGGTGCTCAAGGGGCCGAGCGCGCTCGTCAACGCCGCCGCGCCCAATGGCGGCGTCGGCGGCAGCATCAACCTCATCCCCAAGCGCGCCTACGAGGAGCCGCTGACGCGCATCACGCCCTTCTTCATCTCGCAAGGTCAGCTCGGCACGGCGGTGGACATCGGCCGCCGGTTCGGCCCGACGGGCGAGTGGGGCGTGCGCGCCAACGGCGTCTTTCAGCGCGGCGAGACCGCGATCGACCGCGAGCGGCTGCAATTGGGCTTCGGCTCGCTCGGCGTCGATTACCGCGGCGACCGCTTCCGCATGTCGTTCGATCTCGCGTACCAGGATACCTTCTATCAGCGGAACCGCGGCTTCATCGAGGCTTTCCCCGGCATAGACATCCCGAGGGCGCCGAGATTGTCGAGTAACCTCGGCCGACCGGGCCTGTATCATCAGGTCAAATCCGTTTTGGGCGCCACGCGCTTCGAGTATGACCTGACCGACGACACGACCCTGTTTGCCGGCTTCGGTGCAGGGCACACCGCCGAGGACGCGTTCGCCAGCTACAAGTCGATCACATCCTCGAACGGGGAATTCGACGATCTGCTCGTGCGTCGGGTGGCCGACTTCACGACCTATACGGCGGATGCCGGGCTGCGCACCCGTTTCGTGACCGGCCCGATCCGCCACAACGCGACGCTCTCGGCCACCGGCTTCTGGGCCGAGACGAGCTTCCCCAAAGCCTTCCAGTTCCTTCCGGGCGGCAGCGCCAACTTCTCCAATCCGAGTTCCGTCCCGGCCACGTTTACCGACATCGACATCGGCACCCGCTTCAACGGGCAGACCTATCGAAGCGTCTCAATCGCCGACACGCTGTCTTCGCTGGACGATCGCGTGTTGCTCACGATCGGCGGACGGGTGCAGCAGCTGGCCGCGAAGGGTTTCGGCTTCAGGCCCGGAACTCCGTCCTTCGGACAAATCACGTCAAGCTACGACAACACGGCGTTCACGCCCGCGGTCGCGCTGGTCGTGAAGCCGATCGAAAACCTGTCGCTCTATGGAAACTACGTCGAGGCCCTGATCTCACCGAACACGCCGCTGGTCGCCGCGAATGCGAGCGACGTTCTGGCTCCCATCGTCGCCGACCAGAAGGAGGTCGGCATCAAGTATGATTTCGGGACCGTCGGCGCCTCCGTCGCGCTGTTCGAGATCCATCGGCCGAGCGCCTTCCTGGACGCCGTGACCGGCGTCTTCGCGGCCAACGGCCTCCAGCGCAACCGCGGCTTGGAGTTCAACCTGTTCGGCGAACCGCTGCCCGGGGTGCGGCTGATCGGCGGCGCCTCCTTCATCGACGGGCGCCTGGTGAACACCGCCGGAGGGGCGTTCGACGGGCGGGTGGCACCGGGGGTACCGGCCTTCGCGCTCAACCTCTACGGCGAGGTGGACCTGCCGCCTTGGCTGCTGCCGGGCCTGACCGCGACGGGCCGCGTCATCCACACCGCGCGCCAGTTCTACGATCAGGGCAACACCCAAAACATTCCGGACTGGACCCGCTTCGATGCCGGCCTGCGCTACACCTTCCTCGGCTCGTGGGGAAAGCCGGTGACGCTGCGCGCCAACGTCGTCAACGTGTTCGGCTCCGATTACTGGGCTTCCACCGGTCTCGGTCTCCTGACGCTCGGCACGCCGCGGACCGTTCTGCTGTCGGCGCAGCTCGATTTCTGACCATGACGGGGCGGCCTCCTTCGGGCATGAAGCCGCCCCATCCTCGTGACAGTTCCTGTCACGATCGATGCCTTGAGATTGCGCAACGGGATGCAACGCCATGCGCAACCGTGAGGGCGGCGGTGAGAGCGCCACGGCGGTCGGCTTCCACAGCTTCGAGCACCGAGCGCATTCGACTACGGCAGCTGTCCGACGTCAGCACCTGTGGGACAGAATGAGGGTCTTCAGGAACGGAGGATGGCTGGTTCATCGTAGCCCCTGAGGAGCGAACATGAAGCAGACATCCGGACCGGCCAAGAAGCCGGCAGAAGCGGTGATCAAGGACATCCGTCGGGCCACACGTCGGCAGTTCTCGTCCGAGGAGAAGATCCGCGTCGTACTGGAAGGCTTGTGTGGCGAGGACAGCATCGCCGAGTTGTGCCGACGTGAGGGTATCGCCGCCTCGATGTACTACGGCTGGTCCAAGGAGTTCCTGGAGGCTGGCAAGAAGCGCCTGTCTGGCGACACGGCTCGTGCGGCCACCACGGATGAGGTGCGGGATCTACGTCGCGAAGCGGGGGCGCTGAAGGAGGTCGTAGCTGATCTCGTCCTGGAGAACCGTCTGCTTTAAAAAAGGCATGAGCGGGGCTGGGGACGACGAGGCATGAGGTACCCGGCCCCCGAGAGGCTGGAGATTATCCGGCTGGTCGAGCAATCCCACCTGCCGGTGCGTGCCACCCTGGACAAGCTCGGCATCACGCGCTCGACGTTTTACCGCTGGTACGACGCCTACCAGCGCGGCGGCCCCGAGGCGTTGAATGACCAACCTTCGCAGCCGAGCCGGGTCTGGAACCGTCTACCTGCGGAGATCCGCGAGCAGATCGTTGCCTTGGCTCTGGAGCAGCCTGAACTCAGTCCGCGTGCGCTGGCGGTGCGCTCCACCGACGCGCGCCGCTACTTCGTCTCGGAAGCGACCGTCTACCGGTTGCTCAAGTCTCAGGACCTGATCACCAGCCCGGCCTGTATCGTCATCAAGGCTGCCGACGAGTACCGCGATAAGACCACCGCGCCCGACCAGCTTTGGCAGACGGACTCACCTACCTGAAGGTCGTTGGCTGGGGCTGGTACTACCTGTCGACGGTCCTGGACGACTTCTCACGCTACATCGTCGCCTGGAAGCTGTGCACGACGATGCAGGCCAGCGACGTCACCGCCACGCTCGACCTGGCGCTGGGTGCGGCTGGGTTCGATCAGGCGCGGGTGATGCCGCGGCCACGCCTGCTCTCCGACAACGGGCCGAGCTACGTCGCCAGCGACCTGGCTGACTGGCTCGGCATTCGGGGCATGACCCACATCCGCGATGTGCCATGCCATCCTCAAACGCAGGGCAAGATCGAGTGTTGGCATCAGACGCTCAAGAACCGCATCCTGCTCGAACACGCCTACGTGCCCGGCGAGCTGGAGACGCAGGTTGCCGACTTCGTCGAACACTACAACCATGCCCGAGCCCATGAAAGCCTGAGAACCCGTCCGATAAGGGTTGAGTTTGGGGTTGAGTGGCCGGGATGGCGATGCTTCCAGAAGGGTGCTGAAGCCTGACCTGGAAGTGCCATGTGGACCCCGACTACCCGGCGGCAGCATAGCCGCTCGGGCCTGCGCTACGAAACCGACCTGACGGATGCCGAGTGGGCTGTGGTCGAGCCGCTGATGCCCAAGCCTGCACCGTGCGGGCGTCCGCCGGTCTGGACGATGCGGGAGATCCTGAACGCGATCTTCTACGTGCTGCGCGGCGGGATCGCGTGGCGGCTGATCCCCAAGGATCTGCCACCCCGCTCGACCACCTACGGCTACTTCAGCCGCTGGCGCGACGACGGCCTGTTCGGCCGGATCAACCACCACCTCGTCATGGCTGACCGTGAACGGGTCGGACGCGAGGCTTCGCCGTCGGCGGCGGTTCTGGATAGCCAGAGCATCAAGACCACCGAGAGCGGCGGGCCGCGCGGCTACGATGCCGGCAAGAAGGTGAAGGGCCGTAAGCGCCAAGCTCTGGTCGACACGGACGGGCGTGCCCTCGTCCTCGATCCGCAGCCCGCCGACGTACAGGATCGCGACGGAGCGGTGCCGGTGCTGCGTTTGTCGCGTCGCACCTTCCCGTTCATCACCAAGGCGTTCGCCGATGCTGGCTATGCCGGAGACCGACCCGCCACGGCCACGAGCATCACCGTCGCGATCGTGCGCAAGCCACCCGGGCAGGTCGGCTTCGCCGTTCACCCGCGCCGCTGGGTCGTCGAGCGCTTCTTCGCCTGGATCAGCCGCAATCGCCGCCTCTGGAAGGATCCGGAGGCCACCCTCGCCTCGGCCCAAGCCTTCCTCTACGCCGCCGCTGCCATGATCCTCGTCCGACGCCTCGGACGCGCTTCGTGACTTATCGGACGGACTCTGAGCAACCTCACGCCCGCTGACGTCTCCTTCGGACGCGGCGAAGGAATCCTGGCCGAGCGGGAACGCATCAAGCGCCAGACCCTGATGGATCGCCGCTTGCGCCACCACGCGCAGGCCGCCTAACCTCTTACCCCAAATGGACCAGAGCCTCCGCTCCTGAACACCGCTGAATGTCCCAAATCATCTGACGACGGACAGGCCGGATTCTTCCACCGGAACCAACGCGACGGTTTTGCCGCCCATTCCGGCGGCCGGTGCGTTGAAGACGAGCTGAAGCCCATGGTGTGCGAGCAGATCACGCAGCAGCGTCCGGTCGGCGGTTCGGCTTGCCAGCATGCCCAGTCGCTTGCCCGCCAGGTCCGGGACTGCCTTGACCCCGGAGGCGCCCGGCGCCACCACGAAGGCGGCGAGTTCACGCAGGACGGCGAGCGTAAGGCCGTTCCCCGGCATCGACACGTCGGGCCTGACCACCGCGAGGTCGGCATTGCCGGTTCTCAGCGCCTCGGCGCTCTCGCGCACCCCGCCGAACGCGACGACCTTGAGGCGGACGGCGAGCTTCCGCCGGGCGAGTTCGTCGGCGTAGGCCCGCAGGAGCGTCGGCTCGGTGCCGCCGTTCGGGGCGACCGCGATGGTCAGGGTCGTGGCCCGGGTCAGGTGGAAGCCGGCGAAGATAAGGAGGACGAACAGGAGCGCCAACCCAAGGGGGAGCCACATCCCGCGACCATCCGGTAACGCCAGCTTACGCACGCCTGCCCCCAACCTCGCCGGGTCGACCGGCCTTGGCACCCAGGTGGTCGATGGGCCGTCGGATTTCGAGGGCACGGATTGCCGGTGACCGGAATCCTAACGGGACGCTTATGAGATTGGCTCCGCTTCCCGCTCGAACCCTAATGCGGTCGGGCGCAGATAAGGGACGCGGTCACCCGAAGACCGCGCGAGCCCCAGAGACATGATGTCTACCACCGTTCAAGTCGCCGCCATCCATGTCCAGGCCTCCGCTTCGGACGCGGCACGGTTCATCGTCGGCCAGAACCCGGAAGGCCATTGGGTCGCAATCGAGATCCACGGGCGCGCCGGCGGCTTGTTCCGGAGCTGCAAGGCCGCGGTCGACTACGCCGAGGACGAGACCGACCACCGGCCCGACGCCGTGCTCCTGTCCGAGAAGCGAATCGAACTGCGCATCTGACGTCATGGCCGACGCCCTGGAGAGGTCGGCCCCGGCATCCCATATCCATCTTGTCGTCGACCGTATGGGTTTCCCGTCTCCAGGTTCGGCAACCTCGGCACAGTATCCCTCAATCTGGGCTGAAAGCCCGGGCGCTGCTTGGACACGGTTCGGGTGGTCCCGGCCATCGGCGTATGGAGGTGCAGGGCGCCCGCAAGCTGCGCCTCGCCTCACACCTTGCCGGTTGCTCGGGCGCTGACCAACGCATAGAGGCTAGCCGCGTCCCGCGCGCCCCTTAGGGCCTTGGCGGACGCCGGGTCCCTGAGCTTGCGCGCCACGCAGGCCAGGGCGTTCAAGTTTTCTCCACCGTCGCCGATTGGCAGCAGCAGTAGGAAGACGAGGTCCACAGGCCGCTCGTCGACCGCATCGAAATCGAGTGGATCTCGCAGGCGCGCCAGCAAGCCGAACGGCTTCCGCACCGTCTCCAGCCGCGCATGCGGAAGCGACACGCCATCGCCGACCCCGGTCGAGCCAAGCCCCTCCCGGCGGACGAGGGCACCGAGGATCGTGCCGGCATCCAAGTCGAGGGACCGGGCCGCGCGTCGGGCTAGATCGTCGAGGAGGGCGGTCTTGCCGGAGGCGCGCAGGCCGTGGACCACGTCCGCTGGTGCGAGGATGTCGTGGATAGTCATTGCGTCTGCCAGCTACCTGCGGGGCTGGGTTTCAAGAGCTCGTCTCCGTCGCCGACGACTTGGCGTCGTTCGCCGCGCGCAGCTTGAGGTTCGGTTCGTCGTCGGGGGCCCTCAGTCGATAGCCGACGCCGGTTTCGGTGAGAAGGATGCGCGGTCGCTCCGGGTCAGCCTCCAGCTTCTGTCGGAGCTGGCGCATGTAGACCCGCAGGTACTGCGGTTCCGACGAGACCGAGACCTCGTGCATGAGCTGGGCATGCGTCAGCACCTTGCCGGCGTGCAGCACGAGAACCCGCAGGAAGTCGTACTCCCTCGGGGTCAGCTTCACCTCGGCGTCGTCAACCTTCACTATGCGCCGCACGAGGTCGACGGAGAGGCCGTCGACCCGGAAAACGGGGCGCTCGCCACGGGCGGCCAGTTGATGGCGTAGCGCTGCGCGCAGACGGGCGAGTAGTTCGGCCATGCCGAAGGGCTTCGTCACGTAGTCGTCCGCGCCGAGGTCGAGCGCCTCGACCTTGCCACCCTCGTCGTCCCGGCTCGACAGTACCACCACCGGCAGCCCGGGGTGGCTTACCCGGATCGCGCGGAGCAAGTCGTGCCCGCGCATGTCAGGTAGGCCGAGATCGAGGATGACGAGGTCCGGGCTTTCGCGACCGAGCACCTCAAGGGCGATGGCGGCGTTCGGGGCCTCCAAGATAGCATACCCCTGCGTGGACAGGCCCATGCGCAGCAGCTTGCGGATCGGGGGCTCGTCGTCGATGACGAGGATGGTCGGGCTCATGCGGCGATTTCCCTTGGCGTTGTCCGTGCCGGGACCGGGAGCGTCACTGTGAAAACGGCCCCCAGCCGGTCGCGGCGGTTGCCGGCGGTGATGGTGCCGCCCATCGCCTCGACAAACCCGCGGGAGATGGCGAGGCCGAGCCCGGTGCCGGCCCGGACGTGGTCGCTTTTCCGGACCCGGTAGAACTTGTCGAACACCCGCTCGACGTCCGCCTCGGGCAGGCCGAAGCCTTCGTCCAGCACCTCGATGTAGACCGCTTGGCCATCGTGCCGGGCACGAACCGTCACGGTCGAGCCCTCGGGCGCGTACTTGGCGGCGTTGTCGAGCAGGTTGACAAGCACCTGCTCGAACAGGACCGGGTCGAGCCGCAGGGTCGGCAGGTCGGGGTCGATCTCGACCGCGACCACGTGGCCCGCCATGACCTTCTGGGTGCGCCGCAGGGCGGTATCGACGGTCTCGGCCGCGTCCTGGGGCGCGAGGTTCGGCGCCACGGCGCCAGCCTCCAGTCGCGTCATGTCGAGAAGGTTGACGATGAAGCGGTTCAACCGCTCCGATTCCTCGATGATGGTCGCCAGGAGCTCGGTCTTGGCTTCCGGGGGCAGTGCTGCGTCGAGGTCGCGCAGGGTTGTGGCCGCCCCGAGCACGGAGGCCAGCGGGGTGCGCAGGTCGTGGCTGATCGAGGTCAGCAGCGCCTGGCGTAGCCGGTCGGTCTCGGCGGCGCGCTCGGCCCGGTCGAGATCCTCCACGAGGCGAACCCGCTCGATGGCGAGCGCGCCCATATCGGCCAGCGCGTCGAGGAGACGTCGCGCTTCCGGCGTCAGGATCGGTCCTGTGCCGTCCGCGTCGAGGCCGATCACGCCGATTGTGCCGCGTCCGGTGCGCATCGGCAGGAACAGGCGCTTGGCCCCGGGCAGGGTGTCGGCGCCGCGCCCCGCGGGGCGATGGTTGTCGAAGGCCCACTGCGCGGCGGCGAGGTCGGCCTCGTCCAGCATGTCCTCGGGTGGGTAGCCGGCCCGCACCGTCACGGCCTTGTCGTCCGGCAGTAACAACACGACGCGTACCTTCAGCATGGCGGCGGTCTGCGCCGAGGTCGCCCAGAGCACGTCGTCGAGCGTCCCGCAGGCCGCGAGCTTGCGCGAGAACCCGAACAGCCGTTCGGTCGCCTTGGCCCGCCCCTGGCTGACGACGGCCGTCCGGCGCGCCAGGGCGGCGAGGTTCGAGACCAAAACCGCCACCACGGTGAAGAGCAGGAAGGCTGCGACGTTGGTCGGATCCGAGATGGTGAGGGTGTAGACCGGCGGCAGGAAGAAGAAGTTGTAGGAGAGCGAGGCGGTCACCACCGCGACGAGTGAGGGGCCGAGCCCCCAGCGCACGGCGACCGCCACGACGGCGGTGAGCAGCATCAGGTCAGCGTTCTCGACGCCCGTATAAGGCTCCAGCAGCAGGGCGAGCCCGAGCGCGGCGCCGGTGGCGAGCAGCGCCAGGCCGTAGCCTCGGGCATCGAAGGTGGCGGGCGTGGCGGCGGTGGCCACCGGCCGGCGCCCCCCCGCGTCGGAGGTCGGCACGGCCTCGCCGGGGACCACGTGGACGCTGATGTTGCCGCTGCGGCGAACCAGGTCGTGCACCACCGAGCCGTTGACGAGCTCGAACAGCCCGGAGCGCGTCGCCTTGCCGACGACGATGTGATTGACGTTGGCAGACTGCGCGTAAGCCAGGATTTCGTCGGCGATGCGCCGCCCGCCCGGGAGGGTGACGGCGTCGCCGCCGAGCTGGTCGGCAAGCCGCAGCGCCTCCGCGACCCGGTCGCGCTCGGCTTCGCTCAGGAAGGCGGCGCGCGGTCCCTCGACGACCAGGGCGGTCCAGGGCGCGTGCAGGCGGTCGGCGAGGCGCTTGGCGTAGCGCACCAGGCCGGCCGAGCGTGGGTCCTCGCTGACGCAGACGAGAACCCGCTCGCCCGCGGCCCAAGGACCGGCGATGGCGTTGGCCCGCATGTGGCTGAGGAGCTCGTCATCGACCCGGTCGGCGGTGCGCCGCAACGCGAGTTCACGCAGGGCCGTCAGGTTGCCGCGGGAGAAGTAGTGCTTCAGGGCCCGCTCGGCGTTCGTCGGAACGTAGACTTTACCGGCCTTCAGGCGCTCGATCAGGTCGTCGGGATTGAGGTCGACCACCTCGATGTCGTCGGCCCGGTCGAGCACGCCGTCGGGCACCGTCTCGCGTACCCGGATGCGGGTGATGGAGGCCACCACGTCGTTGAGGCTCTCGACGTGCTGGATGTTGAGCGTGGTCAGGACGTCGATGCCGGCGTCGAGCAACTCCTCGACGTCCTGGTAGCGCTTCGGGTGGCGCGAGCCCGGCGCGTTGGTGTGGGCGAGCTCGTCCACGAGGGCGATCTGCGGCCGGCGGGCGAGCAGCGCGTCGAGATCCATCTCATCCAGGACGGTGCCGTGGTAGGGCACGGCGCGGCGCGGAACGACCTCGAACCCGTCGAGCAGCGCCTCGGTTTCGGCCCGCCCGTGGGTCTCGACCACGCCGACGACAACGTCTGCGCCGGACTTAAGCCGGGCGCGTCCGATGGTCAGCATCTCGTAGGTCTTGCCGACGCCGGGTGCGGCACCGAGGAAGACCTTGAGCCGGCCGCGCGTCCGCTCCTCCCGGCGGGCGGCTTCGAGCAGCGCGTCGGGCGAGGGGCGGTTCGGGTCGCGGCCGGTCTCGGGCATGTTCGCTTCTCAGCGCTTGGCGAGGTCGTCCAGGGCGAGGTTGAGCGCCAGGACGTTGACGCGCGGCTCGCCGAGGAGGCCGAGGGTGCGGCCCTGGACTTGGCCGGCGACGAGGTCGTGAAGCTTGTCCTCGGGCAGGCCGCGAGCCTTGGCGACCCGGGGCACCTGGAACAGGGCGGCCTCGGGCGAGACGTCCGGGTCGAGGCCCGAGCCGCTCGTCGTGACGAGATCGACCGGAACCGGCTGACCCGGGTTCTGCCCGCGCAGGGTGTCGAGGTCGCCTTTCACGCGCTCGGCCAGCCCCGCGCTGGTCGGCCCGAGGTTCGAGCCGGCGGAGTTGGCGGCGTTGTAGGGGGCCGGTACGGTCTTGCTCGCGTCGGCCGGGTCTGCCGCGGTGGTGGCCGAGGGACGGCCGTGGAAGTAGCCCTCGCCGGTGAAGCTCTGACCGATCAGGGTTGAGCCAACGACCTTGCCGTCGCGCTCGACCAGGCTGCCGGCGGCCTTGGCGGGGAAGACCGCGCCGGCGATGCCGGTGACGGCGAGGGGGTAGGCAAGGCCGGTGACCGCCGTCAGGGCGACGAGCAGGACGAGGGCTGGGCGAAGCTGGTTCAGCATGGCAGGTCTCCTTCGACCTTTGTTTCAGGCGAGATGGAGGGCGGTGATGGCAAGGTCGATAGCCTTGATGGCCACGAAGGGCACCAGGACGCCGCCGAGGCCGTAGATGAGGAGGTTGCGCCGCAGGAGCGAGGCGGCCCCGACCGGCCGGTAGGTCACGCCTCGGAGCGCCAGCGGGATGAGGGCGACGATGACGAGCGCGTTGAAGATGATGGCCGAGAGGATCGCGCTCTGCGGCGAGGCGAGGCCCATGACGTTGAGCGCCTGAAGCTGGGGGTACAGCGTCAGGAACATCGCTGGGATGATGGCGAAATACTTGGCCACGTCGTTGGCGATGGAGAAGGTCGTCAGCGCCCCGCGCGTCATCAGTAATTGCTTGCCGATGCCCACGATCTCGATGAGCTTGGTCGGGTCGCTGTCGAGGTCGACCATGTTGCCGGCCTCGCGCGCCGCCACCGTGCCGGTGTTCATGGCGACGCCGACATCGGCTTGGGCCAGGGCCGGCGCGTCGTTGGTGCCGTCGCCGCACATGGCGACGAGCTTGCCCTCGGCCTGCTCCTTCCGGATCAGAGCGAGCTTGTCCTCGGGGGTCGCCTGGGCGAGGAAATCGTCGACCCCGGCCTCAGCCGCGATGGCCGCGGCGGTCATCGGGTTGTCGCCGGTGATCATCACCGTGCGGATACCCATGCGGCGGAGTTCCACGAAGCGCTCGCGGATGCCGCCCTTCACGATATCCTTGAGGTAGACCACGCCGAGCAGGCGCCCGTCCTTGGCCACGGCGAGCGGGGTGCCACCGGCCTTGGCGATGTCCTCGGCGACGGCGCGGATCTGTCCCACGACCTCGGTCTCGGCGGCCGGCTGGTAGGCCAGCGCCGCGCTGGAGCCGCGGGTCGCCATCGGCTGCACGGAAACGGAGGCGATGATGGCGTCGACCGCGCCCTTGCGGATGGACGAGCCCTCAAGGTCGACACCCGACATCCGTGACTGGGCCGTGAAGGGCACGAAGGTGGCGTTCAGGCCCGCCATGTCGCGGGCCCGGATGCCGTACTTGTCCTTGGCGAGCACGACGATGGAGCGGCCCTCAGGCGTCTCGTCGGCGAGCGAGGCAAGCTGCGCCGCGTCGGCGAGGTCCTGCTCGGAGACGCCCCGGACGGGCCGAAACTCGGTTGCCTGCCGGTTGCCGAGCGTGATGGTGCCGGTCTTGTCGAGGAGCAGGGTGTCGACGTCGCCCGCGGCCTCGACGGCGCGGCCCGACATGGCGAGCACGTTGAAGCGCACCAGCCGATCCATGCCGGCGATGCCGATGGCCGAGAGAAGCGCGCCGATGGTGGTGGGGATCAGCGTGACGAAGAGCGCGACCAAGACGATGACGGGGATGGACCCGCCGGCATAGCTCGCGAAGCTCGGGATGGTCGCCACCGAGAAGACGAAGACGATGGTGAGGCCGGCGAGCAGGATGTTGAGCGCGATCTCGTTCGGGGTCTTCTGTCGGGCCGCGCCCTCGACCAGCGCGATCATGCGGTCGACGAAGGTCGAGCCGGCTGCCGCCGTGATGCGGACCTTGATCTCGTCGGAGAGCACCTGCGTGCCGCCGGTCACCGCCGAGCGGTCGCCGCCCGATTCCCGGATGACGGGGGCGGACTCGCCCGTGATGGCGGCTTCGTTGACCGAGGCGACGCCCTCGATGACCTCGCCGTCGGACGGGATCAGGTCGCCCGCTTCCACGAGGACGATGTCACCGACCTTGAGCGAGGTGCCGGACACCGTCTTGTAATTGCGTCCCTGCCCGGTCAGGCGCTTAGCCGTCATCTCGGTCCGGGTACGGCGCAGGCTGTCGGCCTGGGCCTTGCCCCGGCCTTCGGCGAGCGCCTCGGCAAAGTTGGCGAAGATCAGGGTGAACCAGAGCCAGAGGATGATCTGGCCGGAAAAGAACAGGTTGGCGCCGCCGGTGACGAGGTCGCGGACGAAGAGCACGGTGGTGAGTGCGGCGACGACCTCGACCACGAACATGACCGGGTTGCGGATCATAGAGCGGGGGTCGAGCTTCCTGACGGAGCCGACGAGGGCCGGCCCGACGAGGGCGGCGCTGAAGAGCGATGAGTTCTTACGGGACATGGGTTCGGGGGTCCGGAGAGGGCGAGGAGGCCCGGCGAGCGTTGCCGGGCTTTGCCGTTTCAGGGGGCGGTCGCGCCGGCGGCCAGGGTGAAGGCTGTGCCGAGGGCGAGGCCCCCGAGCAGGACGACGCCGAGGAGGGCCAGCACGAGGTCCGAGGTACGCACGGGCTTCGCCCTGGCGCCTTGGGAGCTGTGATTTGGTGGCCGGTGCGGCATCAGGTGATGGCGCGGGATGCGCCGGTTCGGGAGACTGCGGGGCATCTCAGCCCCCCGTGCCGAAGGTCTGCCCCGCCGCGCCGGCGAGGTGCTCGACCACGGGTCCGAGCGCGAGCGACGGGAAGAACGTCAGGCCGCCCATGATCAGCACCACGCCGACGAGCAGACCGATGAACAGGCCGCCGTGGGTCGGGAAGGTGCCGGCGGACGCCGGAGCCCGTTTCTTGGCGGCGAGCGAACCCGCGATCGCCAGCACCGGGATCTTCACGAAGAACCGGCCCACCAGCATGCCGATGGCGAGGGTGGTGTTGTAGAACAGGGTGTTGGCCGTGAGCCCGCCCAAGGCCGAGCCGTTGTTGGCTGCTGCCGAGGTGTAGGCGTAGAGGATTTCCGAGAAGCCGTGCGGCCCGGCATTGGCGGGACCAGCGAGACCGGCGGGTACCACGGTCGCAAGCGCCGTGAAGCCCAACATCATCAGCGGCAGGCAGAGGATGCCGAGCACGGCCATCTTCACTTCCTTGGCCTCGATCTTCTTGCCGAGATACTCGGGCGTACGTCCGACCATCAGCCCGGCCACGAAGATCGCCACGACGACGAAGATCAGCATGCCGTAGAGGCCGGCCCCGACGCCGCCGATGATGACCTCGCCGAGCTGCATGTTGAGCAGCGGGATCAGGCCGCCGAGCGCGGTGAAGGAGTCATGCATGGCGTTGACCGCGCCGCAGGACGCGGCGGTGGTGATCACGGCGAACAGGGCGGAGGCGGCAATGCCGAAACGGACCTCCTTGCCCTCCATGTTGCCGCCGGTCAGGCCGAGGTTCGACAGGACGCCGTGGGCGTTGGCCTCGGCCCAATAGGTCACGGCGACGCCGACGATGAAGAGCAGGCCCATGGCGGCCAGGATCGCCCAGCCCTGGCGCTCGTCGCCGACCATGCGGCCGAAGACGTTGGTCAGGGCTGCGCCGATGGCGAAGATCGCGATCATCTGCAGGAGGTTCGAGAGTGCGGTCGGGTTCTCGAAGGGGTGGGCGGCATTGGCGTTGAAGAAGCCGCCGCCGTTGGTGCCGAGCATCTTGATGGCGACCTGACTGGCGACCGGCCCGACCGCGATGGTCTGCTTGGCGCCCTCCAGCGTGGTGGCCTCGACGTAAGGGGAGAGCGTCTGCGGTATGCCCTGGGAGACCAGGAACAGCGCGATCAGAAGGCAGAGCGGCAGCAGCACGTAGAGGGTGGCACGGGTCATATCGACCCAGAACGAGCCCAGGGTCTTCGTGGAGGCGCGCGCGAACCCGCGGATCAGCGCCACCGCGACCGCCATGCCGGAGGCCGCCGACACGAAGTTCTGGTGCGTCAGCCCCAGCATCTGGCTGAGGTACGACAGCGTAGTCTCGCCGCCGTAGGACTGCCAGTTCGTGTTGGTGACGAAACTCGTCGACGTGTTGAAGGCCAGATCCGGCGCGACCGCGGCCTGGTCGGCCGGGTTCAGCGGCAGCACCGCCTGCAGGCGCAGGATGGCGTAGAGCAGGACGAAGCCGAGAAGGTTGAACACGACCATCGCCCCGGCGTAGCCGAGCCAGGTCTGCTCCTGGCGGGCGTCGATGCCGGAGACGCGGAAGAGCCCGCGCTCGATGGGGCCGAGCACGGGTGAGAGGAAGGTGCGCTCGCCGTCGAAGACGCGGGTCATGTAGAGACCGAGCGGCTTCACGAGCGCCAGGACGACCGCGCCGTAAAGCGCGATCTGCATCCATCCGTTGAGTGTCATGGGACGTGGTCCGTGCTCAGCCGCTCAGAACCGCTCGGGGCGGACGAGGGCGTAAGTGAGGTAGGCGAGGAGCCCGGCGGTCACGAGGGCGCCGAGGGCGAGGTCGAGGGTCATTGCGGCGTGCCTCAGAGGCGCTCGCAGAGCGCGGTGTAGCCGGCGACCAGGCCGAAGACGGCGAGGCCGGCGGCGATGAAGACGATGTCGAGCATGGGATGTCCGTATCCGTTCGACCCGTCGGTCGCGGGCGTCCCACGGCCGACCTGGGCCCATCCCGAATGTGGACGGGAACCGCGTTAGGGTTCGAGACGGAAAGGGAGGCGATCCCATAAGGGACTCATTAGGATCGGCCCGATTCCGGGCTTCGTCCGGGGCATCCCTTGGCGCGTCGTCGGACGTTAGGCGGCCTGCAACTCCTGGCAGGCACCGGGCGCATCGACGAGCATGGCTTTCGGGCAGGCGGCGCGCCACATGGTGCGGTCCACCTGGATCACGCCCGTGTCCGCGCCCCTCGAAACCGCTGTAGGGCCCGCCGCAGGCCGGGCAGCGCCCGCCGACGCGACGGTAGTCCGCGGTGCAGGCACTGGTATCCTCCGGCTTGCGGGGATCGGGGCCGGACGGGAAGCGGGGCGTGATGCCGGCGAGGCGAGCCCGCAGGCCGCGATGCGACCCGGCGCTCAAGACGCGGGCAATAGGTCGAGGACGTTCAGGGCGAGCAGCGCGAGGGACAAGGCCAAACACGAACCGAGGCCCAGGATCATGAGGGCGAAGACGCGGTCGGCCCTGCACTCGGCGGCGATGTGCCGGAAAACGGTCGTTTAGGTGCTCCACGCGGGCGATGGCCCGGTGGAGCGAGAGGTCCTCGTTACCCCATTAGGGAACAAGACGAAGACGGGGCCTCCGGCATAGGTAAGTCATAAGGACCGGTCGACGGGGCGCGGCGTCAATGGGCGGCGTGGCCAAGCCGGGCGCCAGGAGGGGCGCAAGGGTTTTATGCCCGCAACATGGGCCTTGCCGCTCCCTTCGCGCGCTCCTGATGACTTCCTTGTTTCGCGCGCCCGCAATCCATCTCGTTTCCTTATGCGAGCCGTTTTAGCGTCGAGGCCACGCCCGCTCGAAGACCCATTCCGGTCTTCCATTCCCCGACATCCCATCCTTCGTGCCGGTACCATACGGACGCTTGGATGACGCCGTGGGTCACCGTCCGTCCCGTGGCCGCGCCAAACCCGAGGTTCGTCATGTCCTTTGCCTTCTTGAAGAAAATCGAGCCGTCCGGCGCGGGCACGCATGGGCCGGACTGGTTCTCCAAACGAGGGGCCGGCAGGTCGAGGCTGCACCCGACAGCCAGGTCTCGCTGACCGATCCCGACGCGCGCTCCATGGCGACCAGCGGCAAGGGCACCGGCTTGGTCGGCTACAACGTCCAGGCTGCGGTCGATGCCGAGCATCACCTGATCGTGGGTCACGACGTGACCAACGTCGGCAGCGACCGGGCGCAACTCGCCCCGATGGGACGTATGGGGTTGCATGTCGGGGAAGCTCTACGGGGTTCCGCTGGTGATCTGACGGGGTAAACGACCAATGTAACATTTTGTATCAATGGCCCTTTCCGCGTTGTCGAGCCGCCCGGCTCTCGTATGTTCGGGGCATGAGCCAAGGCCCGACTATCGTCGTCGTTGAGGATGACGCTGATATCCGCACCCAACTGGCCAGCTACCTAGAGGGCGAGGGCTTTCGCGTGGTCGGCTTCGACGGTGGCGCAGGCCTCGACCGCCACCTTGCGGGCGCGCCCGCTCCGGACCTGATCGTGCTCGACTGGATGCTCCCAGGCGAGGACGGGCTCTCCATCTGCCGGCGCCTGCGCGCGGCGGGCGGGCCGCCCGTTATCATGCTCACTGCCAAGGACGAGGACATCGACCGGGTGCTCGGGCTAGAGATGGGAGCCGACGACTACGTATCAAAGCCGTTCAACCCGCGGGTGCTGCTCGCCCGTATCCGCGCCGTCCTGCGGCGAGCCCATGGGAATGGCGCCCGCGCGGACGCCGCCGATCCCGAGACCCTGACCGTGGCGGACCTCGTCGTTGACCTCGCAGCTCGTCGCGTGACGACCGGCGAACCCGCGGCCGAGATCGCCCTGACCAGCGCCGAGTACGACCTGCTGCACTGCTTCCTCACCCGGCCGCAGCGTGTACTCTCCCGAGATCAACTCCTGGACTGGACGCGGGGCCGCTCGGCCGACGCCTTCGACCGCACCGTCGACGTGCAGGTGAGCCGCCTGCGGCACAAGCTCGACGCCGGGGGCAGCGGCGTAGCGGCAATGCTCAAGACCGTGCGCAACGCTGGCTACATCCTGGCCGCGCCGGTGAGGCCCGCGCCGTGATGGCCCGTGTCGGCCTGCTTGGGCGGATTATGTTGCTCCTGCTCGGGGCGCTCTCGCTGCTCGTGCTCGCCACCGTCGCCCTCGACACGTGGCAGCGGCGGCAGGAGCGCTCGCCCTACGCGACGCGCTTCCCGCGCGTCGACCAGGCCGCGAACATCGTCACCCTCCTGAGGGATGCCGACCTGGCCCTGAGACCCGCTATCCTGCGGGCGGTCAGCGGCGAGGCCCTCAGGGCCGAGATCATGGACACGGCTCCGGATGACACCGGACTGATCCGCGAGCCGCGCCTCGAACGGCGCCTGCGCCGGATGACCGGTGATCCGGATGGGCCGCTGCGAGCCTACACTGACACGGCCATGTTGCATCGGGGCGTCGCCCCCGAGGACGTCAACGACAAGGATCGCAACCTCCCCATCGGCCGCCTCGCGACGGCGACCTATCGCCTGCCGGACGGCCGCACACTCATCATCTCGGCCGTCGAAAAGCATCGCTCGCTCATGCCGTGGCTGCTGGGGCAGCCACTGAGCTTGTGGGTGGCCGTGCTTGGCGCCGTGGTCGCCAGCCTCGTCCTCGCCGGAACCCGCTACGAACTTGCCCCGCTGCGGCGCCTGACCGAGGCGGTGACCCGGTTCGACGGCCGTGCGCCAGAGCCGGTCGAGGCCCCGCGGGGCGCTCCGGAGATACGGCGTCTCTCCCGGGCGGTCCGAGACATGCAGAACCGCATCGTCAGCCTCCTCGGCGAGCGCTCGCTGCTGATCGGCGCCATCTCGCACGATCTCAAGACCTACCTGACCCGCCTGCGCCTGCGGGCCGAGGGAGTGTCGGAGCCGGAGCGGCGGGACCGGCTGGTCGAGGATCTCGACGCCATGACCGCGCTGATCGACACCTCCCTCGGCTTCGCCCGAGGCACCGCGGTCGAGGTGGGCCGAACGGCGGTGGACCTAGCCGACCTCGTCGCAGTCGAAGTGGCCGAGCAAGCCGCGCATGGCATCGACGTCCACCTGACCGGCGAGGACGTGCAGGATGCGGTCACCGCGGGGGATGCACTCGCCCTACGCCGGGTCGTCGCCAATCTGATCGGGAACGCCGTCAAGTTCGGCCGCTCCACGGTCGCGGTTTCGGTGAGCCGGACCGGTGCGCTATGCCGGGTCACGGTGGACGACGACGGACCGGGCATCCCGGAATCCGAACGGACGGCCGTGTTCGGCCCGTTCTACCGGATCGAGCGGTCCCGTAGCCGCCAGACCGGCGGTACCGGCCTCGGGCTCGCCATCGCGAAGCAGATCGCGGAGGCGCACGGAGGCACCGTGGTGGCCGAGGCGTCCCCGCTCGGCGGTGCTCGCCTCGTCGCGACCCTGCCGGCCATCACCTGAGAACCCTGCCGTCACGCAAGGCGGCCCGTTACAAAACGTTACATCAACGCATCGGTCTGTCACATCGGGGAGGCAAGCGGGGATGATCCTGCCCTCATCGGTCACGACGCCATCACGGGCATCGCGGCTCTGATGAGAGCAGAGAAGGATTCGATGATGCTGAAGATCCTCGCCCCGGTCGCCTTCCTGGTCGGACTAGTGGTCCCGGTCGCCGCGTCGCCCCTGATCCAGCCAGCGGTGTCCACCGGCTCAGACGGCGCCGAGATCATCCAGATCTATGGAGGCTGCGGCCCCTACGGACACCTAGGCCCCTACGGAGGTTGCCGCACCGGTGGTCAGCGTGGCGGCTATGTCCGCGGCGCCTCCTGCCCGGCGGGCTTCCACATTGGGCCCTACGGCCGCCGCTGCTGGCCGAACTGATCTTTCAGCGACCCTCTTTGGATGCATCGCGGCGACCTCGCCGACGATGCCAAGGGTCGATTCGGCTAAGGCCGAGGCGACCCACAGTACCGGAGACGAACCCGTTCCCAACGATCCCATACGGTCGATCCGACCGGGTGGGGGCGCGACCGAGGCGATATCGCATGAAATCCACGGAAGGAACCGCGTCGGGACGGATCACCCGTCGCCCGCTACTTGCCGGCCCCATCCTCCTCGGTGCCGCCTGGGTGTTGGCGACATGGCCCTCCGATGCCCTTGCGGTCTCCGTCGACGACCCGTCGATGGCGGGGCCCCTCAGCGACATCTGGATCGGTGCGTCCGACGCCAAGGTGACGCTGATCGAGTACGCCGCGGTGACGTGCTCGCACTGTGCAGCGTTCCACGACAGGACCTTGCCAGCTATTCGGAGGCGCTGGATCGACACCGGGCGGGTGCGCTTCGCCCTGCGTGGGTTTCCCCTGAACCCGCTTGATACGGCCGCCTTCATGCTCGCCCGGGCGGATGGCGGACGGCACTACTACGCGATCACGGACCTGTTGTTCGAGAGGCAAGCCACCTGGGCCTTCGCGCCAAACCCCCTCGATGCGATGCGTGACCTGTTGCGCCAGGCCGGGTTCGACCGGGCGAAGTTCGACGCCGTCCTTGCCGATCAGGCCCTCTACGACCACGTGAACCGAGTGCAGGCCCGCGCGATGGAGGAGCTCGGCATCCATGCCACCCCAACCCTGTTCGTGAACAACGCCCGTCACGAGGGGACGCTCACCGCCGAGGCCTTCGATGAGATCATCATTAAGCTACCGGCGTAGGAGCATGTGACGGATGTATTCTTCGTCGGCGCGCTCTGAGCAAGCTGAACGACCGCTTGCCACCCAGGCTGGGTGAAAACGTGCTGATCTGGTAGAGTAAATTCCGATCTGAGGAGGTCGGGATGAAGCGCTTCATCGCAGGTGAGGATCGTCAGCAGATCACGCTCCTTCCCGATTGCCTGGACGACTACATCACCGCAGACAATCCGGTTCGCCTTGTCGAAGTGTTCGTCGATGAACTCGATCTGGGCGCGCTCGGCTTCGCAGGCGCGGTGCCGGAGGCCACGGGGCGGCCCGCCTACCATCCGGCAATCCTGCTCAAGATCTACCTCTACGGCTATCTCAACCGCGTCCCGTCGAGCCGGCACCTCGAACGCGAGAGCCAGCGCAACATCGAATTGATCTGGCTCACCGGTCGGCTGATGCCCGACTTCAAGACGCTGGCCGACTTCCGTAAAGACAACGGCCCGGCCATCCAGGCCGCCAGCGCGCAGTTCGTGGTGTTGTGCCGTCGACTGAACTTGTTCAGCAAGGCCGTCGTCGCGATCGACGGCAGCAAGTTCAAAGCGGTCAACAACCGCGACAAGAACTTCACCGCCGCCAAGGTCGAAGCCCGGTTGGCGCAGGTCGAGGCAAGCATCGGCCGCTACCTCGCGGCACTGGACCGGGCCGACCGCGAGCCGAGCGACATCGCCGAGGCGGGCACGACACGACTCAACGACAAGATCGCGGGCCTGCGCGAGCAGATGCAGGCTCTCCAGGCGAGGGGCCGGCAGGTCGAGGCCGCCCCCGACGGCCAGGTCTCCCTGACCGACCCCGACGCGCGCTCCATGGCGACCAGCGGCAAGGGCACCGGCATGGTCGGCTACAACGTCCAGGCCGCGGTCGATGCCGAGCATCACCTGATCGTGGCCCATGCCGTGACCAACGTCGGCAGCGACCGGGCGCAGCTCGCGCCGATTGGGCTCCTGGCGCAGGAGGCGACGGGGTGTGCCACACTCACGGTGCTGGCCGATCGAGGCTACCTCAGCGGGGAGCAGGTGCTGGCCTGCGAGGGCACCGGCGTGCTGCCATGCGTGCCCAAGACCCTGACCTCGGGCCACGCCAAGCGCGGCCTCTTCACCGGCCAGGACATCGTCTACGATGCCGGACACGACCGCTACACCTGTCCCGTCGGCCAGCACCTGACCAAGGCAGCCGCCCGGTCCGATCGCCGAGCCGAGGGCGATGCGATGGATCTCTACCGCAACCTCACAGCCTGCCTCGACTGCCCGCTCAAGCCTCGCTGCACGCCGACGGAGACGCGGCGGGTCAAGCGCTGGGTGCACGAGGGTGTGCTCGATGCAATGCAGGAACGGCTCGATCGGATGCCGGACGCGATGAAGATCCGTCGCCAGACCGTGGAGCACCCGTTCGGCACGCTGAAGGCCTGGATGGGTGCAACCTACTTCCTGACCCGGACCTTGGCCAAGGTCAGAGCCGAGATGAGCTTGCAGGTTCTGGCCTAAAACATGAAGCGGATGATCCAGATCCTCGGGGTCCGCCCGCTGCTGGCGGCCATCCGGACCTGAGGCCAAGCAGCTCGATCTCCGGCGCCACTCCGTGCGCTCGCCCCGATCCCGAGGGATTTGCGTTTCCACACGGCCTCGGTCGGAAGCGGCGGTTCGATCGATACCCGGCGTGTCTCCGGACTGCGGCTTGAGGCAGGCAGTCTGAAATCGCTTCCGCTGGCCTAAGCTACTCTGCGATCCTGTGTATGAGGCGACGCCAGCCGATCACCACGCCCGACACCGAGATAATCAAGCCGGCCGCCGAGAGCAGCCAGAGCACAGCGTCCCATGCCGGACGCCGCTGCAGCAAGAAACGAAAGTCGAAGCTGTGCAGGGCGTTGAACAGCCAACGGTAGGTCCGCGAGGATCGATCGGCTCGGTTAAGCACCTCTCCGGTTGTTGGATCGATGTGGAACCACGTCTCGTCCGAGTCGGCGAACTTCACCCGCAACACCGGCAGGCGGCGCTGGTGATGGTGGGAGTACCAGTAGGCATCCTCTTTGGTCAGGAGCACCGCATCGCGGATCGGAACGTCCGGCAGCAGCTGTCGAGCTGCGCTCGCGAGCCTGGAGATCGCCGGGGATGCGGGCAGCGTCGCCGGGGCACAGCATGTCAACGTCGAACCGTCCTGACAGCTCACGACCGCCTGCGGCTCGCCACCAAGCCAGCCGAACCGCGCCTCAACAGCGTTGGGGCAGGCCGCGGCGCGGACGGCCGCCAGTTCGAGATCCCAAAGAGGTGCCGTGACACTTGCATAGCGCTCAAGCATGGCCTGGCTCGGCGCCCGCGAGCCGAACCAGCGGTTCGGGTTCATCGACAGCCAGCCGCTGGCGATGAAGGTCAGTACGGTCAAACCACCAATCAGACCGGCGAGGTGATGCCATGCAGCCCAGCCGCGATAAGGCGAGACCGAGCCCGACGCGTAGCGGCGGCGCAGTCGGGCCCGCAGCAGGCCGACCCACAAACCCGTCACGGCGCCGACGATCGCGACGCCGGAGACCCACAGAACCACGTCCCGCCACAAAGCAGCCTGCGCCCGCAGCGGCGTCACGTAGATCCAGTGCGGGATGGCGCCGAACCAGTTCCAGAACCGCTCCTGCCCCGTAGTGTCGAGGGCGATCTGGCCCGTGCGAGCTGAGACGTAGAGGTGGGTCTCGTCCGTATCGCCGAGGGCGACGAGATGGAAGGGCCGCAGGGGATCGTAGCGCGCGGTCACCGACCACTGGTCGCGATCGACTTCGCCGAGGAGCCGGGGCTGCCGTGCACGTCGATCGTGCCTGGCGATGGCGAGAGCCTGCCCGGCATCGACGCCGGTGATCGGACGAGGTTCGACGGCCGAAACGGTCTCCTGCCCACCGTCCCAGCCCACAATGCGATAGACCGGCTCATGGTCGAGCATCGTCAGGCGCAGATCGCGCGGGAAGCGGGTCTGGCCGGCAGCTTCAAGCGCCTCGCGCGGCGTCACCGCCACTCGATCCCAGGTGATACGTGGCAGGCCGCCCTGGCGGTCCGTGTCCGTCAGGCTCGGAAAGCCGACATACATCATGACGAGGCCCGACAGGAACCACGTCACGAACAGCAGGCACGTCGCGATGCCGAGCCAGCGATGGGCGAGATAGAGCCAGCGCTTGCCTCGCTTGAGCAGCGTGCGCATCGCGTGCCTCAAAGTGCGATGCCGTGAACGACATCGGCCCGACGCTGCCGCTTCAGCGGCCAGATGCCGGTGATGCCGCTCAGCGGTAGGATACCATCGAAAAGGCGGTCGATCGGTTCGCCGACAAGCGAGGTCTTGCCGTTGCGCCGATCCGCGTCCGTCGGCAAGCCGCTCCGATGCGAGAACATCACGACGGCCATTCCGCGAGCCGACGGTCAGTGAGAGCCGTCAGCAGCAGGGCGGCAGCCAGAAGGGAGCCGAGTGCAACCAGTGCCTGGTGCTCGGCGCTGGCGCGGGGGATCGAGGGCTCGAATGCGGGCACGGCGTCGTAGGCGTCGAAGTCGAGGCGGGCTGGGCATCCCGCACAGACGGGAACCGGGTTGATGGCCTGGGCCAGGATGCGCGGCTCGAAGAAGGCTCTTAGTTGGTGCCGATAGGCTCCGCTGGCCGTCAGGAAGTCCGCATGTCGTCCCGCATCCGTTCCGGCTGCTGCTTCCAACGAGAGGGCTAGGATCGTGGCGGGCGAGAGCAGGGCCAGACGCCGGCTCCAGAACGAGGCTGCCAGAGCATGTTCCCGCAAGGCCTCCCGATGACTGATCAAGGCCTCGCCATAGAACGCGTCACGAGCCAGCCGCTTGATCTCGGGGGCCTCGACGAGATCCGGCCGCTGCGCGGCGTCCGGGACCTTGCGGACGGCCCAGGCACTCGTGATCCGCGCGCCCTCCTCGCCGGTCGAGAACATGGCCTGAGCCTGTCGGCTGGCGTCGATCGCGGCGATCCGGGATGGCATCGGTGCGAGCGTGTCGAGCGCGATGCCGAGCCCCGTCGGCAGCACCACGGTGATGCCGGCCCAGGCCAGCACGAGGATCGCCAATGCGGCGACCGCCCCACGCCAGAGGCTCGCCACCAGCGCGCAGGCTGCAACCCAGAAGAGGACGTAAGCCGCGAGTGCTGCAGCGAGCAGCGCCAACGTGCTCTCCCAACCGGCGAGCGGTCCGAGGCCGCGGGCGAGGACCAGCGCCAAGCCCGTGCCACCGACGACGCCGGTGACGGCGACCAGCGCGACTGCTCCGAACTTCGCCGCGGCGACCCGGCGCGGCCCAACTGGCTGCGCGGCGATCATCCGCAGGATGCCGGCATCCTGCTCGGTTGAGAGGCGCGTGCCGGCGAGTGCAATCACCGCGAGCGGGACGAGGTAGACAAGGACGAAGGCGAGGTCGAACGGACCGAGCTTCAGTTTGGCCGCCGAGCCGAATTCGTAGGCGGTATCGTCGAATACCGTGCTGAAGCCAAAGCTGATCTTCGTCACCGTGGGCTGCACGTCGGACTGGCCGGCGGCGAAGGAGGCCAGCGGGGTCGGCGGCTTCACCGCATAGGCGGCCATGAAGTAGGTCATGAAGCCGAACGCGTCGGTCGGATCTTGCCAGTAGTTCACCTTGATTGGGCTCGCCCTGGAATAACGCTCGTGGGCAGTCCGGGCCTCGCGGACGGCTCGCGCAGTATCACCGACCGCTTCGGCGATCGCAGCGCGCTCGCGCGCGACGCGCTCCGCGCCGGTCCAGACCGCCAAGCAGAGAGCCGCGAGGAGCGCGGCGAGGACGGCCCAGGTCAGGCGCTCGCGCAGAACCAGCCTCAACTCGGCGCTGAGCAGGCGGGGGAAGCGGACGACGCTCACGGCTTCAGCCTCCGGATCACCGGGACGCTGAGGGCGGCGAGCAGCGTCAGCCACAGGGCGAGGACGAGGGCCGGCACTCGCGCATCCGCCAGAGACCGCGTGAACGGCAACGGGGTGTGGACGAAGGGTGGGATCTGCTGCCACAGCTCCACCCCGGCGATCAGCCGGCCCTTGCCGTGCTGCGGGTTGTCGCGAATCTCGCCATTCATGCGCTCGGAGATCCTGCGGCGATAAGCTTCGACGCCCCACACGAAATGGGCGTGCTGGGCAAAGTCGGTACCGGCCAGCGTCTGAGAGAGCGCCTGCAGGGCGACCCGCGGTGAGAGCAAGCCCGCCCAGGCGAAGGCTCGCTCCTGACCCGCGAGGCTCTCGAAGAAAGCGCCGAGTTCGCGGTCGTAGACCGCGAAATTGTGGCTCTCGTTCTCGAACATCATGAGGCCGTCGAGATCGACGGGCAGCTCGCGCGCATCCTCGACGCCGTAGCGGGTCAGGACCTCCCGGGCGCGCTCGTCGCCCGCCTCCGCCGTCTTGTGCGCCCGGAATCCCGCATCGATACGCGCCCGGACCTCGCGGTACGAAAGCGCCGGCACGAGGGCGTCGACACCCGCCGTCGCAAGGCGCGGTGCCGCGACGCAGATCAGGACCCAGGCCACCAGCGCGGTCGCGAGCGCGGCGCGGGCTGTTCGGGCCAGGAGCGAGATCAGCATCGCCAGCAGCAGGAACACGCTGGCGTAGGCGATCTGCACGGCGACCCAGCTCGCTAGGCGCGCGGGCACCTGCCAGCCAGCGCCGTCATGCCCGGTGATCACGAGCCCCCCGATCGCGAGGAGCGGCCCTCCAACGACCACGATGAGGATGAGGAGAAGCGCTGCGAAGCGGGCTGCGAACAGGCGGCCCGGCGGGGCGCCATTCCCCAGGGCCAAGCGAAGGGTGCCCCGCTCGCGATCGGCGGCAAAGGCGGAGAAGCCGAGGAGGATCGCTGCGAGCGGGACCACGAGTTGCACGATGTCGGCGATGCTGCCGAGGCCGGTGCGGGCGAGCGGGCCAGCATCTTGGACGGCGCGGTAGACCGTATCGTTGAACACGTGTGCCTCAACGCGCACCATGCGGCCGGTATAGGGTTCGGTGCCAGGATCGAGCACGGCGAGCGGTGCCGAGGGCCGGAACACCCACAAGCCGAAATGGTCGGCCGAATGCGGGTTCTTGGCGTCCTGTCCGAGCCAGCGCTCACGCTCGGCCGTCGTGACCTGGGCCGCCTGGGTCGTGTAACGCTGGGCTTCCCGCCAGGCGCCGAAGCTCGTCAGGGCCAGGAGCAGGACCAGCCCAGCGCCGATCCAGCGCACACGTGCATCGCGCATCATCAGTGCGAGTTCAGCCGCGACCCGCTTCATGCCGCGATCTCGGCAAGGCGCTCGATGTAGAGGCGTTCGAGCGCGACATGATCGAGCGTCTTCGGATCGACCTCTTCGACGATCCGGCCGCGGCTCAGCACGCCGACGCGGTCGGCCATCTCACGCACCCGGTAGAGGTCGTGGGTCGCCATCAGCACCGCAGTGCCCCGCTCCGCGGCGTGCCTCACCGTGACGGAGAAGTCGGCTGCCGCACTCGGATCGAGCCCGGAGGTCGGCTCATCGAGAAGAAGAAGCCGTGCCCGGCGGGCGAGGGCGACGGCGATCCCGACCTTCTGGCGCATGCCCTTCGAGTAGGACGCGGCGGGCCGAGTCTGCGCCTCGTCAAGCAGGCCTGCCTCGGTGAGCAGCCGGCGCGATGCGTCTGCGGGCAAGTCGAGACCGGCGAGCGTTGCGAAGTAGCGCAGGTTCTCGAGCCCCGAGAGGCCCGGATAGAGGGCGACCTGCTCGGGGATGTAGGCGACATGGCCCCGCGCGCCGACCGAGTCGGCGCCGGCCTCGATCCCGCAGACCTGGACCGCGCCGGCATCCGGCTTCAGGAAGCCGAGGATCAGGTTGATCGTCGTGGTCTTGCCGGCTCCGTTCGGTCCGAGCAGGGCTAAGACTTCTCCGGCACGGAGCGTGAGGTCCAAGCCATCGAGGGCGGTGCGTGCGCCGAAGCGCTTGACCGCCGCTCGGATCGCCAGAACGGGATTGTTTGCCCCGGCCTGGGGCCGTTCGCGTTGCTCGATATGCATGCGCGTGCGCCCTCAGAAGGCAACGTTGTAGGCGACTTCGACCGAGCGCGGCCGGCCTAGCAACCAGGTGTTGGCGCTGCCGGTCACCGGATAGATCGTGTCGAGCAGGTTGTAGACGCGGACGCTGAAGCGGGATTTATCGCTGACGCGGTAGTCGACGCTGCCGTTGACTACCTCGTAGGCCGGGCGCCGCACCGTGTTGGCGAAGTCGCTGAAGGTCTCGCCGACGAACTGCACGCCGACCCGAGCCTCCCAGCGCGGTGCGAAGGCCCAGGAGAGCCAGAGATTAGCGATGCGCTCAGGAACGCTGATGGGCTGGTTGCCGGCGAAGTTGACGGCGACGCCGCCAACGGACTGCTGGAAGTCGTCGTACTGCGCGTGCAGCAGGGCGACATTGCCCTCCACGCGCCAGTTCTCCCACAGGCCGAGCGAGACGAACGCCTCGACACCGTGTGACGACTGGCTGCCGACCTGGATCGAAACCTGTGGCCGCAGCGGATCCACGGTCAGCAGATCGCGCTTGTTGATCCGGTAGCCCGCCAGGGTGAACTCGCCGCGTCCTTCCCAGAATAACTGCTTGTAGCCGATCTCGACCTGCTCGCCCGCGGACAGCTTGAAATCCTTCTGCGCGATCGGCACCGTAATCAGCGAGTTCACCGGATCGACCGCGGTGGCATAGCTTGCGTAGATTGAACTGTCCGGAGTCGGATTGTAGACGGCGCCGAAGCGGTAGCTCAGCGCACTGAAATCCTTAGTGAAGCTCTGTGATGGCGTGACAAGATCCTCCCGGCGCACCGTCGGTCTGTCGTAGCGCACGCCGGCAATCAGCGAGAACTGGTCGGACAGGATCAGCCGGTCCTCGGCGAAGAGAGAGTACTGATCCGTGCTCGACACGTAGAGCGGCCGGACGCTGTCCAGGCTGCTGAAGAAGCCCGGATTGAAGAAAAAAGGGTTCACGGTGTTCTCGCCGCGATAGGGCGAGTTGTTGCGCAGGCGGAAATCGATGTGGTTGACCTCGAAGCCTGCGACGAACTCGTTGCGGAATCCGAACAGCGTACCCTTGAACGTCGCGTCGAAGCGGTTGCCGATCTGCTCCTGGTGATGGAAGATCTCGATCGGGCTGGTCCGCCGGATGAGACCCGTGCTCGGGACGAAGGCGTAGCTCTCCAGATTACGCCAGTGACGGTCCGAAAGCAGACGGTATGCGGTGTTGCGAATGACGATGTCGTCGCTCGGCGACCACTCTACTTTCAGCTGTGTCCAGTTGTCCTGGAAGACGATGCGGCTGCCGTCGATATTGTAGTTCTGGAAGCGCAGGCGCGGGTCGATGCGTCCCCCGATCAGGGGCGTTCCGAAGTAGCGCAGCGGCTCCTGGTAGCCGTAATCATGCGAGAGCGTGACGGCGAGATCCGGCGTCGCCTGATAGAGCAGTGAGCCGGAGACGGCGAGGTTCGCAAAATCTCCGTTCTGGTTGAGCCAGCCGTTGACTTGGTTGCCGCTGACGTTGAGGCGGTAGAACAGGTTCTCGCCGATCGGGCCGCCACTATCGACGGCGAGGCGCTTGACGCTGTCCGATCCGAGGGCGGCGCGAGCGGCGTTGATCGGTACGGCGACCGGCTTCTTGGGCACCACGTTGATGACGCCGCCGATCGCGCCGTCGCCGTAGAGGACCGAGGCGGGACCGCGCAGCACCTCGATCCGGTCCACATTCCAGGTGTCGAACGGGTAAGTCGTCGTGTTGACACCCACGAAGAGCCGGGTGCCGTCGTAGAGTTGCATCACCGAGTTCACGCCGGAGAAGCCGCGGGAGGTGTAAGCACCGAAGCCGTTGCCGGGGGAGCCGATCGTCGTGATGCCGGCGGCGTTCTGGGTGATCGCCTCCTGCACGGTTTGCTGCCCGCGCTCACGGATCTTCTGGCCTGGGATGACCTCAATGCTCGCAGGCGTCTGTAGGGGCGAGAGGTCGAGGCGGCTGCCGCTACGGTTCGGTGTGGTGAGGTTCAGCCCCGTTGGCGCTGCCGTGTAGGGGGCCGGCGCGAGCAGGCGGGTGCCCGATCCGGCACCCGTGACGGTCAGTTCCTCCAGGGTGACGGCATGCGCACTGCCCGCATGTTCCGGTAGTTCCTGGGCGGCCAGATGATGTGGGGCAAGAACAAGGGTGCTGGTCGATAGGAGCAAGGCGGCAGTCGAACGCGATCGATCAGCCGACGAGCGGACACGGGTGGCGCGGAACATGGAACGCGGAGCCTCGGGCAACGGCTGTGGCACGTCACCGCGAACGAAGCCTCGGCGATCCGCATCCTCACGGGATACGCGTCGCTTCGACACCCATCGGAGCACCCCGCCCGACGCGTTTCGCGTGTGACCACGACGACGGCAGGTCTCCTGGCTCGCGGGTCGTGGCCGTCTCACCGTCTTCCCGGACGAGGCTGTCCAGTGACGTAGTGGTGAAGAGCTCGCCGCTTACAGTTGCGGGGGCAGCCGCGGCATCGGAGCGAACCCCACACCGCGTTCCCTTTTGATCCCCGAAGGGAACCGTCTCAGCTTGGCTATTCGACTTGGAATGGGCTGTCAATTCGTTCTCTCAACCTTCACAGGGCCGTGTTGAAGCTTCCAACCTGGCGCTGGCGGGGAAGCGAACAGTCGAGGCGATGTCAGAGGCTGGGGCAGGAGCGGACCTTCAGCCATCCGCATGCGAATGTCTGTTGATGGCGCAAATGAGAAACGCCAGCTGAGTTGCTTGAGCGCCCCCATCGGAGAAGCGGCGAGGGTCGGCTGTATGATCGGGGGTGTGCCGCGTCAGGCTTCAAGTCGCGTGGAGCGGCCTCTGGTCTGGCCGTGAACGGAACTCCGTTATCGGCGGAGACCGTCCAGATCCCACGGCGTCGTCTTTGCGTGTGAATGGATGAGCCGATGATGAGGACGACGGGAGTCGTGCTCGCCGTCGCCTCCCCAACGCGCGCTCTTTCGACCAGCCATCCGTGATCACTGTTCCAAAGAGCGCCCAGTCATACGTCCGCAGATCCCGCGTAACCTCAGGTATGGCCGCGATGGCCGTGAGCAAGTCTTCGGGTTTGAGCGTCTTCTTGTAGTTGCGCGAGTTCACCGTGGCGCCCTCATGGCCCAGCATCGACTCGCGGATCGGATCGAGCACCAAACGCCTGATCATCTCCGTATTGCCGAAATGCCGGAAGGAATGGAACGTCTTTCCCTCCTCCCGCGCCGACGGCACGGCTTCGTCCAGAACGACTGTCCAGCGCTTGTCGAACAGGTTCGACAGGGGTGTGTTCTCGCCAAGCTGTGCGATCTCCGAGAAAATCAGACCGTGTCGCCCGCCCGCTTTGGTCCGCACGAAATCCAGAAAGCCGAGGCGGATGAGCTCGGGATGGATCGGCAGCGTCCGGCGAGACACCGCATTCTTGAGACGCCGCCGGCGTGTCGGTTGGATCTTGAGCGTGCCCCGCTCCACGTCGATGTCGCCGAGTTCGAGATAGGCCAGCTCGGACAAGCGCGCGCAGGAGTAGTAGCCGAGAAGTGGCAGCCAGTAGACGGCTGCGAAGATCTGCTGCCTCCGCGCGATCCGCAGCATCTCCGGCTCCGAGGCCGTCGAGGTCCAAACAGGATGCGCGAACAGCTTCTCTACCTCGTGAACTTCGAAGGCCGGTCGCTTCTCACCATCCCGCTCCGGGTCGATCAGCCGGAAGTCGCTCAGAAGTTCGACCTGCCCGATCGGGCGCTGCTTGGCGCGGCAGTACTTCGCGATCGTCGAGAGCTGCGTGATATGCCGGTTGACCGTCGCGGGGCTGAGCCCAACCTTCTCAGCCTGACCCGCGGCCCGCATCGTTCGTCCACGCTCAATGAGATCTGCGATCGGTAGATCCGCATCGCGTGAACTCTTGCCGTAGGATTTGGGCAGGTTCGAGAGGTTCTGGACGTAGGCGGCGAGATGCGCGTGCGTGATCCGCCGCAGGTCGTCGGTGCCGGCGATGTCGCCCAGCATCCTGGCGACGGCCCGATGCTGCCGCTGGGTCTTCTCGTCCCAGGTGACACCTTTGTGGATGATGAGCTCTTCGACCATTGTCGTCAGGGAGTTCGTGATGGGCTCGGAGACGGCTTCCACGCCCGTGCTCGCATCGTCCTGAACTCGCTGTTCGTATTCAGTAGCGCAGTCGGCGGTGTCTTGAATGGCATCCTCGCCATCCAGCTCGGACCGCATATGCGATTGTTCTGAAACCGCTTCTGGAGCGGCGGCCTCCGTTTCCGAAGGGTGCGACGCAGGTGCAGGCGCGGCCGGTGGGTGGTTCCTGGCCGCTGCATGGCCCTGCTTGGGGGCGGGATGGCGGGCAGATTCGGATAGGGGAGGGGTAGGACCGCCATCATCGTCACTCGCGGTCTGTCGAAGTATCGGCGGAGCGTGGATCTCGAAGTCCCCCCATTCGAAGCTGTCGGCGCCATCGAAGTCGGACGAGGCCCAGCCCAGCTCGTCGCGTGGCATCTCGCCCCTGGCGCGCATGGCAGAGAGGTTGGCCCAAGCCTCACGCGGATCGCAACGGGCCTCAGCATAAGTTGCAGCGAACTCGCGCGAGACATGGCCGGAGACAGCCGCGAGGCCACGTAGGCATCGGATCAGGCCCGCTTCGGTCACGGGCTCGTCCATGCTCATCAGCATCGCCTCGAGGTAGGCGCGGGGCGGCGTGAGCCGCCCGGTCTCATCCGGGCGTCCGAGATCGCGCAGGTAGCCATTCGTGATGCGCCGCCTGATCGCCCCGCGTTCCATCAGGCTGAAGCCTTCCTGCTTCAGGCGAGCATCGAGTTCGCTGTCGTACCCGGCTTCGAAGCCTTCCTCGGCGGCCAGGGCCTGCAGGCGTCCGAAGATGCGGTACTCTCGGGCGCGTCTCTCCATCAGCGCGGGCCAGTCGCCGACGAGCGGATCACGCGGCGGATCGAGGTCGCGCTGCAGACGCGTCAACCACGCGCCTCGCTCCCGGTCGACATAGGCGCGGAGGTGGTCTCGGATCTGGCTGGCAGTGCGCATGGCGGGATCGTCCCGAACGCGGAGGCTTTCCGCGTTGAGCGCCCAGCCGAGTGTGCGCGCACTGGATGGGTCGGTCGTGCCCAGGCTCAGAGCAACCGTGGCGGAATTCCCCTTAACAGAGGCACCAAGCGGTCGCGTCCGCTCATCGCAACGGAATCGCCTACGCCACCAGTATACCGCACCGCGACGGTACACGTTAGAACAAATCGTCAACGGCCTGCCCCTGTGGACAAGCGCGTGCAACAGCTCTGCGTACAATCGGCGCAGCCGCGGAAGCGGCCGAGCACGGATCGCAATCAGATCAACGACTTAGCTGAGGCTTGGCTGGGGCGCCAGGATTCGAACCTGGGAATGGCGGTACCAAAAACCGCTGCCTTACCACTTGGCGACGCCCCATCGGCTTCAAGCCGCCGGATCTCTAGACGGGCACGGCGGGACTGGCAACTGGGTTGGATGCCTGCGCCGCGCACCGACGCGCCTTCGTGAAAGGATCGCTTGGGCTCCCGCTGTCGGCCGAGCATGCACGGCGCCCCTGCACCGGAACGATGCGACCGCTTATCTTGCGGCTCGATGGCAGGAGCGGGACGACCGAGAAATGGCAATGGGTGATCGGGTGGCGGTCGTGACCGGGGCAGGCTCCGGCATCGGGCGGGCGGTGGCGCTGGGATTGGCGCAGGCCGGTTGGCGTTTGGTGCTGGCTGGGCGGCGAGGGGAGGCGCTGGAGCGGGTCGCAGCAGAACTACCGGGGCATTCGTTATGTGTGCCGACCGACGTGTCCGATCCACGCGCCGTCGAGGCTCTATTCGCCGCGGTGGGCGAGCGCTTCGGGCGGCTCGATCTGCTGTTCAACAATGCCGGGATCTTCACCCCCGCCGCGACAGTGGACGAGATCGCGGTCGAGGATTGGCTTGCCAGCGTCAACGTCAACCTCACCGGTGCCTTCCTCTGCGCCCGGGCCGCCTTCGGGATGATGCGCAAGCAGGAGCCCAGGGGAGGGCGTATCATCAACAACGGCTCGATCGCGGCCCATGCGCCACGGCCGATGTCGGCGCCCTACAGCGCTACCAAACACGCCATCACCGGCCTCACCCGTGCCACCGCGCTGGACGGGCGCCCCTTCGACATCGCCTGCGGGCAGATCGATGTCGGCAATGCCGAGACCGAGATGACCCAAAGCTTCGGGCAAGGCGCGCGGCAGGCCGACGGTTCGATCCGGCCCGAGCCCTACATGGAAGCCACGCATGTCGCCGAGGCCGTCGTCTACATGGCCGGGCTGCCGCTCGCGGCCAACGTGCTGTTCATGACCGTGATGGCGACCGGCATGCCCTTCGTTGGGCGGGGGTAGGGGGCGGCTTTGCGTAGGCGGCGCGGAACGCGTAGAGAGCGGAACACCGCCCGGTCCCCCTTCGAGACGAGCGGCCGACCGCCCCGCGGCGGCCGGTGCCCGCCATGCTGATGCAAACAGACACCAAATCCGCCGACGCCAAATCCACCGACGCGAAGGCCGATCCGGTCGCGCGGCGGCGCACCTTCGCGATCATCTCGCACCCGGATGCGGGCAAGACCACGCTCACGGAAAAGCTGCTGCTGTTCGGCGGCGCGATTCAGCTCGCGGGCGAGGTCAAGGCCAAGCGCAACCGCGTCTCGACCCGGTCCGACTGGATGGGCATCGAGAAGGAGCGCGGCATCTCGGTCGTCACCTCGGTGATGACCTTCGAGTACGGCGATTGCGTCTTCAACCTGCTCGACACGCCGGGCCACGAGGACTTCTCGGAAGACACCTACCGCACCCTGACGGCGGTCGATTCCGCCGTGATGGTGATCGACGCCGCCAAGGGCATCGAGGCCAGAACGCGAAAGCTGTTCGAGGTGTGCCGGTTGCGCGACATCCCGATCGTCACCTTCGTGAACAAGCTCGACCGCGAGGCGCGCGACCCGTTCGAGACGCTCGACGAGATCGAGAAGACGCTGGCCCTCGATGTGGCGCCCGTGACCTGGCCGATCGGGCTCGGGCGCAACTTCGCCGGCACCTACGAACTCGGCGGCAACCGCGTGCGCCGGCTCGACGCGGCGGACGATGCCGGCACGATCCCCGTCACGGGCTTCGGCGACCCGCTCTTCGACACGCTGCTGACGGAGAATGGCGCGGCCGATGCGTGGCGCGAGGAGGTGGAGCTTGCCGAGGGCGGCCTCAAGACGTTCGATCTGGAAGCTTTTCGCGAGGGGCACCTGACCCCGGTCTTCTTCGGCTCGGCCTTACGCAATTTCGGTGTGCGCGACCTCATCGACGGGCTCGCCCGCTTCGCGCCGCCCCCGCGCGGCCAGGAGGCGGACAAGCGCGCGGTGCAGCCGTCCGAGCCGAAGATGACCGGCTTCGTGTTTAAGATCCAGGCGAACATGGATCCGAACCACCGCGACCGCATCGCCTTCATGCGGGTCTGCTCGGGCCAGCTCCGGCGCGGGATGAAGGCCAAGCTGGTGCGAACGGGCAAGCCGATGTCGCTCTCGGCGCCGCAATTCTTCTTCGCCCAGGACCGGGCCATCGCCGACGAGGCCTATGCCGGCGACGTGGTCGGCATCCCCAACCACGGGACGCTGCGCATCGGCGACACGCTGACCGAGGGCGAGGAAATCGTCTTCCGGGGCGTGCCGAGCTTCGCCCCCGAGATCATGCGGCGGATCAAGCTCACCGACGCGATGAAGGCCAAGAAGCTCCGGGAAGCGCTCCAGCAGATGGGCGAGGAGGGCGTCGTGCAGGTCTTCATTCCACAGGACGGCTCGCCCGCCATCGTCGGCGTGGTCGGTGCGCTCCAGCTCGACGTGCTGAAGGAGCGGCTCCAGGCCGAATACGGCCTGCCGATCGACTACGAGCCCACCCGCTTCTCCGTCTGCCGCTGGATCGAGGCGGAATCGGACCTCGAGACCGATCGTTTCGTGAACGCCCACGGCTCGGCCATGGCAAGCGACCTCGACGGCGCGCCGGTCTTCATGGCCACCACCGCCTTCTCGCTCCGCTACGAGGAGGAGCGGTGGGAGAAAATCCGCTTCACCGACGTGAAGGATTACCAGAAGCGTACAGCCTGAGAGGCGCCTCCCAGCCCGCCATCCCGCTCTCTCCCTCATCTTGAGGTGCTGCAGAGCGGCCTCGAAGGATCCTCCAGTTCCCGCGCGATCCCTGGAAGATCTTTCAAGGCCTCCGCTGCACTTCGGCACCTCAGGATGAGGAGGGGGTTGGGCAACTCGTCGTGTCAAAGCGCTCGGTGCGGAAGACAGACCAGCCTTCGAGCCAGCTCAATCGTAGTCGAAATCGAGTGAGCGCTCGAAGGCGATGGCGCTCATCTCGCGTCCCTTCGGGTCGGCAACGGAGATGTTGCGAAAGCCGCGGCCGGCCAGCTCCCAGGTCTTCTCCAGCGCCTGCTCATCCGTGCCGCAGGCGAAGGCCAGCGTGCGGCCGGCGGGGTCCGTGCCGGTTACCTTGTACATGGCCGCGCTCCTGTCCGAGCCGTGAAGTATAGGCTCGGTGCCGTCCGAGAGAAGGGGTTGTTTGAGCAGGGCGATTCAGCGCGTCGCCTTCAGCCGAGCAACGCCGCCTTGTCCACGTCGAGCGCCCGGGCCAAATCGTCGAGCACCGCGTGCTCACTCTCGGTGATCCCGCCCTTGTCGGCCACATCCGCCGCGATCAGGAACACGTGTTGGCGCTGCTCCAGGGGACGGTCGGCGATGGCCGCCGCATGCTGGCTGTTCTCCAGGCGCCCGGCACGCAGCTCCGCGCGGGCGAGCGCTTCGAACAGCGCCTGTTCCAGGGTCAGCGTGTCGTAGGATTTCTGAAGGATCGGGTTGGCCCGCATGCTGACGAGGGCCGCCTCGATCTCCTCGTCATCGGTGTCGCCGTCGGCGACGATCACGTTGGCCGCAGCGGACACCGCCGCCTGCATGAAAACGGAATCGCCGGCGTAGGACATCACCACCCGGTTGAAACGGACGAGGGCGTCCTGAAAAAACCCCATCTTGCACTCCCCGAGGCGCCCTGCGCGGCCGCCCGATGGTTCCAACGCAGGCAGCGAACCGTCAAGATAGCAAGCTTGACGGATCCCTCACAGTTCCGCCGAGCGCCGCGACAGTTCCGCCCGCAGGTGGCGCGCCGCCTCGATCAGGGCCGCGTCCCGCCGCTGGCGCGGCCGGGGCAGAGCGAGGGTGACGTCCGCCGCGATCCGGCCGGGGCTGCCGGCCAACACCACGACCCGGTCGGCGAGGTAGACCGCCTCGTCGATGTCGTGGGTCACGAACAGCACCGTCTTGCCCGTCTGCGCCTTGATGCGCTGGATCTCGTCCTGAAGGCCCTCGCGGGTGAAGCTGTCCAGCGCCGAGAACGGCTCGTCCATCAACAGCACCTCGGGCTCGACCGCGAGTGCGCGGGCGATGGCGATGCGCTGGCGCTGCCCGCCGGAGAGCTGGTGCGGCCAGCGGCCGGCGAGGTCGGACAGCCCGACGAGCTTGAGCATCGCTTCCGCCCGCTCGCGGCGCGCGAGCTTCGACAGGCCGTGCCGCTCCAGGCCGAAGGCGACGTTGTCGATCACCCGCCGCCAGGGCAGCAGCCGCGCGTCCTGGAACACCAGCGCCATCGGCGTTCGGGTCTTCTGGGGATCGGTGCCGAGATGGACCGTACCGCCGCTGGGTTTGGCCAGATCGATCAGCACGCGCAGGAGCGTCGATTTGCCGACGCCCGACTCGCCGACGATGACGAGGAACTGCCCGCGCGGCACCGCGAGATCGAGGGCCGACAGGATCTCGGTGCGCCGTCCGTCGCGCTCATAGGCGAGGCTCAAGCCCCGGATGTCGATGATGGGGCCACTCATGCGCGCCACCGCAGCAACCAGCCCTGCAAGGCGACGAAGCCGGTATCGAACAGGCCGTACAGCCCGGCCATGGTGAGCATGTAGACCACGACGATGTCGGTGGAGAGGAGCGAGGAGGCCTGCATCATCCGTGCGCCGATGCCGGGCACCCCGAAGATCTCGGCAGCGACCACCGCCATCCAGGCCTGACCCAGCGCCGTACGCAGGCCGACGAGGATACCCGGCGTGGCGGCGGGCAGGAGGATCTTGGTGAGCCGCGCGAGCGGCCCGCGAAAGCCGAAGGCCTGGGCCACCTCGATCAGGTCACGGTCGACGCCGCGCACCGCGCCTTGGGTGGCAAAGAACACGATCCAGAACACGCCGATGGCGATGATGAACACAGCCGCCGAGGGTTGGACGCCGAACCAGATGATGGCGAAGGGCACCCAAGCGAGACCGGGAATGGGCCGCAACAACCGCACGATCCCCGCGGTCAAGCTGTCGAACCAGGCGAACATGCCCGTGGCCAATCCGAGGGCGACGCCCGCGAGCGCGCCCGCGCCGAGCCCGACCATGTAGTGGCTCAGGCTCTCGACGACCGCTGTCGGCCAGGCGCCATTGGAGATCTCCCGAGCGAAGGCCGCCGGGATGGAGGAGGGCGGCGGCAGGAAGGCCGGGTTGATAAGGTCGAGCCGGGGTGCGGCCTCCCACAGGGCGAGGAAGGCGGCGAGCCCGACGACTGCCAGGGCGGCCGAGCGGAACGAGGTCATGGCGTCGGGATCGAGAAAATCAGGGCTTCTTGACCGCGTCGAACGGCTTGGCGTCGAACAGGCCGTCGATGGGCGCCTCCCGGTCGAGAGTGCCGATCGAGACCTGATAGGCCTGCATCGTCTTCGTCGCCTCGATGATCGTGCGCGGGTCGGCGACGAACTTCGCGGCCGGCGAGGAGAGCGCCTTCCGGATCGTGGCCACATCCGTGATGCCCTTGCCGAGCGCCGCCTCGACCGGGGGGGCGGCGCGCGCCGGATCGGTCTTCAAGAGGTCGGTCGCCTTGACCAGCGCCGAGACGAGGCCCTCGACCGCCTTCGGATTGGCATCGGCGAACTTGCCGTAGACGGCGACCACCGTGCCCGGCTGGTCGGGGAACATCTCCCCGCCGGTAGCGATCAACGTGATCTTCGGGTTGCGGCCCTGGACGATGGTGAGCGCAGGCTCGCGAATCGAAGCACCATCGACGGCGCCGGCCAGCAGCGCCTGCTGGGTCGCGTCGATGCCCATGGAAACGATCTCGACATCGGTCTTGTCGGCCTTTGCCACCTGCCAGAGCCAGTGCTGGAGGGTGGTGTTCGGCACGGAGCCCGGCGGCTGCGTGGCGAGACGGGCGGGGCGGCCCTCCTTGGCCTTGAACTGCTTGAAGGCCTCGGCCTTGCTCGGAGCCGACGCGAAGTAGGGCGCGAGCTTGGGCGCTGCCACGAACACCATCTCCTCGATGGCGGTGGCGGCCACGACCCGCACGTCGATGCCCTTGGTCCGGGCGACCGCGAGCGGCGCGATGCCGGCGACGTAGACGTCGATGGTGCCGGAGGCCAGCGCCTGGATCATGTTGGGGCCCGACTCGAAGGTCGTGAAGGCAGGCGCCAGCCCGGCCTCCTTGAGCCATCCCTCGCCATTGGCGACGAAGACCGGCGCGGCACCGATCACCGGAATGACGCCGATGCGCACGGGCACGGCCTGGGCAGCGAGTGGCACGGCGAAGGCTACGGGAAGGGCGAGAAGCCCCGCGGCCAGGGCGAAGGCCTTGAACAGATTGCGCATCGATACGGGTTCCAGGCGAGCCGAACGGCGTTCCCCATGGCACAGAGGACGCCATCTTCCAATCGCGCGTCCGGGCGCGCTCCCAGCCTCGGCGACACCGGAAAGCGGCAGGCCGCACGAAGAAGCTTTGCCGGCCTGCGACGGAACGGCCCTGTTCTTCCTGCTGTTTACCCAGCCGAAAGCGGCATCCACGCCGTGGGACAGACGACAGGATACCCAACGCCATGAGCCTCCTCGGAAGCATCGTCAGCAAGATCCTTAACCCGTTCGGCTCGTCGGAGGCGAAGGCCGGCGAGTCGTCCGCCAAGCCCTCCGAGACGCAGGCCCAGCCGTCTTCCGGCGGCGGCAGCGCCCCGGCCTCCACGCCCACCAGCGGCGGAACGTCGTCGGGCGGACCGGTCGATGTCGAGGCCGTGCTCAACGACCTCGCCGCGAAGAACTCGCAGAAGCTGAACTGGCGCAGCTCGATCGTCGATCTGATGAAGCTGCTCGACCTCGATTCGAGCCTGCACGCCCGCCAGCAGCTCGCCGACGAGCTGCACTACACCGGCGACAAGAACGACTCGGCCTCGATGAACGTTTGGCTGCACAAGCAGGTCATCAAGAAGCTCGAAGAGAACGGCGGCAAGGTCCCGGCCGACCTCAAGGACTGATACGGTTTCCGCTTGATCCAAGCGGGGACCGTATCGGCAAGCCCGCGCGGCGCTTGAGGAGGGTACCCACGCGCCAGCGCGGTGGGTACCCGCCGAAGCCCAAATCCGCCATCCCGAAGGGATCAAGCGGATTTGGTCTGAGAGCGGGGAAGGAGAGGGCAAAGAGGTACAGGCGCGGCGCAGGAAATCCGGTGCGCGAGCCCCCCGCCGCGGCGGCAACATGAAGACGGTTTGCGGTCCGGTATCTGGCCAAAGCATCGGTATCTTCGGCCGGTCTCCTCCGTCACAGGTGCGGATCATCCGCTGCCGTAAGGCGACCCTCGGCTATCGCGGCGCGGAACAGCGCGTAATCCGCGGCATTGCGGTCACCGTAGGCTTGCGCCCAATCGGCGAAGGCTTCACGCAGGTCGGCGCGCCCATCGTGACCGAAGTAGCCCGCGATCGCCGCCGCATCCCCGGTGCGGGCATGCGCCTTCGCCAGCAGCGCACCGTACGCGTGCGAGAAGTACATCAGCGAGCGACCCGCCATACGATTGAGCGGAATATCGCCCTTCATGTTCTTCATCTGACGCACATAGAACGGGCGGCCATCGATGCTGGTCCAGCCGAGCAGCGGGTCCCCCACGGCTTGCAGCAGACGTTGTCCGTAGATCACGCGCTCGCCCTCGTGGCTGGCGTAGGGCTCGGGCATGCCGCGAAGATACGGTGTGCTCGCCGGTCGCACCGCCTCCTTGACTTGGAGGAAGAGCGCGTCCTGGTCCGAATTTCCGCACAGCAAGGCGACATAGGCCCGGGTTCCGACGCTGCCGACGCCGACCACCCGGTGTGCGACATCGACGACGTGGTAGCGGCTCAGCATGAACCGCCGCTCGCGCGGCAGCGTCTCGGCGTAGCGTTCCAGGCCGGCCGTGATGCTCTGGCGTGTCGCCTCATCGACGCGGGTGAGGATCGGCGGCTCCTCGCGGAAGCGCCAGCCACCATCCGTGCGCCGCTCGCCGACCCGATCGAGCAGGCTCTTGTTGTTCTTGCGTCTGGCCTTCTCGACAGCTCGGTGCACCACAGCCTGCGACTGGGCATCGATCTCGATGCCGATGAAATCGAGATCATCGGCGCGCGCGGCCTGCTGCCAGACGTCCAGCGATCCACGCGGAGCAAGATCGTCCATGGTGTGCTGGTAGCCCGCGGCGGCGCTTTGCACCGCCTGACGCCGTTCGGCCACGGGCACGGCGGCGTCCCGCGCCGCGACCTCGATACTCGCGCACAGCCGTTTCAGATCCCATTCCCACGGTCCGACCGTGACCTCATCGAAATCGTTGAGATCCAGCACGACCTCGCCCTGCGGCGAGCCGAACAAGCCGAAGTTCGAGATGTGGGCGTCACCGTTCATCACGACATCGATCGCACCGCGCGGTCCCTGAGCCAGATCCCAGGCCATGACCTGCGCCGCCCCGCGCAAGAAGGCGAACGGCGAGGAGGCCATGCGGGCGACCCGCAGCGGGATGAGGTGTTCCTGCCGGCCGGCATGCGCCCCTTCGATGAGCGAGACCGGGTCGGGTCGATCCGCGTCGGCGCTCAGGATGGCATGATCGGCGTGGGGAAGGTCGCGTCGCAGCGTCTTGCCCGCGGCTCGACGCTTGTCCCACGGCTCGACTCCGGTGCGCAGGTCGATGTGCGGGAAGTCGGCCAGCGGCTCCAGAACGACCTCTTCAGCAGCCTCGATGATCGCGGCCTGCTCGCCCGATCCTGGTGCCGTGACGTCGTGATCCATCGTGCGTTCCGTCGTCAGGTGCGTCCGCGATGAGCCGCGGTCACTCCGCTTACGGCTTCAAGCCGTCGCCCCGCAACACGACCGAACGGACCGCCTCCTCCTGCATCCGCCTCAAAAAATCTCAGCAGCCCTCGGCCGGGCAATCGCGCGCGTATGCCCCTCCATCGGGGATTGATGGCGGACGAGTGGGCTCCGGCTCGGCGGACCGGCGCCGAGCGGCAGGATGCCCGATATCGAGCAGCGGAAAACGCGGCCGTCGGCGGGGCGCCGCCCGAACCGTGTTGTCGGCAAGGGGGCCGCGCGGCGCGGTCGTGCCGCTTCAACGGGCGCGGATCTTGCGGAGGCGCGGCCGACCGGTGCGGGCAAGGCTCGCGCCGGCGGGTCAGACAACACGTCGGACCGGAGGCGCCCGAAGATCCGGGCAGGGTCACTCGTCGAACCCCAGCATCTTCCGGCCGCCACAAGGAAACCGGTATGGCTTACCTCGCGCCCTCCGAATTCGTGACCAAGATGGTCGATGCCGGAGAATCCAAGATCTTCATGGCGACCCGCGACACCGTGATCCGCGCCTACATGGCGGGCGCGATCCTGGCGCTTGCCGCGGTCTTCGCCGTCACCATCACCCAGCAGACCGGAATCCCGATCCTCGGCGCCGCCCTGTTCCCGGTCGGCTTCTGCATGCTCTACCTGCTGGGCTTCGATCTTCTGACCGGCGTCTTCGTGCTCGCCCCGCTGGCGCTCCTCGACGGACGTCCGGGCGTGACCTGGGGCGGGGTGCTGCGCAACTGGGGCCTCGTCTTCCTCGGCAACTTCCTGGGCGCGCTCACCGTGGCCTTCATGATGGCCTTCGTGTTCACCTTCGGGTTCACCGCGCCGGCCGACAAGGTCGGCGAGTTCATCGCCCATGTCGGCGAGCGCCGCACCCTCGGCTATGCAGCTCACGGCGTCGGCGGCTGGTTCACGATCTTCATTCGCGGCATGCTGTGCAACTGGATGGTCTCGACCGGCGTCGTCGGCGCGATGATCTCGACCACGGTAAGCGGCAAGGTCATCGCCATGTGGATGCCCATCATGGTGTTCTTCTACATGACCTTCGAGCATTCGGTCGTGAACATGTTCCTGTTCCCGTTCGGCCTGATGATGGGTGGCAACTTCTCGATCGGGGATTACTTCTTCTGGAACGAGATCCCGACCGTGCTGGGCAACCTCGTCGGCGGCCTCGCCTTCACGGGGCTCACCCTCTACACCACCCACGTCCGCACCGCGCCGAAGCGCGCCGTCCAGGGCGAGGCGCGCCGCCTCGCCGCCTGATCCGCGCTTGACCCGACGGGGACCCGCGCCGCAAGGGCACGGGTCCCCTCGCGCGCGGCCGTCCCCATGACGAACGACCTGAAGCTCACGCTCGGCCAGCACAGCGAGGCGGGCCGCAAACCCTCCAACCAGGATTTTCATGGGGCGCTGGTCCCCGGGCAGCCGGCTCTGGGGCTCAAGGGCGCGGCCATCGCCATCGCGGACGGGATCGGCAGCAGCGCGGTCAGCCACGTCGCCAGCGAGACCGCGGTCAAGAGCTTCCTCACCGACTACTACGACACCCCCGACACGTGGTCGGTGAAGAGCGCGGCGCAGCGCGTGATCGCGGCGGCCAATTCCTGGCTGTACGCCGAGACGCGGCGCAGCCGGCACGAGCCCGACCGGGGCTACGTCACCACCTTCAGCGCTCTCATCCTCAAGGGCCGCACCGCCCACTTCTTCCATGTCGGCGACGGGCGGATCTGCCGGGTTGCGGGCCGCTCCTTGGAGCAATTGACCGAGGATCACCGCCTCGTCCTGTCGGCGGAGGAATCGTATCTCGGCCGGGCGCTGGGCGCGGGCGCACGCGTGGAGATCGACCATGCCAGTGTGCCGACCGAGCCCGGCGACGTCTTCCTCCTGACGACCGACGGCGTGCACGAGCATGTCGATCCAGAGACGATCGCCGGCCTGATCGCACAGCATGCTGCCGATCTCGACATTGCTGCCCAGAAAATCGTCAGACATGCCTACGAAGCCGGCAGTGCCGACAATCTCACCGCACAGATCGTGCGCATCGAGGCAGCACCTGAGGACGGACCGGCCGATCTTACGGGCCGCGTCGCAGATCTGGCGCCCGCGCCCCTGCTCGATCCACCGACAGACTTCGACGGCTACCGGGTGCTGCGCACGCTCCACGCGAGCCACCGCAGCCACGTCTACCTCGCACGGGATTCAGAGACCGGCGAGCCCGTCGCCCTCAAGCTGCCCTCGACGGACGCGCGCGACGACCCTGCGCAGCTGCGCCGGCTCGTCATGGAAGAGTGGATCGCCCGGCGCATCGACAACCCCCACGTGCTGAAGGCCCAGCCGCAGGCGCGGCGGCGCAGCCACCTCTACACGGCGATGGAGTATGTCGAGGGGCGCACGCTGGCACAGTGGATGCGCGACAATCCTGCACCGGACCTGGAGATCGTGCGCGGTCTCGTCGAGCAGATCGCGCGGGGCCTGCAGGCCTTCCACCGGCGCGAGATGGTGCATCAGGATCTGCGGCCTCAGAACGTCCTGATCGATGCCGCCGGCACCGCGCGGATCATCGATTTCGGCGCGACGCGCGTGGCGGGCGTGGCCGAGCTCGCCCCCGAGGAACCGGTGCTCGGCACCCAGCAGTACAGCGCGCCCGAATACCTCGCCGGCCATCCCGGCACGCAAGCGGCGGACGTGTTCTCCCTCGGGATCATCGCCTACCAGATGCTGACCGGCCAGCTGCCCTACGGCGCGGCGGCCGCGCGGGCATCGACCGAGGCGCGGGCGCGGCGCCTGCGCTACGTCCCGCTCTCGGCCGTACGGCCGGGCCTACCGGTCTGGGTCGACGGCGCCCTGCGCAAGGCCGTCCACCCGAACCCGGCGCTGCGCTACGAGGCGCTCTCGGCCTTCACCTACGACCTGCGCCACCCCAACCCTTCGCTCGCCGGAATGCGCCGGTCGGCTTTGCTGGAGCGCAATCCGGTCCTGTTCTGGAAGCTCGTCTCGCTGGGGCTCGCGCTCGCGCTCCTCGCCCTGCTGGCGACGTGGTCGCGCACCTGAACGCGAACGTGGAGTCAGGTTTCGAGAGGACAAGTTCTTTCACAGGTCCAGGGCAGGGCCTCGAATGAAGAGACCCGGGACACTGCCCCGTCTCAACTCGGGGTCGTAGGTGCCGCCGAGCCAGGCGCGCGCGGACGTGTTCGATGACATCGAACGCTTCCACAACCCGGCGCGGCGCCACTCGACCTCGGGCTACATCAGCCCTGTCGAGTTCGAGAACCGAGTCCAATGGGCTTAGGAAGGTGTCCACCAAACCGGCAGCAGGCCAACTCAGCGCGTTCCTCAGCGAGACAATTGGCCGAAGTCGGGCTGGGAGTCCCTCAGGCTGCTCTGACGAGATCGAGGAATCGAGTGACTTCGGAAGTGAGCTTCGCGGACCGCTTGGATAACTCGGATACCGATCCGATGACTTGCGACACGGTCGTTTCGCTCTGGACCGCCCCGGTCGCTACGCTACCGATGCTCGCACTGACGCTGCTCGTGTTCGACGCCGCCTTGGAAATGTTCCCGGCGATGTCGTTGGTCGCCGCGCCCTGCTGCTCGACGGCGGCGGCTATGGAAGTCGCCACATCCGCGATGGCCTGAATCCGCTTCGAAATGTTCTGGATCGCCGCCACGGTGTCACCGGTCACAGCCTGGATGCTGCCGATCTGCGTGGTGATGTTCTCGGTAGCTCTGGCCGTCTGGCTCGCCAGGGCCTTCACCTCCGAGGCGACCACCGCAAAGCCGCGTCCGGCCTCGCCCGCGCGGGCAGCCTCGATCGTCGCGTTCAGGGCCAAGAGGTTGGTCTGGCTGGCGATCGTCGAGATCATACTCACCATGTCGCCGATGCGGAGGGTGGCGGCCTTGAGCTCGTCGACGAGCGCCACGGTTTGTGCCGCTTCCAGAACCGCCGCGCTCGTCATGGACGTGGAGCCCTCGACCTGTCGGGCGATTTCCACGATCGACGCACCGAGTTCCTCCGTGGCGGAGGCCACCACCATGACATTGTCCCGCACTTCGATCGCCGAACCGGCCGCCGTGGCCGACAGGCTCGATGTCGATTCGATCGAGTGCGCCATAATCGCGGCTCCGTCGCTGAGGAGTTCCGTCGACGTGGCGATATCCTGGGCGATCTTCCCGACGTTGCTCTGGAAGTTGTCGGCGAGGGCTGACAGCTCCCGGCGCCGCTCGGCTGCGGCGAGAACTTGGCCGATGTCGTCCGCCTGGGCGATGCTGTAGGCGGTTCCTTCGTGGACGATCACGAAGACATGGATGTCGACGCCGAAGGAAATTCCGTCTTCCCTGATGAATTCCACCGCCGCTTTATGCCATCCTTTTGCCTGCAGCCCGGCCACGACTTCCGTGACGACGTCCATCTTCTTGCGCCCGTTCGGCTGCTCCAGGTGGAAGAGCGAGGAAACATGCCGACCGATGAGCGCATCGGCGGATGTAACCCCCATCGCTTTCACGAAAGCATCGTTCGCGAAGAAGATGTTGTTCTGATCCTTTTCGAGATCGACCATGAAAACAGGCATCGGAAGAGCCTTCATGGCGGACGAAGCGAAGTCGTATCCAAGCAGATCGCTTGAAAATTTCTTAACTTTTCTGCCGCCAAATTTCATGGATGCCACATCCTTAATGTGCCGATAAATTTCTTAATAAGACAAATGGAATTAACAAATAATTGCACGGTGACGTGCTTGTATCTGTCATTTATGCATTCTCGCTTGCTGGATGCTTGGTCCCGCTGAGGTCGAAGCGCGCTACTCCGCTCAGGCCGAGGTACAAGCCTTGGCCGCCCGATCCGAGCCGAATAGCCTTCCGGGAAACCCATAGCGATTCAAGCCCGGCAAATGGGGTCCACTCCTACCGCGTGCAGATCCCCCGCGAAGACGGATCAAAGCCCTCCGCCCGCCACCGTGATGGTCTGACCTGTCATGGCGGCGGCCGAGTGACCGCAGAGCCAAGCCACTGCACCGGCGACCTCGTCGGGCGGGACGAGGCGGCCCTGGGGGTTGTGACGGACGAGGGAGGCCAGCGCCGCGTCCCCTCGGAACCCATCAGCGCCTCGCCTTCGACCTCTTGCTCTACACCGGCCTGCGCTGCGGCGATGCCGTGCGCCTCGGGCGCCCGCACGTCCGTGGTGGCAACCTCACAATCCGGACGGAGAAGACAGGCATGGTGTGGTGGCCGCGCCGATCCTGCCGGCGCTGGCTGCATCGATCGCTGCGGCGCCGACGGGTGAATTGACCTTCATCGCAACTGAGCGCGACAGGCCCTTCACCAAGGAGTCGTTCGGCACGTGGTTCGGCAAGGTCTGCCGTACAGCCGGCTGCCCCGGATCAGCGCATGGTCTTCGCAAGGCCGGAGCTCGCCGCACGGCCGAGGACGGAGCCACGGAAGCGCAGCTCAACGCGCTGTTTGGATGAGCCGATGGAAGCCGGGAAAGCGCGATCTACACGCGCACTGCCAACCGGGCGAAGCTCGCCCGTCAGGCAAGAAAAAATCCCGCACCCTTCGACAAGGTACGGGATCAAAATTTAGAAGACCAGGGACCTCAACAACTTGGAGATCGAATGGTGCCCAGGAAAGGACTCGAACCTTCACCTCTTGCAAGACTGGTACCTGAAACCAGCGCGTCTACCAATTCCGCCACCTGGGCGCCGGACCGTTGCCGGTCGGCGATGGGGTTCGTTTAGGGGGCGGCGGCGAAGGCGTCAATCGCTGTTTCGCTGCCGCCGGTCAAAAATCCTGAAGCGGGGGGATTCGCGCGGCGCGGGGGCAACACGCCCGTGCCGCGCGTCGGGGCGCGGCTCAGCCGCGCCACTCGCGGATGTCGACGAAGCGGCCCGCCACCGCCGCCGCCGCCGCCATCGCCGGGGAGACGAGGTGGGTGCGCCCGCGCGGGCCCTGGCGGCCCTCGAAGTTGCGGTTCGAAGTCGAGGCACAGCGCTCGCCCGGCCGCAGTTTGTCCGGGTTCATGCCAAGGCACATCGAGCAGCCGGGCTCGCGCCAGTCGAAGCCGGCATCCTTGAGGATGCGGTCGATCCCCTCGGCTTCGGCCTGCGCCTTTACGAGGCCGGAGCCCGGCACAACCATCGCCGAGACGCCGTCATGCACCTTGCGACCCTCGACCATCTTGGCGACGATCCGCAGATCCTCGATGCGGCCGTTGGTGCAGGAACCGATGAACACCCGGTCGAGGGTGACGTCGGTCATCCGCGTGCCCGGCGTCAGGCCCATATAGGCCAGCGCCTTCTCCTTGGACTGGCGCTTGTTCTCATCCGCGATCTGGGCCGGATCGGGCACCGTGCCGAGAATCGAGACGATGTCCTCGGGCGAAGTGCCCCAGGAGACCAGCGGGGGGAGGTTCGCGGCGTCGAGACGAATCTCGCGGTCGAAATGCGCGCCCTCGTCGGTGGCCAGGCTCTCCCAGTAGCGGCGGGCGGCGTCGAACGCCGCGCCCTTCGGCGCCTTCGGACGGCCGTTGACGTAGGCGTAGGTGGTCTCGTCGGGGGCGACCATGCCGGCGCGCGCGCCGCCCTCGATCGACATGTTGCAGATCGTCATCCGGCCCTCCATCGAGAGGGCGCGGATCGCCTCGCCGGCATATTCGATGACGTGGCCGGTGCCGCCGGCGGTACCGATCTCGCCGATGATGGCGAGCACGATGTCCTTGGCGCTGACGCCCCGCGGCAGGGTGCCGTCGACCGTCACCCGCATGTTCTTGGCCTTGCGCTGGATCAGCGTCTGCGTGGCGAGGACGTGCTCGACCTCCGAGGTGCCGATGCCGTGGGCGAGCGCCCCGAAGGCGCCGTGGGTCGAGGTGTGGGAATCGCCGCACACGATCGTCTGGCCCGGCAGGGTGAAGCCCTGCTCCGGCCCGATGATGTGGACGATGCCCTGGCGCTGGTCGAGGGCGTCGTAGAACTCGATGCCGAAGTCGCGCACGTTCTCGGCGAGCGCCTCGAGCTGCGTGCGGCTCTCGGGATCCTCAATGCCCTTGGAGCGGTCCGAGGTCTGGACGTTGTGATCGACCACCGCCAGTGTCTTGTGCGGCGCGCGCACCCCGCGACCGGCGACGCGAAGCCCCTCGAACGCCTGGGGGCTCGTCACCTCGTGCACGAGGTGACGGTCGATGTAGAGGAGGGCGGAGCCATCCGGCTCGACATCGACGACGTGGTCGTCCCAGATCTTGTCGTAGAGGGTGCGCGGCGCGGTCATGGTGCAGCTATTCTGACGGGTTGAAGGCTCCATCGCGGAAAACGCCTCGACCGGGCCGCGGGAAACCATGCGGCCGGATCGTGGGGAGTATCCGGAAGACCTCTTGTGTAATGCTCCTCGGGCGATTTCGGAAGGGTGGCCGCGCACATGCGGCGCGCATGACACTTTTGCGGCCCACTCGCCCCACCGGCTGGACCGGCACGCGCCGCAGCGATACTCCCGGCCACTCCTTTGTTGATTTCTTCTTTGCCGACCTCTGGGAGTCCGTAAGCCGGTGCCACCAGCCGAGACGCCCGACATCCTCCTGATCCGGCAGACCCGCCCCGATGTGGCCGAACGGCTCGCCGAGCGTTTCCGCCTGCACCGCCTGGAGGAGGCGCCCGACCGCGAGGCCTTCCTCGACGCGGTGGGGCCACGCATCCGGGGGCTCGCGGCGGGTGCCATGTGCCCGATCGATGCGGGGCTGTTCGACCGGCTGCCGCAGCTCGAGATCGTGGCGAGCTTCGGCGTCGGTTACGACACGATCGATGCAGTCGAGGCGCATCGCCGCGGCATCGTCGTCACGCACACGCCGGACGTGCTCTCCGACGAGGTGGCCGATCTCGCGCTGGGCCTCCTGCTCGCCACCCTTCGCCAGATCCCGCAGGCCGACCGCTACCTGCGCGCCGGGCGCTGGCGGGAGGGCAGCTTCCCGCTCACCACGAGCCTGCGGGGGCGCCGGGTCGGCATCCTCGGGCTCGGGCGGATCGGGCGGGCGATCGCCCAGCGGCTCGAAGGGTTCGGCGTGCGGATCGCCTATCACGGGCGCACGCCGCAGGCGGATGTCGCCTATACCTATCACGGCAGCCTGCTCGGGCTGGCGCAGGCGGTCGACACGCTGATCGTCGCCGCCCCCGGGGGCCTCGACACGAACGGGATCGTCGATGCCGGGGTGCTGGCCGCGCTCGGGCCTGACGGCATCGTCGTCAACATCGCCCGCGGCAGCGTCATCGACGAGGCGGCGCTGATCGCCGCGCTGCAAGCGGGAACGATCCTCGGGGCGGGGCTCGATGTGTTCGCGAACGAGCCGCAAGTGCCGCAGGCGCTGATCGATCTCGATCGAACCGTGCTGCTGCCGCATGTCGGCTCGGGCTCGCACCACACCCGTGCGGCGATGGGCCGACTGCTCATCGACAACCTGTTTTCGTGGTTCGATGGCAAGGGGCCGGTGACGCCCGTGCCGGAAACGCCCTGGAAGGGCCAGCGATGAGGGGCCCGACGATGACGCGCATGGCACGGGCAGGCGTTTTGATCGCAGCGTTGGTCGCCGCACTGGCCGCCCTGCCGCCGAGTGCGGCCCGGGCGCAGGAGAGCCCACCCGCCGCGGAGCCCGCGCCCCCGGTCATGCCGGCCGAGGGAGGAGCCGGCGCACCCGCCGGGCTCGCGACCCTGCCCGAGACCCTGGCAGGAGCGGCAGGCACCTGGGATCTGTCCCTGGAGGGCGGGCGGCGGCGCTGCGTGCTGACGCTGGCCATGGAGACCGGCCCGAGCGGGCGCGCGGCGCGCTTTCCCGCCGGCTGCCGCCGGGCTCTGCCGCTCATGGCCGGCATCGGCGGCTGGCTGTTCACGGGCGAGGGCCTGCGCCTCGTGGATCGGAACCTGCGGCCGGTGCTGGCCTTCGCCAAGAACCCGGACGGGATGAGCCTCGGGGCCACCGCCGAGAACGGCGAGCGCTACAACCTCGTGCCGCTGCAGATCGCGGCGATGCTGCCGCCCGCCCCCGGCGCGGCCACCGTCACGCCTGCGGCGAATGCGCTGGGGAGCGACGCGCCCGCCTCGGCCGCCGTGCCGGAGAAGCCGGCGGAGGGCCCGGCTCCGGGCCTCTACGCCCTCGATCGTGCCGAGCAGAAGGATGTCTGCCGCCTCGAATTCGCGCTGCCCCTCGAGGCCGGCAAGGACACCGCCCCCGTGCGGGTGCTTCCGGATTGCCGCGACAGCGGGATCACGGTGTTCGATCCTGTGAGCTGGCGCTTCGCCAACGGTCATCTGACGCTGAAGGCGCGACGCGGCCACGCGGTGAGCCTCGTGGCGACCGGGGAGGGACGCTGGCGCCGCGACCCCGAGATCGGCGTGCCCCTCGTGCTCCGGAAGGTCGAACCGTAGGGCATCGTCCCGAAAGGTGGGCGCCGGCTTTCGGGGTAAAGACGATGCTCTTGGTCGCGCCGCTCAGAACAGCGGCCGCAGGGCGAGGTGGAGCCCGAGGCCCAGCAATCCGACGAAGAAGCAGCGGCGGAACACCCGCTCGCTGACGCGCCCCCGCACCCAGCCGCCGAGCGCCATCCCGAGCAGGGCCGGGACGAGGGCGATGAGGGAGGTGCCCGCAACGCTGAGCGAGAGGGCGCCGCCCCCGGCCAGAGCGATGGCGAGTGCGACAGTGGAGACGGTGAAGGAGAGCCCCAGCGCCTGGATCAGGTCGTCCTTGGACAGGCCCAGCGCCCCGAGATAGGGCGCGGAGGGGAACGAGGAGACGGCGGTGGCCGCCGTCACCAAGCCCGTCGCCGCGCCGACGATTGGCCCGAGCCAGCGCTCCATGCCCGGCGGAACGTGGAGCCGCAGGGCGGCAAGACCGATCACGGCGTAGGCGATCAAAGCGAGGCCAAGGAAGACCGTGGCTTCCGCGCCGTAATTCCCGTGAAGGATCCCCGCCGCGACCAGGGTGCCAACGACGCTCGCCGCCAGCATCGGCCAAAGCCGGCGCAGCAGCGTGCCGAAGCGGGGGCCCGCGGCGAGCTGCCAGACATTGGTGACGAAGGCCGGCACGACGAGCAGGGCCGCGGCCTGGACCGGCGCCATGACGAGGCTCAGCAGGCCCATGGCGACGGGCGGCAGGCCGAGCCCGACCATGCCCTTGACAAAGCCCGCAAGCAGGAAAGCCGACGCCCCCACGGCGAGGGGGAGGAGGTCCATGGAAAACGTCATGAGCACGTTCTGATCGGGGGAGGGGGGTAAAAGCGGCAATCAGGGTCAGTCGTGGAGTTGCATGTCGCGCAGGACCGCCTGCCGCGCGGCCTCCGCCTCAGTCTCCTTCGCGGAGAGCGGCGCGGCGGCAGGCTTGGGCCGGGCGACCGCGACCGGCGGCATGGCGGTGCAGGTACGCGGGCCGGCATCGGAGCGAGCTATGGCAACCAGCGCGGTGAACCCCGCGAGGAGAAGGGCCGCCGTTTCGAGCCGGGCGTTGCCCCAGCGGGTCGTCGTCTGTGCGTCACGTGCCATGAGCCGATTTTCGCAGCGCGACGGCGCGCGACAATGCGGAACTGGCCCGTATCAGCCTTCGGCTGAGCCGAAGCCCTTGCCGCGGGATGCAGCCTCGCCGACGATGCTCTGGCTTTTTGTTTCTGCATCGTCTTCTTCCGAAAACCAGCGGCCGCCTTTCGGGACGATGCTCCATGCGCTTCGATCTGACCGACCTGCGTCTGTTCCTTCATGTCGTCGAGGCGGAGAGCATCACCCGTGGCGCCGAGCGGGCCGGGCTGGCGCTCGCCTCGGCGAGCGAGCGCATCCGCGGCATGGAGTCGGATGGCGGCGTGCCGCTGCTGGAGCGCCATGCCCGCGGGGTACGGCCGACACCCGCGGGCCTCGCCGTGGTGCATCACGCCCGGCTCGTGCTCGGCCAGCTCGAACAGATGCGTGGCGAACTCGGCCAGTACGCACGGGGCCTTCGCGGCCATGTGAGACTGCTGTCGATCACCGCAGCGGTCGCCGCCTTCCTGCCTGATGCGCTGTCCGGCTTCCTTGCGGCCCATCCCAGCGTTGACATCGATCTCGAGGAGCGCACAAGCCGCGAGACCGTCGATGCCCTGGCCGGCGGGCTTGCCGATATCGGCATCGTTGCTGATACGACCGATCTTGGCGCACTCGAAACCCGGCCGCTCCATCTCGACCGGATCGTGCTCGCCGTACCGGCGGGCCATGCCCTGGCCCAGCGGAGCGGCGTCGCGTTCCGGGAGGTGCTGGACGAGCCTCTGGTCGGCCTCAGCCATGGCCGGGCGCTGCAGGCGCATCTGGCGACCCACGCCGCCCGCGCCGGCCGTCCGTTCAAGCTCCGGGTGCGCCTGAACGGGCTCGATGCGGTCTGCCGCATGGTCGAGCGCGGCGTCGGCGTGGCGATCGTGCCCGAAGCGGCAGCGCGGCGCGCGGCCGAAACGCTGGCGATCCGCGCGATCCCGATCGACGAGCCCTGGACCGTACGCCGCCTCAGGCTCTGCGCCCGCAGTTTCGCAGCGCTCCCGCCGCACGCCCGCCAACTCGCCGAGCACTTGGTCGCGCATCTCGGCGCGACCGACGATACCGGCTCCGACAGGACAAGTCCTTTCGCGGGTCCAGGGCAGAGCCCTGCCGGACATCGGTGATCGACGCGTCAGCAGCCGCAATCAGGCGAAGCACTCGACCGATACGGGATACCGCGGAACGCCCTGCTTCTCGAAGCAGGACAGATTCGCGATGATGGTCGCCGCAATCGCCGCCGGCGCCTCACGCTGCGAAGAAGGCTTGATGTCCGGTCACGATGACGTTCGGGGAGGTCAGCAGGCGTGCGACGGCATCGTTCCGGATGATCTGGTTCGACAGATCCTCGAAGTAGAGGCCAGCCGCGTGAATTTCCAAGCCGCCTCGAACGGGGAGGAAGCCGACGAGAGATTGGCGCACTCACTCGGCTTCGCGGAACCTGGGCGCTTTTCGGCAGGCCCCGATGCCTCGCTAGACGAAGCCTTCCTCGACCAAACGACTTCCCGTCGAGGTGATCTCATGTCGCTGCCCGGAGCCGCCGACGATGCGGCACCAACTCTCCGCAACGAGCACGGCCTCTACGCCGTCCGAAAGGAGGCGATAGGCAAAACCGCCATACATGCCGGGCACAGCAAACCAGATCGGTTCGTCGCCCTGAAGCTCAAGCAGCGGTCCCAGTTCCGGAAGGCGGAGGCCGGACTTGCGAACGAGGTCGTCGGCCCGGCCACGGATTACGGCGTGGAAATGTGTCTGGATTGTCGCAAGGACACCCGTCGGCACGCGGCGGAGCAGGATTGGACGCAGGATCTCGACGGCGCGCGCGTGGCCGCAACGCTCTGCGACATCGACGGGCCGCTCACCGCGCGCGTTCTGGAGCATCCGCCAGGCCCGTAACCGGATCAGTTCCTCAAGGATACTCGGTGGCGCGTTCCCATGTGCGGCCTGGTGGAGGGGCGCGAACAGTGAGAGACCACCGGGCCGCGTCGTATTCACGAGTTCGGGGTGGTCGCGCAGCAGAGTCAGCACCGTCGCCCAGTCATAGGCCTTGGCCGCATCCGCCAGCCGATGCCGTTCGGCTGCACTCCCCGCGTTCAGCACACCATCGGTTGTCACGCCGTCCCAGACCAACGACATGCGGCTTCCCCTCGTCAGAGGTTGTCTTCGTGCCGATTGAGTAGGAACACGCAATTGCTCCGCTTCGGAAGGTCACAACCGAGACGTCCCTAGCGCCGCCTGCGACGACCAGGACATCCGCGCGAGCGACCTAAATCGTTCGGCCCCATAGGCCGACACCCTGCTCCTTCGCCGTCCATCGGACAGGCTTTGCAGCAGCGGATCGTAGCGACAGGATCACCACGCAGAGAGACTGCATGAGAAGGTTGATAAGCTGGATGACTCAGGAGCTTAAATGGCTGGGGGACCTGGATACGGATCCATCAGACCGACGCAAGAAAACATAAGCTTCTGCAGACGCTTAGCCTCGCTGCCGTCACAGGATGTGTAGCAGCAGGGTGGAGCAGCAGCAAGGGGATCGGTCGCGCCATCTAGCCCGCGGCGCACTGGTTATCCTCCCGCCGCGAGCCTGCAGCGAGCTCGCCATCGATTTCCCCCGCACCGCCTATTAGGCTCAAGCTTCTTGCTCCTGCTAGAACGATGAAGTTTCGTTGTCGGCGGTGAGCACCGCAGACACCACCATGGAAACGCGGTCGCATCGCCCGATCCGAACTCGCCCGCCGCGATCAACACGGCGAGCTTGAGCCGGAGTTCTTGCTTGTTCCGGCATGGCGCAAGATGCAGTGCGGCGCCCGCTGCCGGTCTAGGCCGCGAACCCATAATGGCTGGCACGGTTGAGCCGCGGCCTCGTTAGCCCTCTGAGCAGGAGGGGTCTGGATGGCGCGGTTTGACCTGATGGATGCGGAGTGGGCGGTGATCGAGCCCCTGTTGCCGACGGGCGTGCGCGGCAATGAGCGCGTGGACGACCGGCGGGTCCTGAACGGAATCATCTGGCGGCTTCGCAGTCGGGCACTAGCGAGAAGCTGCGGGAGGCTCGCTGCTCTGGGCGAGGCAACAATTCTGCAGGCCGTCCCTTTGGACCTAGCGGTCACCGTCGTCGCTCAAGAGGTACAAATTGCTTTCCCGCACCACGCCTTCGCCAACCAACCTGTCACAGAACCGGAAGCTCACCTCTCGGCCGGACCAAAATCCGGGGGATCCTCACTGGCCAGCAGGCCATACCCTTAGGCGGATCACTACCGCGGCTACGATTTTTATAGGAATGCCAGCCTGACTTTCGGCATCCTAGTGGTTCAGCCCTGACGGTTGAGTCCGTCCGGGGTTCCGGTTTGAAGTCCGTCCTGCGAGTCTCGTGGGATGCGCAGTGACATCTCTTTCACGCTCTCCGCCTCGGATCGCCTTCGGCTAGAGGCCCTGGTCGCGGATCGAAACACTCCGCAGAAGCACGTTTGGCGCGCTCGCATCGTGCTGCTGAGCGCCGATGGGATCGGGACGCACGCGATCATGCGTGAGGCGGCCGTGTCCAAGACGGCGGTCTGGCGCTGGCAGGACCGCTTCGCGCAGGAGGGCGTCGAAGGGCTCCTGCGAGACAAGACGCGGCCGGCGCGCATCCCGCCGCTGGGGCCGGAGGTGGCGGCGCGTGTTGTGGCTCTGACGCAGGAAGATCCGCCCGGCGAGACCACGCATTGGACGGCCGCCGCCATGAGCAAGGTCACAGCCATAAGCATTTCGTCGGTGCAGCGGATCTGGCGGAGGCACGGCCTACAGCCACACCGGGTCCGGCAGTTCAAGCTCTCTACCGACCCGGCCTTCGCTGCCAAATTGCGTGACGTCGTCGGGCTCTACGTCGATCCGCCCGCCCATGCCGTCGTGCTTTCGGTCGACGAGAAGAGCCAGATCCAAGCGCTCGCCCGCACGCAGGCCCCGTTGCCGATGAAGCCGGGCCAGCCGACGACGCGCACCCACGACTACAAGCGCCACGGCACGACGACCCTGTTTGCCGCTCTGGACATCCTGGAGGGCAAGGTGATTGGCCGCTGCATGCAGCGCCACCGGCATCAGGAGTTCATCCGTTTCCTCAACGCGGTCGAGGCGGCGGTTCCGGCGGGCAAGATCGTCCACGCGATCCTGGACAACTATGCCGTTCACAAGCACCCGAAGGTCCGCGCCTGGCTCGATCGCCACCCACGCTGGACCTTCCATTTCACCCCGACCTCAGCCTCGTGGCTCAACGCCGTTGAGGGCTTCTTCGCCAAGCTCGCAAAACGCCGCCTGCGACGCGGCGTGTTCGGATCGCTGATCGAGGTACAGGCGGCCATCAAACGCTTCATCGCCGAGAGCAACGGCGACCCCAAGCCCTTCACCTGGACCGCCGACCCGGATCGCATCATCCAGGCCGCAAGGCGCGGGCACCAAGTGTTAGACTCGCACCACTAGAACGCGCGCAGGAGGCCGGCGATGTTCTAATCCTTTTTACGATTAATTTAGAACCGCTGCACTGCGTTGGCTAAGGAAGGTAGTCAGAAGCCGCCGCGCTTTCGTAGAGCGCCTGGACCGAGACCGCGCTGTGGACAGCTGCCCTCACCGATTGCTCAGTCAGATCAAGAACCCGGTACCTATCGCCAACCTTAGCGATTGCGTCGACGCGCCGGTAGGATTCCTGGTGACGCTGAGCGTACTTCGCCATACCGCGCAGTTTAGATGCGGCATCGCTTAGGTGAATGCTGTGTGGGTCAACGATGTCCGCGACGATCTCACCGTCAGGACTTTCCGAGAAAAATACAAAGTCGGGCCGAGTAATTTTCAGAGAGCCATCGTCCTCGTAGATCACGCCTAGAGAGTCTTGGCTCGCACGAGGAGGATTGCGGTACCAAGCCACGGTCCTCTCGCGCTTCAGCTCCATATTGAGGACTTCCGTCTCCCATGCGTTTAGTTGTTCAGGGAAAAGGCCGTCCTCGTCGCACATCAGATGCTTCTTGTGCCGTGGAAGCTCCGCTTCTGATCCATCAACGTCACGCGTTACAGTTGGCTGCATCCATAGCTTCGGCTTTGCAATATCAACGTCCATCGGAGTCGGACTCATTTCCCGAATGAGCCGGTAAGCGTCTTGACGATCATCACCCAAGTCTTTGATCCGGATGCGATAAGCTGCTAGCCAAGCACTAGCCTGCTTATCAGCTTCCTCCTCGAGATATTGGACTACCTCCGGCACCAATCCCAAGGCCGCGACCGCAGCATGCGCCTCCAGCAAAGAGTCCTCGTCAATTTCACCATCACCGATCGTGAGTGCCAAGTGCTCGCTATAGGTCTTCGCGAGATCCGCACCTATAATCCTTGCCGATTTCCGGTAGGCAGCCTCGATGACTGCCGCGTCGGAGGCTTCTATAAAGTCATGGAATGACATCCGGCTCGAGTGCAATTCAGCTCGAAGGCTCTTTCCTTCTACCGTAAGGACACTGTCTTTGGCGACAGCAATTTGATCTCTGTAACGAATATTGGCAGCGTCAAGTGATTTGTGCATCTCAGCGCTCGCCAGCTTACCAGCACCAAGCAGCAGACCGTCCGATGCAAGCTCGTGAGCAAGTAACAAGAGCCGCTTAACGGGGCGAGCTTGGCGTCGCGGCAGCGACTGCGACGGAAGCGACTGAAGCTTGTCCCAGACTGCCGAAGCGATAGCTCGATTCGGCTTCATTTCTCTTGGATTGATGAGAACGCGCCGCTCGGGAAGGTCTTCGCCGCTATCCACGGCTGACATCAGAGCTGCGGCCACCTCCTTCACTGAACGCGCGTCGAAGAACGGAAGAAGACAGTCGACTGAATTCAGCCGCTCATTGCCAGGTATACGCCGAGCTAGGGGTGTCCTAACCATACGCCCAAGGAGCTGCGTAATATGTGTCTTGTCCTTAGCTGGTCTGAAGGACACCATGACCTCGGCCCGCGGACAATCCCAACCAGTGCTTATCGCATCCTTTGCGATTAGCACGCGCACCCACGCAGACTCTTGAACGCGTTCCGGAGATATATAGGGAACAGTGAACGGACCGAAAGACTGCGGTGTGTGATCACCAAAAACGTGAGCTATTGCGTCATCTGGTAAACCCGGCCAGTTTTGATATATTACATTAATAGCTGCGCCGATCTCTACGTGATCTGGTGTATTCGGAACTTGCAGTACCATGAGCGGGACAACCGGATTCGCCAGCCTTTGCTCATATGCATAACGGTCCCAAGCTTCCGAAATCGCCTTCAGCTTCTCTGTGCCTCGCCGCACGAGAACTGTATCGTACTGACCGGCCTCCTTCGGAACATCAAGAATGATGGTATCCTTCAGGAGTCCAGAAGCCTGAACTTTTAGACTGTCGACCACTACGTTTGGGAGAGTAGAGCGATCCTTCATGTCGGCTATAGCAGCGTTGAAGCGCTCTACCGTAGCTGAAATCCCCCAAACGACGGGGACACCAACTGTTGAGCCCGCACCGTTAATCAGTCTTTTGACAATCGTTGGACGTTCGTCGGGCGAAGGCCGGCCCGACGCCTTCATTCCTCGATGGGCTTCATCAAGGACCAAATACAAAGTGAGACTTGGATCGTCGATTGTGTTCTGAATTATGTCCCAAATGGTGAAAGAGCGCAGATCTGGCATGATTCCCTGCCGAACGCCAAGACTTCCGCCCACAATACTGTCGTCGGCGCCCCGCACTAAAAGACTCGATCTACCGAGCTTCTGTGTATTTAAAAAATACACCTTCCGTGCTTCGAGCTTGTCTCGATTGAGGGTATTTTGAATGGTAACCAAGCTAGAGATCGGAATTCGATCTGATGCCTCGCGCAGACGGAAGCGAGATTGCTCATTGAGGGACGGATCATCGCTAAGCCAAATCACGACAGCGCCAGCGTCAGGCTCGAATCCCAGCGCTTCGTCCCCAAAGAACAAGGCTTCGAAAACTGCCGCGGCCATCACGGTCTTTCCCGCGCCGGTTGTCGCAGTCAGAGAGAATGCGCTTCGCTCACCATCCTCACGCCAGCGCTGGGCGGCTTTGCGTAGATTGTGGAGGACGTCCCGAACCGCATCGTCCTGATAGTCTTTGAGGGTGAATTTCATATCTACCGACCAGCAGACATACGAAAGTTGGAAAGATAAGCTTCATATAGACGAACAGGTTCGACACCTGCCGGCAGGCGTCCCGCGACAGACTGAAATAGTCCATCATCGTCAGTGACGATGAAGCATATTCGTATACCGCTGCCCGCGATTGCCTTATAGAATATTGAAGCTTGGTCTAAGTCGGATAAGATCGCGTATGTTTCGGCAACATCCCACCCGCACGTTGGAATAGCATCAATTCGCCGCCCTTGGCTGCCGGCTCGCATCCACAGCAACGGCGCGATGCGCTCAAAGGCGAGATCATGTTTCACCGTGACCTCTGTCTCGTAGGTCAAAGTAAAGAACTCCGCGTTCTCTTGGAAGCCATCCGCCATTGGGAAGCTATCGTTGGCCTTGTATTCGCCCTCCAGGAGCGAACCGTCGGGGCGCTTTCCTTCTATCGCAGCCCGGATGCGGGGTTTTGTGATGAGCTCGCATATTCCTTGCGCCTCCCACTCGGGGTCACCCGGTCGATGACCAGCCATCCGGAGCGCCGCATTCTCTGCGGGACCTACTTCGTTATTCGTGACGGAAATACTTTGCCTACGTCCACCATCCTGTCTATTGAGTCGCATCACCGCATGAGCAGTTGTTCCCGACCCACTAAAGAAGTCGAGAACGACTGCGTTCGGCTTATCTGCTATATACAACCGCAGGCAGTCTTCAACAGCGTGCAAGCTTTTGGGAAATGGAAAATTCCGCTCCCCTATCAAGGCCTTCAATAAATCGGTTCCGTAGATCTCAGCATTGTGCGATTGCCTCAGCCATGTCGAGGTCGGCATCTTCACTTTGTGAGTTACATATCGAGCGATCACGCTTCCATCTGGGTTGGCGCCCACAACTTGTGCTCGCCCAGATTCAATGTCTTCTATTCGACCAGAAGTCAGATAGGAAATCTCGTAGGGCTGAGCTTTGCTAGGCGTATGCCGGCCCACCCGTACATATCCCTTCGCAATTAGCCCTTTGAGTGAAGGCGCGGTTAGGCCCCAATTCATTTCGGTACCGTCATCGCGCATGGGAAACACAGTTGTGCAACCAGGTTGACCGGGCACTGCACTTCTCGGAACAGAGTGCGGCAGAGCGTCACCAATCGCCCGTATCGCGCCTGACGCGTCCACATAAATCGGAAAAAACTGGCCTGTTCCCCCTTTTGGAGTTCCGCGCCGTGAACTCAGATCGCTTCGGCGGAGGGTCCTCCAGGCCACATGCGCACCCGTTCCAAAGTCTTCGTCGGGCTCACCCAAGACTCGCGCTTGACCGAAAGCTACAAAAAACAAGTATTCCTCACAACGTCCGAACTCGCCTTGGCGGTACTTACCACGAGGATTGATCACGGAGGTGATCATCTCGATCCTTGCCTGTGGGAAGACCTGCTCGAGCAACAACGAAAGGCGCGCCACCTCCTTATCATCGATCGCGACGATCATGACGCTATTGTCGGGTTTCAGCAGATCTGCGGCGAGTAAAAGGCGCCTCTCCATCATGGCAAGCCATTTAGAGTGGCGGTAGAGGTCGTCTTTCTCTACATAGTTATTGTTATACTTCCAGTCCTGTGCACCGGAATTATAGGGTGGATCGATATAAATTACATCAACGCAGGCCCGGTGAGTAAACAGCAATGCTTGGAGTGCGTGATAGTTTTCGCCATTTATAACTACGTGACACGGCTTATCCCCACCTTGACCTGAGCTGCCAGTGCTTACAAGCCCAGGGTATATGCTATCTCTGAACTCAGCGACAGCAACTAAGTCTCTAATTGAGGATCTTACCGCCGGTGCACTTGGAGTATCGAGCGGCGTAAGCACCCCCTCTCGGTCGGTACCCACGCCTTCTATTCCCTGCACGCGCCAAAGGGCGGCCGCGCCAGCGGCCAGTGTTCCGCGCTCCGGCAGGATGCGAACCTTGCTTCCCTTCCGTATCGCACGACCAGACAACTCGACCGTTTCTGGCTGGTGGCGTTCGAAGTTCAGGCCGAAAGCGCGACGGGACGCAATGGCCTTGAACTCCTGCTCGAGTTCGGTACCGAGGTTCGAGTCCAGCACTTTTGCCCGCTGGATCAAGTTCGTTAGGCGAGACAATGATCGACGCCCTCGCCTTCAGAAACCCCCATCGTTCGCACCACGTCCCCGTGCCCCATTGCCTCGCTCGCTATCCAACCTATTACGATGCCCCACCCTTTCGCGTCCACCATGCAGTTCTAGGGATCTGCGCGGTGGGTGCCTGCGGAGCTTGCCGAAATCTTTTGCCTCCTTCACACGGACTCGTCTTCAAGATACCGAGCTGCTACCTGACTGAACGCCTTGAGCCTGCCCTCTGGATCTGGAGTCCGCCAACGTTCAATCTCCTGCGGAAACGATGCCACGGTAAGCTCGCCACTGGTGACGTCAGCCTCTAGCGCGGCGATAACCTGCTGTCTTTCGAGACTTAATGCTTCATTATCCAACGCGAGCCGAACGATCATCTCCGCAGCCGCCGCATCCGTCGCGAGCTTAGGCGCAATGTCACCCAATCCGTCATAGCGAAAGCGCCTTTCGCAGTCGAGTGACGACGGAAATATGAAATTCGAGATGGGGCTCCAATCGCCTTTTTTTGTGCCACAAGTCGCGGGGAGCAAGTCGGTGTTAGCTCTCCCGCATGATACAAAGAGATTCCACCACTCGACGGACCAATCTTTGAACTTACTCTGTGGAAAGAAATGTTCTATGTGGCTGTCGCTTCCATCTGAAGCTACGGATCTCCCGCAGTAGGTACAAAGGTAGCCATGCTCCCGAAGTAGGGACTCGCGGGCAGCCAACATCGGCCGGCCACGTAAGTTCTTATACGTTGGGACCCATTCCTCATTCGCTAGCTCCAGCCATGCTTGGAATTCATTAGGGGGGACCCCCTTCGTAATTGTTCTCACTGCGCTCTCTTCGCTCGACGCTGGATGCGCGCTTCCGCGATTGCTAACTCCGGGGCGGAACCCTCGATGACTATCGCAGCAGCCTCAAGGGCAGCTTGGGCCTGTTGGACGTTGTCTCGGGCGAGAGCCTCCTCAACCGCCTTAAGCGCGGAGCGAGCTGCTGCGCTCCGCTCCTCGGCACCTAACGCACTAGCCAAAATGAAGTTACTGTCGCGGCCCCGAGTTGCAGCGACCTGGCCGACCCGGCTTCCTCTAGACGAAAAACTCAAGACCCGAAGGTGTTGCGCGGAAATCTCTCCCACCACCTGCGGTGAATGTGTCGTCACGATAAACTGGCAATTTGGGAATGCCCCCAAAAGCCATGGCATGACTTTGCGCTGCCATCGTGGATGCAGATGAAGTTCGACCTCATCTATAAGAACGATAGCGCGACCTAGCCGAGATTCATTCCCTTCGCTGGAAATCATAGCAAGACGACGAGCCAGATCACCAGCTATCGATAGAAATGTCCGCTCGCCTGTAGACAGCTGCTCAATATGGAGCTCGGTCTCTCCCTTTCTAATTGTGAGCCCGCGAGGGGGAATCGTACGATAGCCTAACTCCGAAAGTCCTGTTGCCGCTTCAATGGATCGGCGAACTGTTTCTAGCTGGGGGTCTCGGTACGTCGCATCACGCCGTTGCCGGCGGAGCTCCTCGCTCTCCCGCTCCTGGAACCAATAGGTGAATCCACGAAAATCTAGGCCGGACCTCTCACGGCTCTCCGAGAATGCGTCCCGTGCGCCATGCTTCGCAGAACCTGACTTACGTTTGGGTATATCAGCTAAAGCCCGGCGTTGGTCGTAATAAACCGGAAGACTGACGTCCGTTAAATAATATTGCTCACTTTCAGCCGAGTCAGCAATATGGCGAACGAGTTGGTTCAGGTCCTCAAACTCGCTGGATTTAGGCTTCAGTATGCGCTCACGGCTACCCTGCTTCGCAAGTGTCCAGCGGTACGTCTTGCAATCCTCCGTGACCTCAAGCGTTATTCGAGTCTCAGGCGCATTTATGCGTGTATCTCCGTCACTCAGTCGCCGAGCAGTAGCGCGCGCGTACAGGAGACGTGCTGAATATTGATCTAATAGGATCGAAATCGCGTCCAGCACGCTCGTCTTTCCAGCACCGTTCGCTCCGACAAGCACAGTTAGTCGCTCGTCAAAGTCGATGGTTTCACGCGAGAACCCCCGAAAGTCTCGCAGGACGAGTCGGTTGATTATCATAGTGCAGCCTTACGCCTTCGTGCTGGCACCGCTCGGGTTGTAGTGCTTTTGGTATTGCATTGGATGAGGCGCTCTTCACAGATCGTTCTGACATCGAACGCTGATTGTTTCCTGAACTGGAGCGGGAGGATGTCGATAAAGAGTGGCAACTGATACACCGATCGTTAGCGCGATCTCACGGGCGGGCGTGCCAGAGGTGAGAAGCTTATGTGCCGTGTCGACCCGCCGACGTGTCATTACCATTTTTTCGCCCACCCACCATGCCGTCGCGCTTGGCGACGATCAGAGCAGTGGTTGTCCGCTCACGGATAAGGATGCGTTTCGTCTCGGCCCTAGGTGTATGGTCCTGGGATGTGGTGTGACGGATTGATCCTGAAGCGTTCGGGCTTTTTCGTCCTGACTTGGCAGATATGTTCGTAGGATGTCCGGCCGTGCAGCGTCTTGAGCCGGCGGGCGTGGTTGTAGGCATCCACAAAGAGCTGGAGTTGGCCACTGAGCTGCTCGTGGCTGTCGTAATGGTAGCGCTTGACCGTCGTGTCCTTGATCGTGCGGTTCATACGTTCGACCTGACCATTGGTCCAGGGATGGTTCACCTTGGTCAGCCGGTGCTCGATATCGTTCTCAGCACAGATGCGGTCGAAGATGTGCGCGAAGGCATAGGTATCCTTCTTGCGGTTGGTGAACTGAATGCCGTTGTCGGTCAGGACAATGTGGATGCGGTAGGGCACCGCCATGATCAGATCGCGCAGGAACTGCGCTGCCTCCATCGTGCCGGCACTCTCGACCAGACGAACGATAGAGAACTTGCTCGTGCGATCGATCGCTACGAACAAGGACAGCTTGCCCTCTCCGGTGCTGACCTGTGCGATATTGATGTGGAATTAGCCGATCGGATACTGTTTGAAGCGCTTCTTCTCGGGCTTGTCGCCTTCGATCTCCGGCAGGCGGCTGATGCCGTGTCGCTGCAGGCACCGGTGCAGGCTGGAGCGGGTCAGATGTGGGATCGTGGGCTGCAGGCCGTAGAGGCAGTCGTCCAGCGGCAGCAGGGTATGCCGCCGAAAGGCGACGACCATCACCTCCTCCTCCGGCGTCAGCGTGGTCGAGCGCGGCTCCTTCGGACCCATGGCGGCATCGGCTGTCGTCTCCCGATCACGCCAATTCCGGATCGTCGTCGGACTGACGCCGTAGCGTTTGGCCGTCGCTCTCACGCTTTCTTGACGTAGCTGTATCGCGCGACGGACTGCCTTGTATCTTAGAGTTGCCCGCTGGAGCGATGCCAGCGAGGCTACACGGTGAGGGTCAGCCCGTGTTTGCCTCGGGCTCGCAAGCCCGCGACAGAGCAAGGTGCCGCCCTCACCGCCACAGTCCCGAACCCGGACAGCCGCTCGGGCCCGAGCCCGCATTTGCAAGGTAGGGTCATGGACGAACAACCCACTGTCTTCGTCGGCATCGACGTATCTAAGGACCGCCTCGACGTTCACCTCAGACCCTCGGACGAGGCGTTTCATGTCGCGCGGGATCAAAAGGGGCTGGAGACCCTCGCCCGGCGCCTCGACAGCCTACCGGTTGCCCTGGTCGTCCTGGAAGCCACGGGAGGGTTCGAGGCAAGCGTGGCTGCCGCCCTGGCAGCCCTCGGCCTGCCGCTCTGCATCGTCAACCCACGCCAGATTCGCGACTTTGCCAGGGCGATGGGCCGTCTGGCCAAGACCGACACGCTCGACGCCGAGGTCATCGCCCTGTTTGCCGAGCGCATCAGACCTCCGGCCAGACCGCTGCCGGAGCCGGAGAGACGTCACTTCGCTGAGCTCGTGAGCCGGCGGCGACAGATCATCGGGATGATCAACATGGAGGCCAATCGCCGCGATCAAGCGGTGGACAAACAGCTGATACGAGGGGTCAACCGTCACATCTCCTTCTTGGAGCGGGAGCTCGCGGAGCTCGACAGCGAGATCGGCCAAGCTATCGAAGCCTCTCCGGTCTGGTGCGAGACCGAAGCTTTGCTCAAGTCCGTGCCTGGCATCGGCGATGTCACGGCACGAACGCTTCTGGCTCAGCTACCCGAACTCGGCACCATCGGCCGCCACCAACTCGCTGCCCTCGTCGGTATCGCCCCGATCAACCGTGACTCAGGCCTGATGCGAGGCCGGCGATCCATCGCAGGCGGGCGAACATCTGTTCGGGGTGTGCTGTACATGGCTGCGCTGACCGCGATCCGGCGAGGCTCTCCCTTCCGGCCCTTCTACGAGCGGCTCACCCAGCGTGGCCGACCGAGGAAGGTTGCCCTTGTTGCGGTGATGCGAAAGCTCCTGGTGACGTTCAACGCCATCGTCCGCGATCGTACGCCATGGCGGCCACTCACCGCTTGACCTTCAACACAGCCGCTCCGTCGTGCGGGCGCTGCCGTGAAGAATTTGGCCCATAGCGCATCCCGCGCCACGTGATGGTCAACCGTACCACCACACCGCGGGATCAAACACTTAGTCGCAGACTACTGGGTGAGCGCGCGAAGGGACGTAGCGTGTCTGGTCCCTTCACGCAAAAAATGGGGCTTCAAGTGGCTTCCAATCCCTTGCTGAAGAAGGGTGTCTCGTACACGCGTACGCCGAGCATATTGCGTAACGGGATCAGCCGGCTTGGGAGCTGCCCCTCAAGTACAAGGACCGCTCGCACATCGCGCACGCCGCCGCTTACACGCTCGACCGCCTCGAGGATGGCGCGGTATTTCACGCACTGGAATAGGCCTCGAACGAGGTCGGCTTCAGGGGCCTGCGCTGTCTTGACCTCAGCTGCAATCCACAGGCCTTCGCGCTCAAACGATACGTCGAGGCGATCACCGGAGGGCAGGGGCCGTTCGATCTGCCCAGCCGGTGTACCTTTCGGAAGCCCGAACAGGTCGGGGCGGCTGGCCACGCGCTCTTTGAATATTCGATGCCGCTCACCCTCGCCGCCGCCAAAACGAGCAGCCGCATAAATGTCTACAGTCGCATCCGGGGTTGGATACTCCAGGGAGAGCAGATCGAGGATCTCTTTCCAGCGCGGAAAGGCGTAGATCGCCGCATGGGCGCCGTCGATCACCGCCCGCTTCTTATTGGTGGGGAGTTCGTCAAACTTGTCCGCGCGTAAGAACCAAGCAATTCCTTCACCCGGCAATCCTGTTTGTCGATTTATTACCAAGGCTTGCAGCGGCGGAATCTTAACCCGCCAGGATTTGGCCAAGCCCTCGAGGGTGTTGCCGATGCTGCCTAGGACATAGTTGAGGTTGCGGGGGTTTGGCATACCCAGCTCTTCGGCCAAGTCGCGGTAGACGATGGGCCGCTGAAGCTCGGCCTGCCGCACCAGCAAAGGGAGGGCGACGCGGGCACGTCTCTGAAAGAGCTGATCACCCGAGATCGGCTCCGCAATCTTTGCGGTGCTGCGTAGCAACTATACCTCCTCCTTTGCCGAGCGATCCATGCCTGGGATCATCGGTATCAAGCCGGCGCACGCGCTATGCTCTTCTGCCCAGCAGAACAGGTTGGCCAAGCGCATCTCCTCGACGCTCTTGGCCACGAGATCGAGCAGTCCCGGTGAGGCGACGAGAACGGCGAGACACCGCGCCCGGCTGATGGCGACGTTGAAGCGGTTGCGTGAGAGCAGGAAGGCTGCGTCGCGCGGCATGTCCTCGGCCCCCGAGGTCGCCATCGAGACCAGAACCACCTCCGCCTCCTGCCCCTGGAACTTGTCGACCGTGCCAACACGTGCGCCTGTTGGCAGGCGGCTTTTCAGGAGGTTCACCTGCATGTTGTAGGGGGCGACCACCAACACGTCGTCGAGGGTGATCGCACGCTTGTGCCCCCTACGGTCGACCACGCGCTGCCTCAGCAGGCTGTCGAGGAGAGCGCAAACCTCGTCGGCTTCCTCCTCCGACCGCTGCCGGCAGCCCGAATGCACGACGGGGCGGAAGGCCAGACCCGTGGATTTGAGGGCCGGATGGGCGCCAGGGGCCAGAACGAGCCGCTGTTGGGCGCAGCCGCTCTCTGCCTGCAACTGCCCATCGTAGACTGCCGCCGAGACGAAGCTGCAGAGGTCTGGGTGCATCCGCCAAGTGCGCGAAAGGAAGATGCCGCGTTCGGGTGGTACCACAGCATGGCCCTCGAGCAGATGATCGAGCGCCGAGGCGCCGCTCGCACGCGGGTGTGCGCCCTGAATTGGCTGGGCCAGCTGCATCTGGTCGCCCACGAGCACGAGCGCGCGCGCGCCTTGCGCCATCGCCACGAGGTTTCCGAGCGAAACCTGACCCGCTTCGTCTACGAACAGCACGTCGCGGCTGGCACGCAGTTCGTCGCGGGCAAACAGCCACGCGGTACCGGCAAGGATCGGCAGGGTTGGGTCGATGTGCTTGTTGTCCCCGACGCTCGCAACGTAACCGCGACCCGAAAATCCGTCCTCGCCGCCGCTGTCCTTCTTCTGCCCGAGCCTCACGATGGGCTGGCCCGCCTCGTGGAGCCGGCTCTCGACCGCGTGAAGCACGTTGTCGATCGCCTTGTGGCTGTTCGAGGCAATACCGACCGTCTTTCCATCGGCGATCAACGCCGCGATGAGATGAGAAGTCGTGTAGGTCTTGCCAGCCCCGGGTGGTCCCTGGATCACAAGCCAGGAACGATCGAGCGCACGGACCGCCGCGATCGCCGATGTGAGCAGCCGAGCGGGATCCTCGCGCGCCTCCACCGCGATGATGGGGCTGCCAGTTGCGCGCCCCGCCAGCCGAGGCGGCGTGCGAGCCAGCAGTGCAGCGATGTGTGGAAAGTCTGTACCGCCTGCCGCCATGTCTGCCGCGACCGTCCACACGGCTTGGCGCAGAACATCAACCTTCAGCGGCTTGCCAGGCATGAAGCTGGCTTCCTCCGGCAGGGGCCCACTGCGTTTGCCACGTTTCACCGTGACGAGCCGGGCCGCCTCATCCACGGTGACGATCGTTCCGGCCGACGCGCCGCCCTGCGTGAGGTGGACCGGGCTGCCCGCGCGCAGCTTCGTCTCCTGTTCGGGATAGCGGAAGCGAAAGGTCAGGCTCTGCTTGTCCGTGCCGATCCAGTCGTCACCGTCGCGCCGGCAGCCGGCGAGGCACTCCTCGTCTTCCTGCAGTTCCTCGAGCCCGCGTTCCTGGCGGTCAAAGTAGGCCCACCACGCTGGTTTCTGCTCGCGGCGGTGAAACCCCACGAGGTCGGCCATGAGCTGGCGCGTCTCGGCCCCCGGCAGGCTCGGATCGCCGGCGACCCGCGCCTCGAGCGCGGCTTGCTCGCGCTCGCGCTCCTCCCGGGTCTCACGGGCCTCATCCGCTTCGGGCCGTGGCTCTTCGGGCAAGGCGCGCCCGATCACAATGCCCGCAGTCTGCGCGAGCCCGACGAGCCAGTCGCGCAGCAGCACGGTCGAGAGACAGTCGTCGCGGTTGTAGTCGTGAATGGCCGCGAGGGCGCTCGCGTCGCCGGTCGTGCGCCAGCGATCGTACAGCACGAGGCTGTCGCCACCAGAGACCACCTCGGTTGTGCGGGGTGGCATGTAGAAGCGCTCAAGGCTCTTGATCGAGTAGCTCGGCTCGCCCACCCGCACGCCCTCTCGCACGACGCGGTAGAGGTCGACCATGCGGCCCTCCCGCAGGAGGTCGTCGACCGCGACCTCGGCCACCGCGTGCATCGAGGCGAGTCGGCGTAGGGCCGTTTTTTCATAGGGCGCGTAGTGGTAGAGGTGAGCGCCAGGGGCGCCCGAGAGACGGCGCGTCAGGAACGCCATCACCTCGCTGAACGCGTGCTTCTCCTGGGCACGGTCATGCGCCCAGACGGCCAGGAAGCGCATACCGGGGTGGCCAGGCACCGGCGTCCCATCCGCGTCGCCGGGCTTCGCGCGCCAGAGCACGCCGCACAGGTACTCGAGGCCGCCCGGGTGCATCGGGTCGCCCTCGAAGTCGAAGAACAGGTCGTCCGGGTGAGGCTGCGGCAGGCGATCAAAGCCGAGGCCGTTGGCGTGCGGGAGGAGTTCGTGGACGCCGCGTTCCTCGTCCGCGCTCCGGCGCTGCAACCGAGCCTGCTGAACGAGACGGGCGAGCGTCTCAGTGCCGATCCCCGACACGCGGTCCGCCCCGAGGGCGCCGAGTAGGGTCAGGGTCGAGACGCCGGTTTCCATCAGGCGCTGGCGCTGACGGCGCGAGATGTCCGCGACCCGGCAGAGATGATCGGCCTGCGTCCACGCGTCCTCGCAGGTCCCGCCCCACTCACACTTGCCGCAATGCCCGCATGGCTCGCCTTCAAGTCCGCTGGGCGTGTCGGCTGCGAACCGTTCGAGGCGCCGGGCGGCCCTGCGGACGTAGTGTCGGACCTCGGCGAGCCGGAACCGCTCAATCACGTGCGGCACAGCCGGATCGCCGCTGCCGAGCATCAGCGCACCGTGCTCGGCCACGCGCCCCTGCACCCGGGCCAGAAGGTCACCGTAGAGGGCGATCTGCAGCACGTGCGCGGGCTGGGCCGTGTGGGCGAGCTTGGCGTCCCACGGCTCGTAGGACCAGGCCCAGTTCGGGCAGGCGGCCTCGACCCGCACGAGGAAGTCGGCGTAACCGATCCATGGCCCGTCCGCGAGAGCCGCCTGCGCGATCAGCGGCGCGCCGCGGTCCATCGCGGCGCGGGTCGCCCGCATAGCCTGCTCGGGGCTGCCTCGGCCGATCACGACCGGGGCGCCGTGCTGCGCATGGAGCGCGGCCAGGCAGCGATCCTCGTGTTCCTGCCCCTTCCTCTGAACGAGCTCGGCCTGTGCGTCCACAACGGCCTCCGGCGGAGACCGCAGGCCGCGCCGTTTCTCCAGCGTCCAGGCCGCCGAGGTAGCGCAGCCGAGAAACGTCGCGAGGAAGGTCGGCGAGAGGCGACCGCTCTCGAGCGTCAAGGCCGGCATGTCCCCATCCCTGCGCCTCCGGCCTTGGCAGGCACCGGTTAGCGTAGGAAGCGCGTACCACAGGTTGATGTGTCGGGCCTGCAACAGTTGGTCGGCTACGCGCGGCATCCGATTGGCCGGGATAAGCAACCGATAGCTGAGTGTCCGGTGCCAAATCTTGCGAAGGCTTCACCGTCGGTATCGCAACAGGGGACGCGGGACCGAGGATGGACCTAGGTCGCCGAGGCCTCGACGGGGCGCGATGTGGCCAGCCTCGCGAGCCTATCCCCGATCGTCGACCTCTGCCCGAGCCGAATGGTGGCGACCGTCAGCCGGTCATCGCCGCCCTCGATGCGGTGCTGGCCGATGACGCCCTCGGGCTGGGTCAGGGTGCCGTGATGCGGGTAGAGCAGCATCAGTTGCGGGCAGCCGTAGAGGCGTCCATACGCCATCAGCTGATAGACGTCGCCTTGTGCGACGCCCCGCTTGGGGTCATCGACCCGCGAGGCCAGACGCTTCCACTTCGTGTCGATGATCAGCTGAGGCGTGCCCTTCCGGCTGACGATGATATCGGGCCGAGTAAGAAAGCGTTTGGCGCCGCTCGCCCCGTCTTCGTTGAGTTCGATCAGGCAGTAACGGCCACCTCCCTGGAGGCGTACCGTGACCCCCTCTCCGGCGAGGGATCGCGCCAGCAGGCGCCCCACATACTCCTCGAACAGCACGTTCATCTCGAAGAGAAGCGCGTAGCCCTGCGCCCGGCCGCGCGAGGTCGTTTGGAATTTGCCGCCGAGGAACAGACGCGCCAGCCGTTTCAGCTCGCCCCAGCGCGCGTTGGTCCGATCGATGACCGCCTCCTCCCAGCGCAGGGCCGGAACCGGGATGTCGGCGATCTCGGCAAATGCGAAGGTGAGCTCGCGCAGGCTGCGGACGTTCTCAGGGGTGCGGGCGAGAGACGCGAGGCGTGACACTGCCGCCTTCATGATCTGGTTGAGGGCGATGTCGGGCGAGAGCGCATCGTAGCGGCAGGCCAGACGCTGCGGCGAAGCGGCGAGCGCCGAGAACTGCCGCACCACGTCGAGGCGGCCGCGCAGCGCCGGCAGATCGTCGGCCCGGGAAACGTACCGACGCGGCAGGCCCCGGCGCACCGCCTCGAAGAGCTTGGTGCAGAAGTGGCGGATCAGCACCTCGAGGAGCGTCTCGTGCTGCGTGCCGAGCGCCGTCTCGGGCCCAACGGCGATGTCGAGATCGAGGGCGACCGCGAGCATGTGGATCAGCTCGCGCCTGAGCGCCGCCGGCCTGTCGGCGTGATCCTCCCCAACGCCGGCCAGGTCGATCTTTGGCAGGATCTCGAGGGTACACCCCTCGGCCACGAGGACACCCACGATCTGGCCGGCCCGGATCGCGTCGCGCCCGTGCTGCAGGATGCGGCCGCCATCCTCCCCACCCAGCTCGGTACGCCGGGCCACCGCCGCAAGCCGATCGGCCATGGCCATGGGGATCGTGTCGCTTCGGGCGAGGTCCTCGCCATATGGCAGGCGGCCCCATTCGAGCACCGTGCGCGTGATCATGCGAAGCCGACGTAGGCGTCAGGCGGGAACGGGTCACGGACCGTCCACCGGACGCGCGGCGACATGTAATCGTCGGTGGTCATTCCAGGCGGCGGTTTGAGCTCCGTGCGCACGAGGAACCGACCCTCCCCGGGCTCGGCGTCGGCATCCCCCAGGACGATCGCCACCCGCGTCCAGTCCTCGAAGAAGTACTCGACCAGCAGTGGGATCACCTTGGTCCGCATCACGGCGTCGATCTTGGTGCGCGTGTCACAGCCGATGAAGTACGCGTGTCCGATCTGATGCTCACGATCGAAGAGATACTCGATGCGCTCGTTGAGGATGCGCAGCAGGTTGCGGAGCGGGACGTCGTCGACGAGTTCCGGGAGCGAATTCGGATCCGGCATCAGCTCGCGAAAGGTGAACCGACGGCGCAGCGCCGTGTCGAGCAGCGCGATCGAGCGATCGGCGGTGTTCATTGTACCGATGATGTGGAGATTGGCCGGCACCCCAAATGTGCTGCGCGAGTAAGGAAGCTGCACCTCGAGTGCGTTCGGTTCGCCGAGGCGCTTGTCTGGCTCAATCAGCGTGATCAGCTCGCCGAACACCTTGGAGATATTGGCACGGTTGATCTCGTCGATGATGAGCACGAAGGGAACCGGGGGGTGAGCGTCCGCGCTCTCGCGGTTCGACAGGATGTAGCGTTCGAGAACGGGCCTGTTGATGCCGCTCGCGGCGAGCTCGTAGATTGACGCCATGGCAAAGGCACGGTCGAAGATGTCACTGACCGGGGCGCCGTCCCGGCTCACCCAGAGCCATCGCACCGGTCGCTGGTTGACATAGCCGTCCGTCTCGCGAGGCACATACCGGTAGGGTCCGACGACTTCGCCGATTGCCCGGAAGAGGCTGTTACCCTTCGACACGATGATGATGTCGCCGGTGCGAACCTCGTTGCGCAGGATGTACGGAAAGCGAACGTAGCCGACATTGCCGTGCACCGCCTCGTCGGATGCGTGATCCGGGTGATGCGGCCGCCAAGCCTCGATCATCGCCTCCCGACTGGCGAAGGCCTCGTCCGACCAATCGACCCGGTCGCCCCAGCCGAGCAGCACGGAATTGGTCTCGATCGCGTCCTCGAAGATGTGCTCGTCGGCCGCGTTGTTGGCTCGCCCGATCGACATCTTGAAGAACTTCTTGTTAGTAAGGTCGTAGCTGGCATTGCTCTGGCCGCCGCTGGTCAGCGCGCTGCGCGCCAGCCGGACGAATGCGCCAGGCTCCGGCTCCAGCGTGAATCCTGCACCGGGTTCACCTGACTCCGAGGGGATCGGCTTCGGGCGCAGGCCCTCGATGAACTCCTCGTACGCGTACGACTGATGGAAGGTCACGAAGGCGATCTGCTTGAGGTCGCAGAGTTCGCGGTACTTCGTCATGACGGCCGTTCGATCCTCGAGATCGATGCCGTCGCTCCCGCACAGCCTGACGGCCTCGGCGGCCGTCCTGAAGGTCTTTCCCGTCCCCGGTGGGCCGTACAGGATCAGGTTCGTGGGCTCTGGTGTGGGTGCCGACACGGCAGACTCCGGGATCGAACCTCGTGGGAGCCCGGCCGCGCGATCGCGACACGTGACCCAGATAAAGCCTTGGACATCGAAGAGGTCGCGCGGGCGCCAACCCCAGGCATCGCGCATGACGGCGAAGATCGCCCGGCTGAGGTCGAGCACGGCGGCGTACTCGGTGCGGCTCAGCGGGCCGTTCGCGAAGAGGGAGCGGCCGAGCAGCATCATGCCGACGTTGTAGAACGGCTGGTAGCGGACCAAGATGGCCTCATCGGGCCGCACGAGGGCGAGAACGAGGGTCGGCAGCACGCGGCTCTCGGCGTAGGGCATGCTCGCCTCGCGCCCCGCGGACAGGGCCGGCCAGGTGGCCTCGACGAAGCGGGCCGCGGCCTCTTCCGGTGCCGCGGCATCACGGGCCAGTCGCCCAGTTGCCGCCTCCAGCAGGCCGGGATGACTCTCGCGCACGGCGCGCAGCAACTCGTTCGTGCGGAAGTTGCCGAGCAGGTTGTGGTCGCGACCGAGCAGCACCTCGAGAATTCTGTTGCCGAGCGCCGTGTCGTCATCGGTTGAGCCGTCGACCAGCGCTCGGACCCGGGCGATTAACGCGCGCTTGTAGGCATCCTCGTCCGCGTGGAACTTCCCGGTTCCGGCCGGGAAGGCGTCGGGCAGGAAGTCCGGGTAGGCCGCCAGGAAGATCTGCTTCAGCCGCTCCAGCACCGTCCGGTCGGGGCCGGGGCGGCGCGTATCATACCAGTCGAGGAGCTGACCGACGGCGGCCTCGGCGAGCTTCACGCTTGCCACCGCGCGCGGAAACCCCTGCTTCCGCCACTCCTCGCGCGGATCGTGATTTAGGCGGGGCGGCAGATTCGAGTGGCGGCCCTGCTTGGCCGCGTATGCGGTCACGTCGCCGATCGGCGGCGAGCCCTGCAACCCGCTGGTCTCGATCCAGAGGGTGATCATGGCGACATCGCGCTGCAGCCCGATCTGGCGTCCGTCCGGAAGCTGAAACCCGACCAATTTGCCGTTCGGCTTGTCGCCGCACACGGGCGTGCCGTAGCGCGTGCGAAGCGCCGCTTCAGCGAAAGCGACACCGGAGGACGACGCTCCGTCGGCTGGCAGCGGCGGTGCGCTGCTCGCGAGGGGCGCCCCGGTCTCGTTCGGATCCTCACCGGCCATCGACGTTCACGTTCCACGCGACGCCTGCCTCGGGCACGGCCTTGGATAGCCGCGACCTCGGAGCGAGTGGGCGGTGGAGTGGGGTTGCTTTTCCAGCCATCGTTCCCTCCCTTCCTCCGGCTTAAACAATGGCCAAGCTGTGATTGTCCAGAGCAGGGGGAACGCATGTCGAAGAGGTGGACGCATACCAGCGCCTTCGCGCATTTCGGGACGAAGCCCCGCAATGTGCAGTGGAGCTGGTCGGCGCGGAACAAAGAGAGCAGGACCGTTGTCGTGACGTTCTGGCAAGATCAGCTCGTCCGCCGCGAAGGAAAACTGATCTACGAACGGCCTGGGCACGACCCGCTGCATCCCGACACGCGGCCAGGCTTCAAAGAGCTCATGGACAACATGGCGTGGTCACGTGATCACTGTGAGGGTCTTCTCAAGATCATTGTCGCGATCGCGCGAGACCGGAACGCGGAGCCCCGCTCGATCCGGGAATGCTTCCCAAGCAAGATGTCCATGCGTCTCACTCACCTCGATACGGAAAGTGGCGCCTTCCGCGCCGAGGCCGAGGGTCTCTAGAACGCGATCCTCGTGCGGAGCCGTCGACCGGAGGCCCCGCACGGACGGTTTCCCGTTAGCGTCCAAACCCGCAGCCATGCGTCAGCCGGTCCGATCGAGCGCCTGGTCGTGTATCAGCGCGCAACATCGAGGAGACGGCGTTTTGCCACGGGTCGGTCATCGCTCTGAGTAGGATCACGACGTTGAGCAATCCATCGCCCGCTCTCAAGCTCAGTCCCGCGGCCATTGAGGCGGCAAACCGCGCCGAGGCGAGCGCGCTGCTGATCCGCTGCGGCTACCGCGTCTACCGGCCGGAGGCCGACATTCAAGGCGAGGATCTGGTCCTTCGTACACCGGAGGGCGGCCTGCACGGCGTCCAGCTGCAGTCCCGTCCGATGGTGGACTGGAGGCGCTACGGCGCCCGCGAGCTGTTGATGCTGTTTCCCGCTGATCCGTTCACGCCGGATGCACCCCGGCCCTGGTTTCTGGTCCCGCACGATACTCTGTACAGCTGGGTGAAGGAGCGCCATGGCGCCGCCAGGGGCTGGGCGGAGGCCTGGAGTTACCCCAGCCGCCAGCCGGGCTCTGCGCGCGTTCCTTGCGCCTCACCGCGTGCGACCGCCGGCCGAGCCAGGGACACACACGGAGCCTGGTTCGCCGTAGGTGGCGCGGATCCGGCTCACCCCTCGGGATTGGCCCGAGCCGAGAAACGATCGCGCGCCGTGAGGCGATCGGCGGGCAGCCCCTCGCAGGGGCGGCGGTAGACTGCTTCGCTCAGAAAACGACGCTCGATCTCAAGCTGATCCTCCTCGAGATCGACGTACCAGCAGCGCCGCGTTGGGCTCCAGCGATACGCGCGCGCCCGCAGCAGATCCTTGGTCTCGAACGGCGAGCCCTGCGCCCACGGCCGTACGGTCGGGCGCCGGGCAGTCTCCAGCAGGCAGGCGAGTGCGAGCCGCCCAGAGGCCCGCAGCGGCGCGTCGAGCAGGCGCAGCAGGGCGTGGCAGTCGTCGATCGCCCGGTGCCCGCGATGGAAGTAGCCGTGATCGGCGAGCAGGTAGCCGAGCTTCAGGCCCTCGTGCCCCTCCGTCCGCCAGGGGATCTGATGGCAGGAGCAAGCCCAGTTGCGCTCGGCAAAGACCGGCCAGCGCCGCTCGCACATCTGCCGGTCGAAACTCGCATTGTGAGCGATGACCACCGCCGCGTCCCGGGCCAGCGCCTCGACCGCAGTATCGTCGATGCGCTGGCCCGCGACATCTGCATCGGTGATCCCGGTCAGCCGCGTGATGGCCGGCGGGATCGGCCGGCTCGGCTGATGCAGCTGGTTGAAGGCCTCACGCACGCGATAGATGCGACCGCTGGCGCCGTAGGTGAACCCAAGGATGGCGAGCTCGATGACCTCGTCGGTTGCTACATCGGTGCCGGTGGTCTCGACGTCGAGAACGAGGCCGGTGAAGGTCGGCTCGTCCGGAGGCTCGACGCGGTCGGGCAGCGGCGTCAGCCGGCGCAGCACCCGGTAGTCCCCAGTGCCTTCAAGGACGGCCGCGATGCTATCGAGAGGCTGGTTCACCTGCCGTCGCCTCAGCTGTGCGCTCCCGGGCCGGCGAGCGCTTTGCCCGGGCCGCCATGGACAAAGCTTAGCGGCGGGGATGCGTCGCTGACCAGCGCGAGCGCGCCTCCGTGCTAGAGGCACGCACAGGTTCCGTCTTCCTTCGCGCCGCGAGGCGGCGTTCGCGGCCGATATTGCCGTTGATCGTCCGGCCCGACGAAGAGCTCCGGACCTTGCGCCATCACCTCACAAGCTTCGCAACCGCCACGGCAACGGGGTTCGGCCGCCGAAGCCCAACATCAGTTTTGATCGACGACCGCCTTCCACGCGCGTAGCCTGGAGACATTGCCCTGAAGCCAGTCGCGCAGGACGACCGCCTGTTCGATGCCGCGAATGAGTGGCGCCCGCTGGTCGCTGAAGATGCCCTGATTAAAAACAGGCGGCGTGGGGCAAGCGACAACAAGACCTGGGTTCGGTCGAGCCTTCGTTGGCGCGTCGGCCGAGACGAACGCCCCGAGTGGCGCCATTTCGGTCTCGATCGTATCCTTCAGGGCCTCTATCGAACGTCCCCAGCCCCCAAAGGTCACGGCCACGTAATTCGCGCGATGATCCCGGCCCAATCCCAGCTCGTGAGAGAAGCGACGAGGCAGCAGATCGGAGGGCAGCCCAGGTAGCGACAGCACATGATCGAATATCATCGACGTGCTCTCGTCCGGACTGGAAGGTTTCAGCATGCTCTTGCCTGGTCGAACTGAGGGCGCGATCTCGGCAAGCAGTGCGACGTAGCGGGCGTTGAAGTCGCCTACGGTCTTGTTCGGGATCGGTGTGTAGCCACGGCGGTGCTTGTTGATCGCCTGCTCCAGGATCCCCTGTCGGAACCGTGCTCGGGCTGCGCCCTCGCCGGTCCGTTCGCGGCCGGCGCGATCAAAATAGTCGACCAAGGCTTCGTAGGTGACCACCCCATCGAACTTACCGGTGAAAACCGGGTGGGCGCGCGCGTAGGCTTCCGGGCAGACGATCAGCATGGAGGCGGCGGAATAATCCTCGCTGATTCTGGCGAGCTCCTCGCGGTAGCTTTCCGCTTGATCGGGCTGATCATCCGCATCGAGCTTGTTCTCGATCAGTATTGCGCACCGGCCGCCGGCCTTCGATCGCAGATCGACAAAGATGTCGATTTCCCGCCGGCTGCGAGTGCGCCGTTTGCTGTGAAGAACACTCGACACCTCGATGTTGACTGTGAGGTTCGTCTGGGCCGTGATCCAGGCGGTAAAGGCAGGCGAGGCATAGAGTTCCTCGACCAGCAGGAGATCGATGTCCCGCTCGGTGGCGTGGGTCAGCGTCGGGATGAACTCATCACTCATGGGTGCTCCGCGTCGATTGGGGGATGGACCAGCGCAGACGGCAGGAGGGGGGGACGGCATGGCGCGCCAGCCCCCCTGATGTACGAGGTTCGCCAAGTCTGTTGGAGAACGCGTTCGTGAGCCAGGTTGGACCGATGCACCTGCGATCGCGTTCTGGGAGCGTGATGACGTTGGCGGGGGCGACCCCTCGGGCCCTGGCAGATTCTGATGTCATGCGGGGCGCCCCAGCACCCGCCGCAGCAGCACGCCGCCGCGGGTTCTCCGCGTCTGAAAAGCGCGGCGAGGCTCGCTGCCGGTATAGACAACGACATCGGGCTCCTCGTCGGTGATGTCCCACAGCCGCGCTGAGCGGGCGACGATCAGCACGGCGCGTCCGGCCCGGACATGCGGCAGCAACCCATCCCGCACGAAGCGGCGAACCGCCCGGGAGGAGGCCAGTGCCGGCGCCGCGCGACTCGCCACGGCGCCCTCGCGCGAGTGGTAGGGGACGAGCTGGAGCATGCAGATGTCGGCGGCATCGGCTTGCGTGATGTCCGGTCCGAAGGTCCGGCGCGCCCAGCGGTGGCCCGGATGGGTCGCGTGCTCATCCAGAAGGTAGAGATACGGTTGGTCCCCGGCGAGGTTGGCCCGCAGCGCCGCCGCGAAGGCCGGGCGGGCCTCCTGCGTGGTGTCGTTCTCGCTCAGGCCCGGGTTCAGCGCGAGGATGTACGCCTTGGCGCTGCGCAGGGGGCCGGCCCACGGAACGGGATGCAAACCGAGGGCGAAATCGTTCTCGGTGATGTGGCCGAGATCGTCCGGGTGAACACCGGCATTTCCCAGGCGCGACCAGAACGCGATGAACTCGTCGACGGCCCGCGACCAGTCCGAGGCGGCCCCGGGGTGGGAGGCGGCAGTGGCGGCGGGTTCCGCGCTCCGGTCAAGCGTGTGCTTCGGAACGAGGCGCCCATCGCGAAACTCCATTGCTACGACCCCTGGGCGGAAGATCGTGACGCCTTCGCCGGTCTCGTAGAATCTCTCGGGTAGGGGCCTGAATGAGTGCTCCCGAGGGCTGCCGGCCTCGAACAGCTGCGCGGCCACGGTCTCGATCCGCTCGCGCCACGCCAGCAGCGTCAGCCATTCCTCGGGAATGCCCGCAAGACCGTAGACTGCACCGGCGAGCTGTCCGGCGATCGCTGCCGTGGTGTCGGCATCGTCCCCGAGATTGGCTGCCAGCAGCACGGCGGAGCGGAAGTCGGTAGTACGCGCCACCGCCCACACCGCGGCCTGAAGGGCGCGCACGACGTAGCCCGAGCCTTCGATCGCCGCACGGGACAATCCACGCCAGCCTCCCTCGATCGCCTCACCCGTTTCGCTCGCCAGCACCGTGTGCAAGGGCAGGCCGCCGATTGCCTGTGCCAGCAGGTCGGCGAACTGGCGCGAGCAGCGCAGCGTCGAGGGCGAGCCGTGCGTGGTGCGGGTCTGGCGGTCCGCGACCGCACGCAGGGTCTCCGCCTCGCGCCAGTGACGGATGGCGACCGGGGCAAGCCGCATCAGTGCGCCGTTGCCCGAGGCCGCCTCGCTCGTCGAACCGGCGACCGGATCATCCGTCTGCTCATAGCAGGCAAGCGCGGCCCGAGTGGCGTTGCCGATGTCGAAACAGGCTCCCGTGCAGGAGTAATCCCCGCGCCGGTACCAGGCGGTAAAGCGGTTCATCAGGTCGCGGGCATCGAGACCCGGATCGTGCACCAGGCTGTCGGCGAGGGCCAGCGCCAGAGCCGTGTCGTCGGTCCACTGCCCCGGCGCCAATCGAAACGGGCCGCCGCCGGTGATCGTCGTCAGGACCGCGCGGCGGGGTTTGGGCGAGAACTCGATCGTGGTCCCCAGCGCGTCGCCGATTGCCAGGCCGACGAGCGCGCCCACCGCACGGTCGCGCATCGCGGCAATCTCGGTCGATGGTTGAGGCAGCGGACGACCTCGTCCGGCAGCCACCCAACGCTCCTGCGCCGGCGTCTCGATCGCCCCGGGGCGTACCGCGCGCACTGCGGCCATCGCCGCGTCGGCGTCCAGCCCGGTCTCGACGAGGAGGCGTGCGGCGACCATGCCGGCCCGGCCAAGGCCGCCCCGGCAATGCACCAGAACGTGCGCGCCGCGAGCCAGTAGCCCCCGCAGTCGGGCCGAGAGCGAGGGCCAGCCTGCCTCGAAGGCCGTATCCGGCACCGACACATCGACGATCGGCGCGTGGTGCCACTCCATATGCCGCCGTCGCACCTCATCGCCGATCGCGGCGATCTGGACGCTGGCGAGTTCGTGCGCCTCCATCAGCGTCACCACCGCGGCGGCGTTCCAGGCGGCAATGACGTCGAGGTCGGCGCTGAGGTCGCGATGATGAGGGCCCGTCAGCCCGAATGGCTGACGCTTGCCCGGAGCGAACGTGAGGCCGATGCGTCCTCCCGCCCGGCCGACGGCGATCTCGGCGATCCGGAGCGGGGAAATTAGGGTCTTGGTCATTCTGTCCTCCTTGGTTGCAGGACAGTTCTATGTCGTCCTAGCATCGCCCGAGCCGTCCGTCGGAATTGTCCGGGCTGCGCGGGAGAGGGCATGAGTAGGGCGTATGTCGGCTTCTACTGGACGCTGCCAGTCAACCGGATCGGCTTTCGTCACCTGCCCCGGGACGCGGCCGCCGCGGCCGCGGTGAGCACCACGATCCGCTACCAGCGCGCCCTGACACACCGCTACGTCCTTGCCTTGGAAGGCCGTCTGGAAGGGCGGCTTCTCGGCGAGATCGCCTTCATGGACACCCGGCCCGACCGTGCGACTGCGGCCGTGCATGAGGCGCTGGACCGGGTCGGCGAGTTGACGGGCGGGCGGCGCGCCGCGTTGATCCATGTCGCCTTCGACGAGCGCTCCTGGCGCGACAATCGCTATCTCGTCGATCACCTGCGGACGTTGGACATCGAGCGCATCCCGCTCTCGCCGGAGCCGATCATCCTCGACGACCAACGCCTCGATCCCGTCCAGCACTTCGCGGACTGGCGCGAACGCGAAACCGAAGCCATGGCCGCGCTGCGTCTCGACGCCTACGCCGGACTGCGGGCCGCCTTGGCAGACGTACCCGAAGGCGAGGGCCGCTGGCGCGTGATCAGTGATCGGCTGAACGCGCGAGGCATTCGAACGGTGCGCGGCGGGCCCTGGAACCCAGAGAATGTGCGCAAGCTCGCCGGCCGCCTGCCGGAGAACGGGATGTGATCGAGCGCGCCCCTCCGGAACGGCGCTGCACCTGTTGTCAGCTTGTGCTGGTCGTCTGAGAACGTGACCGGATGCGCCGCGTAGCACCAGCAGTCCGCTCGCGCCCGGTTTGCGGCCGGAGCACGAGCCTCATTGCCGCGGGTCCTTCGAGCTCTGACGGCAACTGTTCTGCCTACGGGACCGAAACACTGATCAGATCAGCGTGCAGGGCGCGCAGGTAGAGCCAGGGAAAGGCGAGTGCATTGTCGGCGGTCGCTTCGCCTGCCGCAATCAGCGCCGCGAGCTTGAGGGCGAGATCTGCGCGTGCCTGCGCCGGGGCGAGCAGCAGGTGGGACGAAGCCTCGCTCAGTTCCCGCGCCGTGCGGGCCTCGTGCGCCTGCGCCACCCCAAGCCCGGCAGCCTCGGCCGCCGCCGTGAAGACCACCTGCCGTCGGCGCAGCTCCGCGGTGAGCCGGCGCGCGGACGGGCCGGGCCCAAGCCGGCGCGTGATCGTAGCGGCATCGGCGGCGTACTCCGGCGGGTTGCCCATGCCGGGCAGGGGAACGCGGGGATAGCCGTAAGCGGCCACCAGCGCCTCCTCGATCCGGTCGAGAGCGGACAAAGCGGCGAGGTGCGCCTGGAGCGCCGCCTCGACTTCGACGAAGGCGCGCGTGACCGGCGTCGCGTTTCCGGCGGCAGCGGCCCCCGTGCCTTCAAGATTGAAGCGGAGCGCGTCGAGCACGCGGCGGAAGACGGGCGGCACGGTGCTCATGCGGCGCTCGCCTGAGTGGCAAGCCTAGCTACCAACCCTTCATGGGGTGCTGGCCCTGATCTGGTCAGCACCGGTACGGCGGGAGTACCATCCGGCTCGGCCAGCCCGATCGCCATTCGGCTGTCCGGTTGCAGGCCGGCGAGGTAGTCCGCCGCACGCGAGCCTTGCGCGGCGGCGAGGCCGAGCGCGCGCGCGTCGGCGCGCAGGAGCGGTGCCCACGAGGCGCAGTAGGTGGCGTGGTCGGGGTGCGGCGTGCGCGCGAGCCCAAGGTCGGCGAGCACGAAAGCGGCGCCGAGTTCGGCCACGAGTTCCTCGGCGGCGTAGGCGCGGGTGCCGAACCGGCCGGTCAAGTCGCGGGCGAGGCGGTGCGGAGCGCCAGTCCAGTGCACGAGTTCGTGGGCAAGCGTGCCAGCGTAGCCTGTGGGTGTGCGGAAGGCGGTGCGAGGCGGCAGATGGATCGTGTCGGTGGCCGGCACGTAGCAGGCGCGGGCCCCGCCCTCGCGGATGGTGGCGCCGGTGGCCGCGACGAACGCGTCGAGGGCCGGAAACGGCGCGGACGGTGATGTGTCCGTGGGTTCGCTGGCGGCGGGTGGAGCGGCGTCGACCTGGGCGGCGTTGAAGACGTACGCCGCGCGGGCGACGAAGGGAGCCCCATCGGCCCGGTCGGCCTCGGAGCGGTCGCAGTGGGGTAGGTCCTTGTAGAACACCACCAGCGTCCCGCGCTCGGCCTTCCGCACCTGCGCCCCGAGCGTGGCCCACTGCTGGTACGTCGCCCAGCGCGCGTCGGTGTAGCCCTGGGCCTGCGCCGCGCACCACAGCGCCAGCACGTTGATGCCGCGGTAGCGCCGTCCGGTGCGGGCGTTGCGCGGCATCGGATCGGCGCCGTGCCAGGGCGGGGCCCACGAAGCGGGGTCGGCGATCTCCAGCTGCGCGAGGATGGTAGCGGCGACGCGAGCGTGCAGATTGTTGGCAGGCATGAAGGGCGAGGCTCCGGGCCGCCGCGGTGTCGGCGGCTCGAGGAGTGTTTCCCGGAATGACAGGGGGCCTTTACCGCATCGACGGTTGCCGGTGGGCGGCCCAACTGGTCGAGGTGCAGCCTTGCGACAGGCCGGCCGGGCCTGTGCTGTCGGCCTTTACGCACCGCTTTCGCCTCTGTGGATGTCCATCGCCGACGGACCAGGCCGCTTGATCCCGCGCGTTGCCGGGGTCTTCATCCACCCAACCGCATTCATCCCGGCCGGGTCGTCCCGCCCGCCGCCCCGCTCAGGCAGCGGCGTCGTCGAGAGCGGTACACGCCTCAGCAAGGCACGCGCGATAGCGGATCCGGAGCACCTCGGGCGCAAGGACTTCGACGTGGGCTCCCCATGTAAAGAGGTGCCACACCATCTCCGTCAAACCGGACGCCGTGAACGCGACGGTGACCCGCCCGGCCGCGTCCTCGCTGACCCGCTGATCGCGATGAAACCGGAAGCCGCGCGCGTCTCCGGCGACCGCCGCTGAGAAGCGCCAGACCACGTCGAAGCGCTCGCCGTCCCAGAACGCCCCGAACGAGCGGGCGGCGAAGGCCTGGAGGTCGAACCCCTCGTCGCGCACGAACCCGGTCTCCATTGGCGTGAGACGTTCGATGTTGCTAATCGCGTACAACCGGTGCTCGCGCACCTCCGGGTGCGGATTGAAGCCAACGAGGTAGGCGCGTGACCCGGTGAGGAAACCGTAGGGATGCAGCAGCGGGAAGGAGCGCTCGGCCGTGTCGCGCCGTCGGTAGACGAGCCGGACCACACGGTTGGCGAGAAACGCGTCCCGCAGCCCCGAGACGATGGCCGGTTCGAGGGTCTCCTCCGGACCCGGTCTCACGACGGCGCCCGTCCCCCGCAGCAGGTCAGAGAGGTCTCCCTCAACCGGACGCCACGCTGCGCGCGTTTGTGCCGCCTCAAGCTTCAACGCGAGGCTCGTCAATCGCTCGGCCTCGAGGCGCAGACCCTGCTGCTGAGCGCGCTCCGCTGCGAGGCGCAGTTCCAAGAGTTCGTCGCGACTCGGTGGCAGCAGCGTCGCCAACCGCCCCGCGGGTACGCGCCAGCGCTTCGTGCCGTCCTCAAGGACCTCCTCTCGCAGCGCGTGCGGCATGAGCCGGTGCAGGGCGTCACGCAGGCGCTCGGCTGTGCGCCGCCCGACGCCCAGCAGCGTGGCCATCTCGTCAAGCGTCAAGCCAACTCGTGCATCGGCCAGCGCCAGGCCGAGTGTCAGAAGCCGCTCGGCTGGGGCGTACCGCCTGCTCATCTCGTCCCCCCTCCCGCGCCAGCCCGACGGCGCGTATCGAAGGATAACAGGTTCGCCGGCGGCCGACGGTCCCGCGCGTGCTCTTCGAGCGCGTGCGCGATGAGCCGGCGGTCAAGTCGATCGCGGGCTGGCGACGGCACGTACCTTCGAGCAAGCTGGTACTGCTCCCCACGGGGGCACGGGAGCAACCGAAATGCGTGTGAGGCTCTTCGGCGAGTGGATCCTCCTCCTGACCGCGGTACTCGCTCTCGTCGGGAGCGGCCTGCCCCTCCTGCCGCGCGCACGGACGGCCGCGCGGTTGCTCGCCGTGGCCGAGAATCCCCCGGCGATCGCCGCCATCCGGCTGCCGCGAGTGCTCACCCCCGAACGGGTCGAGGCCGAAATCGATGCGGCGATCGCCGCCGAGGACGACGACCTTGCTCAGAGCTTTCTTGATCTTGCCGACGCGCATGGAGGCATGGTCGCCCCAGACCGCCGCGCGCGAGTCGCCGCGATGCAGAACGGGGCGAGCTATCGCGCGGCCCGGGCCTTCGCCGCGGGAGCGGCCACCGGCGAGGCTGAGACCGCCGCCGGGCTCGCGGGCGTGCTCGCGGCCGACCTCTCAGGGCTCGGCGATATCCGGGACATCGCCCGCGAGGGACCGATCTGCGCGCGGGGCGAGGCGTGCGACACCCTGGTGTTGGGGCTCGCCACCGTGGAGCTGGCGACGAACGCGGCGACGATCGCAAGCGCAGGCGCCGCTACCCCGTTGCGCGCCGGTGTGACCATCCTGAAGACCGCACGCAAGCTTGGACGCCTCCCCGCGCCGCTCGTGGCCGCGCTGACGCGCATGGTACGTGCTGCCGTCGACCCGGAGGCGGTGCGTGTCCTGGTTCGGGCGGGGGGACGCCTCGATGCCGCGGGCTTGACCGCGGCAGCCCGGTCCGCGGTGCGGCCCGACGCGCTGTGGGGCCTGCGCGATCTCGGCGGCAACGTCTACGGCCTCTACGCCGCGGCGGGTCCCCGGGGCGTGCTGCAGGTTCTCGGGCTTGCCCGTACCCCCGGGGAGATCGCACGGGCGGAGCGCTTGGCGCTGCGGTTCGGCACACGGACGCGCGCGACGCTTAAGCTTCTCGACCGCTCCGCCTTCGTCCTGGGCCGCGAACTGGCGTCGCTCGCGCGGACGGTTCTCTTCGCACTCGCCTGGGCGTTCGGGCTGGCTCTGTTCTGCCGGCGGCTGGGCACAGCTCTGGGACGGTGGCTGTGGCGGCGCCCGGCCTCAGTCCGTCTCAAGCCCATGTCCGATTCTGTCGTAGCCATCGCCGAAGGTCGACACGGACGGGATGCAACGGATCGCCCGGAGGCCGACCGCGCCGAACCGGTAGGCGTCGGGGGACCAGAGTTGCCCGCCGAGCTGGACTCACCCGGATCCCGACGCATGCCCGACCTTGACCCTGCCATGCACACGATGCCCGCTGTCCCGATCATCGGACGCTACGGGCCGACCCAGGCGCGCGAGGCGTCCGGTCCGCTCGATCCTCACGATGCGGGAGTCCGGATCGTAGCGATCGGCGGCCCCCTGCCGGATTGGGCCGCGCCGACGTCGGCGCCCGTCGCGGAGGACAAGATCGAACTGATGGTGGTGCACGGGCCGCCCTCGCGCAGCGCCGCAAGGGAGGACGGGCGTCGATCCGATGCGTCCGCGCCTCAGCTGCGGCTCATCGTGTGTGATGAGACGCTCGCGGACTGCCCCCTCGACGTCCAAGAGGGCATGACGGCGGTCGTGCGCATATCCACAAGGCCGCATGACCGCGACACCGTGGCCCGCGCCCTCGCCGCCTGCGCCCACGGCGGCGGTCTGCTCATTGGGACGGACGCCGGGGATCTGCAGCGTGTGGCGGGCGTCGAGCCGGGCCGGGCGGGGCGCGGGCGCGCGATCGTCATTCCCGGTCGCGCGGACGCCGAGCTGGGTAAGAGTCCGTCCGATAAGTCACGAAGCGCGTCCGAGGCGTCGGACGAGGATCATGGCAGCGGCGGCGTAGAGGAAGGCTTGGGCCGAGGCGAGGGTGGCCTCCGGATCCTTCCAGAGGCGGCGATTGCGGCTGATCCAGGCGAAGAAGCGCTCGACGACCCAGCGGCGCGGGTGAACGGCGAAGCCGACCTGCCCGGGTGGCTTGCGCACGATCGCGACGGTGATGCTCGTGGCCGTGGCGGGTCGGTCTCCGGCATAGCCAGCATCGGCGAACGCCTTGGTGATGAACGGGAAGGTGCGACGCGACAAACGCAGCACCGGCACCGCTCCGTCGCGATCCTGTACGTCGGCGGGCTGCGGATCGAGGACGAGGGCACGCCCGTCCGTGTCGACCAGAGCTTGGCGCTTACGGCCCTTCACCTTCTTGCCGGCATCGTAGCCGCGCGGCCCGCCGCTCTCGGTGGTCTTGATGCTCTGGCTATCCAGAACCGCCGCCGACGGCGAAGCCTCGCGTCCGACCCGTTCACGGTCAGCCATGACGAGGTGGTGGTTGATCCGGCCGAACAGGCCGTCGTCGCGCCAGCGGCTGAAGTAGCCGTAGGTGGTCGAGCGGGGTGGCAGATCCTTGGGGATCAGCCGCCACGCGATCCCGCCGCGCAGCACGTAGAAGATCGCGTTCAGGATCTCCCGCATCGTCCAGACCGGCGGACGCCCGCACGGTGCAGGCTTGGGCATCAGCGGCTCGACCACAGCCCACTCGGCATCCGTCAGGTCGGTTTCGTAGCGCAGGCCCGAGCGGCTATGCTGCCGCCGGGTAGTCGGGGTCCACATGGCACTTCCAGGTCAGGCTTCAGCACCCTTCTGGAAGCATCGCCATCCCGGCCACTCAACCCCAAACTCAACCCTTATCGGACGGGTTCTGAGAGCGCGGGATCGGCTGTGGCCACGCTGACCGCCGCCGGCTTTGACGGCGGCCGCCTGATGATCCAGCTCGTCGCCGCGCCGAACGCCGCCGCCATCGATCTCGCCGCGCTCGACGCCTGCGCAGCCGCCATCATCCGGTGGGATGCCGATCGCGACTGGATCCTCTCATGCGCCATGACCGACCGCACCGCGCTGGTGATCGTCGCCTTCGACCGGCCTGCCCCCGTGCCGGTGGAGGTTGACCCGACGATGGGATCGCTGCCGGATCGTTCCCCGTGAGCCGCGCCATGGCCGAGGATGCTGGGCGATGGGCGTGGGATGGGCCACTTCAGCAGAGCTTCTCCGCCTTCGTCGAGGAACTTTACCTCACGTACCTGCGCCGCCACTGCGCCTGGGGTTGTCCAGCGCACATCCCGCGCGAGGTGTGGGCCTGGAGGCCCGATCCGTGCCCCGCGCGGATCGGTGTGGCCGCGGCACGAGTCTTCGAGGAGCAGGTTGAGGCCGCCGCGTGCGCGATCCCGCCCGAGCGCAAGCGGGGCGGGGTGACCTACGCGGACGAGGTCCGGCACCTGTACGACGTACTCGCAGCAAACCTGGCCCGCGCGGCCCACGCGCCCACGGATTTCAAGCCCTGCTCCACGTTCGCACTGGAGCGGGTCGAGGGGATCTGGGAGATCGGCTTGATGAAGTCGCACACCGATGCGGCGGATCGTGCGCCCGCGATGGAGCCACCCGCGGTCCGGTCCGCGCCCGCCCGGCCGACCAGCCGGCGCGAGGCCCTCGGCTTCGCCGCCCTCCTGCCCGGCGCGCTTCTCGCCCGATCCCGCCCTGCCATCGCAGCGTCGGGAGAGCCGGCCAGTGCAGTCGCCAGGCCGGATACAGTGGCTCAAGTGGCCGGCGCCCTGCGGGATCTCGAGGGTCTCCCGTGGCGGGGCCGATACCCGCTGCGGCGCGTGCCGGGAGAGGACGCGTGGGAGTATTATGTGCCCAACCGCAATGCCGAGGCCCGCTTGCGCGAACTCGGTATCGGACCGTTCACAACCGCCGGTGCTCTCGTCCGCCGACTGGCCGGGACATTAACGGTCGCGGACGATCGGTTCGTACGCGAGGCGTGCGCCCGGGAGGACATCGCCCAAGCGGACCATGCCGATCACATCCGCTACCACGCCGCAACGGCGGATCAGCTGATTGCACGGCTGCAACGGTACGCCGCAACGGGGACGCACTGGGCTGGTTTCCACGCGGGCGCGGACTGGACTTGGAACGCCCTGGTGTCCTGCGCGTGCTTCGATCTGCTCAACTTCGCGAAATCGCTGGGTCAGCGCGAGGAATGCATCCGCCAAGCCGGCGATCCGCTTACATTCACGGCTGAGTTGCAGGTCGCGCTCGATCCGTTCCTGTTCCGCCGGTACGTGTCCGGCTCGGGCCTGATCGGCCCGACGCTGTGTGCGTGGCACGTGCCACACGCGGGCGAGCAGATCCCGGCATCCTCAGAGGTAACCTACGTCTGCCTGCTCGACGAATGGCCCGGCTCCCCGTCATGAGCCATCGCGATCAGCCAAGCATCCCGCGAGGGGGCGTGACCCCAAGACCGGTTCACGGGGTTGCGCCCGCCCCTTCGGGCTACGTCCGGTTCTGTCGTGTGGTGGGTCGATCATGTGCACTGCCCGGGGCGAACGGGTTACGATGTCACCCCGGATAGACCAGCAAGGATGACATGACTGATCGCTTGTTCGACGGGACCTCCGTACAAGGCCTGAACCTCATCACATTTCTCGATTGGGCGCGCAGCTCAAACGACGTCCTGCGCGCTAATCCCGGCGGCGGTGCGGCGGATGAAGGACCCCACGAGTCCCTTCAACGCTTCGGCCTCCTCGCCCTGCCGCCGGTCCAGCGCAGCGCGGTCTGGCGCCCCAAACAGGTGGTCGACCTCTGGGATTCGCTGTTGCGCGGCTTGCCGATCGGCAGCTTCTTCCTGATGGCCCGCGGCGCGGACGGCGTCGCGCACGGCCGGGACTTCGGCAGCGACGGCCGGATCGCGTCGATCGCGCGGGCGGGCTTCGACCTGTTCGACGGGCAGCAGCGGACGCGGGCCATGCTGCTCGGCGTCTGCGGCCCCGACCTCGACCACCGCTGCCTCTGGGTGGACCTGGCGCAGGGGGCCAAGCACAGGCTCCATCTGACCTCGGCGAGCCAGCCGTTCGGGTACGATCCGTCGTCCGGGCAGAAGCTCTCGCGTTCGGATCGGGCGAAGGCGAGAGCCGAGTTCGATGGAGTCGCCGCTCTCACGGTCGCGCGCGGCGGGGCCGGCGAGACCCGCGCCGCCTACGATCACGAGATCTTCGATATCCTCCTCGCCGAACCGGACGGCCAGCGGGATCTCCCCCGGCCCTACAAGGCATCCGGCTGCACCTATCGCCTCGATGAGCTGCTCGCCGCCTGGCGCGCCGCCCACGTCTCGACCGGCGCGGGCGCGGACGGGCTCGCGCAGCTCATCGCGGCGCGGGCACTGGGCGAGGACACCCGGCCGGTGCTGGCCGAACTCGCCACCGCGTTCGCGCGCGTCGCGGACGGTGAAGTCGCGCTGATGCAGATCGATCCGCGCCGCTTCGCCGGCGGCGGGGAGGCCGCCCACGAGAGCCTGCTGATGCTCTTCGATCGGATCGGAGCCGGCGGGACGCCGCTGACGAACGACGAGCGGCTGTTCTCCATCCTCAAGCACTACGATCCGCGCGTGCACAACGCGGTGCTCGAGATCCACACGGCGGTCGGACGGGTCATGGCCCCGACGAAGATCGTCGTCACGGCCCTGCGCATCGCGAACGCGCTGAGTTCCGCTGGCGCGACCGGCCTGCCGGACGTCGCCGGGTTCGCCCGCACGATGAGCGAACGGGCTCCACAGACGGCGCCGTTTCGGGATGCGCTGTCGCAGCTGATCCCGACGGACGGCGAGGCGGCGCGGTCGGCCGACTCGGCGCTTCTGACCCGGGCGTTCCGCGTGGCGTGCACGCTGCTCGAATACGCGCCTGCCTCCGACGCGGCCGCCGCCGGATCGAATCCGAACGGCCTGCCGCGGGCCGCCCTCGTCGAATTGCCGACGGAGCTGTGGCAGGTCGTCCTGTTCTGGGTGGTGCGCGGGCTGCGCGCCGGGTGGACCGTCGCGGATCTCGGCGCGGCGCGCGCGGAGTTGCTCCGCTTCGCACTGTTCTGGCGCCTGTGCGTCTACAACGACGGGCGAGCAGCCGCTTGGTCGCTCAAGGTGCTGCAGGAGCACCAGCAGATCTGCGCGTTTCCCGGCCGGAATCTCTACCGGCTGTGCGTCGGCGACGTCAACGGGGAGCGCTGCGCGAACCGCCTGCTCCCCACTGACGTGATGACACGCTTTCTCGTCGCGGACCCGCCGGTACCGGCCTGGCGCTCGGCGCAGGAGCGCTTCGCACGCGATGAGGCGCCCGTCGGCTACGAGGCGCTCGCCTCAGCCTGGTGGTGGTCCGCACGTAAGCTGCTGCCGTGGCTGCAACGCGACTACGTGGCGTCCGCGTTCCCGCACTACGATCCGCTCTCGGACAGAGACGACGATCTCCCCTACGATCTCGACCACCTGTGCCCTCAGGCCGATTGGGGCGCGCACTGGGCCGGGCTGAGCGGCCGGATTGAGGCCTCGGCGGGCATCGCGAGGGCGATGTGGGGATGGCGCAGCCTCCTCGGCAACGGCATCGGCAACCTGCGGATCGTCGACGCCTCGGTGAACCGGGGCGATGGCGACACCCCGCTGCCCGCCAAGGTGCCGGGCCTCTCCGCCTCCCAACTCACGGCGGAGGCTGCGGCCGCCATGGCGGCGATGGCGCTGGATCCGGCTGAGTACGCGCTGTGGCTCGCCGCGTCGACGCCCGATGACCGATGGGACGAGGCACGTCTCGCCGCGTTCCAAAGCGCCGTCGAGCGGCGGTCCGCTGAGCTGTATCGCCGGTACTTCGAGGATCTCGAGTTCGCCACCTGGCTGCAAGAGGACGAAGTAGAGCAAAACGCCGCTTGCGAACACGAAGCCTGACGCACGGACGTCGGCTATCGGCGAAATCCTGGCGCGGCCCATGGCAAGCGCTCGAGGTCACAGCGGTGATCATGCCGCGCGGCGGGGGGAAAGTGTCCTTCCTCACGCCGCGTCATCGTCCGTACGGCGGCGCGTCGGCGTTCTCGCAGAGTGACCAGCCGTCCCGTATGAGAGCATTGACGCTGTCGTAGGTGCTGATCTCACCGGACCGCTCGTCCACAAGACGCATCCGACCGTTCAGGTTGTCCTCGGCTGACAGTGTGCCGACCTGACCGGATGCATGTCGGAAGGCGAGCGCGCCGCCGCCGTCGATGTCGAAAGCCATGATGGCGGCGGCGGTTCTCCAGAGATCGGCGTTCTCGCTCACGTCGAGCGGACTCAGCCCTACTTGCCCGTCGCTCTCGCTCATGGCCCGCCGTGCTCCCTGGCAGCCCGCTCGCGCTCCTGTTCAAGATCGAGGCACCCGAACCCGCGGCCCCGGGGCTCCGCCCACGCAGGCTTCGTCGAAGGAGGAGCGCGATCCAGCAACTTCTTCGCGATCAGCGTTCCGACGGTCTCGAAGCCCGAGGGGGGACCGCACCGCAAAGCTGTTCCTCGAACTCCTCGGCGTCCAAGTGGATCGTCATCGCGAAAGCTGTCTCAAGACCCGATTTGATTTCATCCGACAGAGCTTTTCCGCCGATATCGTCTGGGGCTTCCCAGTACATCCTACAGACGCGATCAACTTCAGCCTGGATAGTCCTACGCTTGTTTCGGAGAACAAACTCTCGTGCGCGCGCGACATTCATCCTGATCATTCCCTTCACTATGAAAAGCTGATCGGGCCGCACCCAGTTCCAGGCTTGACCGCAACCTCCGCAGCAAGGAGCTGGAGGAGTATCTCAGGCTCGCGCTCCCCCAGCACCTCCGCCTTGCGCACCACCACCGCGAAATCCCCCGCCGTCAGCAGATCGAGCCGGTCGAGCCTGGCCGGCGGCTCGGCCTCGAGGAAACGACGGAAGGGGGCGCGCCTGGTCCGGTCGCCCTGGCCCGCCACGAGCGCTCCGGCCGTAGAAGGGGGTGGGCGTACAGGCGCAGCTGAAGCAGATCGTGGCGGGTCATCGAAGCCCCTCGAACCGTGTGAGAGAGCAACACCAAGCCCACGTCAAAACTGGACGCATGACTCCGGGCTACCCCATGCGCCCGCGGCGGCAGAAACATCTGAACGCAGCCGCTTACCAACGAGGCGTCGCCTCGGGGTTGAGGCCTGAGGAACGCAGGCCGCGCGACTGCTGCAACAGTAGTCTGTCAAACCGGCGGGAGCGAGCTGTAGCTCGTGGAATGCATCCGGGGCGGTATGTCGGCAGGACGCCCGTGGTCAGAAGTGTCGAGTTTCAAACACTTGGCGGGGGACGGAAGGGGGCGATTTCGGTGATGCGCTCACGCGGGTAAGCTCTGCCGCGCTCAGGGACTGAAAGCGAAGTAGCACCCGTCATGAACAGAGGAAAGAGTGCGGTCTGGCAAGTCGCATCTGCTGCAAGATCTTGGTGCGGCGCCACTCGTTGACGAAAGCCATCCTTCATGATTGGCTATTCGCACGGGACTGGATATTAACGCCGCGAACACGATTGATCCGCGTCAAGCTGACTATTGCGTGCAGTGGGCATCCCGGGGACGCTCACCCGCCCCCGGGATGCCTGTATTTCTATCGTGGTGCCGCCGCTGTCAGTCCGCCGACTCGCGCAGGATGCTGCTCTCCTCGACAAGTCGCGTGAGGCGTTCCGTGGCCTCAAGCCAGAAGGTGTGCAGGTCAACCCGGCTCGTGTACCGCCAGAGCGTCGTGCTGTGATAGCCGATCCGAAGCTTGAACCCCGTGGAGGTCGTCTTGCCTTCCCACTGATGCTTGTCGAGGTCTAGATGCAGATAAACCGGGTGCTCGTTCATCATGCCCGGTACGGCAGATGTATAGAACTGAATCTCCATCAAGTTGTAAGCGCGTAGCGTCTGGGGGGCCAGGACGTACGTGATAGGCTCTTCGTCCGTGCCGCCCTTTGTCTTCCAGACGGTCTCGCCTTTGGGTTCGGCGGAGAGGGAAACCAGTTCCTGGTCGGGGGGCACGATCCAGCGCTGGAACAGCTCCGGGTCGGTCCAGGCACGATAGATTTCGTTCCTGCGTGCGACCACGAATCGGTCGATCGTGAACGTGATGGCGGGCTCCGCAGCCTTGTACCCATCGTCGTTGAACGGCGGCAGTGGTGGTGGTGCGTCGGTCACAGCTTACCCCTGAGTTTCAGGTCTAGAGTTGCCGCAGGAAAGAGATTCGCAAGAACACTGACTCGTTTTCTGCGTAGTCTCTCTGCCTGCTCGTCCGATATATTCGGCATCTGTTCGCGCGAGCATGCGGACGCAGGGTGATTTTCAGTCGACCCTCGCATCGTTCTGAGTTTTCGTGCCTCTCGGGCCTCGGACAAGCGGGGGCGAGCTGCAGCTCGCTGGGTGCGCCCGAGGCGGCATGTCGGCAGAACGTCCATGGTCAGACGCGCCGAGTTTCAAACACTTGGTGGCGCGCGGATCGGTGCGAAAAGGGCGATGCAGTCGCGCGGGTGGTGCCGTCACGTACGGCACGGCTGGCGGTGCTGTGCCGTCGCGTACGCCTGCTCCTCCAGGCGTCGGAGCCAGAGGTCCGCGATGTCGCTCAGCGTGTCAGGTTGCGGGGCCACCAGGGTTCGCGCACGAAGTGGAAGGACAGGGTCACACGGGTGGTGATTGTCGGCCCCGGCTGGAGAAGCGGGCTCAGGTCAGCGGTCGGCGCGAAGGAGTGCGCCCCGCGAACATCAAGGACGGCCTCGTCATCCCCAGTCTCGGCCGTGAGGCGCCAGATCGAGAGGTGTCGCGTCCGGAGGGGTGGCGCTCGCTGATGCCGCTCTGTGGGCAATGAAGCGTTACCGCGCCACGACCTTCTAGAACTGGATCGAGGTCGATCGTGATTGGGTGTGGTCGTTGCCGATCTGCCGCCGACGGCGTGAACAAGCTTGGGTGACGCAGGATCCGCGCGAGATAGTGCGGGGCGGCATTGAAGCGGCGGCTTGTTGTGAGCGCGGCGATGCACCAGCGATGATCGTCGTGGTGAAAAAGCATCAAGGGGCGCCCCGTGGGAGGGACGCCGCACCGGGTGCTGCAGCGGCGGCTTTGGTAAGGGCGCAATGACACTAGTGGTGCGAGTCTAACACTTGGTGCCCGCGCCTTGCGGCCTGGATGATGCGATCCGGGTCGGCGGTCCAGGTGAAGGGCTTGGGGTCGCCGTTGCTCTCGGCGATGAAGCGTTTGATGGCCGCCTGTACCTCGATCAGCGATCCGAACACGCCGCGTCGCAGGCGGCGTTTTGCGAGCTTGGCGAAGAAGCCCTCAACGGCGTTGAGCCACGAGGCTGAGGTCGGGGTGAAATGGAAGGTCCAGCGTGGGTGGCGATCGAGCCAGGCGCGGACCTTCGGGTGCTTGTGAACGGCATAGTTGTCCAGGATCGCGTGGACGATCTTGCCCGCCGGAACCGCCGCCTCGACCGCGTTGAGGAAACGGATGAACTCCTGATGCCGGTGGCGCTGCATGCAGCGGCCAATCACCTTGCCCTCCAGGATGTCCAGAGCGGCAAACAGGGTCGTCGTGCCGTGGCGCTTGTAGTCGTGGGTGCGCGTCGTCGGCTGGCCCGGCTTCATCGGCAACGGGGCCTGCGTGCGGGCGAGCGCTTGGATCTGGCTCTTCTCGTCGACCGAAAGCACGACGGCATGGGCGGGCGGATCGACGTAGAGCCCGACGACGTCACGCAATTTGGCAGCGAAGGCCGGGTCGGTAGAGAGCTTGAACTGCCGGACCCGGTGTGGCTGTAGGCCGTGCCTCCGCCAGATCCGCTGCACCGACGAAATGCTTATGGCTGTGACCTTGCTCATGGCGGCGGCCGTCCAATGCGTGGTCTCGCCGGGCGGATCTTCCTGCGTCAGAGCCACAACACGCGCCGCCACCTCCGGCCCCAGCGGCGGGATGCGCGCCGGCCGCGTCTTGTCTCGCAGGAGCCCTTCGACGCCCTCCTGCGCGAAGCGGTCCTGCCAGCGCCAGACCGCCGTCTTGGACACGGCCGCCTCACGCATGATCGCGTGCGTCCCGATCCCATCGGCGCTCAGCAGCACGATGCGAGCGCGCCAAACGTGCTTCTGCGGAGTGTTTCGATCCGCGACCAGGGCCTCTAGCCGAAGGCGATCCGAGGCGGAGAGCGTGAAAGAGATGTCACTGCGCATCCCACGAGACTCGCAGGACGGACTTCAAACCGGAACCCCGGACGGACTCAACCGTCAGGGCTGAACCACTAGCACCTGCCATGAGCAGGCGCGGAAGTACAGATGAGGTAAGTCGTGTCCGCGGCAGAGCTCCGGTGCGGTGCTGTCGATCGACGTTCGTCGATCTAAACTACAGACGCTTGCTCTGATAGATTATACCTCCTCACGAAGCGCATGGAGCCATCAAGGATTTATGCTGGGTAGCGGGATCGCGCGGGGTGTACGCTGGCCTCGCTGTCCGAACGAAGCGGTCCCTATGTGGTTTGTGGTCCGTGCGCAGGCGGCGAGCGTAGGCGGCGGCGCGGTCCAACGTGGAGGGCCCGGCGCGGTGTTCGGCTGCGCCGGGGACGAAGCGGTGGTGTGCGATCGCCAGTGTAGGGCGGGGCGGGCGAACCGCAGTGGAGGGTGTCAGGCGGCGCGGGCTACCTGCTTGGGGAATGGACTGGTTGCGTGCGGTCGGCTTCGCCGCGTTGGCAGCTTCGGACCTACTGGTGTGTCGGTGGTGGACTGCGCGGTCGGTGCGGCGGCGGGGACCGGTGCGGGCGTGGGCATGGCCGCGAGTTCAAGTTCACCGTCGACGAGCCACCAGTCCGTGTAGCGGCGGTGCAGCGCGCGGGCGTGATCCGGGAGGCCAGCCGCCGCTATGGCCACGAACGCGTGCTCCAGAGTCAGCGGGACGAACGGGATCGGGCCGGCCTGCGGGTCCGTGAGCTGGCGCGTGTATGCCGTGGCCGCGGCGTGCGCGAGGCTGTTGTGCATGGGGGCGATGAAGGCCAGCGTCGCCGTTTCCGCGAGACCGGCCGTGAGCATGGCGCTCGCGAGGCAGTGCTGGCGGTAGAGTTGCTGGCAGGCCGAGCCGGTCAGGGTCGGGTCGTCCGGGTCCACGAACAGGCCGGAGGTGGTGCGGGCGATCTCCGTGTATCGCGGGTGTGGCGGCGGTGCGGGTTCGTGGCCGGCTTCGCTGTATTTGATTTCGATGCAGACGATGGTGCGGGCGCCAGTCGCGTCCCGGCCGCGGAGCACGACGTCGTAGGCGGTGCGGTCGGCGGTGTAGCGCGGGTCGCCGCGTCCCGGCGAGTGCTCGAACAGGATGTCGGTGACTGAGGTCAGTTTCCCCGGCAGCAGTTCGGCGGCGAAGCGGGTGGCCAGTTGCGGGTCGCGGGCGAGCGGGCCGAACAGGTTGAAGGCCAGGGGCTGCGAGGACAGCAGGTTGGTCTTCAGCCGGTCGACGTCGTAGGCCGCGCCCGGCTCGCGGTACGCCAGGGCCCGGGTGACCACCGGGACGATGTCCGGATGAAGGAAGTTGCTGCCGAGTGCGCCAGCCGCGGCCGAGATTCGCGAGCCGAGGCGGCGCGGGCGGTGCGGTTGACGGCGGTCGACGTGGGTGCCGATCGCGAGGCCGCGGTCCTCGCGCCAGAGCGCCTGCATGAAGCGGGCGGCGGCCTTGAAGCGGTGGTCGGCGGGGATGAAGACGCGGTGGCGGCGGCGGGCGGCCTCGGGGATGAGGGGCACGCGGTCGATGATGCCGAGGCCCGAAAGGTCGAGGACGGCGCGGGCGGCAACCCCGAGGGGGGCAGGGGCGTCGGCGGCGGGCGGCAGGGGGGCGGTGATGTCCATCGTGCAGGTCCTGGGTCACGGCCGCGGTGGTGCGGCTGGACTGGGTTCCCGGAAGGGGGCAGCGGGATGAACGACGAAGGGGACGGAGCGGTGTTGCTCCCTACCACGCCAGCGGTGCGCCTGAGCGTAGTCCGTCTGGTGCTTCGGTGCGGTCGCCGGTCGAGGTGCCGGGCCGCCACGGGGCGGTCGCAGCCGTCGTCGCCCACGTCAGCGGCGGTACGGCAGGCATGCCGGCGGGTGTCGGCGTAGGGGTGGTAGGCGCAGGTAGTGCACCACCGCCACCCGGCCGGCTGCGTGCGCCTCGTCCCTGGTCTGGCTGATGTTTTCGCGAAGATAGCGGGTCCGACAGCCGGGGTGCACTCGCTGCCGTGCGTCAAAGCGCCGTCGCCCCTTCTGAGATGCGTCACTTCTGGACCTTCGATCAGAGTTGTTGGAATGGCCGCCCGTTACCCGATTGCGGACCATTTAGCCGGGCTCTCGCCGGTGGAGTGGGACGCCGTCCTGGAGAGGGAGGCGGCCCTGGCGACGGCTGCGCGTCAGCCAGGATCAGCAGGCACCAGAGTGGGCGGGCGTGGACAGCCGTTCACGACGGCAGGACGAGGCCGTGAGCGGATGAACCGCTGGCGTCGGCTCGCCAACGGTGGTGGAGCAGATGTGGGATTGAGGAGGGTTCAGCGAGGCATCGACCTGTCGGGCCGAGCTGGAGGTCGTTGGTCGCTGTCGAGGCCGTGTGTCGGCAGAACCGGGCCGTGGCGAAGTGCCAAGTTCCAAATACTTAGCGGCGTCGAGATCGACGGAAAACCGACGATGGTCCGGGTCGGGTGGTTGGTGTCGAGGTCAGTCTTCGGTGGAGCTCACGTGCGTCAGGCCGTGTGGGCACAGTGGTATGGGTGCCGGAGCCAAGCGGCCCTTATCCACCCTGCCGAGGGTGCGCCGGTGCCCACCGGCGTGGGCGGTGGGACCAGTCCTGCAGGGCTACTCGTCTGCCGCCGGCTGGGGTGATTTTCGGTGTGATGTAGTGGTCGTGAATCCCGCGCGGCAGCCGTAGATCCGGTCACCCTTCGTAGCGATGCGGGATTGCGGCATGCTGGATGGTTATGTCCTCAGGGGGCGTCGCCGTCCGCAGCCTCCGCCGCTCGCGATCGCCGGACTGGCACCCAGTTCGTATCGAGCTGGGTGCGACGTTCCGCCATGAACCGGCTGAACGAGGACGTCGTCGTCAGGACCGCGTCGCCGATCGCCAGCCGCAGCCGCCGCTGGCCACTTTCCTCGACGTCGTCAGCTTCGCGCAGCAGGCTCTGCACACGGTGGAGGTCGACCGTGCCGCCCGCGATCAGCGCGCTGGCGTACACAGCATGGTCGGGAGCCTCGGTGTGGCACCAGAGCCAGAGTAGGTGCTCCGCGCTCGCCAGCCGCGCCGGCACGCCGAACCACGGGCGGGTGCGCGCCTCCGACAGCAGCCCCGCCTCGGCGGCGCAGGCGCAGGACCGCAGCGTCAGGACGATCGGTCGCCGGCACTGGTGCGGGTCCATGTACGCCGCGAACCGAGCCCGCGTCGCCCGCATGAGCTCCGCGGCGTGATCGCCCCGATCCGGGTCGAGGTCGGCGACGATCTCGATGTCGCCGACGAAGCGGGCTTGCTCGTGCAGGGTCAGGGCGATGCGGCCGGCCACGGCGTAGGGGAGTCCGGCCGCGTCAAGCCGTCCGACGATGTCGCGAAAGATTGCCGGCAGCATCCCCGGCATCGGGTTGTCCGGATCGGTAACGTCGATCAGCAGCGCCTCGATGTCGGCCGAGCTGCCGCCCATGCTGCGTGTCCTCCGGGTCAGGCGAGCGTGCGGTAGTGCGCGTCGGAGCGCACCGTGTGATGCTTCCCAGTGAGGCCGAACAAGCGAACGAGCTCGGCGATCGTATCCGGCCGCTGCAGGCGCCGGTCGGCGTAGAGGGTGAACAGCGCCGGCCCACGCATGTAGACCACCCGCCCGCGTGGGAACGCCTCGTATTCGTCACCCGCGATGGCTGGCGGCAGGCCGCAGCGGCGCAGAGCCGTCGCCCCGAGCCGGCGCCAAGCTTCCCAGACCTCGTGGTGCCCGCGCGGGTGGGTAAGGCAGTCGCCGTAAGGTTCCGCCCGCGCCAAGGTCGTGCGGTCGGTAACCAGCACCGTGCGTCCGCCGTCGGGCACGCCCCAGAAGATGCCGACGCTCGGTAGGGGCATTTCGCCGAGAGGGTTGCCGGGCTCCGGAGGGGTGGTATCCGTGCCGTGAGTGCTCGTGCTCATCGCGTTCGCTTCCGTCAGAACACGAACTTCCAGTCGATTCGCTTCATGGGGGCACCTGCGTCGGCCAGAGCCGCCGAGCACATCACCACGATGTCCTGCATGATCGGCGTGGTCCCCGCCCGCACGGGGTTCGGCTTGACCATGAAGCACAGGCCCGTGGCCGGCCAGTGCCGCTGCTTGTCGGGGGCGCCGACGGTCATCAGCGTCACGTGCGTCAGGCGGAGCACGTAGCCGTAGGCATTCTCCATGTCGGGTGTCTGGGCAGTCGCGAAGTTGATCACCATCTCCGGCTTGGTCTGGGCCGCACGGTAGCCGGTGACGAAGTTGACCTCGCCCTTGCCGTCATCGACGAGGCGGAAGTCGTGGTTGCAGGAGGCGGGCTTTCCGTCGAGCTTGAGTTCGAGGCAGCCGCCGGACTTGATCTCGTCGACCGGCGGGTTGGCCCGGGCCGGGTGGGCGGCCAGCAGCAACAGGCCGAGCGGCAGCGTCGCGCGCATCATGAGGGTGATCCGTCGAAAAGAGAGTAGGGGGACGCCGGACGGCCCAGGCGCGGAGGCGCCCGGCCGATATCGGAAGGGTCAGCGGCGGGTCAGCGCGCCAGCGAAGGCGCAGGACGTCCCGTGAAAATCACCGCAGCCCTGCTCCTCCATCCGCACGCGCTTACGGTCAGAGCCGAAGCGCAGTGTCAGAGTGCAGATCTCCTCCGAGCCGCTCCCCTTGCGGTTCAATATCAGCACCCCGGCGCCACCGGGCTTGGCAAGACCGCGCAGCTCGCCGGTGCATTCATTCGGAATCGCCGTCTCGGCAACGACGAAGTGGGTGCCGCTGCCGTCACCCAGCTCAAACACCTGCAGATCGAGCCGTCCCTCGCCGCGGCCTTGGTAACGTCCTTCAAAGGGCGAGTCGGCCTGAGCCGGCATCGCGGTGACGGCGAGCGCGACCAGTACGCCGAAACGCAGGGCAGTCGTGGCGGCATGCATATGCCTGCGAACGCGTGGCCTGCGGCCGATCGAGGTGGGCTGACGGGCCGTGAGGAACATGACGAAGGGTCTCGCGGAAGCTCCGGCGGAGCCGAGGATAGGTATTCCCGTTCCCCACCCCGCGAATTTACCGCCGGCTGCAGATTCCCGCTGCGGCCGGCGGTCGCACCCTGATCAGACCGGGCTGGATGTCAGATCCTTCGGACGGCGGAAGGCAGCTGTACCTTTGCCCGGCCGGCCGACCGCGTAGACTCGCAGGTTGTGCTGGCTTCTCAGGCTCTCGGTGATCGTCCCGACCGCGCCGTCCCTCTGGTCCGCGTCGAAGCCGAACAAGACAAGGCGCGGCTCAGAGTCGACCTGCAGCCGGCGTGCGCCGGAGGCCACCTCGACCACGAGCGGATCGCGCTGCGGCAGCGCAGTTACTTCGAGGCCGCGGGCCAGTCGCACCGTGCGGCGCAGGGTGTCGAGGCGGACGAGGTCGCGGCACAAGGCGGGGTAACTCGTAGCGAGGCGGTCGGCCTCGTGCTTCAGCGTGGCACGGTAGCGCTCAACCTGCCCGACGATGGCTGGGATCGATCTGGAGCGCAGCGCAGGGTTTGTCGCGAGCTTGGCCTCGTGAAAGACGAGCCATGCCTCACCGGCCACGCCCCGCTCCTCCAGGCTCGCTACGTCGAGCCGATCCTGCCGCGTTGGGGCCACACCCGCGTCCGCGTCAGGGGATTGAAGTGCGGCGTCCACCTCCGCCTGAGCTCCGTCAGGCTCGGCCGCTGTGTCGAGTGGTGCCCCGGTCAGTGAAACCTCGACATCGACGACGTTCGGGCTGGCCTGCGCAAGCGTGTGCACCCCGGTCTTCTCCAGACCGGCGAGCGGCGTCGCGGCCCGCTTCATTTCTGCCAGCGTCGCGGGGCCTTCGTAGCGGGTCCAGACCGCTGCAGCCGGATCGAGACCGAAGCCGCCATCCGCGGCAAGGCGGGTCATGGCCTGGCGCTGGCGCACAAGGTACTTCACGTGCGTCTCGGCCGCGACGCCCTCGCTCGCTGGGGTGATCCGGAAGAGTGAGGCGCCGCGGTAGTAGACGTTGAGCGACCGGTTCCGGACCGCCAGCAGCAGGTCCGGGTCGGCGAGCACATCAGCCCACCACGCTCCGTTCGGCGCGTCCGCCAGAGCTTCGAGGGCGGCGAGGAAGGGCTCGCCCAGGCTTCGGTACGAAACGACAGCCGTACCGCTTCCGGGGGCGTTCTCCACGCTACTCATGCCGCCGTCTCCCACCATTGTCCGTCCTCTCTGATCGTGACGCGTGACCCGAACAGCGCCGGGAAGCGCTCGGGTTCGAAGGTGTGGACCGGAACGAGCTGGCGCGGCGCGATCGCCCCTGCCAGGCGCTTAAGGTCCGGGATGCTGGCGTGGCCCGAGGTGTGGGCGTGGCTGAGCGGAATGGCGCGGGTAGCCAGATCGGTGACGAGAGCTTGGCCTCGGGGCTGGCCGAGGTAGCCGGCCCACTGCGACCAGATTGCCCGTGCGCCGGTGAGACAGTCGGCTCGGTCGAGGTCGGGCAGCAGCGAGTGGCGGAACAGCAGGGCGGCGCGGGGCGCGATTGCCGCGAGTTGTTCGCCGTAGATGCGGTTGGCTCCATGCCGCTCGATCAGGTCGAAGCGGCCCGTGCGCTTGATCCGCACGCGCTGGTGCTGGGGCACGAAGACACTGACGCCCGACCAGTCGGATTGTGGGATGCGCGGGTTGCCAGTCGCGGCCACCACCTCGGCGGCGTAGAGGTCGAGCACCAAAGTGCGGCCGGTGCGCTTGCATGCGCGGTAGAGGGAGACGACGCGGTCGATGTTTTGAGCCGAGACCGCCACCAGCGCCAGGCCTTCGGTGTCGGCGAACAGGCTGACGAAGCGGTCCTCGATGTCCGCCTCGGTCGGGAAGATGCAGTCGTCGTCGAGGCGGCCGAGGCTCGATCCCTCCAGCAGCAGCGTGTCGATCTCGAGGGGCGGGTCGCGCACGAGGCGCTCGAACAGCGCGCCCTTGCGCCCGTGTGCGCGAAGGTCGCCGGAGTACAGCAGCCGCTGCCCGCCGGCCTCCACCAGTAGGGCGTAGGCGTCGTAGGCCGAGTGGTCGACTAGGATCGGCGTGACGGTGAACGGGCCAAAGCTGAGCGCCTGCCCGTCGGTGAAGGTGACGGTGTTCGTGGGGACATAGCTGTCCGGGACGAAGGCGGCGGCGGCTCGGAGGATGCGCAAGGTCGCGTCGCCCATCGCCACGGGCAGGTCCGGCCCGGCGAGGTGACTTAGTCCGACGTGGTCGCGGTGGCCGTGGCTGAGAACGACCGCGAGGAGATCACCACCGCCGGCGAGTCCGTCAATCGTCGGGTGGCGGCTCGTGTCGGCAGGATCTCCGTCCAGCGGCAGGCCGAGATCGAGCAGCAGCCGGGCCCCATCGTGCTCCAGCTCGACGCAGGTGCCACCAATCTCGCGCGTGCCGCGGTGGATGCGCACCTGCATCGTGCCCCTGTGCCCCTTACGGTCTCCAGCCGCGTCACGAGCTTAGATTTAATGTGTGGCTATAGCCAGTGGTTAGATAGCCCGCGCTGGCCGCTGATCCTGGCCTATGAAGGGTCGGGCATTGGTGGCGTGGAACCTACGCCGGGTGCGTGTGGCGCAGGGCTTGAGTCAGGAGCGGCTAGCGGCGGACGCCGGCGTGGATCGGGCGTATCTCGGCGGGCTTGAGCGACAGGCAGAGAACCCGACGGTTGATCTGCTCGACAAGGTCGCCGAGGCGCTTGCCGTACCGCTGGGGGAGCTGTTCGTTGCACCGGCTGAGGGCGCAACGCCGCCCCTGCCGCTGCGCGCCGGCCGTCGTCGCTGATGGGTGATCAGTACATGCGCGGACATTGCAGAGGCGATGTGGCCGCTTGGGGCTTCCCCGCTGGCGGTATGTTGTCTTGCCTGACGCGTACCCAAAACGAGGTTTACTGGCCGCTGCCGGCGCGGCCAGAGGATAAATACATCAATAAATTCAGATATATATCAAGGCACCCTGGTCTGCCCATCTGATGACGGACGTGCATAAAAGGATCCCTGGCCGTGCATTAGGTTCAGAGACCCGTAATACACGCGAAGGACGTATACGGGGTCTGGGGGTCACTTTCGGACCGATTCTACTGGCACCGGCGTGACGCCGACGCCTCTGTAGCTGCGTCGTCCCGCCGGTGCAGAACCGCGATTAGGTGCAGAACCGCGATCAGGTGCGGGGCTGCAACGGAGCGTCCCAACGTTTGGATCGGCGCGGCGGCAGACCGTGCGTATCGTCTTGCGTCCCTGACGCCAGGACGTAGTCCGTCCGGTGCTCCGCCATGGCCTCCGATACGAGGAGGGCCTTGTCTTCAAGGAACTCGAGACACAGGAGGCCGCTGCGTAGGGAGCGTAGGGCACCTCGTAGATCGGACACGACATAACGGCCGAGCTCGATTGCTGGTGCCGGATCGTGCCATGCAGAGGCCTCTCCTGCCTGTTCGCGCTCCAGATTGAGTATGTGGGAGGATCGGCTCAGGCGACCGCGGAGATTGGAGGCCTGTTCGGGGTCCATCATGACACTGCAGCAGTCGTTCCTGAAGCGATTCGCTGCCCATGCAGCGTCCATCCCAAGAGCGATCTGCCCGTCAACGAGGGCGATCCGGAGTTTAAGCTGCAGGCGCCGCTGGCCGTCCGAGTTAGCGCTTGCGGTGAGCAGGGCGATGTCGACGAGTCGGGAGAGTTCCGCGTGTTCGCACTGCATCGCCAGGGTCGGCTGCAAGGACGAGCGGGGATTGATTACGGGAAAGGTGTCGAACGGTTGCGTAAGGTAGATAGTGAGCCGAGGGTCCTGGATCACACACGTCCTGCCCGAGCTGCGGAACGTCGTCGCGGTCGGGTCGAGATGGCGCATGAGGGATGTGAGTTTCGAGATGTCTGACTCGGCGACACGGAAGGACAGTCCGGCGAGCGCTGGGTCGCTGTGGAAGGCATACATCCGTTGGTTTGACGCGCAGGCGATCCGGTCTTCGATCGCGACTTGGCTCAACTTAGGTAAGGCGTCGATCCTTGTCGCTGCTGCGGGCTTGGCAGCGCGCAGGGCGGTTGAGACTCGATCGGGGAAGATCTGGATTGGATCGCTCAGTTCAAGATTATCCTCCCACGGCATGCCCGTGTCCGTCGGAGCGAAAAAATTAAGCTCAGTGTCGCCATAGAGCAGCCGGCCGTCTGATGTCTGCGACTTCATGGTCCAGTGTGCTGGCTCGTCCGGGACGCTCTGATAGATGGCGCGCGGCGCCAGGCTTCGATTGGACGATTGAGGTCGAGTAGAGGTCTTCTTCGGCTTCGATTTGTTTTTGACAACCTGCAGTGCTGCTAGCCGCAGGATCTGGGCAGGAATTTGCATCCGACCAGCCCCGCTTGAGTTCGTACCACCAGCAAACGGAACCCGAACTTGGCAGCGAATCGAACCGTTGCAGAAGTCGAAGCGCAACCCATCCGGGGTGACTTCGCATGGCACCCTGGTTTCCACGTCCTTCCCGTCTGGTTCCGCTGCGACGGGCATGGGTAGCATTGTGGCGGTGACGTCACGTAGCTGCAGCAGGTCGATGTGATAGGTTTGAAAGCGGATTCCATCCTCCGGTTCTCCAGCCTCCTGCATGTCCTCCGACGGACCGCAGTCTTTTCCGCCGCCCATACCGCTGCAGTCGAAGAGGGCCGATGCCGGTTGATCGACCTGCGTATCGACCGCGGTGGAGCTGGCATCGACATCCATCGACGAATCGGCCCCCTGGGGATCCGAAGTCGGTGGGAGTACGAAGTGCGGCCCAGGTTGGTGCGCGGGCGCGGCGCCTGCCAGCGTGGGACCGAACGCGGGGGCGGCGACTGGCAGCGCTGCGGGCGTGGTATCGGGGTCAGCGTCTGTCATGATCTTCCTTCGTGTTGATGGGTTGTCACAAGAGCTTCCCGTCGCCGGGAGCGGACTGTTCTCCCGTCAGTGACCACCATCCGCCCCAGGACCGGGGCCGCAGTTCAGCCCGCCAGCTGCAGCGGACCTCGAGATCCGCAAACGCTGCGGCTCGGCGCGCGCGCACTAGGGCGTTGGGTCCGTCGGGGTACAGCGCATCGATGCGGGCGCGGAACTCGACGCGCGCCGCGCGCTCTGCCGATCGGGCGCGGTGTTCGTCGAGTTCCCATCCAGAGAAGAGCCACGCCCAGGCGCGATCCTGCATTGGGTTGAGGAAGCCCATACCGTCCGCCGCCGCTCTCCGTCGTGCTTCTGGGGCGATCGAGTCCGAGGTGCTGATGCGCTGGGCGGCGTCGATCGCGCCGATCGCACGCCGCTCTGATACGGGCACACCAAGCAGATCGATCAGGGGGCGCCGAACATCCTCCTCGTCCCAGTCGTAGATGTTGGGGTCGAGGCCACGCAGGAGCCGCCGGAACGAGGTGGCGTGGTAAGCGACCCGCTCGTCCCGCTTCGTCGCACGGCAGACTGCCACTTGAGCTTGGGGCGCGGGGCGGCGCCGGGTCGTCTTGAAGTCTTCCTCCGCCCAGGAGGTGAAATCGACGAGGCGGTGGTCAGGGACGACATGCGCGGCGAGTTCGGTGACGAAGCGTCCCTTACCGGTCATTTCGTGAACGGAGAGGAACGGAAAGTCGTCCTGACCGCGCCGCTTGAGGAGGGCCCGAGCGCGACGGCAGAAATCCGTGATGGCCGCGCTCGCGACGGATCCCGCGTGCGCCGCGTCGGGGCCGTGGTCGAACGTCACCCGGACGTTGAGCAGGCGTCCGGTGTCTTGTGCGAGGAAGGAGGCGGCGATGTACAGGTCGCGGGCTTGGCTGGCGTTCAGGTACGGCTGCCGCCGCTCGACCCGCGAGCGCGTCTTGGCTCGCTCGTGCGCGGCAAGCCTGCGGCGACAGCGGGGGAGAATGGGAGACGCCGTCGGCGGAAGATCATGGTCGGTGGCCGGATGTACGCGCTCTGGCCCCTCGCGCGCTGCGCCAAGCAGGTCGTAGAACCCAGTCAGACGGAGGATGAGTTCGTCTTGCGTCACTGGGCCGTCCCCCAAAAGCGCGCACAGTCCTCCAGGTACGCTGCGAGGGACGAGGTTTCCGGACGGCGAGCGTCGAAGCGCGCTACCAACGCCTCACGACGCTCTACGGGGAGGTCGTTCACCGGATCGTAGGCCTTACCGATATGCCGGACGTGAGAAAGGCTTAGGCGGAGCAGGAAGCGCTGCATCGTGGCACGCTTCTCATCAGGGCTTCCGGGCGCCTCCACGAAGGCAGCGATGGCGCCCGATAAATCGTCATCGAGCAGAGCTTCGGCACAGCGCAGGCAGGCCGCGAGGGGATCGGGGAACAGCCGGCGGACCGTGGCCACGGTCAGCGGACCCGCGGTTATGCATCGGTCGAGCGCTGCCGCCACCTCGCGGTAGCTCACCCCCTCATGTGCTGCCAGAAGGTCGAGCGCGGCTGGTTCATATGCCTCCGGTCCCAAGCCCCACCCCACCTCGCATCGCCGGCGGAGGTAACGCAGGCGGTCCACTGTACAGGCCGGACGTAGCCGGACGTGGCGGCAGCGCGTCAGGAGGGCGGTGCCGAGCTTGTCCGGCTCCGTGGTGGCAAGAATGTAGATCGCGTGAGGTGCGGGCTCTTCAAGGTCCTTGAGGAGCGCGTCTTTCCCCGCGCGGGAGGTGCGGTGCGCTTCGTCGGCAAAGCCTACTTTGAAACGCCCGAGGGGTGAGCGGCGCATCAGCGCCACCAGGTGGGACATCGCATCGACGCCGGTGTACTCGGCCGCACTAATCTCGACGTAGTCGTCGATTCCACGTGGCGGATTCTCCCGGAATGCATTGCAGATGGCGCAGGCCCCACAGGCCTCGTGGCCTTCGTTCCGGTTCCAGCACAGGGCGACGTTTCCCAGGATGCGCGCGATCGTCGTCTTCCCGATCCCACTAACGCCGCTCAGGAGCAGCGTCCGGCAGCGCGGCTTCGAGTTGGCCGCGCTGAGCGCATCCTCCAGGAAGGATCGGATCGCGCCGATTGCCTCCTCCTGACCGCTCATGTCCTCGAAGCTGCGCGGACGATCGAGGAACGCGGCCTGCGCGGGGACAGGGCGCCGCCACGCGGAATCCGAAGGGTCACTCGACATGGTCGGCGCGCTCCCGATGGGTTTGCGGCATAGGTGGCCGATCGATGAACCCGGGTGACGGGCATCGTGGTGGGTTAGCCGTTCCTGTGAAGGCTCGTGCGGGTCCCTAGTGGTTCAGCCCTGACGGTTGAGTCCGTCCGGGGTTCCGGTTTGAAGTCCGTCCTGCGAGTCTCGTGGGATGCGCAGTGACATCTCTTTCACGCTCTCCGCCTCGGATCGCCTTCGGCTAGAGGCCCTGGTCGCGGATCGAAACACTCCGCAGAAGCACGTTTGGCGCGCTCGCATCGTGCTGCTGAGCGCCGATGGGATCGGGACGCACGCGATCATGCGTGAGGCGGCCGTGTCCAAGACGGCGGTCTGGCGCTGGCAGGACCGCTTCGCGCAGGAGGGCGTCGAAGGGCTCCTGCGAGACAAGACGCGGCCGGCGCGCATCCCGCCGCTGGGGCCGGAGGTGGCGGCGCGTGTTGTGGCTCTGACGCAGGAAGATCCGCCCGGCGAGACCACGCATTGGACGGCCGCCGCCATGAGCAAGGTCACAGCCATAAGCATTTCGTCGGTGCAGCGGATCTGGCGGAGGCACGGCCTACAGCCACACCGGGTCCGGCAGTTCAAGCTCTCTACCGACCCGGCCTTCGCTGCCAAATTGCGTGACGTCGTCGGGCTCTACGTCGATCCGCCCGCCCATGCCGTCGTGCTTTCGGTCGACGAGAAGAGCCAGATCCAAGCGCTCGCCCGCACGCAGGCCCCGTTGCCGATGAAGCCGGGCCAGCCGACGACGCGCACCCACGACTACAAGCGCCACGGCACGACGACCCTGTTTGCCGCTCTGGACATCCTGGAGGGCAAGGTGATTGGCCGCTGCATGCAGCGCCACCGGCATCAGGAGTTCATCCGTTTCCTCAACGCGGTCGAGGCGGCGGTTCCGGCGGGCAAGATCGTCCACGCGATCCTGGACAACTATGCCGTTCACAAGCACCCGAAGGTCCGCGCCTGGCTCGATCGCCACCCACGCTGGACCTTCCATTTCACCCCGACCTCAGCCTCGTGGCTCAACGCCGTTGAGGGCTTCTTCGCCAAGCTCGCAAAACGCCGCCTGCGACGCGGCGTGTTCGGATCGCTGATCGAGGTACAGGCGGCCATCAAACGCTTCATCGCCGAGAGCAACGGCGACCCCAAGCCCTTCACCTGGACCGCCGACCCGGATCGCATCATCCAGGCCGCAAGGCGCGGGCACCAAGTGTTAGACTCGCACCACTAGAACGCGCGCAGGCCGATCCTGCCTGCCGAGGTAGGCCGATCCTGCCTCAGTCGTCCGGATCGCGCAAAGGTTCGGCCGCCTCGCGTCTGCGGTCGAGTAGTTCCGCTACGATCAGAGCTTCGTCTTCGGTCAGAGCAGCTACGAACCGGGCGAGAAGTTCATGGGACGATGACTTCGGTGTAACGGCCACTTTCCGGAAGAGGCCGCCCGTCGTGAAAATCGGATCATTATTGATGCGGATGCGTTTGCCGGTCGCAACACATCCTAATAGCTCTAGTTTAGCGGCCGTCGCTACGCCGACGAATTGCTTTGTCTTCGACGATGCAAACGTGTCGCGGCCGAACTGCTCGATCAGATACTTGCTGATGGCTCCGACTGGCGGATCGCCCGCCGACACGGCTGCAAGAAGCGGAGCTTCGAGAGAGTGTCCCGATATGAAGGTCTGAATCTGGATCAGGATGGGCGAGGCACGTGAAAGCTGCCTTGCGCGCTGCTGCATGGAGTAGGCCGGCATCACAAGATCCAGTATCTTGCACGTGACAAGGGTTTCAATACGTTTAGACCGGTGACCTCTTGTTGTCGAGTCCGCTTGCCTGCGATTTTAGGGTTTCGGCGGGAGGGGTTGGCTCGACGCGTGCGGTGACACGTCTCCCCCACCTGGAAGAAGATGAGACAGGCCCGACTCGATCACGATCGTCTCGACGGCTGCCTTCAGTTGCGCGAGCGTCGAGCGTTTGGTGTAGCGAGCCGTCTCGCCTGGGGTCGTATGACCCGTGACGTGATCGATCACGGCCGTAGCCACACCAGCTTGGTGCATCAGCGTCGTCGCGGTGTGCCGGAAGGAGTGGAAGTTCAGCCCGGGGCGGTAGAGGCCAACGTCCCGTCGGTAGCGCGTGAACCATTTGGTGAAGGCGTGCCCCAAACGGTCGTCCGCGCCGCCCGGACGGAACGCGGGAAACACGCGGGTCTGCCGGCTGCGGCGCAGACGCTCGACATGTTGCATGAACCCGAGCCGGATCAGTTCCGAGTGCATAGGCACGCGCCGGATCGCCGTGGCATTCTTAAGCTTGCGCGGCGGCCGATCGTTGATGTCGAAGTACCAAATCCCGTTCTCTTGACGAACGTCCTCAAGTTGCAGCTGGCAGATCTCCTCCTGGCGCAGCCCGGAGAAGACGGCGATCAGCGGCAGCCAGAAGCGCTCGTCCCGGAGGATGAGCGTACCGGGCGTGCTTCGCTGCGTCGCCGACCGGCAGCCGGTCCAGACCGGCGTGGTGAAAAGGCGCGCGAGGTTGGCCTGTTCCCACATGTCCCGCTGCTCGCTCGGCTTGCGGGTGGCGGAGAAGCGATGGCCTGAGAAGATGTTTTCGCCCGCATCACCCTCCGCCACCGCCGCCGTCCAGAGTGTGGATAGAGCCGAGAAGTGGCGTTTGATGGTCTTCTGGGTGATGACCTCGACACGGCCGGCCTGGGGCAGGGCGGTGTAGGCGCTCAAGATCGCCTCGACGCTGAGGCCGCGGTACCGTGGGTGCTTGCCGTAGTCGCTGGGCAGGCGTTCGACGCGCTCGCGGAAGCGCCCGGCGTCCTTGCGGGTGTAGGCGCCGAGGGGCTTGTCGCCGCACACGTCGACGAACAGGCGATAGGTGGCGCCGGCCTGCGCCGCGGTCTGATTGTCCCAGCGCTTCGTCTGGACCTGCTGGTCGCGGAAAGCTTTGCCGCGGCCCTCGAACCGGACGCCGGGCACTGGAACGGTGTCGTTTTTCGCGGGCGGTGGTGATGCCACTGGAGCGACAGGGGCGGTTGCGGCCATCGGTGGTGCCGCAGGCGTCGGCCATTGCTTCGGTTGTGGCTCGGCAAGCGTCGCCTTCAGGAGCTTGTCGCGCGGCTCGTAGTTGAAGTCGCCCTCGTAGCGGGCTTTCAGCGCCTCGGAGAGGTCGATCCCCGCACGCAGCATGGCCTGCTTGGCTCTGGCCGCTTCCGTGGGCGTCAGATCCCGGATGGCGATCCCCTGACGCTTCAACATCACCTCGGCGATGAAAGCCGCCTCGTCGAGGCGGTTGCCGGCTAGCGCCTCGCGGCCTTTAGCGGCCATCGTCGCGTACTGCGTGACTCGGGCCTCCCGCACGCCATCGGGCAGCGGGCCACGGGTGAGCCGGCCGGCGTTCTCGTCGGTCAGCATGGTGTCGAAGAAGTCGCGGACGAGGCGGATGATCTGGTCGTCGGTCAGCATCGGCGTAGCGCGCAGGGTCGAGAACAGCTCTTCCGCCGCCACGTATAGCCGACAGCCCCTGAGCTTGGCAGCGCGGATATCGCCCGTGCCGAGGCTGCACACGAGTTCGTGGCGGCCGAGGCGTAGCCGAAGGTCGGCCGGGATTCGGCGTCGGAAGTGAAAGATGCGTCCGCGCTGGACGACGTTGGCGACCGAACCCAAACCGCGCTCCCGCCGTCCGCGCGGACGGCCTGTGTAGCAGCGGTGTGTAGCAAAGTGCTCAGACCGCAGGGCGGCTCAGCAAAATCGTCAGCGTCTGCAGTGGCTTAGGTCGCTAGATGGCTGGGGGACCTGGATTCGAACCAGGACTAGCGGAGTCAGAGTCCGCGGTTCTACCGTTAAACTATCCCCCACCGGAGCCCTCACCTGTCCCGTTGAGAACGGTCCGGATTCAGGCAGGAAAGCGTTTGCCGCAATCCCGCGCTCGGTGCTGGCGTCAGATAGGCTGTGACGGGCGTCACGTCAACATGGATGCGCACGCGATCGTGCGGATGAGGGTCGACGGCCACGGTTGCCGGAGCCTGCCGGGTCTCGGGAGCGGCTGGCGGCGGCGTCCGCGCGCTCGGAAGCCACCGGTTCAGTTCAGGGAAGGCTGACGGTGGCCGGCCTTGGCCGCGACGAGCGCCTCCGTCGGCGATAGGGCCGCCGCCCGCGTGGACGGGCCCAGCGCCAGCGTCTCGGCGATCACGTAGCGGGCCAGCGCGTCGAAGGTGTAGACCCGTTCGACCAGCGCCTGAGCTGCCGACGTCATCCGGTCGACGCCCGCGTCGTCCGTGCGCAGCAGGTGATCGAGGGCGCGTTCCAGATCCTCCTGCGGGTCGAGATAGAACCCCTCGCGGCCGTGCAGGAACGGCTTGATGCCTGTCAGCGGGCGGGTGTCGAAGATCGGCACGCTGCCCAGCGCTGCGACCTCGTAGTGCCGGTAGCAATCCCAGCCGACGCCGCTCGGCGACAGGCAGAACCGGCTCCGGGTGATCGCCTCGGCGAAGGCTTCCGGGCTCAAGCGGTGCGTCGGCGCGTGGATGCGCCAGCCGCGGGCCGCCAATCGGGGCAGGACGCCGCTCAAGGCCTCGCGGAAGGCGATCCCCTGCGCCGAGCCGACGTAGAACAGGTCGTAGCTGCGCGCGGAGGCCGGGATCGGGGCTTTCAATGCCGTGGCCCCGATTCCGAGGGCGAAGGGGCGCAGCTTGGCCCGCAGGGCGAGGCAGGCGGGATCCTGGCGGGCATGGCCGGCGCAGGCGCCGCGGGGCAGCACCGTCTCAAGGGTATTCCACGGATTGGCGGCCAACTCGCGCTTGAAGAACAGGTCGCAACGCCGGAGGAAGGCGCGGTCGCGTGGGTGGATCGTGAGATGGTCGGTCACGTCGAGGACCGCGAGCCGGACGCGGGGGCCGCGGGCGGCGAACAGGACGAGGCCGCGGAAGGCGAGCCCGATCAGGCTCAAGGCCGCATGGACGGGATAGGCGCGCCCGGCGCTGTTGACCGGGCCGACACAACGGGCAACGACGATGTCGTAGTCCTGGACGAGGCAGGCGCGAGCGATGCCGGCCACCCGCCGAACCAGCTTCAGCAGCCGCAGGGGCATGCTGCCGGAACGCGGTGCGCGGGTCCGCACGTCGGCCCAGCGCAGCCGCGTGTCGAGGAAGGTCGTGCGCTCGGGGAAGGCGGCGGTCACGAGCGGCATCAGCCCGAATTCGAGAATCCGCGGAGGGCCCGGGAGGCCATCCGACGCCACGTGGCGGGCGCGGTCGGTCAGCGTCTCCATGGCGGCTCCCTTGGTGGCTCCATGGCGGCTTCGGGGTCGGCCTTGCGGCGCTCGCCCCGCGCCGGGACCGTGCCACCGGATCCGCTCGAACGGAGCGGTCTCCACCTCATAACGCCCGCGCGATGTCCGAGCCGGCGCCCACTGTCATGGCGACGGGATCGCGAGGGCATCAGCTCGGACCTTAGAAATGGGCGTGGGGCTGAAGCTTCAGCCGGCTGCGGCCGAGATCGAGCTGCTTACTGATGAGCCAATCCGGGTTGCGGGCGTTGAAGTAGCCTTTCAGCGCATAGCGCCAGAACAGCTCTTCCGCGCGGGAGGACGGCCCGTGCACCCCCTTCACCTGGGCGACCTCGCCCAGCGCCCGTGCCTTATGGGCGAGGTTGGCGCTGTTGTTCTGGCCGGTGCGGCGGAAGCAGGCGACCGGCCGGCCGACGCGGGCATAGGGTTCCTGCGCCAGGGCACGGCAGAACATCTCGTAGTCGCCGCAATCCCTGAACGCGTAGTTGAACCCGCCGAGTTCAGCGTAGAAATCCCGCGCGATGTAGGTCGCCATGTGCATGACCGGGTTCCAGCCGAGGCACACGAGCATGCGCGGCGTCATCCAGTTGGGCGGGGCGGCCAACCCGCCCAGGCCCCGGCCGCGCCCGTCGATCCAGCGGATCCCGCCGACGACCCAGCGCCGGCGGTTGCCTTTGTAGGCCTCGACCACGGCCTCCAGGCCGCCTTCGAGCAGCACGTCATCCGCACCCAGGAAGCCGAGCAACTCGCCCGAGGCGGCGAAGGAGCCCTTGTTGATCGCGTCGAAGATGCCGCGATCCTTGCCCTGGAGCACGGTGGCGCCCAGGCTTTGGGCGAGTTCGACGGTTCCGTCGGTGCTGCCCGCATCGACGATCACATGCTCGACCTCGATGCCGTTGCGGGCGCTGGCCCGCGAGGATTCGATGCATTCGCGCAAGTATTCGACGCCGTTCAGCGTCGGGGTGACCACGGACACCTTCATGGCCGGCTTCCTCGTCTTTTGGCTTGCGATCGCGTTCGGGATCACGCGTTTTCGGGGATAGGCGGCGCCGGGCCGTCTGGGCGCCGCGCGATCGTCAGGCGACGGCCGCCAGGGCGCCGGAGAAGCTGTCGCGGCCGGCCACGAGGGGGAGGGGCGGTACGAGGCCGCCGAACCGCTCGGCGGGGGCACAGCCATTGGTGACGATGCCCTTGTTCATCGCCCAGACCGCCGCCTGCGTCCGATTCTTCACCCGGACCTTGCGCAGGATCGCCTTGACGTGAACCTTGACCGTGGCCTCCGCGATGTCGAGGTTGCGGGCAATGACTTTGTTGGACTCTCCCAGAGCCAGCCCTTCGAGGATGTTGACCTCGCGGCTCGACAGGCTGGCGAGCGAGGTGCCGTCTGCCCTCTGCAGCCCGGTAAGGGCGGCGACCGGGCCGGGCGTGCGCACCGGGTCGAAGGCCAGGCACAAACGCCCAAGGAAGCTCACCGGCAGCACCGCGCAATCGGCGATCACCACTTCCAGGGTCTTGAGGAGGTCGGCCGGGGAGACGTCCTCGGTCAGATAGGCCGAAGCGCCGAGTTGAAGGCTGCGCAGCATCAGCCCCTCGGTGTCGCGCAGCGCGAGCGCCACGATCTTGACCTCGGGCAGCGCCTCGGCGACCTGCCCGACGATACCCGCAGCCTCCTCATCGATGACGACGAGCGCCAAATGCGCCGCCTTGAGGTCGGACAGGTGAAGCGCCGGGCTGGCCGCGACCTGCCGCACCACGAAGCGGGTGCCGGACAAAAGCGCGATCAGGCTTTCCCGGACCATACGGTTGTCACTGACAATGAGCGTATCGATATGTTCCATCGGAGTTACTCCCCTGATCTCCTGAAAACCTCCCGCGCCGGATCACCCTGTCCGCCAGATTCTGTTCGGGCCGTTCAAACGCACATATTGTGCGTCGCAGAATGGTTAGGCACAAATTAACTAGACCGAATGGGAGGTGTCCTGTCATGTCAGAAAAAACTTGGACAACTCAGCACGGACTATCCAGTTCGTACTAGATTTTGCCCTTGAGGATTGTCGGCGCGAGCAACGCAGCCTCGGTTCGATTTCTGACGCCGAGCATCCGGATCACGGCGGAGACGTGAATTTTCACGGTCGCCTCGGCGATACTCAGCGCGATCGCGATCTCTCGATTGGATAACCCCTTGCCGATCAGCGCCAGAACTTCGCGCTGGCGCAGGGTCAACCCGAACGTTCGCACGCCGCGCTCCGGTTGCCGCAGCGCGGCCACAGCCTCCGGCGGCTTTACGGCCAGAATCGCACTGGGTGCGTAGAGCCGGCCGTCGAGCGTGGTTCGAACCGCCTCGAGCATTTCCTCGTGGCTCTGGCGCCGCACGATCAATCCGTGGAAGCCGAGGCTTAGGGCATCCTGGAACAGGTCGGCCGAGGCGTGGGGAACGATGAGCAGGAGGCGTGCGGTGCCGGCCGCTCGCTTCAGGGCTCCGAGATAGGTCGGGTCTCCGGCCGGAAGGAGGCGCGATCCGACGATGACGAGATCCGTTTTCAGTGGCGATCGGAGGCTGTTGATCAGTTCCGATGAACTCGAAACATCAAAGACGATGATTCCACTCACATTTAATTCCAAACTTCTACGCAGCATGCTGCGGAAGTTTCTCTGGTCATCTGCAATGACGATCCGCAACATAATTAAGAATTAACTCCCTAGATTGCGGATCAGCAGGATAAAAATCATTATGTCTCCAAAAAATTCCACCCTGATCATCACGTTCGGTTTTGTTTTCCGTGAATTACAGATTTCGATTGCGACAAGATCGGGACCGACGTCAAATCAAAACAAAATCCTTAATCATAGACAAATCAACAGACTCTCCTGCAACGCAGCAGAGCTTTGCCCTTCCAATGCTTAGCATGAAGGCGGCAACCAACAAGTTTCTCTCAAGAGATTACCCGATATTGGCAAATATTATTTTGAATCATCGAATTCAAGGCGAGATCAATCCAGAAAATCCGCGACACACCATCAATTATGAATTGAATACGCCTTTCGGGCTATCAACAATGAGGTATCCGCGAAACACTTTTGTTATATACTGCGTCGCAGCAGAGTCATATCGTACAACCCGACGACGGCCTTGGCGGAATTAATCCGGTGTTTCAACCATAACCCGGATGGATCATGCCAACATGGCAGCGATGGGTAACGGGGCTCCTGACGATGTCAGTAATCGCGGTCGGTGGTGGCGGCTCGATCACGCTGCTGATGTACGGACATCGATGCCGAACGTTCTCGATACGCTTATCGCGCCCTCCCCGGCACCACGGAGCCATATGCGTGGATGCATGGAGCCTGTGACGTGTCGAGGGGGGGCTCGTCGATGGATCAGAGCGTGGCGACGGCGGCCGGCTCAGGCCCGCTGACCGCGGAGGCGGCGCGCGTCCTCGATTCGATCGATGCCCCCGTCCTGGTCGTCGCCCGTGCGGGCAGCATCGCCTACGCCAACGATCCCGCCCGCCTTCTGCTGACGCGGGACGATCCGTCCCGGATCCATCTCACCGGCACCACCCCACGCAACAGCAGGACTTCGCCGACCGACAGCCCCTCGCTTACGGGCAGGGTCTCGACGGTATTTCTCGCCCGGGCCAGGGCGACGCGGACGCCGCTTCCCGGCGTGATCGCGATCAAGCGGGGAAGCGGGATACGCCGTTACCGCTGCCATGGCTTCCGCCTGAACCGGGAGGGGATCGCCCCCCTGGTTCTCCTGCGGCTCCTGCCGACGCCGGAGATGCGGTTCAGCCTGCAGGCGAACGAGGCGGCGATGCTTCGGCGTGAACTCGCCGCGCGCGAGCGCCATCATCGCAGCCAGCAAGAGCTGCTGCGCGAGCGCGACCTCCTGCTGGCCGACCTGCGAAGCACCGCGCAGGCGCGCCTGCGCGCCGAGCGCGACCGGGACGCGGTCCTCGCCCAACTCTACCGGGCGCATCAGGCCGAGCGGGAACGTCTGGCCCGGGAACTCCACGACGAGGCCGGCCAGCAACTCGCATGGCTGAAGCTGCAGCTCGACCGCCTGCGGCGTGCGCCGTCGCCGATGCAGGTCGAGGCGATGCTGAAACAGGTCGATGCGATCTCGGCCAGCCTGCGGCAGGTGGTTCGGGAGCTGCGCCCGGTCACCCTGACCGAACTCGGCCTTATCCTCGCCTTGGGCGGCCTCGTGCGCGAATGGTCCGACCAAAGCGCGATCCCCACCGAATTCCAGCTTTCGGGGACCACGATCCGCCTCACGCCGGAGATCGAAGTGACGATCTTTCGTCTGGTGCAGGAAGCCCTGACCAACGTCGTCAAGCACGCGCCGGGGGCGCGCCACGTTTCCGTGACCCTGCAATACGCCAGCACCGGCGTCACCTTGGCGATCGAGGACGACGGGCCCGGACTCGCGTGCGAGCCGGCGGCCGAGGCGCGTCAGGCGGGGGGCGGGTTCGGGCTCGCTGGCATGCGCGAGCGGCTGACGCTGCTCGGTGGAACGCTCATGATCGAATCGCCTCCCGGCGGTGGGACGACGATTCTGGCGCGATTGCCGCTGACAGGGGGATGATATGCGAACGGCGCAGGAACGGGTCAGGGTCGCTCTGATCGACGACCACCCAATCTTCAGAAGCGGCGTCCGAGGCCTGCTCGGCGAGACGTCCGGCATCGAGGTCGTCGGAGAGGCGAGCGACGGCCGGCATGCCCTGGACCTCGTCCGCAGGACCAATCCCGATGTCGTCGTCATGGACATCACCATGACCGGCATCAGCGGCCTCGCGGTGGCGCGGGCGCTCCGCGAAGCGGGCCTTGCGGTGCACATCGTCTTCCTGACGGTCAACGAAGACCTCGCTTTCGTCGACGAGGCGCTGACCGCCGGGGCCCAGGGCTACGTCCTCAAGCGTTCCGCCGGCACCAGCCTGCTGGAAGCCATCGAAGCGGTCGTCCTGGGCGGCCAGTACGTCGATCCCGAAATGCGCGCGCCGCCAGCGCCGCCCGACCGTACGGAAGCCGGCCCGCCCGCTCCGCATCCCGGCCAGGAGGGCGGCCTCACCGCACGGGAGCGCGAGGTGCTCCGGCTCATCGCCCTCGGCATGACGATGAAGGAGGTCAGCCTCGCCATGTCGATCTCGGCGGCCTCGGTCGATACCTACAAGATCCGCGGCTGCAAGAAGCTCGGTCTCCGGTCCCGCGCCAGCATCGTCCGCTTCGCTCTCGGTCAAGGCTGGCTCGAGGTCGAGAGTGGGCGATTGCTGTCGGATCGACCATCGTCTGTCATGTGAATATTTTGATAAACAGTGTTTTTTCCTATGAGCTGATCTCATCTCATGAGCCGCGTACTCGATCATCCCGTGTTCTTCACCCGGGGCGAAGCGGGCAACCGACATCCTCTCGTCGCTGACAGGCACACGATCGGTCTTCGATCATCGAGAGCCTACCGCTCCTGACGACCGGGGCAGGCGCTTCTTGCGTATCGTCCGGGTTCTTCCCGATCAGAGCCGACCGGCCGCAGCTGCCCGTTTCATCGAAGGCAGCGCACTCGCCCCGGCAGACATCCCCGACCGACTTCCATCAGGGCACAGGTGCAAGAGACGACGCTTGCCGATGCCGTAACCTTCTACCGCCCGAACCTGCCCAACAGCCCGCGCCAAGCCCGGCCCATTCTCACCGTGGCAGCTCAGCCGAGTTCCTGCGCCGCGCGTTCCAGCGCGCCCAGAAGCGGTTCGATCTGCGCAGGGCTCAGCTCGTGGAAACCGAGGGTGCGGCCCATCACGACCCCGAGCAGCGCGAAGAACAGGGCAGCCCCGACGCCGGTCGGCCCCTCCGTAGCCTCGAACCGGGCGAGGCGCTCGGCCACGAACGCGCGGTAGCCGGCGAGCGCATCGGGATTCTCGGCGGAGGCAAGGAGCAGGGCACGGCTGAACTCGTCCTCCTCACAGTAGCTGCGGCGCAGGTGCTCGATCATGCCGAGCGCAAGCCCCGTCGCGCCCGGCGCCCGCTCGGCCTCGCAGGCGGCGATGCCGGCGCGCAACTCCTCCAGCTTGCGGCCGACGAGGGCGAGGATCAGCGCATCCTTCGAGGCGTAATGGTGCAGCACGCCGCCCTTGCTCAGGCCCGCCTCGGCCGCCACGGCGTCGATGGTCAGCGACCGTGCCCCGCCCCGGCGCAGCACTGCGCCCGCCGCGTCGAGAATCACTCCGGCACGGTCGCCGCGCCGGCTGCGCGTCTTCTGCGACATGATCGCCCCCGATCCCCGCCCCCTGCAAGCGGCATCCCGCGTGCCGTACCAAATCACGGCCGCCGTTCATGTTTCGGGGGACGCCGGGGGCATCTCCCGCACCAACTCAATTAAAAACCGTCTGGACGGTCGGTAAGATAGGCGATAAGCCTGCGCCGCGAAAGCCGTCCTTTCGCGATACGGCTGCACGCCCAGTCCCCGCCGTCCGGAAACTCGGCCGATGTCCTCACGGCTCCGCCCCGCTCTCACCGCGACCGCCCTCACGGCTGCCCTGTCGGTCCTGCTCGCGACCGCGGCCGTTCCGGCGGACGCGCCTGCGGCCTCCGCCATTCCGGAGGCGGAGAACCCTTCCGTCGTGCTGGTGCGGGTCGTGACGGCGACGAAGGGTCCCGTCACCTCGGATGTGGTGCTCACCGGCGACATCCAGGCTCAGGCCCAGACCAACGTCGCCTTCCGCACCAACGGCAAGGTCGCCGAGCGCCGGGTCGAGGTCGGCGATCACGTCACCGCCGATCAGGTGCTCGCGGTGCTGGAGCCGCTGACGCAGCGGGCGAATCTCGACAACGCCCGCGCTGCCCTGGTCTCGGCGGAAGCGCAGCTCACCCAGGCCAAGGTGACCTTCGAGCGCCAGAAGCAGCTCATCAGCGGCGGCTACACCACGCGCCCGTCCTACGACAACGCCGAGCAGCAGTTGCGCACCTCTCAAGCCGCGGTCGATTCGGCCAAGGCGGCGCTCGGCACCGCCGAGGAACAGCTCTCCTATACCGAGCTGCGCGCGGGCGTTTCCGGCATCGTCATGAGCCGCACCTTCGAGGTCGGGCAGGTGGTTCAGGCGGGTCAAGCCGTGATGGTGCTGGCCCAGGACGGACCGCGCGACGCGGTTTTCAACGTCTACGAGGCGCTGACCGCCAACCCGCCCGGCGACAAGACGATCCACGTCACGCTCCAGTCCGATCCCACGGCGGCGGCGGCGGGGCATGTGCGCGAAATCTCGCCGACGGTGGATGCAGCGAGCGGTACGGTCCGCGTCAAGGTCGGGCTGGAATCGACCCCGCCCGCGATGACGCTCGGCGCGGTGGTGATCGGCCGGGGCCGCTTCGCTACGCGCGAGGCCGTCGTGCTGCCCTGGTCGGTGCTCTACCGTTACGACGACCGGCCGGCGGTGTGGATCTACGATTCTGCCGCGGGCACGGTCTCGATCCGGGAGGTCGAGATCGACCGCTACGGCTTCGACGACATCGTCCTGAAGGGCGGCGTCAAGCCCGGCGAAACGGTGGTGGTCGCCGGCATCCCATTCCTGCGCCCCGGCCAGCACGTCGCGCTGGCGACGCAAGACGCTGCGCAAGGCTCCACGAAATCCGCGGCCGGGGAGGGCGGACGATGAGGCGAAGGCTTCTGGTCTGCGCCGTCCTTGCCGGCGCCGCTCCGCTCACCGCCTGCCAGCCGTCGCAGGAGCCGCCCGCACCGCCGCCCGTGCGGCCGGTTCTGACCACGCTGGCACAGCCCACCGACAGCGTGACCTTCGGCCCCTTCACCGGTACGGTCGAGCCGCGCTACCAGTCGCAACTCGGTTTCCAGATCGGCGGCCGGGTGGTGGCGCGCGACGTCACCATCGGCGATGTCGTGAAGAAGGGCCAGCGCCTCGCGGCCCTCGACCCGATCGTCTCGCGGTTCGACCTCAGCCGCGCCGAGGCGGAACTGTCCGATGCCAAGGCCCAGGCCGAGAACGCGACGGCGACCGAGGCGCGCACGCGGCGCCTGATGGAGGGCGGCAACGTCACCCAAGCCCAGCTCGACGCGGCGGTGGCCCGGCGCGACACCGCCCAGGCCCGCCTCGCCCAGGCCGGGGCCAGCCTGCAGAAGGCCCGCGACCAGATCGGCTATACCGAGCTGCACGCCGATTTCGATGGCGTCGTCACCCAGCGACTCGCCGAGATCGGGCAGGTCGTGAGCCCGGGGCAGGGGATCGTGACGCTGGCCCGGCCCGAGACCCGCGAGGCCGTGGTCGACATCCCCGAGACGCTGGCCGGCGCCATGCCCAAGGACGGACTGTTCACGGTGGTGCTCCAGAGCGCGCCCGCGATCACCGCCCGCGGCCGGGTGCGCGAGGTCGCCCCCTTCGCCGAATCCGGCACCCGCACCCGCCGCGTCCGCCTGACCCTGGAGGAGCCCGGCCCCGCCTTTCGGCTCGGCGCGACCATCACCGTCGCGCTGGAGCGCCGCATCGAGCGCCGCTTCGTCCTGCCGGCCACCGCGCTCCTCGACACCGAGGGGCGCCGCTCGGTCTGGATCGTGCCGGAAGCCGAGAGGCGCGGGGACGATAAGGCGAGCGGGCAAGGCGGTGGCCAAGGGGATGAGCCGGGCGACCGGCACGTCGAGCGCCGGGACGTGACCCTGGACGGGGAGGGGCCGGACGGAAACGGGCGCATCGCCGTGCGCACGGGGCTGAAGCCCGGCGAGCGGGTCGTGGTCGCGGGCGCCCATTCCCTGCGCGACGGCCAGACCGTCCGCCTGGCCGACGACCGGAACTGAGCCGGCCCCCGACGAGGGATTCGATCCGGCAAGAACTTCTGCAAAGGTTTCCGCGCGTGAAGGACTTCAACCTTTCCGATTGGGCGCTCGGCCACCGTTCGCTGGTCTGGTTCCTGATGCTCGTCTGCCTCGTGGCGGGCGTGATGGCCTATTCGCGCCTCGGTCGGGAGGAGGATCCGCCCTTCGCCATCAAGACCATGGTGGTCCAGGCGAGCTGGCCCGGCGCCACGATCAAGGACACCCTCGATCAGGTCACCGACCGGATCGAAAAGGAACTCCAGCAGATCAACGCGCTCGATTACGTCCGCAGCTACACCACGCCGGGTCAGGCGACGGTGTTCGTGCAGTTCCGCGACACGACGAAGAAGGAAGAGATCCAGCCCGCTTTCTACCAAGTGCGCAAGCGGCTAGGCGACATCGGGCACACCTTCCCGCAAGGCGTGCAGGGCCCGAGCTTCAACGACGAGTTCGGCGACGTCTACGGCAACGTCTACGCCTTCACCGCCGACGGCCTGACCCATCGGCAATTGCGCGACTACGTCGAGGGCGTGCGCACCGAGATCCTGAAGGTGCCCAATATCGGCAAGACCCTGCTGATGGGCGTGCAGGGCGAGACGATCTATCTCGACTTCTCGACCCGCAAACTCGCGGGCTACGGCATCGATCTCCAGGCCTTGATCAAGGCGCTGCAATCGCAGAACGCGGTGGCCGCCTCCGGCGTGGTCCAGGCGGGGCCGGAGCGGGTGAGCTTGCGGGTGAGCGGCCAGTTCTCCTCCGAGGAGTCGCTGCGCAACGTCAACCTGCGCTTCAACGACCGCTTCTTCCGCCTCGCGGACGTGGCCGAGATCTCCCGCGGCTACGAGGATCCGCCGGCCGCCCTGTTCCGCGTCGACGGCAAGCCGGCGATCGGGCTCGCCATCGCCATGCGCCCCAACGCCAACCTGCTCAAGTTCGGCGAGGATCTGAAGGAACGCATGCACGTCATTGAGGGCAAGCTGCCCATCGGCGTCGGCATCCACCTCGTCTCCGACCAGCCTCGAATCGTCGAGGAGGCGGTCGGCGGCTTCACCAAGGCGCTGGTCGAGGCGGTCGTCATCGTCTTGGTGGTGAGCTTCGTCAGCCTGGGGCTTCGCGCCGGCCTCGTCGTCGCGGTCTCGATCCCGCTCGTGCTCGCCATCGTCTTCGTGGTCATGCAGATCATGGGCGTGACGCTGCAGCGCATCTCGCTCGGCGCCCTCATCATCGCGCTCGGCCTGCTCGTCGATGACGCGATGATCACCGTCGAGATGATGGTGGCCCGTCTCGAACTCGGCGACAACCTGAAGAAGGCGGCGACCTTCGCCTATACCTCGACCGCCTTCCCGATGCTCACCGGCACCCTGGTGACGGTCGCCGGCTTCCTGCCGATCGGCTTCAACGGCTCGTCGGCGGGCGAGTACACCTACTCGCTGTTCGTGGTGATCGCCGCTTCGCTCTTGGTCTCCTGGGTGGTCGCGGTGCTGTTCGCGCCGCTGCTCGGCGTCACCATGCTGCCCAAGACCATGAAGCACCATTCGGAGCGGCAGGGCCTGTTCACCCGCGCCTTCATGGCGACCTTACGGGTCGCGATGCGGCTGCGCTGGATCACGGTGGTCCTCTGCGTCGCGCTGATGGGGCTGGCCGTGGTCGGGATGGGCCATGTGCAGCAACAGTTCTTCCCGTCCTCCGACCGCTCCGAGCTGCTGGTCGATCTGACGCTGCCGCAGAACGCCACCATCACCGAGACGCGGGCGCAGATGGACCGCTTCGAGGCGCACCTGAAAGACGACCCCGACATCGAGCGCTGGAGCTCCTATGTCGGCCAGGGCGCGGTGCGCTTCTACCTGCCGCTGGACCAGCAGCTCGCCAACGCCTTCTTCGGGCAGATCGTGATCGTCACGAAGTCGCTGGAGATCCGGGATCGGGTCATCACGCGGCTACAGAAGATCGGCCGGCACGATTTCGTCGGCACCGACATCCTGGTGCAGCCACTCAGCCTCGGCCCTCCGGTGGGGCGCCCGATCCAGTACCGCCTGTCCGGGCCCGACGTGCAGGAGGTGCGCCGCCTTGCCCTCAAGCTCGCCGACGTGGTGGCCACCGACAAGCGCCTCGCGGTCCCGACCTTCGACTGGAACGAGCCCGGCAAGGTGCTGCGCGTCGAGATCCTGCAGGACAAGGCGCGCCAGCTCGGCGTCACCAGCCAGGACATCGCCGGCATCCTCAACGGCGTCGTCGGCGGTCAGGCGATCACGCAGGTGCGCGATTCGATCTACCTCGTGAACGTGGTCGGCCGGGCCCGCACCGTGGAGCGCACCTCGCTCGACACGCTCCAGAGCCTTCAGGTCGCCCTCTCCAACGGCTCGGTCGTGCCGATCCTGGCATTCGCCAAGATCGACTACGACCTCGAACAGCCGATCGTCTGGCGCCGCGACCGGGTGCCGACGCTGACGGTGCGCGCCACCATCAAGGACGCGACCCAGCCACCGACCGTCGTCGCCGCGCTCCAGCCCGCCATCGACGCCTATGTGAAGGCGCTGCCGGAGGGCTACACGCTTGCCGTCGGCGGCGCGGTCGAGGAGGCGGGCAAGGGCCAGGGGCCGATCGCGGCGGTGGTGCCGGTGATGCTGCTGGCCATGGCCTTCTTCCTGATGATCCAGCTCCAGAGCTTCCAGAAGCTCTTTTTGGTATTTTCTGTTGCGCCCCTCGGTCTGATCGGCGTGGTGCCGGCGCTCCTGCTGTTCGACAAGCCGATGGGCTTCGTCGCCATCCTCGGCATCCTGGCGCTGATCGGGATCATCGTGCGCAACGCGGTGATTCTAGTGAGCCAGATCGAGGAATGCGAGGCGGACGGGATGGCGCCGTGGGATGCCGTGGTCGAGGCCACCCGCCACCGGATGCGGCCGATCCTGCTCACGGCTGCGGCGGCGAGCCTCGGCCTGATCCCGATCGCCCGCGAGGTGTTCTGGGGGCCGATGGCCTACGCCATGATCGGCGGCATCCTGGCGGCGACCGCCCTGACCCTGCTGTTCCTGCCGGCGCTCTATGTCGGCTGGTACCGGATCAGGCCGCCCGCGCACGACGCGGCAGCGCCCGGCCATTGAGGCCGGGCAGACCGATGCGGGAGGCATCCCACGGGATCCTACGGATCGGAGACGATCGCGCAAAGATGAAACTAGTTCTATTATGCATCTCACGCGCTTTTCGCCGAGATTTCTGCGCCTGAGCGCATGACCTCTGCTTTTGCTGCATGACCGTCCTGTGCGGCATCTCGCGTCGCCAAAAACTCTTTGCGGATGTCAAGCCATCCGCTAGGCACGTGCCGAACGCCGCGCCAAGGCGGCGGCTCCGATCACCTTCAGGCGAGCCGGCTGCCCGCGATGACCACCGACCACGCCACGGCCAATTCTCACCCGCTCGAGCGCGACGCGCAGGTGGCCATGAGCCACCACGACGTCAGCCCCAACGACATCGCGCTCGGCGTGGTGATCGGGCGGGCGTCGGAATATTTCGACTTCTTCGTGTTCGGCATCGCCTCGGTGCTGGTGTTCCCGAAGGTGTTCTTCCCCTTCGCCGCCCCGCTGACGGGCACGCTCTACGCGTTCGCCATCTTCGCGCTGGCCTTCATCGCCCGCCCGCTCGGGTCGATCTTCTTCATGTGGGTCCACAAGCGGCACGGGCGCGGGGTGAAGCTCACCATCGCCCTGTTCCTGCTCGGCGGCTCGACCGCGGCGATCAGCTTCCTGCCGAGCTACGACTCGATCGGCGTCGTCGCCATCGAGCTGCTCGCGGTGCTGCGGGTGGCGCAGGGCTTCGCGCTCGGCGGCGCCTGGGACGGGATGGCTTCGCTGCTCGCCCTCAACGCGCCGCGGGAGCGCCGCGGCTGGTACGCGATGATTCCGCAACTCGGCGCGCCGATCGGCTTCATGGTGGCGAGCGCCCTGTTCGCTTTCTTCGTGGTCAACCTGACCCCTGAGGATTTCACCGACTGGGGCTGGCGCTTCCCGTTCTTCTGCGCCTTCACCATCAACGTCGTGGCCTTGTTCGCCCGCCTCCGCCTCGTCGCGACGCCGGAATTCACCCGGCTTCTCGACAAGGGCCGGCTGGAGCCGGTCAGCGTCATCGATCTCACCCGCCACCACGCCCTCGACGTATGGATCGGCGCCTTCGTGCCGCTGGCGAGCTTCGCCCTGTTCCACCTCGTGACGATCTTCCCGATCGCGTGGCTCGCCCTGTCGAGCGAGCGTTCCGCGGGCGACTTCCTGATGGTGCAGTTTTCCGGCGCCCTCGTCTGCGCCGGCGCCGTTGCCGCTTCCGGCCTGATCGCCGACCAGATCGGACGCCGCAACATCCTGCTCATCAGCGCCGGCCTGATCGCCGTGTTCGCCTGCGGCAGCATCCTGGCCCCGCTGATCTTCGGCGAGAACGCCATCGGCCAGACGATCTACGTCAATATCGGCTTCATGCTGCTCGGCCTGTCCTACGGCCAGACCGCCGGCGCCGTGACCTCCCGGCTCGGGGCGCGCTACCGCTACACCGGGGCGGCGCTCACCTCCGACCTCGCCTGGCTGTTCGGAGCGGGTTTCGCTCCCCTCGTGGTGCTGTACCTCTCCACCGAGTACGGGCTCGCGATGGTCGGCGTGTACCTGCTGTCGGGCGCGCTGGCGACGCTGCTCGCGCTCGCCCTCGACCGGTCTGAGATGCGCCAGATGTGAGTTTTGCCCCGCGGGCGGAGAATCCGTCTCGCCGCGGGACCGAGAACGCTTTCCGCCGAACGACGACTGCCGGCTCGGTGAGACAAAGCGCGCCACAACACGATCCCGGATACGCCGAGCCGACACCGTCGGCTCGGCGTATCCGGAGAGAAACGAACCGCCGCCACGCGGGAAGTCACCCGCGCGGCCCTTGCGATGGAACGAAGATTCGTGGCCATGACCGCCGACCGTTCATTGAGAGCCCGTGCCGGGGCCGGCTCCGCGGGCCGGATCCTGCGGGGTCTCGTCCTCCTGCCGCTGTTCGGCCTGCTCGCCGGCTGCAACCTCGTGGTGATGCAGCCCTCCGGCGACATCGCCATGCAGCAGCGCAACCTCGTCCTCGCCTCGACGGGGCTGATGCTGCTCATCATCATCCCGGTGATCGTGCTGACCCTGCTGTTCGCGTGGCGTTACCGCGCGTCGAACACGGCGGCCCGCCACGACCCCGACTGGGACCACTCGACCGGGCTCGAAGTGGTGATCTGGACCGCGCCGCTGATGATCATCATCGCGCTCGGCGCGCTGACCTGGATCAGCACCCACACCCTCGATCCGTTCCGGCCGCTCTCGCGCATCGAGCCGGGCAAGCCGATCGCGGCGGAGGTGAAGCCGCTGGAGGTGCAGGTCGTCGCCCTCGATTGGAAGTGGCTGTTCTTCTACCCCGAGTACAACGTCGCGACGGTCAACGAACTGGTCGCGCCGGTGAACCGGCCGATCAACTTCAAGATCACCGCCGCATCGGTGATGAACGCTTTCTACATCCCCGCGCTCGCCGGCATGATCTACGCGATGCCCGGCATGCAGACGCAGCTCCACGCCGTGATCAACAAGCCGGGCGCCTATGACGGGCTGTCGTCGCACTACAGCGGCACCGGCTTCTCGCGCATGACGTTCAAGTTCCACGGGCTCGAAGGCGACGGCTTCGACCAGTGGATTGCCAAAGTGAAGCAGCAGGGTTCGGAATTGAGCCGTGATGCCTATCTCGAACTCGAGCGCCCGAGCGAGCGCGTTCCCGTCACCTACTACGCCTCGTTTGCCGACGGCCTCTTCGGCAAGATCGTCGGCATGTGCGCCGTGCCCGGCAAGATGTGCATGCACGAGATGATGACCATCGACGCCAAGGGTGGCGCCGGCAAGGAAAGCCGAGAGAACGCCGAGCGGCTCCAGTACGACAACCGCCACACGCAGCGCGGCGACGAAGCCCCGGGGGCGACGACCCCGGCCTCGCACCGCGCGCCCAAGAGCGAGTCGCCCGACGGCGAGAAGAACCACGAGGGGAGCGGCCAAGGCCACTCCGCTCCCGACCAGACCAACAACTGATCCGTCGCCGCCTCAGGATTTACGGACGAGTTTCAACCCATGTTCGCAAACACGGACCTGCAGCACCTGCTGTTCGGGCGCCTCTCCCTGGAGGACATCCCGTTCCACGAACCGATCCTGCAAGTAACCTTCGCAGGCGTCGCCGTGGCCGGGATCGCGGTGCTCGCCGCCATCACCTATTTCCGCTTCTGGGGTCCGCTCTGGCGCGACTGGTTGACCTCGGTCGATCACAAGAAGATCGGCATCATGTACGTCATCCTGGCGCTCGTGATGCTGCTGCGCGGCTTTGCCGACGCGCTGCTGATGCGCTCGCAGCAGGCGATCGCGTTCGGTGCCAACGAAGGCTACCTGCCGCCGCACCACTACGATCAGATCTTCACGGCGCATGGCGTGATCATGATCTTCTTCGTGGCGATGCCCTTCGTCACCGGCCTGATGAACTACGTCGTGCCGCTGCAGATCGGCGCGCGCGACGTGGCCTTCCCGTTCCTGAACAACTTCTCGTTCTGGATGACGGTGTCGGGCGCGGCCACGATCATGATCTCGCTGTTCGTCGGTGAGTTCGCCCGCACCGGCTGGCTCGCCTACCCGCCGCTCTCGGGCGCGGACATGAGTCCGGGGGTCGGCGTCGATTACTACATCTGGGGCCTGCAGATCGCGGGCATCGGCACGACGCTGTCCGGCATCAACCTGGTCGCGACCATCGTGAAGATGCGCGCGCCCGGCATGTCGATGATGAAGCTGCCGATCTTCACCTGGACCTCGCTGTGCACCAACGTGCTCATCGTGGCCGCCTTCCCGATCCTCGCCGCCGTTCTCGCGCTGCTGAGCCTCGACCGCTACGTCGGCACGCACTTCTTTACGAACGACCTCGGCGGCAACCCGATGATGTACTTCAACCTCATCTGGATCTGGGGTCACCCGGAGGTCTACATCCTCATCCTGCCGGCCTTCGGCGTGTTCTCGGAGGTCACCTCGGCCTTCAGCGGCAAGCGCCTGTTCGGCTACACCTCGATGGTCTACGCGACCGTCGTCATCACGATCCTGTCCTACCTCGTGTGGCTGCACCACTTCTTCACGATGGGGTCGGGCGCGAGCGTGAACTCGTTCTTCGGCCTCACGACGATGATCATCTCGATCCCGACGGGCGCGAAGATCTTCAACTGGCTGTTCACGATGTACCGCGGCCGCATCCGCTTCGATGTGCCGATGCTCTGGACGGTCAGCTTCATGGTCACCTTCACCATCGGCGGCATGACCGGCGTGCTGCTCGCCGTGCCCCCGGCCGACTTCGTGCTCCACAACTCGCTGTTCCTGATCGCGCACTTCCACAACGTGATCATCGGTGGCGTGCTGTTCGGCATGTTCGCCGGCGTGAACTACTGGTTCCCGAAGGCCTTCGGCTTCAAGCTTGATGAGTTCTGGGGCAAAGTCAGCTTCTGGTTCTGGACCATCGGCTTCTACGTCGCCTTCATGCCGCTCTACGTGCTGGGCCTCATGGGCGTGACCCGCCGTGCCCAGCACTTCGACGATCCGTCTCTCCAGATCTGGTTCGTGATCGCCGCCATCGGCGCGGGTCTGATCGCCCTGGGCATCGGCGCGATGATCGTCCAGTTCGCGGTCTCGATCAAAAACCGCGAGAAGCTGCGCGACGTGACCGGCGATCCGTGGGAAGGCCGGACCCTCGAATGGGCCACCTCCTCGCCGCCACCGGACTACAACTTTGCCTTCACGCCCGTGGTGCATCGCCTCGACGCGTGGTGGGACATGAAGGCCCGCGGCTTCCAGCGGCCGCTCTCGGGCTACAAGCCGATCCACATGCCCAAGAACACCGCCACCGGCGTGATCCTGGGCATGGTCAGCATCGTCTTCTCCTTCGCGATGATCTGGTACATCTGGTGGCTCGCAGCCCTCACCTTCGTGGCGATGCTGGCGATCACGATCGGCCATACCTTCAACTATAACCGCGACTTCTACATCCCCGCCGAGACGGTCCGCCGGACCGAGCAGCGGCGGACCGAGGCGCTGGCGGCGCGGGTCTGAGCATTATGGCAACGCACGCGACCCACACCCTTGTCGGCGAACGGATGTCCGGCGCCGACGTGCCGGACTTCCTCGATCTCGAGGGCGAGCATCACCCGGAAGGGGGCACGATGCTCGGCTTCTGGATCTACTTGATGAGCGACTGCCTCATCTTCGCAGTCCTGTTCGCGACCTACGCCGTGCTCGGCCGCAGCTACGCGGCCGGGCCCTCGCCCAAGGACCTGTTCGACCTGCCGATCGTGGCGGTGAACACGTCGATGCTGCTGTTCTCCTCCATCACCTACGGCTTCGCCATGCTGGCGATGGAGAAGGACGATCTCGCCAAGACCCAACTCTGGCTCGCAATCACCGGCCTGTTCGGCGCGGCCTTCGTCGGGCTCGAACTCTACGAGTTCGCCCACCTGATCCACGAAGGCGCCACGCCCCAGCGCAGCGGCTTCCTGTCCGCGTTCTTCACCTTGGTCGGAACCCACGGCCTGCACGTCACCTTCGGCCTGATCTGGCTCGTCACGCTGATGATCCAGACCCGGCTCAAGGGCCTCGGGGCGGAGAACAAGCGCCGGCTGATGTGCCTGTCGATGTTCTGGCACTTCCTCGACGTCATCTGGATCGGCGTCTTCACCTTCGTGTACCTGATGGGAGTCCTGCAATGAGCGGGGCAGCACACGCCGACGATCACGGGCACGACGGCCATGGGCAGGACGCCCACGGCCACGGCTCCTTCAAAGACTACGTCACGGGCTTCGTGCTCTCCGTCATCCTGACGGCGATCCCGTTCTGGCTGGTGATGGGCGACGTGCTGGGCGACAAGCTCGTCACCGGCGTCGTCATCCTCGGCCTGGGTGCGGTGCAGATCGTGGTTCACATGATCTACTTCCTGCACATGAACACGAAGTCGGAGGGCGGCTGGACCTTCATGGCGCTGATCTTCACGATCACCCTCGTGGTCATCACGTTGTGCGGGTCGATCTGGGTCATGCACCACCTCAACACCAACATGATGCCGATCTCGGCCGAGGAGATGCGTCACGCTCCCTGACGCATCCCGCAAACTCGACGCTTCGACATCCGCCGCCCCGGCGACGGGTCGGCGGCGCCCGTTGCTCGTCCGGCTCGCCCTGATCCTGGCGGGCCTTGCGGTGACGGGCGTGTTCCTCGGCCTCGGCACGTGGCAGGTCGAGCGCCGGATCTGGAAGCTCGACCTGATCGACCGGGTCGAGGCCCGCATCCGTGCCGAGCCCGCGCCCGCACCGGGGCCGGAGGGATGGGCCGGCCTCACCGCCGCTTCCGCCGAATACCGGCGGGTCCGGCTCACCGGGCGCTTCGCCGACGATCGTGCCACCCTGGTTCAGGCGGTGACCGCGCGCGGCAGCGGCTTCTGGGTGCTGGTGCCGCTCGCAACCGACCGCGGCTTCACCGTCCTCGTCAACCGCGGATTCGTACCGACGGAGGCCCGCGAGCGCGCGGCCCGTGCCGCGGGTGAGCCGGATGGGGACAAGACGGTCACGGGCCTGTTGCGCCTGTCCGAGCCCGGCGGCGGCTTCCTGCGCCGCAACGATCCGGCGGCCGACCGCTGGTACTCCCGCGACGTCGCGGCTATCGCCGCCGCCCGCGGGATCGACGGCACGCCGAATGCGCTCGCGCCCTATTTCGTGGATGCCGATGCCGCGTCCAATCCCGGCGGCCTGCCGGTTGGCGGCCTCACGGTGGTGGCCTTCCACAACAACCATCTCGTCTACGCGCTGACTTGGTACGCCCTCGCGCTGATGACCGCCGCGGCCCTCATCTACGCCCTCAGGGAGTCTCGCAGGATGCCAAGTCGCTGACCGCCGTCCTATGCCGGTTCGACGGGATCTTCATGGGCAGCTGCGGCTCCCGGCCATTTGAAAATTATTTCGCACATTTTATCGCTGCACCTGTATCGATTGAACGGTTGAGGTTGTTAACCCTTCATACACCGGTCGCCGTCGCGATTCGCGGCGGCCCTGACCGCGCCGGATGAAGCGGGGAGCCGATATGGGAGTCGCCCTGCAGGGGCCTGAACGGGACGGACGTGATCGCCGGGATGGCGACGGATTCGCCCGTCGCGTACCCGAGCCGCTGGCAGATCTCATTGTTGCCATGGAGCGGACCCTTGTCGCGCTGGCAGGAGAGAGCGGCGGGCGCGACGAGTTGCATGCCCTGCGTAACTATCTCTCCGACCTGTGCGTCCTGACCCAGGAGACGCCGACGATCCGCCGGGCAGTGGACCGTCTCGTCCTGGCAGGCGACCGCCTCGGCGAGGCAGTGATTGCGCCGCGGGGCTACGAGCGCCGCTGGCGGAGCCCCCGCCTGAACAAGGCACGCCAAGCGCTCACCTCTCTCGAACGGACGCTCACGGGTGCGCGGCCGAGCCGGATCGCAGTGCGGCTCGACCGCGACTGGTGAAGGGGAGGCGGGCGAGGCAGGCGCCGCGTTGAGCGGGCGGATCGGGCATCACGCGAAAACGGCCGAGCTTGGCGGAACAGTTACGCCGGCCAACGGTTTGCGGACGCGTGCGACCGGCGCGCCGGTCCCGCTTCGAGCCACTGAATGGATAAACCCAGCCGCTCGGCCCAGACCTGGGCAGTCACGGCCGGCGCCGCCGCGCTGGCGGTCGGGGCATGGTACCTCCTGCCCGTCGAGGAATGGCTGCGCGCGTTCTCGGACTGGGCGAACGGCCTCGGTCCCTACGGCCTCCTCGCCTTCGGCGTGCTGTTCTTCCTTGCGACGCTCCTCGTCGTACCAGGCACCCCGCTCACCATTGCCGGAGCCGTCGCCTTCGGCTGGGCGGTGATGCCGGTGGTGTTGTTCTCGGCAACGCTCGGCTCCTGGCTCGCCTTCGTGGCCGCCCGTCACCTGTTCCGCGAGCGGGTGCGGGGACTGATCCGGCGCCGGCCGGCGCTGAACGCCACCCTGGAGGCGGTCGGCGACGGCGGCTGGCGGCTCATGACCCTGATGCGGCTCAGCCCCTTCGTGCCGTTCAACGCCCAGAACTACGTGTTCGGGGTGACGGATGTCCGCACCTCCGCCTATCTGGTCTCCACGGTGATCGGCATGCTGCCGGGCACGGTGGTGTGCGTCTATCTCGGCGTCATCGGCCGCCATGCCGGCAGCGACGAGCCGACCCGCTGGGTCACTCTTGGCCTTGGCCTCCTCGCGACCGTCGCGGCGGTGGAACTCACCCGGCGCCGGGTGCGGGCCAAGCTTGAGGCGGGCAAACTCAAGCCGGAAAAGGCCGGGGCACGATGAGTGTTCCGCTCGAACAAGGGATAAGCGCGCCGTCGCGGGGTGGCGGCTCGGTGGGCGCATGAGGATGGAAGTCGGGGTGAGTCACGGATCGTCCGAGAGCTGGCTGCGGCCAGGGCTCACCTGCTGGCGGCAGGAGAGGGCGGGGCGCATCGCGGTGCTGCATGACGGTGCGGCCTATTTCGCCGCCGCCCATGCGGCGCTGCTGAAGGCGCGCACATCCATCACCCTGATCGGTTGGAGCTTCGATCCGCGCTCGCGCCTGCTGCCGGGGGATTCGCCCGATGCGGGCGAGACCCTGGCGGAACTGCTGGCCCGCCTCAAGGCCGCGCGGCCGGAACTCGCCATCCGCATCCTGATCTGGGACATGCCGTGGCCGATCTCGGCGGGCAACGACCACACCCCCGACAGCGTGCGGGCGAGCCTCGGGCCCGACATCGACTTCCGCATCGACGGCACGCTGCCTTTCGGCGCCTGCCAGCACCAGAAGATCCTCGTCATCGACGATGCGATCGCCTTCAGCGGCGGCAGCGACTTCGAGGTGAACCGCTGGGACACCCCCGCCCACCGCGACCGCGACCCCCGCCGCCGCCTGCCCTCCGGTGAGGACTACCCGCCGCGCCACGACGTGATGATGCTGGTCGACCGTGCCGCCGCACGGGCGCTGGCGGACCTGGCCCGCGAGCGCTGGCGCCGCGCCACCGGCGAGACCTTTCCACTCGCAGGTTCCGACGAAGCCCACGATCCCTGGCCCGAAACCCTCGCACCGCACCTGACCGACGTAATGGTGGGGCTTGCCCGCACCGATCCGCCGCAGGACGGGCGCCCGGCGGTGACGGAGAGCGCCGCGCTCTATCGCGCCTCGATCCGCGCGGCGGAGCGCTTCATCTATCTGGAGAACCAGTATCTCACCTCGCCGGTCGTCGCGGAGGCGCTGGCCGAGCGCCTCGCCGAACCCGACGGGCCGGAGATCGTGATCGTCCTGTCCGAGCGCAGCCCGAGCGGCTTCGACCGCCTGACCATGGACAGCGCCCGCCGCGGCCTGATCCGGGCCTTGCGCCGCGCCGACCGGTTCGACCGGCTGCGGATCGTGGCGCCGCACACGGAGAAGGGCCGGCCGATCCTGGTGCATGCCAAGGTCGCGATCATCGACGAGCGCCTGCTGCGGATCGGCTCGACCAACCTCAACAACCGCTCCCTCGGCTACGACACCGAGTGCGACCTTGCCGTTGAGGTGCCGGCCGACGACGCCGAGGCCCGCGCGGCGCTGCGGCGCCTGCTCGTCCGGCTGCTCTCGCATCACGGCGGCTGCCCACCGGATGTGTTCGCGCAAGCCCTCGAGGCCCGCGGTTCCCTGCGCGCGGTGCTCGACGATCCCCGATTGATGCCGCGCCCCCGGGTCTGCCCCCTCGTCCCCTCCCGCCGCGGCCCGGTGGCCCGCCTCGTCGAGGCCTTCCATCTCGGCGACCCGGTGAGCCCCGCCGATGCGTGGCGCCCCTGGCGGCGGCGCAAGGCGCTGCGCCGGGCTGGCGGCCCAAGCTGCTCGGAAGCGGACATCGCCTCGCAACCGGAGAAGGCGGCACTGGGCGCCTCATAACCCTCAACCGTGACGGTTGGACGGTTGGTTTTCGCCAAGCTCCTCCTCTTCCCGAACAGCGGGGAGAGGAGGAGCTCGCTCAATTCGAGTCCATCACATGGAGCCGAAAAAGCACCGCTACTTGTCGAACACCGCCTGCAAAGCCGCAGTGTCCTTCCGCGCCTCCTTGCCCGCGGGCAGGGCGAGCAGGGTGAGGATGCGGGCCTTGTCCGGCGTGAGGTCGCCCGCGAACACGGCGCCCGCCTTGCGCAGGGTGTTGCCGCCGCCCTTGAAGCCGTAGACCGGAAGCGCGCGACCATCATGCACCTTGGTCGCTACGATCACCGGCACGCCCCGCGCGATGACCTCGGCGATGGCGTCATGCATCTCGGCGTTGACGTTGCCCCAGCCATAGGCCTCAACCACGATCGCCTCGGCCCCGCTTTCAGCCGCGTGCCGCACCTGCGAACCGTCGGCGCCGGCATACATCGCCACGAGATCGACTCGCGGCATCCGCTCCGGCAGCGGCAGGGTCTGGCGACGCAGGGAACGGCGGCCGAACACGACGCGGTCCTCGTCCACGTATCCGAGGATGCCGGCTTCCCCCGAATGGAAGGTCTCGACGTTGCTGGTGTGGGTCTTACGCACCTCGCGGGCCGCATTGATGCGGTGGTTGAGCGTCACCGTCACGCCCTGGCCCACCGCGCCCTCGGCCAGGATCTGGCGGGCGGCGTTGAGGAGGTTGCGCGGGCCGTCGGCATCCGAGTCGGACGCGTTGCGTTGCGCCCCCACCAGCACCACCGGCTTGTCGCTCCTCAGCGTCAGGTCGAGGAAGTAGGCGGTCTGGTCGAGGGTGTCGGTCCCGTGCAGGACGATCGCCCCGCGGATGCCGGGATCGGCGAGCAGCGCGTCGAGCCGAACGGTCAGGGCCGGCCAGCGGTCCGGCCCCATATAGTCGCTCGGCACGTTGCTGAACTCGGTGACCTCGATGGTGGCGATGTCCTTCAGCCTCGGCACCGCCGCGACGAGATCCTCGCCCGACAGGGCCGGGACCGGCGCGTGGGTCGTGGGATCGAGCTTCATCGCGATGGTGCCGCCGGTCGCGACCACGGCGATCCGCGGCGGCTCCGCCCAGGCCGGCCCGGCGGACAATGCGGTCAGGGCGGCGAGACCGAGAGCGGTCAGGAATCCGTTCGTCTTCGTCATCGCGCGGCGCATCCTCTCCGGTCCACGGCCGGTCGTTCGTGCCGTCCTGCGAAGGACCATGCGCGCACGCGAAAAAACCCTCAACCCGGCTCGATCCGGATCTCCGCCAGGAGCGGCCGATGGTCGGACGCCTTCCGCGCCAGCGGCGTGTCCACGACCGCGACGCGCTCGACGGTAACGCGCTCGCTCACGAAGACATGGTCGATGCGCAGCAGGGGGAAGCGGCTCGGGAAGGTCGCCCCGCCGCGACGCCAGCGCCGCTCCCCGGTGAGCCGCCGCGCATCGGTGAGGCGTCCGCTCAGCCGGCGGTAGGCGCGCGACCAGCCCGTGGCGTTGAAGTCGCCGAGCAGCACCGCCGGTGCATCGCAGGCCGGACCGCCGAGCCAGTCCGGCCCGAGCAGCGCCTCGGCCTGGGCGACGCGCTCCGCCCCGAGCAGCCCGAAATGCGTGGTGAGCACCTGAAGCCTGCCCGCGCCCGCCGTCACCTCGATCCAGAGCGCACCGCGCGGCTCCAGGCCGGGGCGCCGCAGCAGGCCGGGCAGGGGGCCGGCGCGCCGGAGCCGCGAGGGCAGGTGGGTGAGCAGGGCATCGCCGTAGCGCTCCTCCTCGATGTGCAGGGCCGGGTGGAAATGCGCGAACATGCCGACGAGCCGGGCGATCTCCTCCGCCTGATCCAGGCCGCCGGTGCGCTTGCGTCCGACATCGACCTCTTGGAGCGCGACGATGTCGGGCGCACACGCGGCAATCACCCGCGCAACCCGCTCCGGCGCGACCCGCCCGTCGGTGCCGCGGCAATGGCGGACGTTGTAGGTCAGCAGGCGAAGGCGCCGCGACGCCACCGAGGCCGGCTCGTCGGCCGCGATCTCCGATCGATCCTCGGCATGCGCCTCGATCTGCCCCTGTTGCACGCCCTCTCCCCCGGCCGATTGCAGCGCGCCCTACCAAGGAACCGGAGCGGCGCGCGCCAACCGAACGCCGGGATCGGCCAACCGATCCCGGATCGCACGCAGCGAACCCGCGCCGACGGCCGTTTTCCGCTCGAAGCGGAACCGCACCGGGGATGACTTCTTTCGAAAGGGCGAGGCGCGTGATGCGGCGCCGAAGGCAGGATGGGGTGGACGCGATGCGAACGAGCGGGGCACGCAAGGCATGAGGACCGAGGACGCCAGCGCCCGCTACGTCGATCTCGATGCCTGGGCCGGGCTCGACATCCTCCAGGCGCTCTGGGAGGGCCAGCTCGCGGCCGTCGCGGCGGTGGGGCCGGCGCTGCCGGCGATCGATGCGGCGGCGCGGGCCGCCGAACCGGGTCTGCGCGAGGGCGGGCGGCTGGTCTATGTCGGGGCCGGCACCTCCGCGCGGATCGGCGTACAGGACGGGGCGGAATTGCCGCCGACCTTCGATTGGCCGGAGGCGCAGCTCGGCTTCGCCATCGCCGGCGGGGAGGGCGCCCTGCTGCGCGCCGTGGAAGATGCGGAGGATTCTGCCGCCGACGGCGCCTCCTGGATCGTCCGCGCGGAGATCGGCCCGCGCGACGTGGTGGTAGGGCTCGCCGCCAGCGGCTCGACGCCGTTCACCGTCGAGGCGCTGAAGGCCGCCCGCATCCTCGGCGCCGTCACCGTCGGCGTCAGCAACAACCCCGAGGCGCCGATCCTGCGCGAGGCCGCCCACGGCATCCTCGCCGCCACGGGGGCCGAGGTGCTGGCGGGCTCCACGCGCATGAAGGCGGGCACGGCACAGAAGGTGATCCTCAACCTGTTCTCGACCCTGGTGATGATCCGGCTCGGCCGGGTCTATCGCGGGCGGATGGTGGCGATGCGCGCGACCAACCGGAAGCTGCGCGCCCGCGGCGTCGCCATGGTCTCCGAGCTCGCCGGCTGCCCGGCGGAGGTTGCCGCCGACGCCCTGACGCGGGCCGACGGCGACATCAAGCGTGCGGTGCTGCTCGCGGGGGGGATGAGCGCGATGCGGGCCGACGACCTGCTCCTGCGCCACGACGGCAACCTGCGCCGGGCGCTTCGTGAGGTGGGGCGATCATGAACGCGACGACCTTCATGGCGCGGGAGATCACCGAGATCCCCGACAAAGCCGCAGCGTTGCTGGCAGCCGGCGAAGCAGCCCGGCTCGGCGCGACGCTGAGGGCACAAAGCTTCCCCTTCGTGGTCGTGTGCGGGCGGGGCAGTTCGGGCCATGCCGGCGTCCATCTGCGCTACCTGATCGAAACGCGGCTCGGCCTGCCGGTTTCGGCCGCCGCGCCCTCGGTGGTGACGGGCTATGACCGGCCACCGAAGGTCGCGGGCGCACTCTTCGTCGTGGTCTCGCAATCGGGCCGCTCGCCCGATCTCGTCGCGGCGACGCAAGCCGCACGCGCCGGCGGCGCGCTGACCCTCGCCCTCGTCAACGATCCCGACTCCCCGGCCGCGCGGGCGAGCGACCTTGTCTTGCCGATCCTCGCCGGGCCGGAGCAGGCGGTCGCCGCCACCAAGACGGTGACGAACTCCGCCATCGCGGGCGCCGCGCTGGTGGCGGCCTGGGCCGGCGACAGCGAGCTGGAACAGGGCCTTGCCGCCCTGCCCGAGCGGCTGAGGCAGGCGCTCTCCCTGGATTGGTCCGCCTGGAGCGCTGATCTCGCGAGCGCCCCGGCGGCCTTCGTCACCGGGCGCGGCCATGGGCTGGGCCCCCTGCGCGAGATCGCGCTCAAGCTCGCCGAGACCCTGCGCCTGCCCGCACTCGGCTACTCGGCAGCCGAGTTGCGCCACGGACCGCGCGCCTCCGTCTCCGCCGCGACGCCGGTCTTGGCCCTGCGCCAGGCCGACCCGCTGGCCGAGGGCGTGGACGCGCTCGTGCGCGACCTGACCGGGGACGGAATGCGGGTTCATGCCTGCGGCGGCCCCCTCGGCACCCTGCCCTGGCTCGGCGACGGGCATCCGGCCTGCGATCCCATCGCGATGCTGGTGCCGGCTTATCGCGCCATCGAGGCAGAGGCACGCCGCCGCGGCCTCGACCCGGACAAGCCGGCCGGCCTCACCAAGGTCACGGAGACGCTCTGATGAATCCGGATCTCGAAAAGGCGAGCCTTTTCGCGGGTCCAGGGCAGAGCCCTGGGACGACATCGGGGCGCCGCCCCGAGACCCCGCCAGAGGGATGATCCCTTTGGGAACCCAACATCATCACGCGATCTGCGCGGAGCGGATCTTCGACGGCGAGCGGATGCTCGGTGGCCGCGTCGTCGTGCTGGGCGGCGGGCACATCATCGACGTCACCGCCGAACCGCCTGCGGGCGTGCCGCTCGTCCGGCTGCCGGCGGGTGCGGTGCTGGCGCCGGGCTTCATCGACTGTCAGGTGAATGGCGGCGGAGGGGTACTGCTCAACGACGATTCCAGCGTGGCCGGCATCGCCCGGATCGCGGCGGCGCACCGGCGCGGCGGCACCACCGGCCTGTTGCCGACCCTCATCACGGACACGCGGCCCGCGATCCGCGCGGCCATCGCGGGCGTTGCGGCGGCGATTCAGGCGGGTGTCCCCGGCATCCTCGGCATCCACCTCGAAGGGCCTTTCCTGAGCCCGAAGCGGATCGGCATCCATGATCCCGGCCGCCTCGCCGAGTTCGGCCCCGGCGACGCCGAACTCCTGACCGGACTGGGCGAGCACGGCCTCACCCTGGTGACACTGGCACCCGAGCGGGTGCCGGCCGGCGCCGTGGCCGACCTCGTCTCTCGTGGCGCCTGGGTCTGCGCCGGGCATACGGCGGATGCGGGTCCGGCGATCCGGGCGGCGATCGGGGAGGGGCTTACCGGCTTCACCCACCTGTTCAACGCCATGTCGCAAATCGGCCCGCGCGAGGCCGGCGCCGTCGGCGTCGCCCTCGCGGAGGCTGACACCTTCGCCGGCATCATCGCCGACGGCCACCATGTCGGCGACGACCAGCTTCGGATCGCCCTGCGCCTCAAGGGACGCGACCGGCTGATGCTAGTGAGCGACGCCATGCCCCCCGTCGGCGACACCCGCGCGGACACATCCTTCACCCTGTTCGGCCGCCGGATCGTCCGAACCGGTGACCGCCTGACCGGCGCGGAGGGCACTCTGGCCGGCGCGGCGATCACCATGGCGCAGGCCGTGCGCCACATGAGCACCCGCGGCGGCGCCTCCCTGGAAGAGGCCCTGGCGATGGCTTCGCTGACTCCGGCCCGCTTCCTCGGGCTCGACGCGCGGCTCGGCCGGATCGCCCCCGGCTTCGCGGCGGATCTGGTCGGGCTCTCGGCCGACAAGGCTGTGCTCGGTACCTGGATCGGCGGGGAACAAGCCGTCTGAGGCACGGTTCGCTTCCTCATAGAGCCCGTCCTGGGCCGATTTTCCGTAAAAGGTTCGAACCATGAGATTTCCGCTTCGAAGCGGTCTCGTCGCCCTGGCCGCGACGCTCGCCCTGACCCTCGCCGGCCCCGCCGGCGCGCAGGGCGGCAATTCGGGCAGCGGCCTCTCGCCGTCGGCGAGCGCCACCGGCAATGACCGCAGCGCCGGCGTCAACAGCGGCAACTACCGGCGCCCCGGCGGGTACGGCACCCGGCGGGCCTACCGGGCGAGGCGGAGCCCGTCGCGGCCGTTCATGCGAAGCCGCGCCCCGCGCTTCTGAGCGGCTCCCGGCGCTGCGTCGCCTGATGTCGCAGGGGCGAACCCTGCGCATCTCGGAACGTTGCCGCGGCGCCACGCAACGGGAGTGACCGTGACGGACAGACCCATCGCCGACTACGCCGTGATCGGCGATACCTGCACCACGGCCCTGATCGCCCGAGACGGTTCCCTCGATTGGCTGTGCTGGCCCCGGCACGACGGACCGGCAGTGTTTCTGGCCCTGCTCGACAGCGAGCAGGGCGGCGCCTGCCGCCTCGTCCTCGACGGCCTGACCGGGACGACCCGCCGGTATTTGCCGGACACCAACATCCTCGAAACCACCTTCGTCACCGCCACGGGCCGCGCGGTGCTCACCGACTTCATGCCGCTTCACCGCCATGAATCGGTGCCGGAGGAAGGGCCGGACGGCCGGGCCCAGGCTCAGGTGGTCCGACGCCTCGCCTGCCTATCCGGGCACGTGTCCGGCCGCTGGCGGCTGCGCCCGAGCTTCGATTACGCCCGCGCTCCGACCGAAGCGACGACGGAGGACGGGGTCGGTGTCCGCTTCCGCGGCGGCGGGGATACCATCCGCGCCGTCTGCGCCGTGCCGCTCGCCCTCCGCGACCGTGAGGCCGAAGGCGCCTTCGCGCTCGGGGCCGGTGAGCGTGCCGACCTCGTGATTGCCCACGGCGAAGCGCGCGTGACGGAGGGAAGAGGGTTACCCGGCGTAGTGGATGCGTCACTTGCCGACACGCGGGCCTATTGGGAAGAGTGGTCGGGCCGATGCACCTACCAGGGGCCTTACCGCGAGACGGTCCTGCGCAGCGCCCTGACTCTCAAACTCCTGACGCACGGCCCGTCGGGCGGCATCGTCGCCGCCGCGACGGCGGGACTGCCCGAGGCGGTGCCGGGCAACCGCAACTACGATTACCGCTACGTCTGGATGCGGGATGCGAGCTTCACCGTTACCGCCTTCGTCAATCTCGGCTACCGGCGCGAGGCCGCTGAGTTCCTACGCTTCCTGCGCGAGGCCGACACGAGCCGGGGACGCGACCTCCACCTGATGTACGCCCTCGACGGTGCGGTGCCTGGGGAGGAATCCCTCGACCACCTGCGCGGCTGGCGCGGCACCGGCCCGGTGCGGATCGGCAACGCGGCGGCCGATCAGGAACAGTACGACATCTACGGCGAGTTCCTGGTGGCGCTCCACGGCTACCTCGAAGCGGTGGAGTACGACCCGCCAGTCAAGGTCAACGACCATCTGCCCGAGGCGCTTGGCCACCTCACCGACCACATCCTGCGCGCCCGCCACGCGCCGGACCACGGCCTATGGGAGATGCGCACGCAGAAGCGCCAGAGCGTGCACACCAAGGCAATGCTCTGGGTCGGTCTCGACCGCGCCGTGCAGATCGCCCGCGCCGACCCGAAACGCCGCCTCGCCCATCCGGACACGATCGCGGGGTGGGAGCGCGCGGCGGCCGAGATCCGGGCCGAGTACCACGCCCGCGGCTGGAACGCGGCGCGCGGCGCCTACACCATGGCCTACGATTCGGACGACCTCGACGCGGCGGTGCTGCGCGCCGTGCTGTTCGATGCCTTCGACCCGGACGATCCGCGCGTGACAAAAACCCTGGAGCGCGTCGGCGAGGAACTCGGCGCGGGCGATCTCGTCTACCGCTACCGGCTCGATGATGGGCTGGAGGGCGAGGAGGCGACCTTCACCGCCTGTGCCTTCTGGCGGGTCGGCTGCCTGGCGATGGCCGGCCGCAACGACGAGGCGACCGCCCTGTTCGAGCGACTGCTGGCGCGGGGCAACGACCTCGGCCTATTCGCCGAGGAGATCGACGCGGAAACGGGCGAGCAGCGCGGGAACGTACCGCAGGGCTTCACCCATATGGCGGTGATCAACCACGCCGTCCGCCTCGCCGCGGCCGACCGCGAGACGCCGACCGACGAGCCGGATTGCCGGGCAGAGGCCGATGCCGTCTCGGCCTGATCTGCCGGGCCGATCGGGCGCCCTGACACAAACCGGACCGATTGTCGGGCTACCTTGATTCCGAGGGTGCGGCGATGCGGAGGCCATCCGATGCGAAGCTACAACCTGTTCCGCCGCCGGGGCAGGGAAGCGCTGTTCTGCGCAGTTCCGGAGAGTTGTGCCGTGCCGCGCTTCGTCGGCGGGCGCCGCTGGACCTTCGGCGGGCGAATCGACGGCAGCGCGAGCCCGCCCCCCGGCTTTGACGACCGCGCCGCGGTGACCGCTGTGCGCTTCAACGGCTTCTACCTGTTCCAGTGCCTCGACGAGGGCGGGTCGGGGCGGGCGGGCGACGCCCCCTGAGCGGGCGCGCGATCATGGCGAGCATTCCTTAACGGCCGGCATGGCAGACAGGCGGGGAGTCAGGCGGGCCGGAGACCGATCATGATCAGCGACAAGCGCCAGGAGACGCGCAAGCGAACCTTTCTCAAGGGACGGATCCACTTCAACAAGGGCGCGTCCAGCATGGACTGCCTCGTCCGCGATTTCTCGGAGATGGGCGCGCGGCTGGAGTTGAGCGAGACCAATACCCTGCCGGAAACATTCGACCTCTACATCCCGCAGAAGGAAATCACCCTCCGGTCGAATCTGCGCTGGCGCCGCGGCGATGCGGTCGGCGTCGCCTTTGCGGAGGCGACGAAGGCCACCCCAGAGCCATCCCCGGCACCGTTGACGGACCCGTCGCTCGCCGTCCTGCTGCGCCGGATCGCCGAGTTGGAGGCCGAGAATGCCGGCCTGCGCTCGGTGATCGCGTCCATGGGAACCAGCATGGGTGCCGTTATGGGAGCGGGATCGGCGAACGGGGCCCAACACGCCTGAATCGCGCTGGCGCGATGGGTGTCCCCTTTAAGCGCCGCGCGGGCTTGCTGATCCGGTCCGCGCTTGACTCAAGCGGAAACCGGATCAGCCCTCGTCCAGCGCCGCCCGGATGCGCGCGGCGTGCTCGGCGAGCACCGCATTGTCGGCCATGCCGCCCTCGTGGCGCTTCAGCGGCACGCCGTCATGGCGCGGCACGAGATGGAAGTGCAGGTGGAACACCGTCTGCCCGCCGGCCGGCTCGTTGTACTGGAATAGCGTCAGCCCATCCGCCTTGAAGGCCGCCTTCACCGCGCGGCCGACCCGCTGCACCGTGCCGATCACGGTGCCGAGCGTCTGCGGCTCGGCGTCGAGCAGCCCGCGCGAAGGCGCCTTCGGGATGACGAGGGTATGGCCCTCGCCCTGGGGCATCACATCCATGAAGGCGACGCTGTGCTCGTCCTCGTAAACCTTGTGGGCGGGGATCTCCCCGCGCAGGATCTTCCCGAAGATGTTGTCCGGATCGTAGGGCGTCATCGCACGGCTCCTCGCAGAAACGGGCGGCACGTTGCACGGGCCGGCTCATCGCAGCAACTGTGCGAGCAACCTTGACCACTCCGGCGGCGTTGACGAGCCCGTGACGGCGGTGCGCGCCGCTCGGGAGCGGGACATGGCCGAAAGCACGGGTGCGATCTACACGGCGGCGGGCGCCAACCTTGCCATCGCGGCGGCGAAGTTCGTCGGCGCCTTCCTCACCGGCTCGACCGCGATGCTGGCGGAGGGCGCGCACTCGCTGGTCGACACCGCCAACCAGCTCCTGCTGCTGGTCGGCCTGAAGCGGGCGAAGAAGCCGGCGGACGCCAAGCATCCCTTCGGCTACGGGCGCGAGGTGTACTTCTACGCCTTCATCGTCGCCCTGTTCATCTTCCTCGGCGGCGGCATCTTCGCGATCTACGAGGGCGCCCACAAGATCCAGCATCCCGAACCCGCCGCCGACGCCACCGTGCTCGGCTTCCACCTCTCCGGCTTCTGGGTGAACGTCTCGATCCTCGGCTTCGCGATCCTGGCGGAGGGCTATTCCTGCCTCGTCGCGCTGAAGGCGTTCTGGGCGGAGAAGGGCGAGCGCGGTGCGATCACCGCGATCCAGCGCAGCAAGGACCCGGCGCTCTACACCATCCTCGTGGAGGACGTCGCCGCCCTGATCGGCCTCGTCATCGCCATGGCCGGCGTGGTGCTCGCGCATGTCCTCGACAAGCCGGCGCTCGACGGCTGGGCCTCGATCGGCATCGGCCTCGTTCTGATCGGCATGTCGATCTTCCTGATGATCGAGACCCACGGCCTGCTGATCGGCGAGGCCGCCGACCCGGCGGTGGTGCGCACGATCCAGGCGGCGGTGCGCGAGGAGAGCGCGGTCCAGCACGTCAACGAGGTGCTGACCCAGCATCTCGGCCCGTCGGACATCCTGGTGAATCTCAGCCTCGACTTTGCCGACGACGTGCCCGCGGGCGAAGTCGAGCAGACGGTGGCCCGGCTGGAGCAGCGGATCAAGGCGAAGAGCCCCAACGTCACCCGCGTGTTCATCGAGATCCAGTCGCGGAAGGGGCATGCCGCAGGCCACGCGCCCACCGATACGCCGACCGATGCCCCCACTCCTGCGCCCACTGGCCACGACGCGGCCCCGCCCGGCTCGGCCGTTCCGGCGTGAGGGATTAAAGCATCGTCCCGAAAGGTGGCTTCCGGCTTTCGGAAAAGATGATGCAAAAACAAAAGGCTAGAGCATCGTCCTGGATCCGATATCTAGGACGATGATCTAGCGCTTCACTCCCTCGCGGGCGAGCAGGGCCGCCTTGCGCGCCGTGCCCCAGCGATACCCTGAGAGCGCCCCGTCCGAGCGCACCACCCGGTGGCACGGGATCGCGACGGCCAGCGCGTTGGCGCCGCAGGCCATGGCCACGGCGCGGACCGCCGCCGGCTCGCCGATGGCGCGGGCGATCTCTGCATAGGTCGCGGTGGTGCCGACCGGGATGCGGCGCAGGCCCTGCCATACCCGCTGCTGGAAGGCGGTGCCGCCGATATCGAGGGGCAGGTCGAACGCGCCTCCCGGCGCCGCGACGAGGCGCACGACCTCAGTCACCGTCGCCGCGAAATCCGCGTCGCCGGCCACGATCGCCGCTTTGGGGAAACGCGCCGTCAGGTCGTCTCGGAGCGCGTCGGCCTCGTCGCCGAGCAGGATCGCGCAGACCCCTCGAACGGTGGCCGCCACCAGCACGAGCCCGAGAGCGCAGGCGTCAGTTGCAAAGAAAATCCGCTCGCCCGCGCCGCCCTTGCGATAGGCCGAGGGGCTCATGCCGAGCCGCTCCGCGCCACCCGCATAGAACCGGCTCGGCGCGCCGTAGCCCGCCGCGTAGACGCTCTCGGTCACGGTTCGGCCCTCGGCGAGGCTGTCGGCGGCGCGGGCCGCGCGGTGGGCTTGGGCGTAGGCCCTCGGCGTCACGCCGGTGACCGCCTTGAAGATGCGGTGGAAGTGGAACGGGCTCAGGGACGCCGCGCGGGCGAGCGCGTCGAGAGAGGGCGGCGTCTCCGCCGCCTCGATCAGCCGGCAGGCGCGGGTGACGGCCTCCGCCTGCCGCTTGGACTGGGCCGCCTCGTCGGGCCGACAGCGGCGGCAGGGCCGGAAGCCCGCGGCCTCGGCTTGCGCCGGTCCGGCATGGAAAGACAGGTTTTCAGGCCGCGCCGCCCGCGAGGGACAGCTCGGCCGGCAATAGACCCCCGTGGAGCGCACCGCGTAGACGAAACGCCCGTCGAAGCCGCCATCGCGCGCGGCGACGGCAACGCGCATCTCGGCCTCGGTGAGAGGCGCCTCGTCGGGTGGGGCGATTTCGGGTTCGGCGAGCATCGGCTCCTCCGGGAGAAGGGATGCGGCGATCCTGACGGATCAGAGCGGCGCGCGCATCCCGTCCCTTGCGGTCGAATCCGAATGCCGTTGCAAAACCCCTCCCTCCCGCACGGGGAGAGAGGGGGACTTACGTCACGCCGCCGCGCGCCGCTCCACCATCCGCGCCAGATAGGCCGCGCCGAGCGGGATCAGGCTGTCGTCGAAATCGAAGCTCGCGTTGTGCAGGCCCGGCCCCGGCGTCGCGCCGAGCCAGGCATAGGCGCCGGGCACCGCCGCGACCATGTCGGCGAAGTCCTCGCTGCCCATGCGCGGCACGGTGTTGGCCTCGACCTTCTCGGAGCCGAACAGCTCGGCGGCGATCTCGGCGGCGGCCGCCGCCTGCTCGGGATGGTTGTCGAGCACCGAGAACACGTCGCGCAGGTCCACCTCGATGGTGGCGCCGTAGGCCGCCGCGAAGCCCGCTGCCAGTTCGCGGATGCGGGTAGCGATCAGCTTGCGCAGATCGGCGTCGAAGGTGCGCACGGTGCCGGTGAGATGCGCGCCCTCCGGGATGACGTTGTAGGCCGCGCCCGCATGGATCTGCGTGACCGAGACCACGGCGGATTTCAGCGGGTTGCTGTTGCGGCTGACGATCGACTGCATCGCCTGCACCAGCCCCGTCGCGATCACGATCGGGTCGATGCCCTGGTGCGGCATCGCCGCGTGCGCGCCGCGGCCGGTGATGCGGATGTCGAAGAAGTCGGCCGCCGCCATGATCGGGCCGGGCCGCACTTGCAGCACGCCGTGCGGGCCGTGGGGCGCGTTGTGGATCGCGTAGATCTCGTCGACCGGAAATTTTTCGAACAGGCCGTCGGCGATCATCGCGCGGGCGCCGCCCAAACCTTCCTCCGCCGGCTGGAACACGAACACGGCGGTGCCGTCGAAATCCCGCGTCTCGGCGAGGTAGCGGGCGGCGCCGACCAGCATGGTGGTGTGCCCGTCATGCCCGCAGGCATGCATCTTTCCCGGCACGGTTGAGCGGTAGGGGAGGTTGGTCTCCTCGGTGATCGGCAGGGCGTCCATGTCGGCGCGCAGGCCGATCCGGCGGGCGCCGGGCCGGCCCTGCAGCACGCCGACCACGCCGGTCTTGCCGAGCCCCCGGTGCACCTCGATGCCGAACTTTTCGAGGTGCTCGGCGACGATGCCGGAGGTGCGGACCTCCTCGAAGCCGATCTCGGGATGGGCATGGAGATCGCGCCGCAGGGCGGTCAACTCGTCGGCATAGGTGCGGATGCGGTCGATCGGGCTCGTTTGCAGGCTCATTCGTTTGCGTCCTCGCAGGTGCGGCGGAAGGGCGACATCGTCTCGTACTCGGCCATCGCCGCGTTCACGTGGCTGCGCTCCCGCTTCAGATAGTCGGCGACGGCGCGGGCCAGCGCCGGGTCGGCGATGTCGTGGGCCGAATGCATCGGCACCGGGCGGTAGCCGCGGGCGAGCTTGTGCTCGCCCTGCGCCCCGGCCTCGACCCGCTTCAGCCCGCGGGCGATCGCGAAGTCGATGGCCTGATAGTAGCAGACCTCGAAATGCAGGAACGGGTGATCCTCGATGCAGCCCCAGTTGCGGCCGTAGAGCGCCGTGTCCCCGATGAAGTTGATGGCGCCCGCGATCGGCCGGCCCGCATTCTTGGCGATCACCAGCAGGATGCGCTCGGGCATGCGCGCGCCGATGAGCGAGAAGAAGGTCCGGTTGAGGTAGGGCCGGCCCCATTTGCGGGCGCCGGTGTCCTGATAGAACTCGTAGAAGGCGTCCCAATCGGCTTCCGTGATGTCGGCGCCGGTCTTGTGCTCGACCGTGATGCCCCGGCTCAGAGCCTCCCGCCGCTCGCGCTTGATCGCCTTGCGCTTGCGCGAGGCGAGCGCCCCGAGAAAATCGTCGAAGCCGGCATAGCCCTCGTTCTCCCAGTGGAACTGCTGGTCGATGCGGGTCAGCATCCCGAGGGCTTGCGCCTGCTCGGCCTCGCGCGCGCGGGTGAAGGTGATGTGGATCGAAGAGGCCTCGGTCTCGGCCCGCAGGGCACGCAGCCCCGCGACGAGGGCGGAGGCGGCGGTGTCGGGATCCTCCCCCGGCGCGATGAGGAAGCGCGGCCCCGTGACGGGCGTGAACGGCACGCTCACTTGCAGCTTCGGATAATAGCTGCCGCCGGCTCGCTCGTAGGCGTCGGCCCAGCCGTGGTCGAACACGTATTCGCCCTGGCTGTGGGACTTCAGATAGCAGGGCGCGGCGCCGACCAGCCGGCCCTCGCGCTCGACGCGGACATGCAGCGGCAGCCAGCCGGTGCGGCGGGAGACGCAGCCCGCCTCTTCCAGCGCCGAGAGGAAGGCGTGGCAGGTAAACGGGTTGAAGGTCTCGTCGCCCGCCCCGAGGGTCTCGGGGGAGGTGGCGCAGGCGTCCCATTCGGCGGCGTCGAACCGGGCCATGCCCGGCACGGCGCGCACCTGCAGGACGGGCTCGGGAGCGTTCGCCGTCGCGGGGGTCGTCATGGCCCCAAGTTAGAGCGCCTGAGCGTGGATGTGGATAGCGGTTCGGCACATGCCGGGCGCGACAAACTGAGACCGCTCCACGCCTCGCCCTCATCCTGAGGTGCGGAGCGCAGCGAAGCCTCGAAGGATGAGGCGGAGGGTCGGATCTCCGTCATCGCTGTGAGTCGGGCGCCCCTATCGCTTGATCCGGCGCCCGCGCCGCGCCCATATCGCGTCCATGTGCGGACGCTTCTTCATCGGTCAGCCGCCGGAGGTCTACCGCGCCCTCTACGGCTACTCCGAACAGCCGAATTTTCCGGGCCGCTTCAACGTGGCCCCGACCCAGCCGGTGCCCGTCGTGATGCGCGAGAGCGGCGAGCGGCATTTCCGGCTGATGCGCTGGGGCCTGTGGCCGGCATGGCTGAAGGATCCGTCGGACTTTCCCACCCTGTTCAACGCCCGCATCGAGACGGCGGCCGAGAAGCCGGCCTTCCGCGGGGCGCTGCGCCACCGCCGCTGCGTGTTCCTGGCCGACGGCTTCTACGAGTGGCGCCGCGACAGGGCCGGCAAGGCCGCGACGAAGACGCCGTTCGCGGTGCGCCGAACCGACGGAGCGCCGATGGCGTTCGCCGGCCTGTGGGAGCCGTGGATGGGCGCGGACGGCTCGGAAGTCGACACGGCGGCGATCATCACCTGCTCGGCCAACGGCACCCTCAGCGCGATCCACGAGCGGATGCCGGCGATCCTGGCCCCGGAATCGGTCGGGCCGTGGCTCGACGCGGCGGTGGACGCGCCCGAAGCCGCCCGCCTCTGCCGGCCCTGCCCGGACGAATGGCTGCGGCTCGATCCGGTGAGCGAGCGGGTCAACAGCGCGCGCAACGACGATGCCGGGCTGCCCGAACCGGTGGCCACGCCCGCCGGCCGCAGGGCTCCGGCGAAGGCCGAGACCGTGCAAGGCGAGCTGTTCTGACGCGCTCGCCGCTCAGGCTGCCGCGCCGCTTCCCCCGGCCGTCTCCTCTCCGAACCGTTCGGCGGCGTAGTCGTCGAGGTTGAACGCGTCGTCGGGCACGCGGAACATGAACCGCTCGGCGATCTCGGTGAGCAGGATGTCGGGCCGGGTCCGCTCGACGTAGGACCAGTCGACCGACGTGCTCCAGACGAAATGCACCTCGGCAAAGGTCTCGGCGAGCATGATCGTCAGCATCAGCGGCGCGAAGTGCGAGTAGGAATCGCCGAACAGGACGAGGCGGCGCGGGTCGCGGGGCGTGGCGTTGGCGTAGATCACGTGCGAGCCGACATGGAGCGTGTCGGCGCGGCCGGCCGCCTCCCGTGCCTGCACGATCGGGCTGGCGTAGCGGCGCACGGCATCGCGCTGCAGGTCGTGGATGCGCGTCCGTTCGATGCGCGGCGGATCGAACCGTCCTCCGAGATCGCCGGAAATCTCGGTCTCGCGGAATCCGCGCGCGGCGAGGTCCGGGCAGGGCGCGGCCCGCAGCGCGCGGCAGATCTCGCGATAGGCGAGGTGGCAGCCGGCGAAGGTCCAGTGGCTGTCGGTGCGGTAGAACAGGTCTTCCCCCGCGCGGGCCGCGCGCATCGGCTCGACGAGGTCGATGCAGGTCCGCCGCAGGACGCGCGTGACCGGCCATTCCCGGAGATGCCCCTTCAGCCGGGAAAGCCACCACCGCCGCGGCATGCCGCGGATCAGGCGGCGGGCGGGGGAGAGTCGGTGATCGACGGCGATCCCATCGAGGAAGCCGTCGTAGACGCTGAGCTTTTCCGGGACGACGACGTGGTGGTAGGCGATGCCGAGTTCCCGCGCGCGCGCCGCACGGCCGGCGATGCGCTGGCGCCACAGCTCGGTCTGGTGGGCCATGAAGCCCGACTCGTTGAACTGCGCGATGACGTTGTTGCTGCCGGCGACGACGAACAGCCAACCGTCCTTGCCGACATGAATGTGATCGGTGGCCGTGTCCGACACGAAGTCCCGCCCCTCCTCAACCATCTTCGCCAATGCCGAACGCGCGGGCGGGCCGAGGCTCTACAGGCGCCGGCCGTTCCAAGGCAAATGCGGCTGGGCACGAAGACATGCGTCGGACTTCGCCCGCAGCGATATGCTAGAGCATCATCCCGAAAGGCGGCCGCCGGCTTTCGGAAAAAGATGATGCGAAGACAAGGGTCTAGAGCATCATACCGGACGGTACCCTCCGGGTTTCGGCACGATGCCCCAGCGGTGTTGGGAATTCCTTGAAGGGACGGGCGTCACGGCGGGACCCGTAAGGAGCAGGCTTGAACGACACGCAAGCGGATGAGGCTGCGGCGCATGCCCGGCTGATCGAGGACAACCTCGTCCTCACCTGCGAGGCCGGGCACCTGTACCGCGACGGCGGATTCGCGGGCGATGCCGCCCTGCTCGACCGGCTGCGGGAACGGGTAAGCCCGCTCACAGAAGTGGTCGGCGCGGTGTTTCCCGGCTTTCCCGCGCACGACCCCGCGCCGCCGCGCCTGTTCGGCGGCAGTGCCGCCTTCCGCGAGAAGCAGGAGGCCGCGCTCGCGGCGCCACGCCCGCCAGGACCGCCGACCCTGCTATGCGAGACCCGCGACGTGCGCCTTGCGGGCAACGCCCTGTTCCATGTCACGGACGGCCGGCCGCAGGTGCTGTTCGAGACCTACCGGCCGCAGGAGCGGCACGTGGTGCCCGGCCCCGGCCCCGGCTTCCTGCATGTGGACGAGACCATCGCGGAAGCGGGTCTCGTCTTCCTCCTCAACTCCGCAGGCTCGTTCAATTACGGCCATTGGCTGATCGACGACCTGCCCCGGCTGCACGCGCTTGCGCTGCTGCGCAAACGTCATCCAGGAGTGCCGGTCACCGTCGCGCTCGTGTCCTACTTCCCGCATATCGACGCGGCGCGGCGCCGCTCGATCCAGCTCCTGCTGGGCCACCGCGTCGCGATCCGCTTCCTCGACCGGTACAAGACCTACCGCTTTGCCCGCCTGCACCACGCCACGCCGTGCAGCCTGCCGAGCACGGGCAAGTCGCCGCACGCCCTGCGATATCTCACCGGGCAGGTGCAGGCGCGGACCCGCCTGCCGCGCGCTCTGTTCGCGCTCCGGAGGCTCACAGGGCGAGGCCGGCGCCTGTTCGTGGACCGGCATCCGGGGCGGGGCCGGGGGCTCGCCAACCGCGACGCCGTACTCGGCGGGCTGCGCGGCCTCGGCTTCGAGGTCTTCGACCCCGAACTCACCAGCGTGCGGCAGCAGGTGGTGCGGTTCTCGGCCGCGGAGATTGTGGTCGGCATCGCCGGGGCGGGGATGGCCAACACGGTCTTCTGCCGGCCCGGCACGCCGGTCATCCACCTCGTGCCGGAGGGCTGGGAGGACCGGTTCTACGGCGAGATCGCCACCGCCTGCGGCCAGGACTACGCGGCAGTGTTCGGCTCCCGGATCCCGTCGGACGCGCCCGAGTACCTTCGGGATTTCGCGATCGACCCGGAGGCGCTGCGCGAGGCCCTCGCGGCCGCGGGACTCCGCTAGCGCATCGTCCTGGATATCGGATCCAGGACGATGCTCCAGGCTATTGTTTTTGCATCGTCTTTGTTCCGAAAGCCGGCAACCACCTTTCGGGACGATGCTGTAAAACCCGAGATCCCAAGGGGATCATCCCTTTGGCGGGGTCTCGGGGCAGCGCCCCGATCTCCCGCCATCAGGGTTCAGCGCGGGCGCCGCAGGGTTCGGCCGGTGACCTTCGCCTGCTTGCGGAACACGCCGACCAGCTCGACATGGGCCGACCACGCGAACTGATCCACCGGCGTGACCCGCTCCAAACGATAGCCGCCCGCGATCAGGGTCGCGGCGTCGCGGGCGAAGGTGCCGGGATCGCAGGCAACGCCGACGACGAGGGGCACCTTCGATTCCGCGATCCGGCGCACCTGCGCCTCGGCTCCGGCACGGGGAGGGTCGAACACCACCGCGTCGAGCGCATCAAGTTCCGGCCCGAGCAACGGGCGGCGGAACAGGTCGCGCGCCTCCGCCGTGATCCGGGCGTAACCGGCTCCGGCCCGGTAGGCGCGGATGAGGGCGGTGATCGCTGCCGCCTCGCCCTCGGCGGCGTGGACCTCGCGGGCGCCGGCCGCGAGCGTCAGGGCGAAGGGACCGCTGCCGCAGAACAGGTCGCCGACGCGCCGCACCTTGGCCTTGCCCTCGTCCATGGCCTCCAGCACCAGGGCGGTCAGGCTCGCCTCGCCGGCCTGCGTCGCCTGAAGGAAGCTGCCGGGCGAGGGCACGCGCCGGGCCGGCCCCTCGCCGACCGCGGGCGGGCGGCGCTCGACCACCACGTCGCCGTGGATCGACAGACGGGCGAGGTCGAGTTCGCCGGCAAGCCGGGTGAGGACGCCGCGGACGCCGTCGCTCACCTGCCCGTGGCCGCGGATGTCGATGTCGAGGCCGGTCACGGTGGCGGTGGCGGCGATGTCGAGCGGCTTGCGGCCGTGCCCGAGCGGGGCGGCGAGCGCCTCCGCGACGGCCGGCGCCCGGTGCAGGCCCGGCACGGTGATCGGGCAATGGTCGATCGGCACCAGCGCGTGGCTGCGCGCGGCCATCAGCCCGGCCCGCGCCCGGCCCTCGATCTCACGCACGTGCAGGGTGATCCGCCGCCGGCCCTCTCCCTGCGCGTCGAGGAGCGGCATCAGCGTGGTCTCGATGCGCGCCTGCCCCAGTGCCCCGGCGACGATGCCGCGCTTCCACTCCGCGTAAGGGGCGGGGGCGAGGTGCTGCACGACGCAGCCGCCGCAGGCCGAGAAATACGGGCAGAACGGCGCGATCCGCTCCGGCGACGCCTCCTCCACGGCGGTCAACGTGCCGATTCGGTCGCCGCGATGCACCCGCACGCGCTCGCCGGGCAGGGCGCCGGGCACTGCCAGCCCGCCCTCCGTGAGGCCGTCGCCGCGGGCGCCGAGCCGGGCGATGGTCAGGGTCTCTTCGATCACGTCGGACATAGGATCAATCATGAGAGGAACGCCTCGCGGCGACCAGGAACTCGCGGTTGCCGTCGCCGCCCTCGATGGGGGAGGGGATCGGCCCCAACACGGTGAAGCCGAGGCCGACGAGTACGGCGCGCACGCCCTCGCAGACCTCGGCATGAATGTGCGGATCGCGCACGATGCCGCCGCGCCCGACCCGCTCGCGGCCGGCTTCGAATTGCGGCTTGATCAGCGCGGCGATCGCGGCCTCGTCGGCGAGCTGAGCGGCCACCGCCGGCAGAACCAGGCGCAGGCCGATGAAGCTCACGTCGATGGTGGCCAGCCGCGGCGCCGGCTGGATCGCGCCCGGCGGGAGGGCGCGGATGTCGGTGCCCTCCAGGCTCGTCACCCGCGGGTCGGCGCGGAGGGCGGCGTCGAGCTGGTCGCGGCCGACATCGACCGCGTGGACATGGGCGGCGCCGCGCCGCAGCAGCACGTCGGTGAAGCCGCCGGTCGAGGCGCCGACATCGAGGCAGGGAAGACCCGTCGGGTCGAGGCCGAAGGCGTCGAGCGCCGCGGCAAGCTTCAGGCCACCGCGGGAGACGTACGGGTGGGGGGCCGACGCCTCGATCCGGGCGTTGGCCTCGACCAGATCCGAAGGGCGCGTGACGAGACGGCCGTCGGCGCTGACGAGACCGGCCTCGATTGCCGCCCGCGCCTGCGCCCGGCTGCGGAAATGCCCGCGCTCGACCAGGAACCGGTCGGCCCGCAGCCGCTCGCCCGTCATCGGTCTCCCTTCCGCAAACCGCTCCGCCGCGCCCGAGGCTCTCGTCCCGAATACCGGGTCCGGGACGAAGATTTCGGATTTCGATGTTGCATCGTTCTTTTCCAAAAGCCGGTGGCCGCCTTTCGGGACGATGCTCACGTGATCGAGACGGACCGGCCCGTCCCCTGTCGGAATGCGCCGCTTCGCGTTACCTACAGCATCGCGTGAGACGGCGCGTGCCGGCTCGTCCGAAAAGGGCGATGCGAAATCCGCTTTTGCCGGGTAGCCCGGATTGCGCACCGCCTCAAGCGGTGGCGGAATCCCGGGCGGAACCGCCGGGCCGCAGCAACGGAGTGAGTCAGTTCATGAGAGATGCCATCATGCGAGGGGCCACGACGCCTGCCATCCGCCGTATACCGGTCGCCATCCCTTTGGCGGCGGCCCTGCTCGCAGGCCTTGCCGGGTCCGCCTTCGCGCAGGATGGCAAGGAGGCTCCGAGGGAGCCGGCCCCCGCCAAGACGGAGAGTGCCGGCGCGCCGCAGACCTACGAGAGCGCGATCACCAACGGCAAGGGTGACACCATCGGCAAGATCATGATCCGCGACGGGGCGAACTCCCTCGTCATGCGGTTATCGATTCAGGCCGGCGGCCTGCCTCCGGGCTGGCACGGCATCCATTTCCACGCCGTCGGCGACTGCTCGGACACGGAGAAGTTCGAGAAGTCGAAGGCCCACGTGAACCACGACCAGAGCAAGCACGGCCTGCTCAACCCCGACGGCCCGGACGAGGGCGACCTTCCCAACGTCTTCGCCAACGCCGACGGCTCGGTGAACGCGGAAGTGTCGAGCGAAACCCCGCTGACCGGCGAGGGCGGCCTGCGCGACGGCGACGGCTCAGCGCTGATTATCCACGCCAACGAGGACGACCACACGAGCCAGCCCATCGGCGGCGCGGGCTCGCGCATCGGCTGCGCGGTCATCAAGTAACACGCCTCTTGCCCTCCCCCTGCGGGGGGAGGGCGTTGTCGGACGTTACCGCTTCAGGCTCACCACGCTGCCCTCGCGCTGCGCCGCCTTCTCGGGCAGTGCGGCGCGGACGGCTTTGAGGATGCCGTCGGCGTCGAGACCGGCCTCGGCGTACATCTTCTCCGGCTTGTCGTGGTCCTGGTAGCTGTCCGGCAGCGTCAGCGTGCGGACCCGGACGCGGCCCGTGTCGAGCACGCCGCGCTCGGCCAGCAGGTGCAGCACCATCGCCCCGAAGCCACCGACCGAGCCTTCCTCCACCGTCACCAGAACCTCGTGGCTCATCGCCAGATCGACGATCAGCTCCGCGTCCAGCGGTTTGGCAAAGCGCGCATCCGCCACCGTCGCCACGACACCCTCGGCCTCCAGCGCGTCGGCCGCCTTCAAGGCCTCCGACAGGCGCGTGCCGAGCGAGAGAAGCGCCACCCGCGCCCCTTCCGGACGCCGCACCACACGGCCCCGGCCGATCGCCAGCGGCTCGCCCTTCTCCGGCAGCTCGATGCCGACACCCTCGCCGCGCGGGTAGCGCAGTGCGATCGGGCCCGAATCATGCGCGTGGCAGGTCGCCACCATGTGCACCAGTTCCGCCTCGTCGGCGGCCGCCATCACCGTCATGTTCGGCAGGCAGCAGAGATAGGCCAGATCGAACGCGCCCGCATGCGTCGCGCCGTCGGCACCCACCAGACCAGCCCGGTCGAGGCAGAACCGCACCGGAAGGTTCTGCAGCGCCACATCGTGCACGACCTGATCGTAGGCCCGCTGCAGGAAGGTCGAGTAGATCGCCACGAACGGCTTGTAGCCTTCCGTCGCCAGACCGCCGGCAAACGTCACCGCGTGCTGCTCGGCGATGCCGACGTCGAAGGTCCGGTCGGGATGCGCCTTGCCGAACAGGTCGATGCCGGTGCCGCCGGGCATGGCGGCGGTGATCGCCACCACCTTCGGGTCGGCGTCGGCCGCCTTGATCAGGCTCTCGCCGAACACCCTTGTATAGGCCGGGGCGTTGGCCTTGGCCTTGGCCTGCACGCCCGAGACCACGTCGAACTTGACCACGCCGTGGTAGCGGTCGGCGCTGGCCTCCGCGGGCGCGTAGCCCTTGCCCTTCTGGGTGACGACGTGGAGCAGGATCGGGCCCTGGTCCGAGTCGCGCACGTTCTTCAGGACGGGGAGCAGGTGGTCGAGGTTGTGCCCGTCCACGGGGCCGACATAGTGGAAGCCCATCTCCTCGAACATCGTGCCGCCGCCGACGATCAGCGAGCGGGCATACTCTTCCGCTGCCGCCGCGCGCTGGTAGAGCGCCTTCGGCAGCAGCTTGCCGAGCTGCTTGGCGGTCTCGCGGAGCGAGCGGTAGGTGCCGCCCGAGGCCAGCCGCGCGAGGTAGGCCGACATCGCGCCGACGGGGGGCGCGATCGACATGTCGTTGTCGTTGAGGATGACGATCAGGCGCGAGTGCAGCGCGCCGGCATTGTTCATGGCCTCGTAGGCCATGCCCGCCGACATCGAGCCGTCGCCGATCACCGCGATCATGTTGCGGCGCCTCAGAGCCGGGCCGCCCGCAGCCTTGGCGTCCGCCTCGTTGAGGTCGCGCGCCACGGCCATGCCGAGCGCGGCGGAGATCGAGGTGGAGGAATGCGCCGCGCCGAAGGGGTCGTACTCGCTCTCCGAACGCTTGGTGAAGCCGGACAGGCCGCCACCCTGGCGAAGCGTGCGGATGCGGTCGCGGCGGCCGGTGAGGATCTTGTGCGGGTAGCACTGGTGGCCGACGTCCCAGACGATGCGGTCGTCGGGGGTGTCAAAGACGTGGTGGAGCGCCACCGTCAGCTCGACCACGCCCAGCCCCGAGCCGAGATGGCCACCGGTGATCGACACGGCGTCGATCATCTCGGCGCGCACCGCGTCGGCCACCCGCCGAAGCTCGCTCTCCGGCAGAAGCCGGAGACGATCCGGCGTCTCAAGACCCTCAAGGATCGTCGTGTCCGCTAGTGCCACCGGACCAGCCTCATGCCCGAAGTAAGGAACGGCGCGCAAACCTTTGCGCGCGATGAGTTTTGTCGTGATCGAAACCGCACCCGCGACGCCTACTCGACGTCGAGCGGCGCGGTGCCGGCGGCCCGGCTATCCGGCCCGATGGCGATCTTCTGGATGCGGGCCTCGGCCCGCTTCAGCAGGGTCTCGCAGTGACGCTTGAGCGCCTCGCCGCGCTCGTAGATCGCCACCGACTCGTCGAGGGGCACGTCGCCGCGCTCCAGCCGACGCACGATCTCCTCGAGCTGCTCCAGCGCCCGCTCGAACGGCAGATCGTCCGGCGCCGCTGCGGCAGATGCCTCGGGTTTAAGATCGTTCATCCCGGATTCCCTTTGGGGCGGGTTATGACGGGCGACGTGCGGTCGCACAAGCCCGGGTCGATTGCGTGCGACCGATCTGCGCCCCACGCGGCATGCCCGTCACGTCAAGGTGAGGTGGAACGGCGTGCCCTCGAAGGCCTCGGCGCCGCGCCCGATCCCGGCAATGGCCGCGATCATCCGCCCCTCGCGCCCGAGCAGGCGGTCGGCGATCTCCACGAACAGGCGGTTCGGCGTGGCGCTCGGCGCGAGACGCCGCAGGTCTTGCGCGAGATCGGCCTCGTCCCGATCCGGCCGCAGGGCGCAGGCCGTAGCGAAGGCCGCCGCGGTGGAGCGGCTGATCCCGGCATAGCAGTGGATCACCATCGGGTTTTCGCGGGGCCAGGCGGCGACGAAATCGAGGACGCTGCGCACATGCGCCTCACCCGGCGGCAGATGGCCCTCCATCGGCACGACGATGTCGCTGAAGCCCACACGCAGATGGTGCTCCGGACGGATCGCGGCCGGACGCACCACCGCACTGCCGAGCGTGGCCAGGGTCACGAGATGGCTCGCGCCGCTGGCCGCGACGGTCTCCCGAAGGCGCGAGAGGGGGCAGACGTGGATGACGGGCATTCTCTTCTGGGTCTCACGCTCCGCGCTGAAGTGCCGCGAAGCGGTCGAGATAGCACGCCTCCGCCTCCGCCGTCGGCCATCCGGCGACCAGCCGCTCGATTTCGGCGTGACACGCGTCCGGCAGAACCGGGGGGCGCCCGAAGATCGCGTCGGCCTCCGCGCTCGAGAAGCCGGCCAGCCGGGTCGCCTCGATCGCCGCGGCGATGCGGTCGGCGCGCTTGACCAAACGCGAGAGCGCCGGGGAGGGCGCGGCGAGCCCGAAGCGCTGGCGGATCGCCGCGAGTAGGCGCCGCTCGACGCTGCGATAGGCGTCGCCGATGGCGTTCTTCAGCGGCGAGATGATGTCGCCGATGACGTATTCCGGCGCGTCGTGCAGCAGCAATTCGAGCCGCTCCGGGGCGCCGATCCGCGGATCGAGGGCGCCGCCGATCGCCTCCACCAGCAGCGAGTGCTGCGCCACGGAGAAGACGTGCGGCCCCGCCGTCTGCCCGTTCCAGCGGGCGACGCGGGCGAGACCGTGGGCGATGTCAGTGATCTCGACATCGAGCGGCGAAGGGTCGAGCAGGTCGAGCCGCCGGCCCGACAGCATCCGCTGCCACGCCCGCGCCGGTTTCTTCGGGGCACTCACGGATGGCGGCCCTCGCCCAAGGCGGCGCAGGGCGCGTGGCGGTGGCAGCCGGTGAGATGGTCGTTGACCATGCCGACCGCCTGCATGAAGGCGTGGACGATGGTGGGGCCGCAGAAGGTGAAACCCTTCACTTTCAACGCCTTGCCCATGCTTCGTGACACATCGGTTTCGGTGGCGATCGCGGCGCGGGTGGCCGCGTTGGTCTGGATCGGCCGGCCGTCGCAGAAATCCCAGAGGAAGGGCGAGAAGCCGGGACCTCCCTCCTCGATGGCGAGCCACGCCCGCGCACCGTTGATCGCGCCGCGGATCTTGGCGCGGTTGCGGATGATGCCGGTGTCGCCCATCAGCCGCTCGACATCGGCGTCCGTGAAGCGGGCAACCCGCTCCGGCTCGAACCCTTCGAAGGCCCGGCGAAAGCCCTCGCGGCGGCGCAGAATGGTGATCCACGACAGGCCCGCCTGAAACCCGTCGAGAATCAGCTTCTCGTAGAGGGCGCGGGAATCGAACTCGGGCACACCCCACTCGGTGTCGTGATAGGCGACGTAGAGCGGATCGGTCCCCGGCCACCAGCAGCGCGGGCAACCGTCGGGATGAAGGATGAGGCCGGAGGCATCCGCGCTCATCCGGCCACGGCCGTGTCGGTGGGGAAGGCGAAGCTGGCGAAATCGGGCTTGCCCAGGGCCGCGATCGTGCCGCCCGCCCGCACCGGCTCGCCGACGGCGAGCGCGTCGCCGAGGCGGTCGAGGCGGATCGTGGCGAGCCCCCGCTCGCCCGCCGCGCTGCCCGTGACGCCGAGGCTGCGCGCGCCGGCCGTCACCTCCGTGCCGGGCTCCGGCGCTGGGCCGTCGCGGTAGACGATGGGCAGGATGCGGGTGCGGGCGGTGCCGCGGTGCTGCATCCGCGAGACTACCTCCTGCCCGACATAGCAGCCCTTCTTGAAGTCCACGCCGCCGAGCTGGTCCATCAGCGCCTCGTGCGGGAAGGCATCGCTGAAGGCGAAGTCGCGCCCGCCCTCCGGCACGCCGAGGCCGATGCGGTGGGTGTGGTAATCAGCCTCCGTCGCATCCGCCGAGAAAGCGCCCTCTGCGAAATACAGTCGCTCGCCCAGCGCGGGCAGGCGTCCGTCGCGCACCCGCACCGTTTCGGCCGCGGTCTCGGACCCACCCCAGGCGGCGGCCACGCCGAGCGTGGGCTCGGCGGCCACGCTCACCTTGGCGCGCAGGCGGTAGAGCCCGAGGCGCTTGACGAGGTCGGCGACGCGCTCGGCCGTCGCATCGAGCCGGAAGCCATCGCGTGTGCGGGACACCAAAAAATCGAACTGGATCTTGCCCTGGGGCGTCAGCAGCGCGCCGAGCCGCGCTTCGCCCTCGGGCAGCGTCTCGACGTTGCAGGTGAGGATGCCTTGCAGGAAGGGGAGCGCGTCCGGGCCGGACACGGCAACGACGGCACGGTCCGGCAGCAGGGCGATCGGCATGGCATCTCCTCGGATCAGGACGGCGGCGTTGCACGCGTGGGACGCCTGACATAAGCCGCCGCTATCCGCGTCTCAATCGCGACGAACGAACCGGGAGAGCCCGATGGAAGCACCGATGGACGCGCCGATGGAAGCCTCCTTGGACCTCATCCTGTCCGGCGGCACGCTGGTAAACCACGATGGCGAGCATCGTGCCGATCTCGGCATCCGCGGCGGACGGGTGGCGGCCATCGGCGACCTCTCGGGCGCGTCGGCGGTTGAGCGGCGCGATTGCCGCGGCCTGCACCTTCTTCCCGGCGTGATCGACAGCCAGGTGCATTTCCGCGAGCCCGGCCTCGACCACAAGGAAGACCTGGAAACGGGTTCGCGCGCGGCGGTGATGGGCGGCGTCACGGCGGTGTTCGAGATGCCCAACACCAACCCGCAGACCACGAGCGCCGAGGCGCTTGCCGACAAGGTGGCCCGCGCCCATCACCGGATGCACTGCGACTTCGCCTTCTGGGTCGGCGGCACCCACGAGAACGCAGGCGAGGTCGCCGCGTTGGAGCGGCTGCCGGGCGCGGCCGGGATCAAGGTGTTCATCGGCTCCTCCACCGGCTCGCTGCTGGTCGAGGACGATGCCGGCGTGCGCGAGATCCTGAAACGCATCCGTCGCCGCGCCGCCTTCCATTCCGAGGACGAGCCGATGCTGCGGGACCGCAAGGGGCTTCGCGTGCCGGGCGATCCCGCCTCGCACCCGGTCTGGCGCTCGCCCGAGGTCGCGGTGAAGGCCACGCAGCGGCTGATCGCGCTCGCGCGGGAGACGGGGGCCCGCATCCACATCCTGCACATCTCGACCGCGGACGAGATGCCGATCCTGGCGGAGGCCAAGGATGTGGCGAGCGTCGAGGTGACGCCGCACCACCTCACGATCGACGGGACGGAAGCTTACGCCCGGCTTGGGACGCTGGTGCAGATGAACCCGCCGGTGCGCGACGCCGGGCACCGCGACGGGATCTGGCGCGGGCTGTCCCAGGGCGTGGTCGACGTGCTCGGCTCCGACCACGCGCCGCATACGCTCGAGGAGAAGGCCAAGCCCTATCCCGATTCCCCCTCGGGCATGACCGGCGTGCAGACGCTGGTGCCGATCATGCTCGACCATGTGAATGCCGGCCGGCTCTCGCTCGCCCGGCTCGTCGATCTGACGAGCGCCGGCCCCAAGCGCCTGTTCGGCATCGCCCGCAAGGGGCGGCTCGCCGTGGGTTACGATGCCGACGTGACGGTGGTGGACCTCAAGCGCCGCGAGACGATCCGCAACGAGTGGATCGCCTCGAAATGCGGCTGGACGCCCTATGATGGGCTCACCGTCACCGGCTGGCCGGTGGGCACGGTGGTGCGGGGCACGCCGGTGATGTGGCAGGGCGAGCTGGCCAACCCGTCGCGGGGCGAGGCGGTGGTGTTCGAAGAGGCGCTGCCGGCGGGGTAGGGCAGGCTTCGGAAGGAGTCAGCATGGACGAGGATCTCGACGGTCTGACGCGCGAACAGCTCGTGGAAGAGGTCCGCCGTCTGCGCGCCGGCATCTGCGAGCACCGCGACGCCACCGGCCACGCTCTCTGTTGGCACCATCCGAAGCTGTGGGGTCTGCTGCCGGAGCCAGCTGCGCCGGACATCGCCGTGCCGCCCTGGCCGAAATTCATGCGGGGCTGCCTGCAGTACCAGGAGAGCCTCGACCGCCAAGCTCCCGACGCGCCCGTGCTCGACGCCGATTACGGCTGAAGCCTCCAAGGTCCTATCGAGGGAAGGGACTGCTTCGCCGCCCAGGGTAGCGGCGAGCCGGCACCCCACTTCATCGTTGCCGAGCCACAGCCGCGAACGCGCTTGATCTCGGAATTGTCCGTCCGTGCCGGTCCGCGGGTAGCCCTCAGTGCTGCAGCGTCGTGGTGAACCCGCCGCCGCGGATGCGCTCCGGCAGGGTCTCCGCGTAGCGGGCGGTGGCGTCCTCGCCGTAGGTGGCGACCAACTCCTGGAACGCCGCGAACAGGGCCGCCTGGGCCATGCAGTCGCCGTCGATCCCGTCGAGGCAGCCCTCCGCGAAAGCTTCCGTCACGAGGCCGAGCGCGAGGCGCTTGCTCTCCGCGTCGGCATCGAAGGTTGCGGTATCGGCATCGTGGATCATGGCGGGCGGCTTCGTTTCTCGGCCGGAACAGTGCCGGCAAGACATCGTCACGATACGGCAGCCTTCACGGGCCGGGAAGCAGGGAATTGCGAAGAGGTTAACGCGGAGGCGCAATTGCGAAGGAATTTCGCAAGGCCTCCGGAGTGTGGCGAAGCCGCCACAAACGCGATTGCACGGCCGAATCCGGAGCGGATTCTGTTGAAACGAAAATCGGACCAGCAGGAAAATGCGTGTCAAACCAGGGATCTAGCGCATCGCCCCGAAAAGCAGCCACCGGCTTTCGGGCGATTGACGAGGCTCGGAAGACGCCGATCCGATGCGATCGAACCGGATACGATATTAACCGCCGAACCGCCCGGCGATGGCGTGCGAGAGCCGCTCGCCCTCGGCGACGTAGCGACGGGCGGCTTCGTTCGCGGCGGGGGTACAGACCCGGTAGGTCAGGCTGTAGCCGCGGAAACCGCGATTGTAAGCGCCGGCGAGGCGGTCGCGGCGGCTCTGCGTGATCCCCTCGCTGTCGAGGATCGCCTTCATCCGCGCCGGCCATTCGGCGGCGTCCGGCGCAGCGCACAGCGTGCGCAGGAAGGCGAGCGCCCCAACGATCTCGGACAGCCGCATCAGGTCGCGGTCATAGGGCGCGGGCGGCGGCTCGGCCGGGGGGGGCGGCTCCTTCTCCTTCTCCGGCGGCTTCGGCGCGGATCGGGCCGTGCCGGAGCGCTGCTGCGCGAACGCCTCCGCCGCCGGAGTCAAAGCGAGCAGGGCGGCGAAGATCAGGCGGGCCAGTCCCGTTCTCATACCAAGCCTTCTGCCGAGCCTTCTGCCGCCGTTCGTATGCGGGAGAACGCCTCGCGCAGGGTCTCGATCAGCCCCGGCGTGGTGGCCAGGCCCGCGACCTCGTCGAGGCTGGCCCAGCGCACGGCGAGCGCCTCCGGCCCGGGCACCGGCTCGACGGCGCGCCAGAGGGCGGCGTGGGGATGGATCACGTAATGATGGCGGATGCGGTCGGTTTCATCCCGCAGGATGATCTCGGTCGGCGTCAGGCTCGGGCCGACCACCTCGGCGAGCGATCCGACTTCTTCCTGCAATTCGCGTAACGCCCCCGCCGCGAGGGATTCACCCGCCTCCACGAGGCCGCCGGGCAGGGTCCAGACGCCGCGCATCGGCTCGTTGGCGCGGGCGGCGAGCAGCACGCGGCCGTCGCGGATCACCGCGACCGAAACCCCGATCAGCGGGCGCGCCGGAAACAGCCGCCCGTCCTCCTGTCCCGGGTCGCTCACGGCGCGGAAACCGCGACGAGGCGCCCGTCGGCGAGCCCGACGAGGATTGTCTTGGCGGTTCCGCCCGCGTCGAGCACGGCGACACCGTGAGCGGCCGGAGCGGGCAGGGGGAAGCGCGTCCGCTCGACGGGAGTGGCGCCCTTCCACGACACTACCGCCAGGGCGCCGCGGCCCGCCACCGGCAGGGCGAGGTCGGGCGGGGCGCCGCCGCCGCGGGGAACGGGAGCGGCGAGATCCGCCGCTTCGCCCGCCGCCGGGCCGGCATAGCCCGGCGCTTCGCCCGCGAGGCTCAAGGTTCCATCGGCGATGCGCCAGAACTGGAGCACGCCCTCGCCGTCGGGCGCGCGGATCGCGGCGATCTGCGGCTGGCCGCTGCCGGTGAAGTCACTGACGGCGGCGAGCGCCAGCGGCGCGCCCTCGGGCCCCTGGCCCGCTTGCGGCGGCGTCTGCGCCCGGAGGGTCCAGACGCCGTCCGCCCCCTTCGCCGCGACGGCGAGACCGGAGACGGCCGGTCCCTGCGCGGTCACGGCGGCCACCGCCGGGCGGCCGTCGAGACGTGTGATGTGAGGCGTGCGGCCGGCAAACACCCGGTCGTTCCCCGGCGCGAGGGTCTGGGTCGTCACCGGTACGGCCTTCGGCTCGGCGGTGACGCCGAGGGGCTGGCGCTCGCGCAAGGTCAGCACGCTCCCCTGGCCCTGCGCGCCGCCGAGCGCGCGGGTCGGGCCGGTGAGATAGGCGCTGAGCGGCCCGTCGAGGGCGCGGCGCGAGCCCGGCACGGCCCCGCGCGGCGTCTCGGCAGCGGCGAACCCTTCGATCGCCTCGGCACCGATCAGCGTGGTGCGCAGGTGATCGCCTTCGAGACTCAGCACGGCACCGCCGCCGTCGCCCCAGACCACGACGACGGATTGCGGAGCGGTGCTGCCCGTTGCCTTCGGGTCGGCGCTGGCAGGCGCACGGGCGACCGGCAGCAATCCGGAGGTCGCCACCGAGAGGGCCACGTCGCTACCGGGGCCGCGCATCGCCTTGACGGCAAACGGCAGCGCGACCGGCTCGACGGGCGGCCCATCCCCCGCCGCGAGGGCGGGGAAGGCGGCCAGCGACAGCAGGGCGGCGAGAACCGCCCGGCGGTCAGACATGCTGTCCGCCGTTGATGTGAAGTTCGGCGCCGTTCACGTAGGAGGAGGCCTCGATGCAGAGAAAGTAGATCGCCTTGGCGACCTCGTCCGGGGTGCCGAGCCGGCGCTGCGGGATCTGCTCCACCAGCTTGTCGGTGCCGGGCGAGAGGATCGAGGTGTCGATCTCACCGGGCGAGATCGCGTTGACGCGCACACCGAGCGGCCCGAAATCCGCGGCCATCTCGCGGGTGAGACCGGCGAGCGCCGCCTTCGAAGTGCCGTAGGCGGCACCCGCGAAGGGGTGGACCCGCGAGCCGGCGATCGAGGTGACGTTGACGATCGAGCCGCGCGCGCGGGTCAACTCGTCGCACAGCCCCCGCGCCAGCAGGATCGGTGCGAAGAAGTTCACTTGGAAGACGCGGGCCCAATCCTCGTACTCGGTGGTGAGCGCGCCGAGCCGCTCGCCCTCCGGGCCCTTCGGCGAGATGCCGGCATTGTTGACGAGCGCGTGCAGCAGGCCGCCCTCGGCGGCGAGCCGCTCGGCGACCTCGCGCACCCCGCGCACCGTGTCCGCCGCGTTGGCGAGATCGACCTGGAGGTGATCCTCCGGTCCCATCTCCCAGGGGCAGTTCTCGGGGAAGGGGTGGCGCGAACAGGTGATGACCCGCCAGCCCGCGGCGGAGAAGCGTTTGACGGTGGCGTGCCCGATGCCCCGGCTGGCGCCGGTGAGCAGCAGCACCCGTCGACGATCGTTGGATGAGGCCAAAGCCGGTTCCTCGCTGCCCGCCCCGCGCACCGCGGTGAGCGGGAGGGGCTGGGTCTTTACCAAGGGATAAGCCGCGCCCCGCCGGAAATCCAGGGCCGCGCTGCATTGCGAAAGGCGCCGGAGACGCAGCGCCTCGGGGCCCGGCGGAGCACTTCACGCGATAGCCCCCAGCCTGCGCACCCGGAACGGCCGGTGCCATGGGCCCCCACGCGTCTTCCCCGCTTGTCCTGCGTCGGCCTTCATGCAACCCCGGAGCGGGGTCGCGGATTCGAGAGATCGTGCCGGCGGATCAGACGCGTGCTCGGACGAGGGATGCAACGGGTGTGAGCGAGACGGACGCGAGGCCGACCGTCCTTGTCGTGGAGGACGATGCCGTGATCCGGCACGCTGCGGTCGAGCTGATCGTGGAGGCCGGCTTCACCGTGCGCGAGGCCACCAACGGCAACGAGGCGATCCGCATTCTCGACCAGGAGCAGGACGCGGGCGGAGCGGTGTGCGTCGTCGTGACCGACATCGACATGCCGCTCGGCATCGACGGGATCAAGCTCGCCGCCTGCATCGACCGGCGCTGGCCGCGCATCGGCATCGTCATCACCTCCGGCAAGGTGCGGCCCGCGCCCGGCGACGTGCCGACCGACGGATTGTTCATCCGCAAGCCCTACACCGAAGAGAGCCTGGTCGCGGCGATCCGCTCGGTAATGCCCTGAGCGGCCCTGATCGTCTCCGATCAGGGCGTCAAAATCAGGGATAGAGCCGCGCGCGGGCCCAGCCGTCGCCGTCGCGGGTGAAGCGCACCCGGTCGTGCAGGCGGAAGGCGCCGTTCTGCCAGAACTCCAACTGCACCGGGGCGATGCGGAAGCCGAGCCAGTGCTCGGGGCGCGGCACCGGGCCGTTCTCGTACTTCTCCGACAGGGCGGCGACCTCGGCCATCAGGGTCGGGCGATCGGTGAGCGGACGCGATTGCTGGCTGGCGATGGCGCCGATGCGGCTGTCGCGGTGGCGGCTCGCGAAATAGGCGTCGGCCTCCTCGCGGGTCACGGGGGAGACGGGGCCGCGGGTGCGGATCTGCCGGCCGAGAGACTTCCAGTACAGCACCGTCGCCGCCTGCGGGTTGGCGCGAAGCTGCCCGCCCTTGGCCGACTCGGCGTTGGTGTAGAAGACGAGCCCGCGCGGATCGAAGCCCTTCAACAGCACCACCCGCACGTCGGGCAGGCCATCCGCGTCGGCGGTGGCGAGCGCCATCGCGTTGGCGTCGACGGGCTCGGAGGCCTCCGCCTCCGTCATCCACGCGGCGAACAGCGCCCAGGGGTCGCACGACAAGGTGAAGTCCTCCGGATGGACCGAAGGCGCGTTCGCATCACCCTCTCTTAACCGATCGATGGCCATTTTCTTCCCTGTGGCAGCCGGGTCGGGGGGCACCGACGTCGGGCAGCAACTCCGTCGGACCCCCGTCTGTCTCGAGTTCAGGTGTAATGCGTCTGCGTCCGTGTAAAGGCCTCGCCCCAGCGCTCTCCCCCGAAGGGAGGGCCGGTTCGACCCGTGGATATGCGACACGATGCGGTTTCGGCGCCCGGATCGCGGGTCTGCTGACCCTCGGCCTTGCCGCCCTCTCCTGCGGCGCGTGCAGCGGGCCGATCCTGTCCTTCAAGGCGGAGGAGGCGCCGGCCGCGCCCGAACCGCTCGTCACCGGTAGCATTCCGAAGCGGCCCGCGAGCTTCGGGCGCGACCTCGACGGCGAGGATTGGCGCCGCGCCCACGCCGCGCTCTCCGTCGCCCTCGATCCGCAGGGCAACGGCCGCCCGGTGAAGTGGGACAACCCGGAGACCGCCATGCGCGGCAGCATCAACCCGACCGGCCTGCCCTATGTCGCCGGCGACGAGATCTGCCGCGACTTCCTCGCAACGGTGGTAGGCGGCGCCAACAACCGCTTCGTGCGCGGCACCGGCTGCAAGCCGTCCGGCGGCGAGTGGGAGCTGAAGCGGGTGCGCACCTCCAACCCCCATGCCCGCTCCTGAGGCTTTCGCGCAGAGCCGGACGATAAAGTGATCGCGGACCGGTGAACGGGGCCTCGGGGGCTGTTGCAGAGCGGCAACGCCCTTCCCACGTTGAAGACGTGCGGCAGAGGCCGTATCCCTATCCGGTTGCGACCCCCTCAAAAGAATGCCGATGCGAAACCCCTACGACGTTCTGGGTGTCCCCAAGGGCGCGGGCGAGGCCGAAATCAAGAAGGCCTTCCGCAAGCTCGCCAAGGCGTACCACCCCGACAGCAACAAGGACCCGAAGGCCAAGGAGCGCTTCTCGGAGGCGAACACCGCCTATGAGATCCTCGGCGACAAGGAGAAGCGCGGCCAGTTCGACCGCGGCGAGATCGACGCCGAGGGCAAGCCGCGCGCGACCGGCTTCGAGGGCTTTTCCGGGTTCGGCGGCGGGCGGGGCGGCGGCGGAGGCGGCTTCGACTTCGAAGGCTTCACCCAGCGACGCGGCGGGGCCGGCGGTGCTGGGCCGGGCGGCGTCGGGGAAGACTTCATCAGCCACATCTTCGGTGAGGCGTTCCGCGCGGGCGGTGCCGGGCCGGGCGGGCGCGGGGGGCCGATCCGCGGCGAAGATGTCGCAGCCGAACTCAGCGTGACGCTCGAACAGGTCGCGGGCGAGGAGAAGATGCGCATCGGCTTGCCGGGCGGGCGCGACGTCGACGTGATGATTCCCAAGGGCGTCGTCGATGGCCAGACCATCCGCCTGCGCGGCCTCGGCGGCGCGGGCGGTCCCCGCGGCGAGCCCGGCGACGCGCTGCTGACCATCCGCATCCAAACCCATCCGGTGTTCAAAGTGGAGGGCGCGGATCTGCGCGCCATCGTCGATCTGCCGCTGGAGGATGCGGTGCTCGGCGGCGCCCTGCGCGTGCCGACCCTGACCGGCGCGGTCGAAATGAAGGTGCCGGCGATGACGAGTTCCGGCCGCACCTTCCGCCTGCGCGGAAAGGGCCTTCCGAAGAAGGACGGCACCCGCGGCGACCTGTTCGCCACCACCGCCATCGTTCTGCCGGCCACGGACGACGCGGCCCTGACCGAGTATGCCCGCCGCCGCCGCGAGGCCAAGGCCGGGACGGCGTAAGGCGCGTCGTGCCACAGGGCGGGCCTCGGTTTCTGCCGAGGCGTCGAGCGGAGCGAGGGCTCGCATATTCCGCCGCTGGGCTGTTGGCGATCGAGGCCCGAACGGGTTCACCGGGATCGCCCTGAGGCGATCCCGTGCGCCTTGAGGCTTCCCCCTCCGGCCACCCTCGGCTAAGGAAGCCCCCGGCGCAGGGCTGCCCCTCAAGAGGCGCCCGCGCGGCCGAAGCGAAGGTGACGCATGTCGGAACAGAAGCCGGGCGGGCTGCTCGCGGGCAAGCGCGGGCTGGTATTGGGCGTGGCCAACAACCGCTCGATCGCCTGGGGTATCGCCCGCAGCGCCGCCGCGCACGGGGCGGAATTGGCCTTCACCTACCAGGGCGAGGCGCTGAAGAAGCGCGTCGAGCCGCTGGCGCGCGAGCTGAACGCGCATGTGGTCGGCCATTGCGACGTCACCGATCCGGCCTCGATCGATTCCGCCTTCGCTGCGACCGCCGAGGTGTTCCCGGACGGGATCGATTTCGTCGTCCACTGCATCGCCTTCTCCGACAAGGACGAGCTGACGGGGCGCTATCTCGAGACCTCGGAGGCGAACTTCACCAAGTCGCTGCTGATCTCGTGCTACTCGTTCACGGCGGTGGCACAGCGCGCGGAAAAGATCATGCGCAACGGCGGGTCGATGCTGACTCTGACCTATTACGGCGCCGAGAAGTGGATGCCCCACTACAACGTGATGGGTGTCGCCAAGGCCGCGCTGGAAGCCTCCGTGCGCTACCTCGCCGCCGATCTCGGGCCGAAGCAGATCCGCGTCAACGCGATCTCGGCCGGGCCGATCAAGACGCTGGCGGCCTCAGGGATCGGCGACTTCCGCTACATCCTCAAGTGGAACGAGTACAACGCGCCGATGCGCCGGACCGTGACCATCGAGGAAGTCGGCGAGACGGCGGCCTACCTGTTCTCCGACATGTCCCGCGGCATGACCGGCGAGATCCTCCACGTCGATGCCGGCTACCACGTCGTCGGCATGAAGAACCCGGACGCGCCGGACATCACCCGCGAGCGGGAATAGGGTTCACCTCTCTTCCCCGAGCCGTCGGCGCCAATCCTCCACGGCGCCGCTCGCGAGCCGGCGGGCGGCGAGCGTCCGCCAGGATTCGGTGAGGGGCGCGAGACCGGCGATCGTCCGCAAGGCCGCCGCGTCGAGGCGGTCCACGTAGAAGTGGTGCAGGAGCCGCGACAGCGGCCAGTCCGGATGCGGGCGCTCGACGAGTTCGAGCACGTCGTCAGCCGCCACGACGCCCGTCTCGATCACCCGGTAGTACCAGCCGGTGCGTCCGCTCGCCTGCACCCGCCGGGCCATGTCCGGCACGGAAAAGCGCAGGTTCAGCTTGAAGCAGGGCTGGCGCGCCTGCGAGACCTGAAGCAGGGCGCTCCCCACCCGCCAGAGATCGCCGACGCAGATCTCGGCCTCGGTCAGGCCATGGGTCGAAACATTCTCGCCGAAGGCACCGGGCCGCTCCAGCAGATCAGGCAGGCCGGGCAACTCCGCGCGCCACGCGGCGGCATGGTCGAGGGCGTAGTGGTGCACGGCCTTTTCCGGGCCGCCATGGACACGCCGGTCGGCCTGCTCGTCGCCCGCGAGACCGAGCGGCCCCACGGCGACCGGCCCCTCCACAGGCATCTTGGCGATGGCGCTCGCCGCGCCCTTCTCCCCCAGCGGCGCGACGCGACCGGTCAGCACCGCCTGTAGCGCGACCCGCATCTCACTCCTCCCCGTCCTCGTCGGAAAAGTCACCGGCCAAACGCAGCCCCTCGATCCAGGTCGCCCCCTCGCGCTTGAGCACGAGGCGCGGACGCACGCCGCTCGACCCGGTGACCGCCGCGGCAAGGCGCTCGGAATGCGTGACCAGCCAGACCTGCGTTCGACTCGAGGCCTGCACGATCATCCGCGCCAGCGGCTCCATCAGGTCCGGGTGCAGGCTGGTTTCGGGTTCGTTGAGCGCGAGGAAGGGCGGCAGCCGGTAAGCGAGCAGCGCGCCCGCGAGCGCGAGGTAGCGCAGCGTCCCGTCGGAGAGTTCGGACGGTTCGAAGATCCGCTTCGGATACTCGGCGAAGATCACGCCGAACCGCGCCTCGCGCTCCGGCGGCGGCACGACAAGGCAGGCGCCGGGAAAGGCGTCGGCGAACGCCGCGTCGAGGTCGATCGTATCGCCGCGGATATGGGCCAACGTCGCGAAGACGGCGGCGAGGTCGGCGCCGTCGGAGGCCAAGGTCGGCGTCGTCACCGCGAGGCAGGGGCGGCGGAGCGGCGAGCCCGCATCGGTGCGCACATCGTGGTAGAAGCGCCACGCACCAAGCGCCTGCCGCACGATCTGCAATTCGGGAAAGCGCACTGCGTCCTGCAACGCGGCCAGCGCCGTCTCGGTCGGCAGCAGGTCGGTGCCGAAGGAGCGCTTGCGGCCCTCCTCGTCGCGCACGAAGCCCGCCGGCCCGTCGCGGTCAAGCACCGTGACCGGTCGCGCGCCGGCCTGCACGGTGAGCCGCTCGCTCTTCACCTGCGGCTCCAGGGCGAAAGCCGCGCTGCTTATCGGCGGCGGGATACCGACCTCGACCGCATAGGTATAGGCGTGGCCGGTGGTCTCGTCCGCCAGTTCAGCAGACAGCCGCACCCGCGCCGGCTCGCCCTTGCGGCGGGCGCCGGCCCAGAGCACGGATTCCATCCCGCCCTCGGCGGCGAGCGCCCGCGTCAGCCGCCCGGAGGCGGCCGTCTGGAGCAGGCCGAGGGCGCGGTAGAGGTTGGTCTTGCCGGTGCCGTTGCCGCCGACGAAGACCGAGAGTGATCCGACCGGAAAGCGGATGCTCTTCAGCGACCGGTACCCGGCCGCCTCGATCTCGCGAACCGTCGGCATCGGTGTGCCCCCGTGAGCCTGGAAGGGCGCCGATCTAGACCGTTTCGAGACCGATTCGGAAAGCCCGCCTCCCGAGTTTGCGCAGGCTCAATCTGGCACCTTGATGCCGTCCAACCCCTTGCGCGGCTCGGGAAAACGCGGGTCCATCGCTTCCAGCGTGTCGGCGATGGTGCGGGCGACCATGACGTTGCGGGCCCATTTGCGGTTGGCCGGCACCACGTGCCAGGGAGCGTAGGGTGTCGAGCAGCGGGCGAGCGCATCGTTGAAGGCGGTCTGGTAGGCGTCCCAGCTCTTGCGCTCCACGAGGTCGGCGGGGTCGAACTTCCAGTGCTTCTCCGGGTCGGCGAGGCGCGCCTCCAGGCGCTCCTTCTGCTCGTCCTTGGAGATGTGCAGGAAGAACTTGAGGATCACCGTACCCGAGACCGTGAGCAGCCGCTCGAAATCGTTGATGATCCCGTAGCGCTCGCGCCAGGTCTCCTCCGGCACGAGGCCCTTCACCCGCACCACGAGCACGTCCTCGTAATGGCTGCGGTTGAACACGCCGATCAGGCCGCGGCCGGGCGTGCGCAGGTGGTAGCGCCAGAGGAAATCCTGATCGAGTTCCTCGGCGCTCGGCAACTTGAACGACCAGACCCGGCAGCCCTGCGGGTTCACCCCCTCCAACACGTTGCGGATGGTGCCGTCCTTGCCGCCGGTATCGATCGCCTGGAACACCACGAGCAGGGAGCGGCGGTGCTCGGCGTAGAGCTTTTCCTGCAAGCCCTTGATGCGCGTGCGCTGCGCGTCGAGTTCGGCCTTGGCCGCCGCCTTCTCGAGACCGCCGGTGGCGTCGGGATCGATCGCGGCGAGGTTGACGCTCTGGCCGGGTTCGACCGTGACGATGCCGGGCGCGGCCGGCGGCAGGACCGGGTGAAGATGCGGGGACAGGCTCGGCGCGGTGCCCGTGCCCGCGATCGCCGAACGGGCCCAGCCGGCGAAGGACGGCGGATGGTCGGGCCACGCCGCCTGCGGTTGTGTTTCCGCCGCTTTGTCGCGCCCGGCGCTTTTTTCACTCCCGGCGCTCTTGCCGTCCTTGCCGTTCTTGCGCGCCATGCCGAAGATTACCTGCTCACGAGCCGATTGCGCGACCGCCGTCGCGGACCCGCAAGGAAGGGATAAGCTTGGAGCCCCAACAGATGCGCCGCCTTCGCCGTTCCCGATCCGGCGCGTCGGGGTCTTCGAAGGCGGGGTGTTCGAAGGGATGCGCCGGTTGCACCGGAGCCGCCGCATGAGCGGGGTGCCGACGATCTGGTTCGTGCGCCACGGCCAGACCGACTGGAACGCGGAGGGGCGCCTTCAGGGCCACCGCGACACCGATCTCAACGCCACCGGGCTCGCCCACGCGGCGGAGGCGGCCAAGCGCTTGCGCCGGGTCGCCGGAGCGGAACTGCCCACGGCCGACTACGTCGCGAGCCCGCTCACCCGCACCCGCCGGACGATGGAGATCCTGCGCACCGGCATCGGCCTGCCCGCGGGGGGCTACCGGGCCGATGTGCGGCTGCGCGAGATCGGCTTCGGCGCCTGGGAAGGCCGGACTTGGGCCGAGATCCGGCGGCGCGATCCCACCGGCGCCGCCGCGCGCGACCGTGACCGCTGGGGCTACCAGCCGCGCGGGGAGGGGGCGGAGAGCTACGCGATGGTCGAGGCGCGGGTGGAGGAAGTGGTGGCGGAGCTACGCCGACCGACCGTGATGGTCGCCCATGGCGGCGTCGCCCGGGCGCTGCTGGTCATCGCCGGCCATCTCGACATCTACGCCGCCCCGCGGCTCGGCATCCGCCAGGGCAGCATCCTCGTCATCGAACCCGGCGGCTGGCGCTGGGCGTGACGGGATTCTTTCGGGGGACAGCGCTCGAAAGGCCGTGCGGGCTGGTCGAGCGCTTCTCCTGAACGGGCCCGTCCGAGCCCGGTCAGGCCCGCGCGGCACGGCCGCGGGCGAGCAGGCGCACGGCGGTGACGGGGAGGAGGAGCGTCTTCACCGTGGCCGTGACGGCCAGGACGGCGAGGACCGGCAGGATCGCGAGACAGATTCCGCTCACGCGCATCGGACACTCCTTGGGGCTGCTGAAACGGCGGCTTTCGACCGCCTGGTTGATGACAATCCGCCACTCAATCGCGGCAAGACCAAGGTGAAGGGAGCAAACTCACGCATTTCTGCGCTCCGCCGGCCTATCCTGCCGGACAGAATAGCCAGACCGGTCGCTCGGGCTTTGCTCTGCATCAACGGTTTCGGACCGCACGGACGCCGGTTCCGAGGGCGGCAGCCGCCGGGCGCGGGGATGGGCGTCCTCGAAGGCGCTCATCAGGCGGGCGGCATCGACCTTGGTGTAGATCTGCGTGGTCGAGAGCGAGGCGTGGCCGAGCAGTTCCTGGATCGCCCGCAGCTCGCCCCGGCGGGCGAGCAGATGCGTCGCGAAGGAATGTCGCAGGGCGTGCGGCGTCGCGCTCTCGGGCAGGCCGAGCGCCCCGCGGAGCGCGGAAACCGCGTACTGAACCACCCGCGGCGAGAGCGGCCCACCCTTCACGCCGACGAAGAGCGGCCCCTCCGGGTCGAGGGTGTGTGGGCAGAGCGACAAGTAGGCGGCCACCGCCTCGGCGACCGTCGGCAGCACCGGCACGGCGCGGACCTTGCCGCCCTTGCCCGTCACCCGCACCTCGTCGATGCCCGGCATCGGCGCGTCGCGGGCGGTGAGCCCCAAAGCCTCCGAGATGCGCAGCCCCGAGCCGTAGAGGAGGGCGATCACCGCCGCGTCGCGGGCGAGCACCCACGGAGCGCGGTCGTCGTCGGGGCGGGTCTCGGGCGCGGTCATCGCCAGCGCGGCGGAGATGGGGAGCGGGCGCGGCAGGCGCCGCTCGACCTTGGGCGAGCGCACCGCGCCGAGCGCCGCGACGCTGCCGTGCCCCTCCCGTTCGAGGAAGCGGGCGAAGGAACGCAGCCCCGCCAGCATCCGCATCAGGGAGCGCCCGCCGATCCCCTCGGCCCGGCGCGCGGCCATGAAGGCGCGCAGGTCGCGGGGTTTCAGGGCGATCAGCCCGGCGATGGTGGGCGTGCCGGCGCGGGCGGCGCGATGGATCAGGAATTGGCGCAGGTCGCGCTCATAGGCCTCGACCGTGTTGGCGGCCATGCGCCGCTCCCGCGCCAGCGCCTCGCGCCAGCCCCGCATCGCCGCGCGCAGGGCGGCGTCGCCCGGCGGCAGCAGGGCTTCGGGATCGACGGAATCGAGGGACGCGGTGCGCATCATTGCCGGCAGCAAGCGCCCGGTAGGGTTGACGAAGGGTAAACGGCAAAAGCCCTTCCCGCCCGGCCGGGCTGCGCCAGATGGGCGCTCGTCCGCACATCATCCGCAACCGGGAGAGAGAGCCGATGGCTAAGCCCGTCCACACCATGATCCGCGTCCGCGACGAGGCGCGCTCGCGCGACTACTATGCCCGCGCCTTCGGCCTGGAGCCGGCCGACCGGTTCGACTTTCCGGACTTCACGCTGCTCTACCTGCGCGACCCGTCCTCGCCGTTCGAACTCGAACTGACGGTCAACAAGGACCGCACCACACCCTACGATCTCGGCGACGGCTACGGCCATCTCGCCTTCGTGGTGGAGGATGCCGAGGCCGAGCACGCCCGCTTCGAGCGCGAGGGGCTTCCGGCTACCCCCGTCAAAACGCTCAAGCACGGCGAGACCGCGCTCGCGACCTTCTTCTTCGCCACCGACCCGGACGGCTACAAGATCGAGGTGATCCAGAAGGGCGGCCGCTTTTCCTGATCGCCTTTGCGTCTACGGCGCCTTCTCCAGGCGTTCGAGCCCGGCCAGCGCCTTCTCGCATGCACTCGGAGAGGGCGCCGGCAGGCTCGTCTCCAGGCGCATCGCGTCGTCGAGCGCGAGCACGTAGCGCTCCTCCGTGAGCGCCCGGCCGACCGCCGCCATCATGCGCTCGCGGCCGGATCTCAGCACCCGATCGACCCGCTCACGCTCCGTGCCGCAGGCGAGCGCCCGGCCCAGAACCTTGCCCTGGCGCTCGCCCTCGACCTGGGGAATGACCAGCGGCCGGGCTCCGCCTGCATCCGGCGGGGACTGCGCAGGGGCCGCCGCGGCTGTGAGCACGAGCCCGAACAGAGGGAAGAGGACGCAGCCGGCCACTGAGCGCATCGGATCGTTCTCCCCCAAGGCTCTTCAGAACGGCACCGCATCCCACTCGATCCGGCGATAACGCCGGACGCGACCGGTCGCGTGCGTTCCCTCACGCTCACGGAAGCGAATCTCGTCCACGGTCAAGCCGGAAACGACAGGGGGCGACAATGGGTCTTTCCGGGGGGCCGGTCGGCAGCGCGGCGGCGGCGGACACCAGCATGATCGGGCAAGGGCACCGCGGCGGTGCGCGTTCGCGCATCCCCTTGAGCCTCAAGCTCGCCTATTCGGCCTTCATGGCGGTGCTGCTCCCGGTCTATCTCGCCAGTTACGGGCCGACGAACTTCCTGTACTTCTGCGACGTCGCCCTGATCCTGACCCTCGTCGGCATCTGGGCGGAGAGCGCGCTCCTCGTCTCGGTCTGCGCGGTCGGCATCCTCGCGCCGCAGTTGCTCTGGGCCGTCGATTTTCTGGCGCAGGCCGCGGGCTTTCCGCTCACCGGCATGACCGCCTACATGTTCAACGCGGACACCTTGCCGCTCCTGCGGGGCCTGTCGCTGTTCCACGGCTGGCTGCCGTTCCTGCTCGTGTTCCTCGTCTGGCGGCTCGGCTACGACCGGCGCGCCTGGGCGGCGTGGTCGGCGCTGGCCGTCATCCTCCTGTTCGTCTGCGTCTTCCTGATGCCGCCGCCGCGGCCCGATCCGGGGCTGACGCCGGTCAACATCAACTATGTCTGGGGCATGAGCGACCATGCCGCCCAGACCTGGATGCCGGCCTGGGCGTGGTTCGCGGGTCTCCTCGTCGCCATCCCGTTTCTGATCGCTTGGCCGACCCACCGGCTGCTGATCTGGCTGATGCCGCGAGCGCCCGCCACGTCCACTTTTACGTCCCCTTTGGCTTCACCCGCCGGGTCGGGGCCTCGCTGAGCGGGTCCTCCGGCCAGGGGTGGCGCGGATAGCGGCCGCGCATCTCGGAGCGGACCGCGCCCCAAGAGCCGCGCCAGAAGCCCGGCAGATCGCGGGTGATCTGGATCGGCCGGTGGGCCGGCGAGAGCAGGTGGAGCACCAGCGGCACGCGTCCTCCGCCCAGCGCCGGATGCCGGTCGAGGCCGAACAGCTCCTGCACCCGCACCGCGAGCACCGGCTCGGGGCCCGACTCGTAATCGACCGGGATGCGCGAGCCCGTCGGCACCTCGACATGGCTCGGCGCCTCAGTCTCCAGGCGGGCGCGCAGCGTCCACGGCAGCAGGCCTTGCAGCGCCTGGCCGAGATCGTCGGCGGTGATCGCCGCGAGCGAGGTACGCCCGACGATGGCCGGGGCCAGCCATTCCTCGACACGGGCCGCCAGGGCCTCGTCGGACAGGTCGGGCCATTCGCCCCCCTCCGCCCCTCCCTGCGCGCCGTGGAGGAAACGGACGCGGGTGCGCCACTGCGCCAGGGCGGGCGTCCAGGGCAGGCGGTCGAGGCCGAGCCCGGCGATGCCGCGGGCCAGCACCCGCGCCGCCTCCCCATCGGCCGGGACGGGGAGGGTGCGCTCGTCGAGCGTCACGGCGCCGAGGCGACGGCCCTCGCGGGCGCGCAGGGCCCGCGCCTCCTTATCGAAGCTGACGCTGCGCACCGTGCCGATGCGGTCGGCGAACAGCGCGTCGATGGCTTGGGGAGCGATGGCGACGGCGGACAGGATCCGCGCGGAGGCCGCCGCACCCGTGAGGTCCGCGACGACGATGAAGGTCTCACGGGCGAGCGGGCTCACCGGGTCGACGAGGCCGGCGCGGCCGTTCGCCATCAAGAAGGCGCCCTCGCGGCCCCGCGCCCGCGCCACCCGGTCGGGATAGGCCAGCGCCAGCAGGGCACCGGGCTCGGCCATCAGGGGATCGGGCTCGCCGGCATCCCCCGCCTTGGACGCTTGGCGCGCCCAGCCCTCCGCGAGGCGGCGCATGTCGGCGGCCCGGCCCCCGCGGTCGCGGCGGAAGCGGTCGAGGCGCTCGGCCAAATCCACCGCGTCGCCACCGAGCCCGCGCTCGACCAGAACGGCGGCGAGATCGGCCGCCATGCGGGCTTGGCCGGCTTCGGCGGCGCGGGCGACCATCCGGGCGAGCCGGGGCGGCAGCGGCAGGCTGCGCAGGGTGTGGCCGGTGGCCGTGAGCCGCCCGTCGGAATCCAGCGCGCCGAGATCGGCCAGCATCGCCCGCGCCTCGGCCAGCGCCGGCGCGGGCGGCGGATCGAGGAAGGGCAGGGCGGTCGGGTCGGTGACACCCCAGGCGGCGCAGTCGAGGGTGAGCCCGGCCAGATCGGCGGAAAGAATCTCGGGCCGGGCGAAGGGTTCGAGGGCGGCGGTCGCCGCCTCCGGCCAGAGCCGCCAGCAGACGCCCGGCTCGGTGCGGCCGGCGCGGCCCCGGCGCTGATCGACCGAGGCGCGCGAGGCCCGCGCGGTGACGAGCCGGGTCATGCCGTTGCCGGGCTCGTAGAGCGGCACGCGGGCAAGCCCGGAATCCACGACGATGCGCACGCCCTGGATCGTCAGCGAGGTCTCGGCGATGGAGGTCGCCAGCACCACCTTGCGCCGCCCCGGAGGCGCAGGGGCCACCGCCCGGTCTTGCTCGCCCTGGGTGAGGGCGCCGTAGAGGGGCGCGAGACTGGCGTCGTCGGGCAGGCGCCCTTCCAGCCGCTCGGCGGTGCGGCGGATCTCCGCCTGCCCCGGCAGGAAGGCGAGCACGGACCCCGGATCGGCCCGCAGCGCCCGCAGGATCGCGGCGGCCATCGCCTCCTCGATGCGCTGATTCGGGTCGCGGTCGAGATGGCGCGTCTCGACCGGGTAGGCGCGCCCTTCCGATTCCACCACGGGCGCATCGCCGAGAAGCCCCGCCACGCGGGCGCCGTCGAGGGTCGCCGACATCACGAGGATGCGCAGATCCTCCCGCAGCGCGCCCTGCGCGTCGAGAGCGAAGGCCAGCCCGAGGTCGGCATCGAGGGAGCGTTCGTGGAACTCGTCGAACAGCACCGCGCCGATGCCGGTCAGTTCCGGGTCGTCGAGGATCATCCGGGTGAACACGCCCTCGGTGACGACCTCGATCCGGGTGCGGGCCGAGATCTTCGAGCCAAGCCGCACGCGCAGGCCGACCGTGTCGCCGACCCGCTCGCCGAGGGTGGAGGCCATGCGCTCGGCCGCCCCGCGGGCCGCGAGCCGCCGGGGTTCCAGCAGGATGATCTTTTGCGCGCCGAGCCATGGCTCGTCGAGGAGCGCCAGCGGCACCCGCGTGGTCTTGCCGGCGCCGGGCGG